>DASPLL010000064.1:0-32062 GCA_035627615.1 Clostridia bacterium
AATCCTGAAGGCGATTGTACCCCAGTTAAAATATATACCTATGAAAAGGAGCATATAAGATAAGCCGTGTATGAACAAAATGTTCTCCCTGAAGAACCCTGCACCTTTTGATGCCATATAGACCGCTGCAAATTCCACAAGAAATCCGGAAACAAAAAAATACCACTTCTCCAAGCTGGCATCCTTAATGTTTGAAAGGCTTCCCCCTCTTAGCTTCCCTACAACAATCGAAGTACCTAAGCTTTCAACCAGCAATCCTTTTCATCTCCTTATTTTCCTTAATCATCTTGATAAAAGCATCCGCAAGCCTGTAATCAAACTGGCTGCCCTTTCCGTTCTCAATGATCTGCAGAGCTTCCTCAACGGTCATTGCATTACGGTATGGCCGTTCCGAGGTCAAAGCATCAAACACATCTGCAAGGCTGAGTATCTGTGATTCAATTATTATATCTTCATGCTTCCTGCCTTCAGGATAGCCTGTACCATCATACCTTTCATGATGGCTGAGAATAATCTCCGACGCATCCTTTAAAAAGTCAATATCCTTTATGATCTTCACTCCAATTTCGGGGTGCTGCTTGATCTTATCAAACTCTTCTTCCGTAAGCCTTCCCGGTTTATTGAGTATGCCTTCCTCCACACCGATCTTCCCTACATCATGAAGTATCGCCGCTATCTTGAGATTCTCTACTCTTCTCCGTGACAATCCAAGCCTTTCAGCTAGGCTGCATGCATATTCTCCTACTCTTATGGAATGGCCGTTGGTATAGGGATCCTTCGCTTCAACTGCCTGGGACAGGGATTTAACCGTATCTATATATATGTTTCTCATATCGATATATAGCTTAAAAGAATATCTGGCAAAAAGAAGCGGCCCGAAGAAAAGCAAAACACCAACAAATTTGTAGTTTATGTAAGCTATTGCCATAAGAATTGCAAGAGGTGCCATGGCAAAGTAATCCCTTACTACCCAGACTATGTCCTTGCAGAGACTGGTTATGAATTTTTCTCCGGTAATAAGATGCATGAGAATTGACATGATTATCGCATTGGTCAGTATGTAGACTATTATGCTTGCAATTATGGCAAGGATTGACGAGTTCAGATCTATTATGCCTGGAGTAGCTCCAAACCCTTCATAGCAAAGTCCGGCTAATCCTATTGATATAATAATATTAGCTCCGTTAAATAAGCTTTTATAGACAGGATAATTGAATATATGATACCTTTTATCTCCTATTTTTATTATTCTTAACATAACACCGGCACTTGTTATCCAAGCAGCTTCAGGTATACCAAATACAAGTATTGATGCAAGTGATATCGCGAACCCGACAGATAAACCTCTTTCACCTGGAGTTATGATCAGAAGGGATTCTGCGACAATCGACAACATGGCAAATATTAAGACACCCATAATGTCAAGATTTTGAGCATTATCTATTGTATAAATAAAAAATGCAAACCCTAATAGAACGACTAAAGTTACATATGCTTTGAGCTTACTAGTCATATATTCACCTCATTATTATGGCCGATATATCTTATACAGTTACTAGACCCAAGTCTGGTTAGCTCCCCCGGCTAAAACTAACATAAGAATAGTCATAAGGATGCCAATTATCTTTTTCACTGTTTGCCCCTCCCTTTTATCTAGGCTCTGCCTCACCGCTATATAAGGCAGGCAAACTCTCCGCTAAATAATATATCGGCCATATTTTACCATTTGTTTACGCTACTGTATTTATTTTTCTATTTAATGCTGCAAGCACAGCTTTGACTGCAGACTCATTTTCATCAAGGCTAATTATTGAACTGCCTGAAAGAGACTCTTCAATATTATCCTGAGAAAAGCCTACCAAAGATACATATACCTCCTTACCGGAAACCCTTAGACTTTCCAAGCCTTCCAAATACAAAATACCGCTTATGCCCATATAGGCTTCCAGTGCTGCCAGTGTTGCCTCAGCTACCGCTTTAGATCTGTTGGACCTGGATTTCACTTTACTGCTCTTCCCTTCGTAGATCTTATCTTCATAGGAAAGCGCTACTGTTGCTTCTATCATGTTGTCTATATTTTTCACAGCAATGCTTTCTATTCTTACCCTTGCTTCCTTAAACTCAGCTTCATTTATCTGAGCAATGCTCACTTTCTTATAATCCACGGAAATGTTGAATTTCGCATTTATTGCGGACTGAACATCTCTGACTATCTGCTTGATATTCTTTCCTACGGCAGCCAGTACATGTATCTCTTCGATGCTTCCTTCCTCATCGCATACGACACCGCAGTTTATTATATCCGGGAGCTTACATATAAGGGCTTTGACATCATTTTGCAAACAGGTTTTTAAATTGCTCAAAGGAAATTCCTCCTAAAGTGAAATGCGATGTATCTATTTCTATTAAAATATCCTAATCCCTGCTTGATTTATATGAACTACCAATAAAATACTATTTATAAGCTGATATATACTATATATATATTAATCAATACCAAATAAATGTCTTATTATCGCCTCAGGCTACAGATTCTCTAACTTCATATCTATTTTCTGTATTTTTTCACATCTTGACAAAAGCTATAGCTTGCACTATAGCTTTGAAATTATATATGTGTTGAATACCTCCTTGAGCGGTGTAGGCGCTATCCATAAAAAAACAGCCGAGTTGCTCGGCTGTTCCGTTAGAACTCCGGTTCTATCAAACCGTAGTTTCCATCCTTTCTTTTATATACAACATTTACCTCTTCTGTTTCAGCATTTGAGAATACGAAGAAATTGTGTCCGAGAAGCTCCATTTGCAGCACTGCCTCTTCGGTGGGCATTGGCTTCATGGCAAATCTCTTTGTCCTTACTATTCTTATTTCTTCATCCTCATACTCTTCAACCGGTGCAGTCCAATTCTCGAACTTAATGTTTCCGTCCTTGATCCTTCTTTCCAGCTTCGTTTTCTGACGCCTCATCTGCCTTTCCAATTTATCTACTACGTTATCTATAGAAGTATACATATCGCCGGTAGCTTCTTCTCCCCTTAAGATAACACCATTAAAAGGAATTGTGACCTCAATGATGTGCCTGTTCTTTTCAACGCTTAAAGTTGCGTGTGCCTCAGTATCAGGGCCGAAATATTTTTCGAATTTTGAAAGCTTCTTTTCCACCCTATCCTTGAGAGCATTGGTAACATCAATATTTTTCCCACTGACTTTCGTACGCATAAACACATCTCCTTTCGCAACTATTATGCTACCGTCTATACATATTTTATTCTACATCTGAGAAAATAATCCTTCTGATTTTTTTCAATTTTCAAATAATTTTCACTGACCTATATGTTTTGCACTAAACATCTCACAATTGAATTCAGATGTGCAAAACATTTTCCTTGATTCATATGTTGCAAAAAATTCATATCTGATATTGCATAAGTAGATGCTTCTACTGCTTATGCTAATGATAAGTCTTTTTTGCAACATATATGGAAATAAGCGCCTACAATATTTTTTTGCAGTTTGCTGTATATATAAGTAATGCTCAAATTATTGCATTATGTAAAGCGAACATGTTCATAACTTAGTTGAAACTTAGTTGTCATCCCCGACTATTCTGAGTTAATCACACTATCCACATAGTTATGCACAGGTTTTTTATGTTATCTGTGCATAATGTTAATAAGTCTGTTGATAACTTGAATCTCTTAGATTTCTATTGTTGAAAAAATGTGTACTGGCTTGGGATAGAAATTTGTCGAGCGAACACAGTGTAAATTCTTTTTTGGAGTTATTGCGTCGATTTTTAGATTTGATATCTTACTAATATGGCGCCTACTGTCGGTTTTTACAATTTCAGTTATTCACATTTTTACCCATAATATTCCTTAATGTGAAAATCCTATGGATAAGTGGACAAATAAAAAAACCGCCTATAAGGCGGTTTCAATTACTGTCTCTTTGCGTCAAAACACTCTTTGCAATATACAGGTCTTGCATTTGTAGGTTTGAATGGAACCTGAGTTTCCTTGCCGCAATCTGCACATACTGTGTCATACATAACAACTTCTCTTCTCTGGCCGTTTCTTCCGCTGGCATTCTTTCTGTTTGTTCTGCAGTCTTTGCATCTTGCCGGCTCGTTCTGGAAGCCCTTTTCTGCGTAGAACTCCTGTTCACCTGCTGTGAATGTGAACTCGTTTCCACAGTCTTTGCAAATTAACGTTTTGTCTTCGAACATGTAAAAATCCCTCTCTTTTCTCTCCAGGTTGGTGTTGGGTAAGAAGAACTTTCTGGGATGATTACTGCTATGTAAAACGTTCTTGCACCGCCCACTCATACCTTTAAATATTTATGGCATTATTCTAGCTGACCTGGTCTTTGACCCCACACTCGCCGTCAGGATGTTTCGCTACTAGGAATCAACCCCTCACTACAGCACCTCTCAATAAATGCATTTACTGGACGGACTTATTTCTAAGCCGCACCATGCTCACAGGAGCTTCTCCTGCTTACGTGGATCGTTTTGCCTGCGACTGGCTTCGACTTTCAACCACAGACCTAGATAATACACCACAGGTTATATTATATAATGTTATTTTTATTTATACAAGTACTTTTAACAATTAATAGGAAAATTAATCTAAGAAAAACGATTCTATTTCTTTTTATCTATGTATATTCCGTCATTGTATACTGCTGGCTTATCATATGCCTTTATGGATCTCTTCCCGATACTCATCTGTTTCATTTCCGCTTTAAGCCCATTCATTATCAAAGTAAGCTTTTCCTTATTATAATTCTCAATTTCCATTATTTTCTGAGCCAATACCACAATTTCTCCGACTTTGAGCTTTAATGCTTTCAGCATAGGATATTTTGTAAAATCTGCGTCTTCCAATGAATTTATGCCCAGACCTTTTTTCAGCATATTAAGTCTGTCTGAAAAAACCTTGTCGATTTTATCTATGCTATCTATCAGGGATTGTTTATTACCTACAAGCTTCTCAATGTTTTCTGCTTTGTTTTCTTCTATATCCTTTTTTTGCTCTAAAGTTACAACCATTATTTCATCGAACAACTGCTTTTTCTTTTCAAGCAGGCTCATTAGCTCAGCAATCATATTATTTGCAGTATCCATAGAAACCTCCAAAAAATTAGGGAACGGCGGCGGCACTGTTCCCTATCCGTATCTGAATCTAAACCCTAGAGCGAAGCAGCCGTCTGCTGTTTTGCCAGTTTCATAGCCTGAGCCCAGGTATCTCTCAGCTCTTCTGCCAGGCCTATTATCTCTTCCACTATGGCATTATCCTTATGCAGGTTAGCTTCTATAAGTCTCCGGTTCATATAGTCATATAACGCCATAAGCCCGTTGGATACTTCATACTGCATATCGAGAGTAGCGGCAAACTCCATGATTATATCCTGGGACCTTATAATATTATTGTTTGCTTTTTCAATATTTTTTTCCGTTATTCCTTCATGGGCAAGTTTCAAAAACCTTATCAACCCGTTATAAAGCATAAAGGTCAGTTCCTGGGGTGAGGCTGTATTTACAGAGTTCTGCTGATACTGCTTGTACGCACTGCTGCTGGAAACACCGTTGCTGCTGAATGCTCTGCTCTGGGTACTCTCTTTGCTGTCAGTCACCCTTCTGCCTGAACCCATTTGTGTATATCTTTGGTATGTATTATTCATTACTGCCATTTATATCCCCTCACCTTTTCTATTATTGCTGGCTTCCGCCAAACTGCTGCGACAGCCATGCGGACTGACTGTTCATCTGGTTTATAGCGGTCTCCATTGCCGTAAACTTTCTATAAAGAGCATCTTCTTTGTCAACTAATTTGAGCAAAAGTGTATCAATCAGTGTATCCTTCTTATCGATCTCTTTACTCAGTATATTCTCAAATTCTGATAAATCACCGGTGATACCTGCCTTCTCCAGTAAGATACCTTTATTTCCATCAGCATCCCTTGTTGTTCTGATGTTATCCTGAATTATATCATATAGCCGCTGACCGAGTCCTATTTCTTTATATCTTGTTTGTCTTTTGGATGAGTCTGAAAATGATTCCTCGTAAGATATCTCAGAATCATTTGTAAAAAGCTGTGTTACTGCATCAATATTGTTCGTTATTGCTGTCTTTAGTTTATCCTCATCAATAACCAATTTTCCTTTTTGTTCATAAGTACCTGTCGTAATACCTATCTTGTATAAGCTTGCAGAAGCTCCGTCAACAGGATCATAGAGGGCCTTTCTCATATCTCCAATAATTTTACCTAATATACTGTCACCTTTTAATAATCCTTCTTTGGTTTTTTCTTCCCACTTTTTAATATCATCTTCACTCATGGCTTCTTTTTGTTCATCTGTAAGAGGAAGATAATCTCTATCCCTTTTCTCCGAGTATTCTGCATTTAACTTGTCAATCAGCTCATTATACTTACCCACGAACTCTTTAATTTTCTCTACCAGTGCATCCGCATTTGCCTTTACACTAATGCTGACTTCCTTAACCGGATCGGGTACATCTTTTAAGGTATAGGATACACCGTCTATGGTAAATTCATTAGTGCCTCTTTTCATCCCTGTTACGCCGTCCAGATCAAATTCTGCATCTTCACCCGGTTTTAAGTTGGCTATTTCTATTCCTAATGCTTTAAGCAATCCATTTACAGCGTCAGTATCAGCGATAGAAATCGTCTCTGCCACCCCTGTCGTCTTTGAAGCTAATGTAAATTTGTCATTCAAGGAATCGTATTTTAATTCCACATTTGCACTACTGGTATTTACTGCATTCATTACATCCTGTGTAGTTGCTTCAGAAAATGTCTTCTTCAAATTTATATTTACGCCATTGATTACAAAGGATACATTTGCTGCCGGATTAAAATCAACTGCTGTTGAAAAATACTTCTCTATGCTTTCAAGGCTTGAATCAAGGGGGATCCTATTGCCTTTATTGTCAGCAGCAGTAAATCCAAGCTTCTCCAGAGTGTTTTCCGGTCCTTTTTTAAACTCCAGCT
Organism: Clostridia bacterium; assembly: GCA_035627615.1. GTDB lineage: Bacteria > Bacillota > Clostridia > Lutisporales > Lutisporaceae > BRH-c25. The sequence goes on from DASPLL010000064.1 coordinate 7,016, forward strand.
TATCCCCTGCAGCAGCTGCAAAGTTTAACTTACCATCTACAACAGACACATCCACTCCGGTTAACTTTGACTCTATATATACCGCCAGGTCATTCAAACTACCGTAATTTTTATCAATTATTATTTCCTTATCAGCACCGTTCACACTCAAGATAAAAGATTTATATTGCTCATCGCCACTTAGATCTATGACTGATGAGCTTACGGCGGCAGCGCTTGCACCATTATTAATGCCTAATTGACCTAATACATCATTATCAGCAGCAGATGACATAACTAATCCTGCTCCGGTATTAGATATGATTTCCAACTTATCGCCGTTTAATTTTACAGATACCGAACCTGCACCAAATCCGCTTGCATTATCATTTAATGCAGCTTCAAGGGTGTATCGCAGATCATCCAGGGTTGATACCCCAGTAAGTCCTGCAATCTCTATTTCTTTTTCATCAGCTCCAAGCTTAACCTTTATTTTGCCGTTTGCCACAGATAAGTCCGGATGTGTCAGGCTTGAGCCTGTGATATAGTTTTTCTGACCATCGGAAAAACCTATAGTAGGCAAAAGATTATTGGAGACTTCCGACAACATAAAAGTACTTCCATCCACCAGCGGTTCAAACTCCAGCTTGCTCCCATTTGCTATTACGTCAATTTTCCCTGTCCCTACGGCTCTATCCACGGCTATCTGGAGCTTTGATTCCAGGTCGGCCATACCGGTATAATCTTCTAATGTTATGATCTTTGAAGTACCGTCATAGTTAATTTTCATTTGTTTACCCTTTAAGTTAAAGTCAGTAATGTCGGCACTTCCTTCAACACTGCTGGTAACATGATAATCAGCAACCGTCTTCTCAATTCTAGCTGCCGTTGCCAATTTTCTTACTGTGATGCTATGGGTCGTCGAAGCTGCTCCTGTAACTGCCTTAGCTGTAACAACAGATTCATCTCCGGAAGTCACATCATAGGTCGCAAAAGCACTTTCAGATCTGAAATTTGACGCCGGCTTTAAAACATCAAAGTAACTGTCTTTAAAGCCTCTGATGAGATTAGTAACATCTCTGTAGTTATCCCTCTTCCATTCAAGCATCTGCCTGTCCTGCTTAACCTTATCCACTTTCATGCTTTCAATACGCATTAATTGTTTGATAATTGAGTCTGTATCAAGACCGGATGCTAGTCCTGAAAACCGGAGTCTGCTGTTTAACATGCTTGATATGTTATTTGCCATATCAACTACCTTCTTTCGTCAACTAATAAGCCTGCAAGCTCCCACATCTTTGCAATCATATCCTGGATTTTCTTTGGTGGAAACTCTCTTATTATCTCTTTGGTTTCCATATCCCTGAGAACATACATAATTGCATGTGTCTTCTCGTGTATAGATCGCTCAATATACTTGTTGTATACCCCTAAAGCCTTATTTGCCTGTTCTACTGCATTTTCCAGCATATCGTCATTAATGACATTCTCCGAATCTACATCGGTTCGTGCTTCATTTGAGACCTTTTTGACTGTTATGTCCGTCTCTGTAGTTCCTTTCTGCCGTGTGATCCGATCCTCCTGAATACTGCTATTTTGCATATTTATACCATTGGAAACAATTGAGTCAATTTTCATAATCATCCCTCCTTGGAAATTTAAGAATCCGTTCTTTTATATATTTATCGAACAATTTTCCCAATTTCTTTAGTAAAATTATTTTATATATGAAAAAAGACTCCGGAATTTCCGGAGCCTTTAGGTAAGCCATAACTATCTGAGTAACTGAAGTACTCCCTGTGGCTGCTGATTAGCCTGTGCTAGCATAGCCTGAGCTGCCTGGGAGAGAATGTTGTTCTTTGTGAACTCCATCATTTCCTTCGCCATGTCTACGTCACGAACACGAGATTCTGCAGCTGTCAGATTCTCGGAAGAAGTACCCAGGTTGTTTATTGTATGCTCAAGACGGTTCTGGAAGGCACCAAGCTTTGAACGCTCACCGGAAACTTGTGCCAGAGCTTTGTCAATAGCCTCTATTGCATCGTTTGCACCGGTTTGTGTCTGTACATTTATGTCTTTAACAAAACCAACTGTACTATCTCCAAGCGTAAGTGTGCTCATTTCATTCATATCTACCAGCATTGCTTGATCCTTGTTTGCACCAATCTGTAGTGTTGCGCCAGCAGAAGTCACAGTAAAGGTTGTGGCGGAAGCATCCACTGCAGCAGTTGCAGAGAATTCAGCACTCTGATATACAACTGAACGACCTACGCCTGTAACAGTCTGTGAAATAGCATCAGGGCTTGTGAATGTTACAACTGCATCAGCACCAGCTGCTGCTGTAGATAGTGCGCCACCTGTACCAAGAGCAGCACTGGCCAACCAATCAGCATGTGAGCCGGACAGGTCGATTTGTACTGTACTACCGTATTCTACAGCTGTCAGTTCCAATGCCGCACTACCAGCAGTACCAGCTGTTGTAGTAACACCAGTACTATCACTGTATGAATCGATAAGTGTTCTCAAACCCGCAACTGTTGTTAAACCTGTTGTGTCGATAGAGACACCATTGATTACGAGAGCATCACCAGCACCAGCAACAACAGCAGCATCAGTGGCATTTGCACCACCTGCGTAAGTAGTCTGGGTAGCTGCAGTATCAACAGTAACATTATATGTACCGGTTTTTAAACCTGTTGTGCTTACAATGTCTAAGGTAGCAGCATTGGCAGAATTACCTTTTGATCCCAAACTGCCATTCAATAGCTTCTGTGTGTTGAACTCTGTTGTTTCAGAAATTCTATTGACTTCTGACTTCAACTGTTCAATTTCCTTCTGGATCTCTTTACGGTCATCAGCAGTGTTGGTATCATTCGCGGACTGCACTGAGAGTTCACGCATCCTCTGCAATATACTGTGAGTTTCATTCAAAGCACCTTCAGCAGTCTGTATAAGCGAAATACCATCCTGTGCATTTCTTGATGCCTGGTCGAGGCCACGAATCTGGCCTCTCATTTTTTCACTGATGGCAAGACCTGCTGCATCGTCACCAGCACGGTTGATACGAAGCCCTGAAGAAAGCTTCTCGATAGACTTTTGACTATTGGTACCATTAGCAGACAACTGCCTGTAAGTGTTTAATGAAGCTATGTTGTGGTTTATTCTCATGATTTTTCCTCCTTGAATTTTAATTATCGGAATCCTTTCCGATATTTATTTGCAAATACTGCATCCTCTTTTCCATGGGCCCTATGGTCGAAGAAGACAGTATATTGCTTCTAATTCATATATCGGCCTGTAAACAACAAACTTTAGCGTTTTTAAAAACTTTTTTACAATTTTCCCTAAAATAATCGACAAGGTTAGTGCTGCTATGTAAAGTTAAAATGACTCCATTGCCTTGCCTGTGTCATTCCGAGTGTGCGAGGAATCTTATGCTTATAAGTATGACCCTGGCAAATATTCATGGGTATTCCTTTAGGGTTAAGATCCTTCGGTCGTTCCTCCCTCAGGATGACACAGAAAAAGAACATGTATAGCGGCGATATCAGTCGCTTTACATGTTCTTTACTACTTATCCTTATTAATTATGTCGGCCAATTCATTGATATCAACTTTAACCGCAAGGTTTGATTTGACATTTTCCTCCTGGATCTCTTCTATAAGCTCCTTCCGGAAAATCTTCAAATTCCTGGGTGCTTTTATACCGATTCTTACCTTGTCTTCAGATACATCGGTGATGATAATTTCTATATTGTCGCCTATCATTATCGACTGGTTTTTCTTTCTTGATAGTACTAGCAAGAGGCATCAGCCTCCTTTATTATTCTGTACTTGATCGGATAACTCTCATCATCTATAAGCTCCTGCATTGCCTTTCTGTTTTTCAAATTGACAACCAGCGGCGCTTTCAAGTTGACTGTCATTTGCTTCATATCCTCAGGTATCGTTACAATTGAAAACAACATTACATCTTTCTCTTCTTCAATCCCAAGCTTCTTCACCGAATCATCACTGATATCCACGCTGTAATCAGGTATTATAAAGTAGGGAGATGTAATAATAAAACATACATTTTCTTCCTCTATTGCTTGCAAATATTGGAAATACTCATTGCTGTCATCATTAATCATAATATATTCCTTCAAACCAGGAAAACCCGGTATACCTTCCTCAAAAGCTATTATATCCTTTTCCTGGACTTCCAATTCACCGAAAAACTTTGTTTTTACCTTCATACCGGCACCTCTTTCATACTTTCGTATCAAGCTTATTATCAACAAATTTGAAGCTTATGCTTGGTTCCTGCTTCAGGAATATTTCAACATCGCCAAGCACAACATCAATTATAGGTGGGTTTGTCTCAGCATTTGTACTGACTTTGCCCTCATCTATCCTTATATCCACAGTACCGCCAACGACCTCTATCTTTGGCCTGCTTCCGGGCATTGTGACCATGTTGAATTCTTTGTTGTCAAAAGAATTATTAAAGGAAATATTCGGTATAGCTTTCCCCCCGCTTTCCACTGAAGCCATAAAATTGCCTTCAAAAACCCGCCTCCCTATGCCTTCAATAGCCGCCTGCCGGCCTCTTTGTGCTACATCTTCTGCCAGTGTTCCATTATCCATAAGTCCTGATTCATTAAAACACTGCCCTTGGTCAATTAACACCTTTACAGGTTCAGTATGTATTTCTATTTTGGGGGATTCCGTATCAATCATAAGCTCCGCAGACGGTTGTGCTATGTACTGCTTTGGATTTGTGGTGTTTATTCCTATTTCACCATTAACCCTGTTAATACTTATCATCAGACCACCCTACCTTAGAAAATCAATAAGAGATGGTTGTATAATTTTAGCCCCTGTCGCAAGGGAAGCCTGGTAGACATTCTCCTCCATTTTCATGTTCATTATGACTTCTGCCATATCAGCATCTTCATTCTTTGAAAGAAGTCCCTCCAGGTTGAGGGTATCGTCCAATATCCTGTTGGTGGTAAGCTCAACCCTATTGGTCTTTACTCCTATTTCAGATCTTATTGCTCCAATATTGGTTGCCTGGTTGCTTATTCTTGTTATGGCACTGCTTATCCCCGCTGTATTGCCGCTTGTTAGGTCTGAAACCAATTGATCAAATATAGCTATCAGCTGAGATTCATTCCCCGTATCAACCCTGGATACAGATGCCTGGTTGTTGGTCATACCCATTGCTTCCACATTTAGTGTATCTGATTGGATTATCACTTCTCTGTCTGATTCAAATATCAGTTTATTATCTTTAACTGAAGCAGTTACATGCGTGTTTAACCCGGAGAGAGCTATCTGACTGTTGATATCATTCTTCAAGGCCGTCAGATCGCTATATGGTACATTTGACAGAGTCAGTGTTGCGCTTGTTGTCCCATCAGTGAGTATAAAGTTACCTGCTGCATTAATAGGGTTCGCCGCCAGATCCACATATTTGCCCTTCATACTTTGCTGCTGCTTAAGTGTATCGGCAGTCATCACATCCAGGTCTGCAGTGCCTGAGTAGAGACCAAATATTCTTTGCCCCACCGAATTCATGCCTATTCTGTCTCCCAGACCGACATTGGTCTCTATGACCTCGTCGAGGGTGAGTCTGGTTGTGCCTCCACCCAAATCATATTTCCCATTTGAGTCAAAAAGTGCTTTGTCAGTCTTAAACCCAGAAAATATGTAGCTGCCTGCATAGGTTGTATTTCCTATCTGTAAAAGCTGATTTCTGAGTTCTGTTATCTCATCAGCTATTGCATTTCTCTCATCTACAGAATTTGTCTCGCTTGCAGCTTGAACAGTAAGCTCATTTGCCCTGTGGAGTATTGTTACTATATTGCTGATAGCCATTTCTGTAGTATCCAGCCAGGACTGCGTATCATCCGCATTCCTCTTATACTGCTCCATGGTTGCTACTTCGGTATTGAGCCTTAAGCTTCTGGATACCCCTATGGGATCATCGGAAGGGTGTGAAAACTTCTTGCCGCTTGCCATCTGCTGCTGCATACGCTCCATTCTGCCAAGGTTTCTGGTGAGATTTCTCATCATATTGTTTGCCATCATGGTATTTGTAACCCGCATTATATCACCTCACTATCTTCCTATTATCCCGAGCCTGTTCACTGTAGTATCAAGTATACTATCCAAGGTCGTTATCAATCTGGCCGATGCGTTATAAGCCTGCTGAAACTTCACCATATTGGTCATCTCCTCATCCAGAGAAACTCCTGATTCCGAAAGTCGTCTGTTCTCTGTCTGACTTACCAGTGCTTCAGAATTGGTAGTCATCCTTTTTGCCTGATTGCTGTCAACTGCTAATGCTGAAAGCAATGCTTTAATATAATCGTCGGGAGTACCCTTTACTGACGAAAACATCGTTGTACTCTGGCGCAGCTCTATCAAAAACTTGGCATTGCCGTTATTGCTCTCTCCATCATCAAGGGAAGCTGCTGCGACTTTGTCAGGATTGGCATAAACGTCAGGATTCACTTTAAAGTTGATACTGTTTACTGCAGGAGTCCCAGGCTCATAGAAGAAATTAACACCCTGGTTTCCCTCAATATCTATTCCCTGAGCGTGCTGTTTATTGAAGCTGCTTGCAAAACTTCGGGCAAAATCATTCAGTTTGTTCAGATAATATGGCAGACCCCTGTAGTTAAAGCCGGTTCCATCGCCATCCCTTATATCCAGCAGGCCCTTCAGCTCTCCGCCTTCAATACTGACCTCCTGGTCCTGCACCCCATCCCATACCACTTTGCTGATCTTTCCGCCGCCAATATCAGAAATCCCCGTGACAGTCTCATCCTGGGTGGTCAGCTTATTGCAGCTGATGTGGTTTATCAGTGTTATACCACCGATTTTTACATCCATATAATTGTTCCCGTTTGGTCCGGGCATTTCGGAAACCGTTATGTTCACAATAGATGAAAGCTGATCCAGAAGGACGTTTCTCTGGTCCCTCAAGTCATTTGCCTTGTGGCCTCCCAGCTCAAAACCAAAGATATGCTTATTCAGGTTAGTAATCTGTTCAGCCAGAGAATTTATTTCACTGACCTTATTTTTTATGGAGAAGTTCACATCTCTGATCGAATTCAGTAATTCATTTCCGTTCCTGTTTATTGAAGCTGTGAGTACATTGGCTTTTTCCAGCACCGCTACTCTGCAGGTGCTGTCACCCGGCTTCTTCGAAAGTTCTTCTAGTGCAGCGAAGAATTCATCCATGACCACTCTTATTCCGGTGTCCGACGGTTCATTGAATATGCCTTCCATCTGCTCCAGATTCTCCTGTTTTACGCTCCACTCCTGGTACGACTTGTTCTGACCCCAATATTTCTGGTCAAGATAACTGCTTCTCATTCTTACTATATCATAGGTTTCCACGCCGGTGCCTATGACCCCCGTAGGATCCCCATAGGTCGGCATTGTAGCCCTTTGCAGCACCGATTGCCTTGAATACCCTACAGTATTTGCATTGGAAATATTATGACTGGTGATGTCAAGAGACCTCTGGCTGGCAAAGAGCCCTGATGTTGCAATATTAAAGGTTCCAAACGTTGTTCTCATTCATTAATCACTACCTTCCGACCAAACCGATTTTATTGACTATTATCTCAAGCATCTCATCCATGACATTTACTATTCTTGCAGCTGCATTATATGAATGCTCGTATTTTATAAGGTTGCTCATCTCTTCATCCATTGATACGGCACTCACAGACTGCCTGCGGTATTCTATCTGATCTACCAGAAGCTTCTGTGCGTCTACTGCGGTAGAAGCTTCCCGGCCTTTATTTCCCAATTCGGAAATTATGTTTCTGTAAAACTCATCAAAGTTATGCTTTCTATCTGTAGGATTGGTTGTATAACTGCCATCGGAAAAATAATCACTCAGCCTCAGTTCCGAGATTCTCAACGCTACCCTATTGTCCTCATTGTTGAACGCTTCCTCAGCTGAGGCAATATTGTCAAAATCATTCAAATCAGGATTGAAGGCTATTGTGGAAAGATCTATATTATTGGCTGTACCATCCAATCCGTTGATAAAGAAATACCTATGGGTATCATCTTTTACTCCATATCCGGTTATATGTATTGCATTGATTTCTGTTGCTACACCCTTGACAAACTCATTCAACTTTTCCCTGAAGTCCTTTACCAGAACATCCCTTGCTTCCACAAGGGACTTAATGCTTCCCCCGCTAAGCTCCAGACCTTCAGCGCCGCCTTTCCAGACGAGCTTTACGAATCCGCTGTTGCCGGCATCCGGAATCGTTCCGATCTGCTCATATCTGCTTCCCTCTACCAGCAATCGTCCTTCCAGTGCGATATTGACTGTACTTCCTTCTATTACTTGGATCTTAGCCTTCCTGGAAAGCTCATCAATGAGATAATTTCTTTCATCCCTGAGATCATTTGCCGTTACTCCGTGGGCTTCTATCTTCTGTATATCCAGGTTCAGTGCTGCGACCTTTCTTGCTATCTCATTTACTCTACCAATGTTTTCGGCAATTTCCTTATCCTTGCTTTTTCTGAAGTTAACAAGCATATTGTCGGTGTTTTTTACAGTCTCGACAAAGGCAATAGCATTCTCTTTGACAAGTGATCTTGCGACCAATCCCCCTGTGGGCTTGGAAAGCTGTTCCCATGAATTCCAGAAGTTGTTCATTACTGCCTGCAGCCCATCTTCCGAATTATCGCTGAATACCGTCTCAAGCTCTGCTATGCTTGAATACCTTCCTTCCCAATAGCCAAGCTCGGTACTTTCCTTTTTGTACTTCTTGTCCAGGAATTCATCCCTGTACTGCCTTATTTCCTGTACATCAACACCATAGCCCAGCTGCATTATTTTACCATTGCCGGATTGCCCGAGCCTCTGATAAAACGCTGATGAATTGGATATCATCTGTCTGGTGTACCCTGGAGTATTGACATTACTTATATTATGGCCAGTGACATCCAACGCCCTCTGGTTTGCAAAAACTGCCGATATCCCTATTCCCAATCCTCTAAATGTCGACGACATGTATAATCACCTCTATTTTAACTAGTGCCCCGTAAAGTATATCCCTTCTTGAGCACGCGAGGCACTGAATCAAGGTTGTGATTTTTAACACCATGAAAGAATAGAAAGTTGTTGTGTTAATAATCACTAGACCTTTGTATCGAAAATATTCTTTTTGCTCTGCTTGCTTTTATTCTTACCAATGTCCTCATATAAAGAGCCTGTCTCCATACCTGCTCCGGAAACAATATTTATGGAATAATCTATATATTCCAGCGACTGCTCTATCAGCTGCCCGTTAATGTCATTTACTTCCTTGAGCTCTGAGAAAGTTTCCTGAAGCTTGTCCTGAATATCCTCCAGCTCTTTTTTTAATTCAGGCTGCAGTTCCTTTGCCAGTTGGGAGATTGTAACCTGTGCGCTGTTGAAATTAAGTGCTGCCCTGAGCCTGGTTACTTCTTCCTCCCTTTTCCTCTCCAATTGTCCTATGTCAAAAATCATATTCTGCTCAAGCTTGACTATCTTATCCAGTTCTGTTACTTTTCCTTCAACTATTATCCTCTTCTTGGATTTTGAAAGCTCAAGCATGTCCTTATAATATCCATGCTCCTTCTTAAGTATATCTATTATCGCATTTATTTCCTTACCAACATTTAACATAGACAACACACCCCTTTTGGATAAATAAGGCTCCCATTAAAGCATTATCATACTAAGGAAGCCTTCTATGAAACTTATTATATAAATAACCACAGCCAGGTATGGCCTTAAGCTGTGGCTATTCTCACATTTTTATATTAAACTTGCGGGCTAAAAGCTTATCAGCTATACTGCTGCTGTCTACTTCATAGGTTCCGTTATCAAGCTTTTCCTTGATGGGAGCAATAACTTCTTCCCTTACGTCCGGCACATCCCTGGCAGCCTTTGCCGCTTTCATTACCAATTGAAAGTCCATAGCTTCCTTTGATATCTGCACTTCATCCTTTTTCCCCTTTATATTGGCTGCTCCCGAAACTTCCTTTTTGGATTCCACCTTCTGATTGCTGTAGACTCCACTCACACCGCCGATTTTATTAATATTGAATCCCATGCTAACACCCCGTTCGAATTTCTTCTTTCAATTAAATTATCGGTACTACTTATATATTAGTTTAGTATTATTTCATTTATTTTTGAAAAAAAAAGCAGCATTATGCTGCTTAATCATCTCTTCTTCTTGTAGCTGTGTACATTTTATCTCTTTCAGTTTTTGTCTGCGGCTTTGGCTCGGGTGCCTTCCTGTCCAGACCGAACTCCCTCTTGAAGTCCTTATTGATCTGCCCCTTGCAGTTTTCACAAAACCTTCCTGACTTGATCGCTCTTCCGCATCTCTCACATTCCAGGAGAAGATTGCTGTTTTCCGACTTTATCTCAAGCCTTTCCTCTCTGAGGAATCTCATAATTTTCTCAACTGTGACCTCAGTCTCCTGTGACACCTCTGATATAGTAGCTCCCGGATTGTCATATATGTATTCCTTAACTATCTTGAATTCATTCTCTTCAGTCTCCAAACACTTGTGGCATATGGGCCTTCCCATATAAGTGAATATCTTTCCGCACCTGGGACAGTTTCTTATTTCCGCCATAATTGACCTCCTCACCTAGGTAATTTTCTCTCTGTACGGGCGAACAGTGTTCGCCCCTACCTTACGTATTACTGCCTGTAGCTGCAGTTATTACATATATTGTGTCCGCTCCTGACTGTTTCAGTACTTTGCTGCATTCATTAGCTGTGCTTCCTGTTGTATATATGTCATCAACCAGCAAAATACTCTTATATTTATCAATATTATACATTAACCCGACAGAAAATGCATTAACTATATTCAAATACCGCTGATTTCTATCAAGATTATACTGCTCCTTCGTTTCCTTTGTTCTCTCCAGACAGTCTATAACGGGCTTGCCCAGTCTTTCCCCCAATTCCCCGGCTATTAAATATGATTGGTTGAAACCTCTTGCTTCAAGCTTCTTCTTATGCATCGGCACAGGTACGATCACATCTATTTTCAGTCCCTCAGTCCTTAACCTGTCTTCCATCAGAGCTGCAATAACCTTAGCCAGCTGCAGCTTTCCTTCATATTTGAGCTTATATATCAATTCCTTTCCCATGCCGCTGTAAGCAAAGCAGGAATAAGCCCTGTCATAGTAAAAAATACCGGCTTTGCAGTCCGGACAGGTACTATCCATGTATTGCTCATTAAGCAGCTTGCCGCAGTGAAGGCAGGTTATTCCCTGAAGATAATCCAGGGAAGCCATGCATCTGTCACAGACCGCTTCCGTACAATCCCGGCCGCATATATTGCACCTTGACCTTACTGGATATAGCAGGTCCAGAATCCTCTTAATCATACCCCTGTCTGCCCCCTAAATCAGATTCATCTTGTCAAGTCTTCCCCGCAGTCCCGAATTACGTGCAGTTATATGGTTGTTATTGATCATCTGCTGAAGGAAATGTTCTTTTCCTACCAGCACTACCATACTTTTAGCCCTTGTCAGTCCGGTATATAGAAGGTTCCTTGTCATAAGCATCGGAGGGCCAAAGGTCAGCGGCATGACAAGTACCGGAAACTCAGAGCCCTGGCTTTTATGCACTGTGAGCGCATAGGCATGCTCCAGTTCATCCAGCATTGTAAAATCGTATCTCACTAATCTCTCTCTGTCAAATATGACCTCCAGATACTGCTCCTCATTATCTATGTCCATTATAGTGCCCAGATCACCGTTGAACACTCCCTCCCCTTCCTTTTCGAAATCATTCAGGCTTTGCCATTTCATTTTGTAATTGTTTTTTATCTGCATTACTTTGTCTCCGACCCTGAAGATTGCTTCCTTGTGAGGTTTTTCGGATTTGTTATGCTCCTTGGGGTTCAACGCCTTCTGCAGCTCCTTATTAAGGTTCAGTACACCGCACAAGCCCTTTTTCATAGGTGACAGCACCTGTATCCCGTCATAGAAATCAAGACCTGTATATTTGGGGAGACGTTCAGTACAAAGTTCAATTATTGTAGAAACAATATTCTCCTGGTTCTCCTGTCTTATAAGAAAAAAGTCACCATTCCTTGAGCTTATTACCGGAGGCTCTCCACGGTTTATTCTATGAGCATTGACAACTATCATACTGCTCTCAGCCTGTCTGAATATTTCATCCAGCCTTACCACAGGCAGTACCCCGCTTTCTATGATATCTCTCAGCACATTCCCCGGGCCAACGGAGGGAAGCTGATCGACATCACCTACAAGAATCACCCTGGTGCCCTCCGCTATAGCCTTCAGCAGGTTGTTCATAAGCAATATGTCAATCATTGATACTTCATCAACTATAATTACATCGCATTCCAGAGGCGATTCTTCATTTTTCTGGAAGAACATTTCCTCATCATTGTCTCCGTATCCGAATTCAAGCAGTCTGTGAATGGTCTTTGCATTTCTCCCGGTTGCCTCCTGCATCCTTTTTGCGGCTCTCCCGGTAGGAGCAGCCAGCAGTACCTCAAGTCCCTGCTTCTCAAAAAGGCTTATTATCGTCCTTATAGTTGTGGTTTTACCAGTACCCGGTCCTCCTGTTATAACAAGTATTCCTTTGGTCAGGGCTTCCCTTACTGCAAGCTTCTGCTTTTCTGCCAGCTCTATTCCTTCTGAGCTTTCTACAGCTGATATCTCACTGTCAATATCTATATCCATCGGCGGTATTTTAAAGTACAACAGCTGCATGAGCCTTCTTGCCGTCCCGGATTCCGCCTTGAAGAAAGGAATTGAGTAGACTCCCCTTATGTCACCGATATTCTCCACAACCAGTTTTTTATCTATGAAGAGCTTTACAATTGTGTCCTCAACAAAGGTTTCATCAACTCCAAGCAGTGCGGCCGACGATCTCACAAGCTCTTCCTGCGGCACAAAGGTATGTCCGTTTCCATGGTACTGATTAAGTACATACCTGGTGCCTGAAGCAACACGGTATTCCGAAGCTTTTGAAACTCCCATGGAAAGGGCAACCCGGTCAGCCATTTTGAAGCCTATACCGAATATATCATCTGCGAGCTTATATGGGTTTTCTTTTATTTCATTTATTGTATTTGCTCCATAGGTCTTATATATCCTTACTGCATAAGCAGCTCCTATACCATACTGCTCCAGGAACATCATAATGTCCTTCAGCTCTTTCTGCTCCTGGAAGGCCTCAAATATTTTCTCCGCCTTTTTGGGGCCTATTCCCTCTACCTCTGTAAGACGGTCAGGATTGTACTGTATGATATCAAGAGTGTCCAGTCCGAACCTCTCCACCAGCTTCCTGGCTGTATGGGGTCCTATCCCCTGTATCAAGCCTGAAGCCAGATACTTTTCTATCCCGTTGACAGTTGCCGGGGTAACTGCGGTATAGGTCTACACCTTGAACTGATTGCCGTAATCAGGGTGCTGCACCCACTTTCCATAAGCTTTGATAGTCTCACCTATATTCAGAAAGGAGAAATACCCAACCAGTGTCAGCAGCTCTTTATCCTGCTCCAGTTCAAGTACTGTATATCCGTTTTGTTCATTCCTGAACACAACCTCATATATCGTTCCCTGTACTTCATCCATTGTTTACACCTCGAAACGAGTCTACAAATATTATTGCTTTATATTATAGCATAATAAGGCAATAGGCGATAGGCAATGGGCAATGGGTTTTTGGCACGCGGCACGTGGCTCGAGGCTCGTGCAAAGCCTTGGGATTTCTGCCGGGTCTTGTAAGGGCGATTCATGAATCGCCCCTACATCCCGAAACCTCGCAACCTCGAAACCTCGCAACCATAAATAAAAACGCAGTTCGCTCTGAACTGCGTTTTTATTTATATCCCTGCTAATTTCTTTATCTCTTCAACTTTATCGGTTTTTTCCCATGGCACGTCGATATCAGTTCTGCCCATGTGTCCGTAGGCTGCTACCTGCTTGTAGATAGGTCTTCTGAGATCAAGGCACTTTATTATTGCAGCCGGTCTCAAATCAAATACCTGCATTGCTATTCTGGCGATCTCGTCATCGGTCAGCTTTCCTGTTCCAAAGGTTTCAACCAATACCGATACCGGTTTTGCCACACCTATTGCATAAGCCACCTGCACTTCACACTTGGATGCGAGGCCTGCTGCAACTAAATTCTTTGCTACATATCTCGCTGCATAGGAAGCAGATCTGTCTACTTTAGTCGGATCCTTTCCTGAGAAAGCTCCACCTCCATGTCTTGCATATCCTCCATAGGTATCAACTATTATCTTTCTTCCGGTAAGGCCTGAATCACCGTGAGGCCCTCCTATAACAAACCTTCCTGTCGGATTTATATAGAATTTTGTATCTTTGTCAATCATCCCTTCAGGAATAACAGGCTTTATTATATTTTCAAGTATGTCCTTTTCTATGGTATCATGATCGACCTCAGGACTATGCTGTGAGGAAACAACTATTGTATCTATTCTTACAGGTTTTCCGTCATCGTATTCCACTGTAACCTGGGTCTTGCCATCAGGCCTGAGATAATCCAGAATACCTTCCTTTCTTACCACTGAAAGCCTTCTAGCCAGCTTATGAGCCAATGAAATGGGCATCGGCATTAGCTCCGGAGTCTCATCGCAAGCATAACCGAACATCATACCCTGGTCCCCTGCACCCGTAGCAGCTATATCCTTTTCTGTCATTTCACCTTTTTTGGCTTCCAGAGCTTTATCAACACCAAGGGCAATATCAGCCGACTGTTCATCTATTGCGGTGATAACACCGCAGGTGTCTGAATCAAAGCCATACTTGGCCCTTGTGTATCCAATATCTTCAATGGTTTTTCTTACTATCTTGGGAATATCTACATAGCAATTGGTCGATATCTCTCCCATAACCAATACCAGCCCTGTTGTGACAGAGACCTCACATGCCACTCTTCCCATTGGATCCTGTTCGAGTATGGCATCCAAAACAGCGTCAGATATCTGATCGCATATTTTATCCGGATGTCCTTCAGTAACAGACTCAGATGTAAATAATTTTCTGATCATAATTAACCTCCTCGTATTTGCATTCCAACAAGCTGCAAAAAACATAAAACTCCTTCTGACGAAGGAGTTGCATACTATTATAATACTCCCTCATCTTTCAGGATCGAATATTATAATCCTGCAGGAATTGGCACCGTACATCTGCCGGTTGCCGGGTTTCATTGGGCCCTTCCCTCCACCTCTCTTGATGAGTTTTTTGCTATTTAGTTGACAGCATAATACTATCATAGCGAAATCTCTATGTCAATATGTACATTCCCGTCGAAAAAATACCTTATATATTTTGATCCTCTTTCAATCAAAATATATTATAACCAAAAACTTTTTGATTATTTAAATCAAAAGTACGGCAATAGGCTATAGGCAATGGGCAATAGGTTTAAGTATGCCTTCGAAGCCCGGCCCGAATCTAGTGACTAGCGACTATTTTGCGCTCACGCAAAATAAAAAAAGTCCAAAAGGACTTTTTGATTTCATATGGTGGGGAAAGGTGGATTCGAACCACCGAAGTCTGAGACAACAGATTTACAGTCTGCCCCCTTTGGCCGCTCGGGAATTTCCCCATGATGGAGCTGGTGATGGGACTCGAACCCGCGACCTGCTGATTACAAATCAGCTGCTCTACCGATTGAGCTACACCAGCATATTGAATTTTCTTCGAAGCCTCCAAGCTTACTCCGCAAGTGCTCCGTATCACGTTAAGGAATGTCGGTCTTTTTTCCTCCGCTACGCTGCGAAAAAAAGTTGGTGGGGACAATAGGGCTCGAACCTATGACCCTCTGCTTGTAAGGCAGATGCTCTCCCAGCTGAGCTATGCCCCCATGTAATGGTGACCCATAGGAGACTCGAACTCCTGTTACCGCCGTGAAAGGGCGGTGTCTTAACCGCTTGACCAATGGGCCATATATAATTTTTGTGGATGGTCGGGGTGACAGGACTTGAACCTGCGGCCCCATGGTCCCAAACCACGTGCGCTACCATCTGCGCTACACCCCGACGCGACTTCTCTATTATACAAAAGATAATAACATCAATCAATTATCAAATTAGGCTGAAAACCACTAAAAACAAAGATTACATCACTCATGATTTAATATGCTTAATCATGATACTAATTATTCATAATTATAAAGCCTCTAATTCAAAAAATCAATAGCTAAAATTAAAATTCCTCTCTGCCGTCAAGGACCGTGTCAGTATTGATTTTACTGCTGTGGCAGCTTCCCATTCCATGCAAATGAAGGAAGGACTGACAGTCTATGCATTTTTACAACTATTACGACCAGTATATCTATAATATAACAAACACAGAACAGGTTAACCTGTGGGAAAAGAAATAGAATATTTGCGCTTGACCTCTTATATATTTATATTAGTCTCAATATAATTTGCGGCAGACAACAGCTAATGAAAAATTGGCTGCCGCAAAGCAAATCAAGGAAATCGAAGTCGGTTTAAGCTGGCCTTAAACCGATTCGATATTGTTCCCGGGCTTTGAAATAATTATTGGGAGGTCAGATTTTGATTGAAGGTTACAGCACTCCCGAGGATATATGCGTTTACTATACGGATGACCGTGCGCATCTTATGATCTCCGAGTTCTTGAAGCAATACAGCTGTGATAAATGTATAGTCCTTTGCATCGGCACCGACAGGTTTATAGGCGACTGCCTGGGACCACTGACCGGCACCTTGCTCAGTAAGCTGAACCTCTCAGTACCTGTCATGGGCACTCTTGAAAACCTTGTCCATGCGGTAAACCTCAGAAGGACATTATCCTATATAAAAACATATTATAAAGATCATAAGATCCTTGCTGTTGATGCCTGCCTCGGAACAAGCCAAAGTGTGGGCTATATACAGGTAAAGAGAGGTAGTATCCAGCCTGGCAGAGGTGTCGGCAAGAAGCTCACCCATGTGGGAGACTGTTCTATTGTGGGAGTGGTTGATGAAGCAGTTGGCTCTGATGATTATGAGTATGAAAACTATCTGAGAATCAATAATGTAAGATTGGGATTGGTAATGAAAATGGCTGAAACGATTGCGAAAGGCGTATATTGTGCCTTTCAGATGCCAGGTACGAGGTTTTAGAAGAGCTTCGAAGCCTTGCCTGAATCCTCGAACCTCGTACCTCGTACCTAAAATAAAAAAAAGCGGGAACCGCTTCTTTTTATTTATTTACTATCGCAAACATCAGCTCTCCTGAGGCTGCGAGTCCGTCCTCCACATAGGCTTCCGCCTTCGCTTTGCCTATGCCCCTTTTAAAATTAAGCATCTCTACTTCCATCCTAAGTGTATCTCCAGGTACAACCTGTCTCCTGAACCTCAAGCCGTCAATTCCTGTAAACACAGCCAGTTTGCCTTTGTGCTCCTCCTGCCCCAATATGGCTACGGCACCTACCTGCGCCATGGCTTCTACGATAAGCACTCCCGGCATTATCGGGTTTCCAGGGAAGTGTCCCTGGAAGAAGGGCTCATTAGCTGTAACATTCTTTATTCCTACAGCCTTTTTGCCATATTCTATCTCTGTTATTTTATCCACCAGCAGGAATGGATACCTGTGTGGTATAATTCCCTGTATATCAATATTACTCAGCATTGTTCTCCCCGCCTTCCTTCTTCATGCTCTTTGAAAGCTGCCGGTAAAGTATATCTCCCAGTCCCATGCCCTTGTTCCTTGAAACCTCTTCTGCGTACTTGTCAAAAAGCATATCCTCAAACATTTCCTCTGCATAGCCGCCGCCGAGCAAATCGCTCTTTTGCACTGTACTGCGCATTTGCTTGAACATCATGTTGACAAATACTGCTTCCAGGTCACTGCAGGCTTTCTTCAGCTTTTTTTCGTCCTTTTCCTCAATAGCCTTTTCCAAAGCTCTCTCGAACTCTCCCTGTTCAGCTTCCTGCGCCTTAGCGTTGGCATTATTGTAATTCATTATATTATTTCCATTACCAATCGGATTAATCATTTATTATCTCCTCAGGTTATTTGCCATTCCCAGCATCTCGTCTGCCGTCTGTATGGATTTGGAGTTTATTTCATAAGCCCTCTGGGCCTGGATAAGCTTAACCATTTCCTCTACTATCTGGACATTGGAGTATTCCAGATAGCCCTGCAGCACATTTCCTCCCGTACCATCGTTCTGAGTATCATTTGGCTCTCCGCTGGCTTCTGTGGTTATATACAGGTTTTTGCCTATACTCTCAAGCCCTGCAGGATTAACAAAGGTCGTTATTGAAAGGCTTCCCAGCTCCTCTATGGTACCGTCCTCTCTCTTCACTGTGATCAAGCCTCTCGCATCTATAGTCACTTCTTTAATCTCCGAACCCAGCTCTACATTGCCGTTCTCTCCCTGTACGTAATAGCCTTCCGAGGTTACCAGATTGAAGTTCTCTCCATCTGCTGATATTTTGAAGCTTCCATCCTTTGTATAATACTCCTGGCCTTCAGGTCCAAGCACCTTGAAAAAACCTGGTCCGTCAATTGCCAGATCATAAGGGTTGTTTGTTATATCAAGGCTTCCGGTAGTAAAAAATTTGACTGTAGCAGCCGTCATAACTCCATGACCTACCTGCAGATTGACCGGTTTGCCCTGCCCATCTCTTACCATTCCTCTTTCCATTGTCTCATAAAGCAGATCTTTAAATTCCGCCCTGGTTTTTTTGTATGAAATAGTGTTAACATTTGCCATATTGTTGGATATAGTATCAACATTAAGCTGTTGGGCCTGCATTCCTGTGCTGGCCGTCCAAAGTGCTCTCATCATAATTAATTACCTCCTACACCCTCGCAATCTCATTTACAGCCTTCCCTACAAGCTCATCATGTATCTTTATCATCTTCTGATTGGCTTCATATGTACGCATCATCGTCAGCATTTCCACCATTTCCTTTACTGAATTGACATTGGAGCTTTCAAGAAAGCCCTGCTGCACCATTCCAGCAGCTTCTACAGGTTCTGCTTCAATGCCCTCTTCAAGCCTTACAAGTCCATTGCCCTCCTTGCGGAGAACTGTATAGTCGTCAAAATCCACCAGCTTTAATTTTCCAGCCGGCTGTGCATCTGAATACACTTCTCCCTTTTCATTCACTATCAGGTCACTTCCATTAACATTTATATATCCATTATCTTCGGCAAGGACTTTATATCCTTCCTTTGTTACAAGGTAACCCTCTGCATCCTTTGTAAAATCACCGCTTCTTGTATATCTTTCCCCCTCGGGGGTCTCTATGCAGAAGAAGCCCTTTCCTCTCAAAGCCAGGTCAAAGCTGTTCTCCGTCGGAAACAGCTGTCCCTGCTCAAAATTTATCTTTACTTCACTGCTTCGTATCCCATAGCTCAGATGGCCTAATACATTTAAAGGCTTTGAAACCTTTAGTCTGTCCACTGCAGTGCCATCCACAAGAACCTGTCCTGAGGCATCCACCGTTACAGCAGCTCCACCTGTATTGATCCGCCCATTCTGCCCCAATATGTAGTTGCCTTGTGGCGTCACAAGGAAGCCTTCTTCATTGACACTGAAGCCTATCCTGCTGCTTCTGCTTATGCCTTGCCGGGTTTCTACATTGAAATAGCCGGAAGGAGTACTGGCAGTATATATAGTTCCGTTATTCCCGCTCTCTATTCCGGTGTCTGAAGCTTTCCTGGCAAGCAGATCCTTGTCGGGCCATCCGTTTATCTTGGATATGAGGATCTCCGGAAAGCTCTGGGTCACCATGACATCCTTCTTATAGCCTGTGGTATTCACGTTCGCTATATTATTGGCTATCACATCTATTCTCTTTGTTTCAGCTACCGCCGAGGATGCCGATATGTAAAGTCCTCTAATCATATTTCCACCTGCAAATGTATTATTTTTCGGTACATAATGTTTATCGGCAGCCAAAAGCAGATACTTTAGGGGATACAATACTTTTTTGGCACGTGACGTACAGCACATATTACAACGGGCGGGCATGGAAACCCGCCCCTACAACGCCTTGCTCAACACTCGCATCTCGTATCTCGCATCTCGTATCTGAACTATTAAAAAAGACAACCTCTCGGTTGTCATTTTTAATAGTTCATCGTTATTATCTTTCTGTTTGCGTTTATATCCGCATCTTCAAGCATGTCTATATGTTCCAGGGCTTTTCCCGTTCCTATGGCTACACAGGATATTGCATCCTGGGCTACATACACCGGTATGCCTGTCCTTTTGCTGATCAGCTTGTCAAGTCCGTTCAAGAGCGAACCTCCGCCTGTCATGACTATGCCTCTGTCGCTTATGTCCGCGGAAAGCTCCGGCGGTGTTCTTTCCAATACCGAATGCACTGCATCTGCAATGGCGGAAACCGGCTCAGAAAGCGCTTCAAGCATTTCATCCGAACTAACTTCTATAGTCTTTGGAAGTCCGGAAATGAGGTTCCTTCCCCTTACTTCAACCTTGATCTGTTCATCTCTGGGGAATGCGGTGCCGACATTTATCTTCAGCTCTTCTGCCGTCCTTTCACCGACCATTATGTTATGCTTCTTTCTCATGTACCTTACTATGGCTTCATCAAATTTGTCCCCTGCGATCTTGATGGAGGTTGATACAACTATCCCGCCAAGTGATATAACAGCTATATCCGTAGTTCCTCCGCCTATATCTATCACCATGTTGCCGCTTGCTTTGGCTATGTCCAGACCTGCCCCGATAGCTGATGCTATAGGTTCTTCGATAAGACGTGTCGTCCTGGCACCTGCATTATTGGCAGCGTCAATAACCGCTCTCTTTTCAACCTCTGTAACGCCGCTGGGCACACAGACAACCATCCTCGGCTTGAATATCCTTCTTCTTCCGATTGCCTTATCTATGAAGTATCTTAACATTTTCTCAGTTACGTCATAATCCGAAATGACGCCCTCTCTTAGAGGTCTTATAGCAACAATATTGCCGGGTGTCCTGCCCAGCATCAGCCTTGCATCTTCACCTACCGCCAATATTTTGTTTGAATTCCTGTCAATGGCAACAACTGAGGGTTCTCTCAGTACGATGCCCTTCCCTTTTATGTAGACTAACACACTAGCTGTTCCCAAATCGATGCCTATGTCTTGTCCTCCGAACATTTCAATACCTCCATAATATTTCAAATACAATTTCTAAAGCTAAATAACAAAAGCATACATTAATCTTGCATAATCAATTACATATTCTATATAAATATCAAAATTCCTGCAATTATCGATAATATACGATAAAAAACTTAGTCATGAAATATGGTTTCACATTGCGCGTTTTAGCATAGCTTCGAAGCCTTGCTGAAGTCTCGCATCTCGTATCTCGAATCTCGCATCTGAATTATAGCTTGTCTACCTCAATTATAAAGTAAATACCCTCAAATAACAAGCTCCGGCAATTATATTGTGCAATTGCCAGCATTAGCACACAATAACTGCCGGAGCCTGAACTTTCTTCACTACAGGCTTATGGACTGGTACTTCATCTTTGTTGCTCTTCCGCCTCTTATATGTCTTTCAGCCTTGTTCTGATCCATAATTTCTTTAACTTGGAGTGCAACACTTGGATTTATCCTTGGAAGCCTTTCTGTGACATCTTTATGTACTGTACTTTTACTTACCCCGAATATTTTTGCTGCATCTCTGACTGTTGTCTTACTGCTTATTATATATTTCGCAATTTCCAATGCTCTTTCTTCGATATAATCCTTCAATTACTACTACCCCCTTATTGGTGTCTTTTTACATTAATATGCTGTTTTTTTGCTAATTAGAACACTCGCATTCGCTCATTAATCAATGCTTTTTAACATAAGAGATTTTCGAGTTATTCAAGTGTTAAAAAGCATTACGCTGTTTGGTGTCCCGGCAGTGCTATTTTTTTAGAGATTGTTTAGGCAAGTACTTTTTGGGGTCAATATTCTTGCCTTCCTTGATTACTTCAAAGTGCAGATGGGGATCATCCGCGATTTCATATAGGGCTGTTTTTCCAACACCGCTGATTACATCACCTTTTTTGATCTTCTGATTTATTGTAACCAAATCAAGAGTGGAAAGGTTGCTGTATTTGGTATATACTTTACCTCCATGGTTTATGGTGATAGTCAAACCAAGCTGTGGGTCATTCACGAGTTCCTCTACTATACCATCCATAGCTGCTCTTACCGGGCTTCCTTCTTCTGCTTTTATATCAATTCCGACATGTGTGCTCCACTGATCCAGTGTTTTTGAATAGATAAGTGCATCTTCTGAAAACTCGGTATATGCAGTCCCGAATACAGGAACCACCATTGTCTCCATCTTTGGTTCTTCCATCTTTATTGCAGAAATGGATTTATCTTCATTTACTTTTTTGCTTTCTTCCGGTTTATCTGCTGCCTTGCTGTTCTGTTCATTATTTGCTATCTTAACTGAGCTGCTGTTTGAGACTTCTGTTGCATCCTGTACATCGGGTGTTTCGACCTCTGTTTTTTCTTCAATCACCTGTGCAATGGATTCCGGATCAGTCTCCCCGGTAAACTCCTCAAGACTCTTTTCAAACTCCAGCTGCGCCCGCCTATCCTCAATATAGCTCCTGTACTGCAATAACCCTCCTGCAGTAAGCAATGCAGCTATCAGTAAGACAAGAAAATATATATACCTATTCTTGAATTCCCTGTTAAATTTCATAATTTACACCTCCGCTTGTATTATTTCCAATAGTTTTAAAAATAATACAGGCGAAAGATAGAATTTTTTCTCGTATCTCGCATCTAATTTATCAGGTCTGACATGGATACTACGTCTACGCCCTGGTAATAATGCATTACTATATCACGGTAGCCTGCTCCGTTTTTTGCCATACCGTCTGCTCCATACTGGCTCATTCCAATACCATGTCCGTTGCCGACCACTGTAAATATAATTGAACTTCCGACAATAGAGTAATTGAAGTTTGCTGAATTCAGGCCCAGAGCATTTCTTATATCCGTACCGCTGAATATCTTGTCTCCTACGTTGAGCTTTGTTATTCTTCCCCCTTCGCTTCTTTCCAATACCTTTATCCCATTCTTTATATTCTTTTTGCTGATTGTCACACTGGAGTCAAGCTTCTTCATGCACTGTATGAAATTATCAATACTTACCTCCTGCTGGGTTATATATTTAGGGGAGTGTTCCTCGTACTGACTCATGACACTTCTCAAATACGGCACTCTGTTTGACCATATCTCCTCCGAATTCTCTGTTTTACCTCCGCTGGTAGAATGGAATACCGCATCTATAAGCTTGTTATCATAGACTATTACCTCACCTGCTGTCCCATAGACAGCTTCCTTAAGCTTATCCATATCCTTATTTATGGTGGCCGGATTCCTATATGCCTGACAGTGGGCAGGGTCAGTGCATATTTCCGCTCCCGGGTGTTTGCTGCAGCCGCTCCCTCCAAACCGGTTCATACGCAGCATTGTGTAAGTTCTGGCAGCCAGAGCCTGCGCCTTAAGTGCCTCCGGATGAAAGCTCAAGGGCATTTCTCCAGCTACGACACCTAATATATAATCCTCAAGCTTCATAGTTACAATCTTGTCTATATCACACATATATACCTCTATAGACAAATCGGTACCCGGCCTTAGATCCTTTTCCGGCTTCTTTTCGCTGTCCTCCAGCAAAACCAGTGGAATGATGAATAGCAGCAGCATCAGTACTGCAATGGCTGCAGCCAGCCTCTTCAAAAGCTGTCCCTCCCTTCCGGTGGTATTGCACATTATATGTTACTATAAATATTATTTGGGAGGACCAGGTTATATGTCACAAAAAAGCAAAAAACCCGGTACATTGTACCGGGAAGTTATCATTCCTCTATTCTTTTTATATCTGCACCGAGCTTTTTCAGTTTCTCTTCAATTTTTATATATCCCCTGTCAATATGATATATGTCGGTTATTTCCGTTCTCCCCTCGGCACAAAGTCCTGCTATCGCCAATGCTGCTCCCGCTCTCAGATCGGTCGCCTTAACCTTTGCGCCGCTTAGTCTGTCGCAGCCCTCAATAATTGCACTGCGTCCATCTACCTTTATCAGCGCCCCCATCAGCTTCAGCTCATTAATGTGCATGAACCTGTTTTCAAAAACAGTCTCAGTTGCTATGCTTGTTCCCTTGGCCAGGCACATAGCAGTCATTATCTGTGACTGCATATCAGTAGGAAATCCCGGATAGGGCATCGTCTTGATATCCACTGAGTTTAACCGTTCAGGAGCTTTTACCCTTATAGCCCTTTCATATTCCTGCACCTCAGCACCCATTTCCTTGAGTTTTGCGGTGACAGGCTTCAAATGCTCAGGTACTACTCCCTCCACAGTTACATCCCCACCTGTAGCTGCTGCCGCAACCATAAAGGTGCCGGCTTCTATCCTGTCAGGTATGGCTGTATGGGTGGTCCCTTTCAGTTCCTTTACCCCTTCGATCCTTATTGTATCGGTACCGGCTCCTTTAATCACTGCTCCCATCTTGCTTAAAAAACCGGCCAGATCTACTATCTCCGGCTCCTCTGCCGCATTCTCTATGATAGTCGTACCTGCTGCCAGACAGCCTGCCATCATAAGGTTTTCTGTAGCTCCTACGCTTGGGAAGTCCAGATATATGGTTTCACCCTTCAGCTTTTCAGCATATGCTTCAATATACCCGTGTCCCAGTGTAATATTTGCACCCATCAGGGAAAACCCTTTAAGATGCAGGTCTATTGGCCTTGTTCCTATGGCACAGCCACCCGGAAGTGATATCTTCACCCTGCCTATCCTTGCCAGCATGGGACCCATAATCAGAAAGGATGCTCTCATCTTGCGTATCAGTTCGTAGGTCGCTTCAAAACTGTTTAAGCTTTCCGCCTTGATAGTCAGACTGCTGTCCGTCCGCTCCACCTCTGCGCCTATGGATCTCACAACCTCTTCCATTATATCAACATCATCAAGGCAAGGCACTTCCTCAAGCATGGAGGCCTCAGACGTAAGCATCGATGCTGCTATTATAGGGAGTATGGC
>DASPLL010000065.1:0-34254 GCA_035627615.1 Clostridia bacterium
TACAATTATTGTTTCAGAAATCGGGATATGTGTCGTTACATCTATCTTGTTGCTTGCAAGGGGAACTATTATCTGCACATCAGTTCTAACCATAAGATATATCTTTAGCCTTGTCTGGTTTATACCCGCCTCGGCGAAGTCGGTATAAAAATCAACATTTACTGTTCCTGCCGGTTGGATATCGACACTGATCCTGGGACCCGTGTTTGCAAAGATCTGACTGCCCAGAATGCTTGATATGGGTATCTTAAGATCTGTTATACCTATTTCACTTATTTCCTTCAATATTTCAATAGAGGTCTCAGACGCCAGTTTGTTCATTTGAACAGTGTTTGCCTGTATCAGTGATACTCTTCCGCTGTTATCGGTCTTAAAGTCTACAAGATTATCAAAGGAATTAACGCCTATTTTGCTTCTAACCGCTTCATTTATCGCCTGTGTCGCTATAAGCCTTGCGTTAATCTCCGACATTGCAAGTATAGTTGGCTTTATATTACGTTCCAAGATATAGTATGAATATACAAGCATAATAAACAATAAGACTATGCTGATGAAGAATTTTCTTTTGCCGCCTCTCTTGCCAAACCTTCTCCTCATGAGCAAACACCCCCTATTTATTAATATATGTTTCAAAGTTGTATATATTGCTGTTGTGAAAAAATTTTTGCTGAAAGCCAAAAATTTTGTGACAAAATTGTATAGTTTTCGTCTAAATTCCATAGGAATAATTCATTTGGGATAAGACTAAGATTAAAATGTGCCAAAATTGTTAAAAATTCTATAATAGAAGCGGCCGGAACAGACAGTTCCCCCTTGGTTTGCCATATATGAGCTTGTATGATATAATTGTCCTGTCGCATATGATATGCTTGCCTATGGAGAAACAATACCCCTTCCATTCTGAAGTATGCCGGAAGCGGTGTAGAAGCCTTTCACAGGCTGGACCATTTATTGATTGCTCCCCTTAAGGGAAGTTATTATGGAGGTATAATATGAGCGAAAATGAAACAAATGCTCCCAAGAAGAAAAAGAAGAAAAAAAGAACTTTTTCATTATATAGATTCCTGAGATTTATAGTACTTACTCTTCTTCTTATAATTCTTGTGAGCGGCAGCGTTGCTTTGGGGACTGCATACGCATGGGTCAAGAGCGCTAAACCGCTTAATGTGGACGAGTTATTTGACTTAAGCCAAACTACATATATAGTAGATAAGAATGATAAGCTTATAGACAAGCTGCATGCCGACGAAAATCGGTCTATGGTTACAATAGACCAGATACCGCAGGATTTGCAGGATGCTTTTGTTGCCATTGAGGATAAAAGGTTCCAGAAGCATATTGGCGTTGACCCATATCGTATATTAGGGGCGATAAAAGCCGACTTAAAGTCCGGAGAATTGTCACAGGGCGGAAGTACCATCACACAGCAGCTTATTAAGAATATTTACCTTAATCCTGCCAAGAATTTCAAGCGGAAAGTAGTTGAGATGTACTATGCTATACAGCTTGAAAGAAGATTCCGTAAGGAGCAGATATTGGAAGCGTATCTCAATACCGTACCGCTTGGTCATAATGTTGCAGGAGTTAAAGCTGCTGCTCTTTATTACTTCGGTAAAGAGCTTGATCAGCTCAATCTGGCAGAATGTGCGACTATAGCCGGTATTACGCGATACCCTACAGCATACTCACCTTATTTGAATTTTGATAAGGCAATGAAAAGAAAAGAGCTGATACTGAGTGAAATGCTTTCACAGGGTTATATATCACAGGATGAGCATGATTCAGCTCTTAAGCAGGAAATCAAGGTTGAAAAAGTTCAACCTGAAGTAGAAACTACATATTTTGCAGACATGATTATCAACGATGTCACAAATGCCCTGCAGAAAGAACTTGGACTCAGCAAGGAAGAAGCCGAGATAAAGCTGTTTAACGGCGGATACAAGATAATAGCTACTATAGATACAGAAATGCAAAATATACTTGAAGAAACCTTCAAGAACACCAAGCTGTTCCCCGAAAGCAAGGAGGACGCCAACGGCATATTACAGCCTGAATCTGCAGCCATAATCATTGAGAATGGAACCGGTGAAATCAAAGCCGTTATGGGCGGCAGAAGCGAAAAAGTGCGAAGAGGACTTAACAGGGCGACTCAATCCTTGAGGCAGCCTGGTTCTACAATAAAGCCTCTGGCTGTTTATACTCCGGCTTTGGATAACGGTTATACCGTCGGGACTGTCATAGATGACGCCCCTGTTACCCTGGGGACCTTCAGCCCCCGCAACTACAGCAACAACTTCAAAGGCCTTGTTACTGTAAGAGAGGCCATACAGCATTCTCTGAACGTCATTGCAGTCAAGATAGTGCAGGATGTAGGTGTACAGCGCTCCATGGAATACCTTAAGAAATTCGGGATCACTACCATGGTCACCCGGGAGGATAATGGGGTTACCAATGACGAAAGTCTTTCACCTCTTGCCCTCGGTGGAATAACCAACGGCGTCAAGCCTATAGAGATGGCTGCTGCTTACAGTGTCTTCCCCAATAAAGGTGTTTATATAAAACCTATATCCTTTACAAAGATACTTGATAAAGATGGAAATGTGATTTTTGAGAATAAGCCTTATAAGGAAAAAGTAATAAGTGAACAGGTTTCCTATTTGATGGTCGACATCATGAAAGGTGTTGTCCGGGGCGGTACCGGTGGTAATGCGGCATTATCCAAGATGCCTGTCGCCGGTAAAACTGGTACAACAACGAAAAATGTGGATGCATGGTTTACAGGCTATAGCACTTACTATACAGCATCAGTATGGATCGGGCATGATGAGCCTAAGCCTATGAGCTTTACCGGCGGAAGTTATCCCGCCAAGCTCTGGAAAGCTATTATGGAGGAAGTCCATAAAGGTCTCGAGGTAAAAGATTTTGAACGTCCGGGCGGTCTGGTATCTGTAGATATTTGCACTGTATCCGGCAAGAGACCTTCAGAGCTTTGTGCACTCGATCCAAGAGGCTCTACGGTTAAATCCGAGCTTTTCATTAAAGGCACAGAGCCGGCAGTTGAAAACATATGTGATGTCCATGTGATTAAAGATGTGGATATAGAGACAGGTAAGCTTGCTACTCCTAACTGCCCGTCTCCTCTGGTGCAGTCAAAGGTGTTCATACAAAGAACCGAGCCCTTTGTACCTATTCCCGGTCAGACCAAGGTGCCTGCAGACTTGATATATGAAGCGCCAATCGAGAACTGCGATAAACATACCGAAGCGGGTATAATTGAAGATCCTCTTGAAGGTGAGGAAGATCTTGAGGGTGAAGAAGATCCGCAAGAGGAGGAAGGACTGGAAGGTGGGATCACACCTACTCCGGATGATAATCTTGAACCACCTACTATTGAATAGTATTGATTAAAGGAGCAGTTAGTGCAAACTGCTCCTTTCTATTATTTCTTTCATGGCTTTAGTAATTATTGGAGCTCCTTTGTCACAGCAGTCCCTTCCATTCATTTTTCCAGGATCACCGACGCCGACAATAACAGGAACATCAATAGTATCAAGTATATCAACGGTATCTCCGTTTATTTTCCTGCCTTCTGCTTTATTGCCATATTTATCTACTGTATTTTCTATAATATTTCCGTCCTTTGTTATTGAGAAATCAATACTGACACCTTTTACACCTTCAGTGTTTGATGCCACTGCTATAACACCAAGTATTTCAACCTCCGGGCTCTTTGCTATCTCACTTAAGGCCATCTCGCCCTTTCCCATTCCGGTATGACCCTTATCATCAACCATAACTATAACCGGATCATATGGCGTCTGCTTTATAAGGTTCAGAATGCTCTGTCCGCTCATAGGTGTCGGATTGCCGGCGGATTTTGAAATGCACCTTCCCCCTATCCTTAGGGCAGCAGTCTCTACAGCCTTTCTTGCTATTCCATCACCATCCGTCACTAATATTATTCGTTTTTTTTCGTTTTTAGCTACATCCATATTTCCGTCTCCTACTTCTTTGACTTTGGGCTAAAAAGCAGCGCCATAATGTAACCAAAGAAAATTGCTCCTGCTATCCCTCCTGCCGCTGCCTTCAGACCACCTGTAAAAGCACCAAGCAGGCCTGCTTCCTTTACCTCTTTCATAGCTCCCTTTGCCAGTGCATATCCAAACCCGGTAAGAGGTGTTGTTGCCCCTGTTCCTCCAAAGTCTACTATCGCCTGATATAGTCCCAGTCCCTGAAGGATCGCACCAACCGTAACAAAGAGAACAAGTACTCTTGCAGGAGTTAGCTTTGTATGATCCATAAGAAGCTGCCCGATTACGCATATAATTCCTCCGACAATAAAGGCCTTGATATAACCCATTATGTACCCCCTCCTATTGTTTTTTCTATCGCAACAGCATGAGCAATAGATGGGATTGATTCTCCCTGCCAGGAGGTGGTTGGTGAAAGCAGTGCACCGGTCGCAACCAGAAGCACTTTATTGAATTTGCCCTTCTTCATCTCCTTTGCTATATATCCGTTAAGCACAACAGCAGAACATCCGCAGCCGCTTCCTCCTGCGTGGGTATCTTGTTTTTCTCCGTCAAAAATCATCGAGCCGCAATCATCGTATACCTTTTTTAAATCATAGCCCTCTTTTTTCATCATATCAAGTGTAATTGTCTTTCCTATATTCCCCAGGTCCCCTGTTACTATCAGGTCATAATAATCAGGGCTCCTGCCTGTCTCACTGAGATGCGCCGTAATCGTGTCAACTGCGGCAGGGGCCATGGCTGCACCCATATTGTTTGCATCCTTTATACCAAAGTCAAGCACCTTTCCTATTGTTAAGTGCGTAATATACGGTCCGCTCCCTGCTTCTGCCAATACCGCAGCTCCGGCACCGGTTACTGTCCACTGGGCAAAGGGCGGCCTTTGTACACCCTGTTCCAGAGGGAACCTGTATTGTCTCTCAGCACTGCTGAAGTGGCTTGAAGTAGCACATACAACTGCTTCTCCAAACCCTCCATCAATCAACATGGAGCCCATACATATCGATTCGGCCATGGTAGAGCATGCCCCGTACAGTCCAACAAAGGGTATCTGCAGTTCTCTGGCAGCGAAGCTTGATGACACTATCTGATTCAACAGGTCACCTGCAAACATGAAGTTAATGTTTGTATTTCCTCTTCCGGATATTTTAATTGCATTTTTGACTGCTTCCCTGAGCATCTTGCTTTCTGCCTTTTCCCAACTGTCTTCCCCAAAATAATCATCCTTCAGTACCTGGTCAAAATACCGGGCAAGCGGCCCCTGACCTTCTTTCGGACCCACTATTGAGGCATTGGCTATCATAGAAGGCGGTGACGATAACTTTAAGGTCTGTTTTCCCAATCTTTTTCCTGCCATTCCATCACATCCCGAATAAATAATGTATTATCCCTATTAATATCGAGGCCGATATGCCATAAACCAATACCGGTCCCGCGAGTACAAACATCTTGGCGCCTACTCCGAAAACAAAACCTTCTCTTTTGAATTCCATAGCAGGTGCTACAATTGAGTTGGCAAAACCGGTAATAGGCACTATGCTTCCTGCCCCTGCGAATCTTCCTATGCGGTCATATACGCCGAGCCCTGTAAAAAAAGCCCCCAGGAATACCATCGTTGTTGCCGTTATAGAGGATACTGCCTCCTGGTTATAGCCATAACCTTTGGCTGTATTGGATATGAACTGTGCCACATCACATATGAGGCCTCCTACTATAAATGCCGCAATACAATTCTTGAGGGTCTTGGGTTTGGGCAATTTGTCCTTTATATACTCTTCATACTGCTTTGAACTCATATTTGTTTTCATTACATTGATGCCTCCTGACTCAAATGCTCACTGCTTATGCTCGAATACTCTCGCACTGTTCTTCAGTATTCTGCCTTCAACGTCGCTTCGTATCTCCTTCTCTGTTTCACTTTCAAAGTTTAGAATATTTTTTAGTTGTTTGAACCTTTTATTCATATACATAAAAATCTCTCCAGACAAGATATTTTCATATTAATACAGCGCTCATCAAAAACAAGTGTCGCCCTCTCATGCTTTTCTTGAAGCGATTTGCTGGTATAATAACTCCATGAAAAATAGCTTACAGTGATTATCGCGGATAATAGCAGGAAGATCTTGAGAAGCTTCATTGCACAGCACTCCAGTACGGTTGATACAATTATTATTGGCTAATAAGTTAAATTAATACGTATATAAATCGATCTCAATATAAAAAGTCATGCAAAACAATGTGACTTTGGCTTAGTACAAAGCGGAAAATTGGAGCAGATACGCAATAGCCACATATGAATATACAGAAATTGATGGCACTAAGTAACTTAGCCTAAGAAAAACCTGACTCTTTCAACGGCCATCCTTGGCCTGTGAAAGCTTGCTCGGCGCCCATGCCTCGCATACGGTTGTTCTAAGGCTTAGTTACTAAGTGCCATTAACAGTTTCTGTATAAATCATACTTAGGCTATTGCATTTCTGCTCCTTAGTTCGCCCTTATTCTGCGTTATATATAAGTTGCAATTATACTCAAAATTCAATCAAATAATATTCTGTCTCAGCTTCTCGATTATCTTCTTTTCGACCCTGGATACCTGTACCTGCGACATTCCCAGCATTTCAGCCACCTGGCACTGGGTCATGTCCTTGAAGTACCGGAGCATTATTATCTGACGCTCCTTTGGTTCCAATGCCGACAGCACCTCTTTTAGAGCCAGCCTGTCTATGATATCGATATCTTCTCCTTCATTGAAGCTTATTCTGTCTATTAGAAGTATCGGTGAGCCGTCGTCCTGGTGTATGGTCTCGTAAAGGTATTCTGTACTTTGTACAGATTCCAGCGCCACTACCAGATCTTCCTTTGATATCTCCAGTACAGAAGCTATTTCCGATATTGTCGGCTCTCTTCCATAATCCTTCTCAAGGGTCTCTTTTGCCATATGGGCTTTATTCGCTATTTCTTTAAGGTTCCTGCTGACCTTTATAATTCCGTCATCCCTGAGGAACCTTTTTATCTCGCCAATTATCATAGGTATCGCATAGGTCGAGAACTTCACATTGAAGCTGGGATCAAACTTTTTTATTGCCTTTAAGAGACCGATACTTCCTATCTGAATGAGATCGTCATATTCGCAGCCCCTGTTCAGGAACCTCCTGACAACACTTCTAACTAGTCCGGTATTGTTTTCCACCAGAAAGTTTTCTGCTTCCGGGTCTCCATTCTGTGCACGGGATATAAGGTTTAAAAATTCATCCTGAGTAAGCTCCACCCGTTCCATAGCCATACCCCATCAAACTGTCTTCAAGGTTTTAGTCATACGCACAACTGTCCCTTCCCCCGGAAGCGACTCTATCTCCACTTTGTCCATAAAGGTTTCCATAACAGTAAAACCCATTCCCGATCTTTCAAGCTCCGGCTTTGAGGTATACAGCGGCTGCCTTGCAAGTTCAATGTCTGCAATTCCTGCTCCATAATCCCTTACTTCTATTTCTACCGTATTGTCATATATTCTTGCTAAAATCTCCACATTGCCTGTACCACAAGCATATCCATGTATAATAGCATTTGTGACAGCTTCGGATACAGCTGTCTTGACCTCAGCCAGTTCTTCTATAGTCGGATCAAGCTGGGCTACAAATGCGGCGACCACTGACCTTGCGAAGCTTTCATTCTGAGATTTGCTTATAAATTCAAGTTTCATTTCGTTGTCTATTTTCATTCTGTTAACACTCCTTTATACTTGCAATAGCTTGCTTTTTACCGGTGTATATCCTGATTATCTTCTGCAGTCCGCATATCTCGCATATTCTCAATATCTGGGGCTTTACATTTATCATACCTGCCTTGCCGCCGCTATTTGCTATAAGCTTATACCGTCCTATCAGCACACCTATTCCTGAACTGTCCATAAAGCCTACCTGATCCATATCAAAGAGAATCGATCTGGGATTCTTAAGGGTGATTTCCTTGTCAATCCTGGATCTGATCTCTTCACAGGAATGATGATCAATATCTCCATTGATTTTTACAATCAGAAGTCTGTCTACATACTCGTACTCCAATGTCATTCTCGTCCCTCCAATTCAAATTCGCCACAGCGGATTCACGCATTGATCCCGGTCACACCATTAAAACAACTTCCTTTCCAAATCTGTGGTATCCGCGGTCGGCTGTATCATATGCAGCAGAGTATTCTGCCGGATATGATATACTGCTTTAATAATATTCAATAAATAGCAGCATTTTCCTTCAAAGAATTATGTATTGTTTTGTAGAACAAGTAAAAATTAAATGCACTGTTTTTGTTATATTGCAGACAATAATGGCGAAGGCCCCGTATTATATTTAGCGGCCTGTAATTCAAATACTTACTATTTGAATTCAATGTATAATATTTAGTGCGGAACATATAGAAAAATTTACATTTTGTGCTATACTAAGTATTGTATAAAGACCTGCTTTTTTATTGAGCCGCAATGATATTGATGTACTTTTGGGAGTGATAAAATGAACGTTCTTATATTCTCAGTTTCAATAGGAAATGGACATGATCAGGTAGCCCATACTCTGAGGAATGAATTCATACGTCAGGACAATTCCTCCAGGATAAAGATAATCAACACTATAAGCTATATAAGTCCTATTCTGGACAAAGTCATACTTGACGGCTATCTGAATATATTGAAGTTTTACCCCAAAGCCTGGGGAAAGCTCTATGAAAAGACAAACAGACTAGACCCTATTATTGATATTAATGATATCGCAAACAGGCTTATGACAAGCAAGCTCAGAAAGACCACAGTAAATTTTGACCCTGATGTGATTATTTGCACTCATAGTTTTCCTGCTGCAATAATTTCAAGCCTGAAGCAGAAAAAAAGGATCGATTGCCCACTCATTACAATAATCACGGATTTCAATATCCATTCCTCGTATATAAACGAAAACACCGACTATTATGTGATACCTCATGAGGATCTGACCTATGTAATGGAAAACTTCGGCGTAAGCAGGGTAAAGGTGCTTCCTTTGGGAATACCGATAAAAAGGGAGTTTACTGAAGTACATAAGCGGGAAGAATTACTTCTGAAGCTTGGATTTGAAGACAAAAATTCCATACTTGTAATGGGTGGAGGACTTGGGCTTGGTGAGATAAACAACATCGTAAAAGCAATTGACAATTATATGGATGATATTCAGATCATTGCAATAGCAGGAAGGAACCACAGGTTGGAGTCAAAACTCAAAAGCCTGTCCACCAAAAACAAGCTTGTGGTATACGGATTTGTGAACAATATCCATGAGCTTATGGAGGTGTCTGACTGTGTGATAACAAAGCCTGGAGGCGTATCAACCGCAGAAATACTGAGCAGGGAAAAACCTCTGGTGATTTTCTCCCCTCTGCCGGGGCAGGAATATGAAAATGCTGAGTTTCTACTGAATTCAGGAGCTGCAGTTGCTACCTCCGATGTTAAAAAGATACCTATCCTTATTGACCAGATATTCAGCTCTGAGGTCAGAATGAAATGTTTCAGGGAAATGACAGGCATATTGAAAAAGCCGGACTCAGCATATAATATCGTACATTTTCTTGGGGATAGATACAGTACCGGTAAAAAAATACAGCCATAGGGCGTATCGGTTTTTAATTGAAGCAGAAAGGAAGAATATTCATGAACTTGTGGATAAAAGAAACACAGATTGAAAATGCTGCAATGACATATAAGGTTAAGGAGACCTTACATACCGAGAAGACCAAATACCAGGAGCTTGCCATACTGGACACCTATGAGTTCGGCAGGATGCTTGTACTTGACGGTATTGTCCAGACAACTATACGTGATGAATTCGTTTATCATGAAATGATAACCCATATCCCACTTTTCACTCATAAGAACCCCAAAAAAGTTCTGGTTGTAGGCGGCGGCGACGGAGGAGTCATAAGAGAGATATTGAAGCATGAATCTGTTCAGAAAGCAGTGCTCTGTGAAATTGATGACCGGGTAGTGGAGCTTTCAAAAAAATACCTGCCGGAAATAAGCTGTGGACTTGATGATCCAAGAGCTGAAGTCTTTATAGGCGATGGAATAAAATACGTCCTGGAGAGGAAGAACGAATTTGATGTTATAATTGTTGATTCTACCGATCCCTTTGGTGCTGCGGAAGGACTTTTTAATGTCAATTTCTATAAATCCTTATATGACTGCCTTACAGAGGATGGTATCTTTGTAGCTCAGACTGAGACTCCTTTCTACCTCCCACAGGTAGTTAAGCGGGTATTCGATGATATTGACAATGTATTCCCCATCACAAAGCTTTATATGGCAGCGATACCTACATATCCCGGTGTCTATTGGAGTTTTACAATGGGTTCTAAAAAATACGACCCTGAGGAAGCGGATATACATAACATCCCTGATTTTGATACAAGATACTATCATAAGGACTTGCATAAAGCTTGTTTTGTACTGCCTAAATATGTGAAAGACTTGATTTCGGGAAACAATGTATAATAATACGTAGTTTTTAAATATTACTTCATGTACTATTTCTGGAGCACAGCTGTTAAATAACTGAGCCGCCTGATTTTAAAGACTTCTGCTTTTTCAAAAAATAGTAGTGCATTTTTATAGAAAATTTTAAGAAAAATCATTGCATTTTATATTTGTTTGCCCTATAATGAATTTGGCATTTAAATAAAAAACTAAAAATCGCTCTGCAGAAGCCTGAACTTATTGCATCGAAGTTCAGGCTTTTTTTCTTTAGTAATTTAAATTTAAAATTCTAGTCAGCCGAAAGGAAGGTGTAAAAAATGTACAAATTAGATCAGACAAAAACTCCTATGTTTGATGCCCTGCTGGAATACCACAACAATGATACAGTCCCTTTCCATGTTCCAGGACATAAGCGAGGTCAGGGAATGCACAAGAAGTTCAGGGATTTCGTGGGTACGAACATATTATCAATAGATGTGACGGTTTTTCATCAGGTTGACAGTCTCCATAAGCCGACAGGCGCAATAAAGGAGGCGCAGGAACTAGCTGCTGATGCTTATAATGCCGATTACACTTTCTTTTCAATTCACGGGACTTCCGGCGCCATACAGGCAATGATTATGAGCGTTGTCAGCCAGGGAGACAAGATAATAATCCCGAGAAACGTTCATAAATCTATTACTGCCGGGATAATACTGAGCGGTGCCAATCCTGTTTACATGCAGCCGGAAATTGACACTAAGGTAGGATTGGCTTTAAACGTTACACCTGAAACAGTAAGAAGAACACTTGAGCTGAACTCCGATGCAAAGGCTGTGCTCATAGTTAATCCGACCTATTATGGCGTATCAACGGATATCGCTGAAATTGTCAAGATAGTACATGAATATGACATACCCCTTATAGTTGATGAAGCTCATGGTCCACACCTGCATTTTAACAATAAGCTTCCCATATCTGCCATGGATGCAGGAGCAGATATATGCGCCCAGAGCACTCATAAGATTGTAGGCTCCATGACGCAAAGCTCCCTGCTGCATGTAAAGAAGGGGCTCGTTGATGTTAACAGGGTTAAAACCGTAATGAGTCTGCTGCAGACCACCAGCCCATCATATCCGCTCCTCGCCTCCCTCGATTGTGCGAGAATGCAGTTGGCTACGGAAGGTAAAGAGCTTATAGATTATGCTATAGAATTGGCCAAATATGCCAGAGATAGAATTAACAATATTAACGGCTTATACTGCTTCGGTGAAGAAGTGCTTCAGAAAAAAGGCGCCTATGGCTTCGATCCGACAAAGATAACAATTACCAGCAGGGATCTTGGTCTTTCGGGACACGATCTGGAGGAAATCCTGACTGAAAAGTATTTTATACAGCCGGAAATGTCTGATCTTTATAATGTTCTCTGTGTTTTCTCCTTTGGAGATACCAGGGAAAGTGTCGGCAGACTGCTCAGTGCTCTTGAAGAAATAAGTGCCGAGCATAGCTGCAAGGAAATTATAAAGTCTGAAGTGCTGGGTATACCAGACATTCCTGAAAGTGTACTTACTCCCAGGGATGCATTCAACAGCCTGACGATATCAATACCCATAGAGGACAGCATCGGACTTATCAGTGCCGAATTCTTGATGGCTTATCCTCCCGGGATACCGATACTTTGTCCTGGTGAAATAATAACACAGGAGATAGTTGACTATGTAAAGGCATTGAAGGCTGCAAACCTGTACGTTCAGGGAACCGCTGATCCGGAAGTCAATAGGATCAAAATAGTCAGCGACCTTCAGATAATGAATGTAAACGCATAATATATTATTTTAGTGAGGTATACAAATGTATACCTCACTTTTTTTTACATTGTTTCCGAACCAAACCTATAATATAATTGTTTTAGTAGAATCAAATATTTTTTTAAACCTTAAAATAATTTTTTAATATGATATAGCACTATAATGTCGGGAGGAAAAACATGAAAAAAATTATCATAGTTTTCACTGGTGGTACCATCGCCATGAGAATCGATGAGAAAACTCATGCAGCTGTACCTGCTATCAATGGGGAACAAATACTGCAGATGACACCGGGCATAGGAACAATTGCAGAAATTGATTTTCTTAATTTCAGCAACATTCCCGGACCACATATGACCCCGGAGAAAATGTTTGAGCTTTCCAAGGTCATACAGCACAAGCTGGAGGTGGAAGGTTATGACGGTGCGGTTGTAACCCATGGAACCGACTCCCTGGAGGAAACAGCGTATCTTGTGGACCTGACTTCAAACTCAAACAAGCCTATCATATTCGTCGGATCTATGAAAAGCAGCTCCGAGCTGGGCTTTGACGGGCCTGTAAACCTTATAGCAGCAACCTATGCGGCAGCTTCAGATGAAGCTTACAACAGGGGTGTCCTGGTAGTAATGAACAATGAAATACACTCAGCCGCACAGGTGACCAAAACAAACACGCACACCCTGGATACCTTCAAAAGTGCTGATTTCGGCCCCATTGGCTTTATTGACAATGATAAAGCATATTTTTACCACAGCTATACAAAGCGTCAATATATAGCCGCTGAGACCATAGACAGCAGGGTAGACCTCATCAAGACCGGCTGTGGTATGGACGACAGACTTCTAAGATTCTGTGTCGATTCTGGAACACATGGAATTGTCATCGAGGGTATGGGTAGAGGGAACATCCCTCCTGCAATGGTTCCCGGAGTAGAATATGCATTGTCAAAAGGAATACCTGTCGTGCTTGTATCCCGCTGCCTCATGGGCAAGGTGCTTGACAGCTATGGTTACCCCGGAGCCGGGAAGGAGCTTACTCAAAAAGGAGTAATACTCGGAGACAACCTTCAGGGCCAGAAGGCCAGGATCAAATTGATCGTTGCCCTTGGCTTTACAAAAAACCTTACGGATATCAAGGATATATTCGAGAAAAACTATTATTAAAAAAACTGTCATCCTGAGCGTCAGCGAAGGATCTTTAAGAGATTCTTCACTGCGTTCAGAATGACAGTAACTTCCATTGCACTGCTGCCTTATATTTAAAGGTTATTAACTACATAATCATATATTTCATTGTGAATATCATCTATACTTCTCAAAAAGCCATTTGCAGAGCATTCAATCCTTTTCCATTCATACTTCTCTGCTATCCTGCACGCATTGATATATGTCTTTCTGAGGTATTCCCTGTCATTCTCATGAATATCCTTCTTTGAGCCGCCGGTTATTTTATTGTTTCGGCCGGACATCAGATTATTACTTATAACCGGTGGTACATCCAGAAATATCACCATATCCGGAACCGGCAGTCCTAGCTTGACGAACTCCAGGTCCCAGAGCCAGTCCAGATATTTGTTCCATTCCTCCGCATCCTCTATCTTTGATGCCTGGTGTACCATGTTGGAGGTCGTATACCTGTCTGCCAGCACTATCCCTCCATTTTCATAGTACCTTTTCCATTCCTTCATGTAGGAGGCATACCGGTCAACAGAATAAAAGGTCGATGCGGCGTAGGCATTCACATCGTCAGGCCTGTAGCCGAACTCCCCGTTCAGATACATTTTCACCAGCGCAGACGAATTACTCTTGTAATTGGGGTATTCAACCTTCCTTATGTTGTACTTTTCACCTTTCATCCTGGTATAAAGCCTTTTTGTCTGCGTTGCTTTTCCGCTGGCATCACTGCCTGCCTCGATAATAATGAGCTTCCCCTTCATGTTTCTACCTCGACTAAATATTTTGTTTTATTTTATTACAGCTGCTCTATCATTCTATATATTACTTTCTTCACCTTGTCATTGTTTTCATTGAATACCCTGTAGACCTCTTCCTCAGTAACAGGTTTAATATCTTCATTTCCTTCAAGTCCTGCATCATAATCGGTAATAAGGGAAATGTTCACATAGGGTATCTCCAGCTCTCTTGCCAGCATACATTCCGGATATTGAGTCATATTGATGACTTCCCAGCTCATCTTGCTGAACCATCTGCTTTCAGCCTTCGTTGAGAATCTTGGTCCCTGTATCACTACAATAGTACCTGTTTTGTGCACTGTTACTCCGGTTTCCTCACATACCCTGATTGCGAGCTTCCTCAATCCCTCGTCATAGGGCTCCGCAGGGCTGATATGCTTTACTTCAGGACCTTCGAAGTAAGTATCCGTCCTGCCCCAGGTCCTATCTATGAACTGGTCGCATACCACAAAATCCCCGGGTTTTATATATGCCTGAAGACTCCCTGATGCGGTAGGAGCAATAATATGCCTGACTCCAAGCATCTTCATAGCGTACAGGTTCGCTCTGTAAGGTATCATATGAGGTGGAAAGGAATGCTTCTTGCCGTGTCTGGGCAAAAATGCGACTGTCTTATCCCCTATTTTCGCAAGAGCTATTTTATCACTTGTACTGCCGTATGGGGTGTCTATATCAATCTCCTCTACATTATCAAGAAAGGAATAAAATCCCGAACCTCCGAAAACTCCTATATCAGCCTGATAATTCATATCTTGTTACCTCCTCTATCTTTCTCTACTATCATAATATTACTATAATCACCCAGCTTAGACAAGCTATTTAGGGACAAATAGAAATAGCTGCGTGATGCAGCTATTTCTATTTCTCCCTATCCTTTTCCTTATCATGCTTTTCAGAATTCACCAATTCCGGCTCCACCCTGTTGAATACCAGATCTATCGGCTCCTCCTTAGTAGGCAGGATCGAGAATATTACTTCATTTTTTTCATTAATTATTGACAGTTCCTTTGATATTTCAAGGTCGGCCACCCTTAAGACCTGCCCTACTCTATACTTTGATGCATCTACTGTTACCGCAGGTGGGATCTTCTCAACCTCCCCCTCTATTTCAAGTTCTGTCATTTGTTTGTTTATAACCCAGCCGCTCTTTTCCACCCGCTCTCCATTTACAACTAATATTGGTACCTCCGCATGGATTATTTCATGCAGCGTTACAGGCTGAAAATCTACATGTATAAGGTGCTGCTGCAAGTGATCCCTCTGTACCTCCTTAATGACTGCGGGTATCTCTGTTCCGTCCACTCTAAGCTTTACAATTATATTCTCACCATTTTTTGCAAGTATATTGTTCAGTTCGCTCTCATTGACCTTGAGTAGTTTTCCCTTGGTACCCTTC
The DNA here is from genome assembly GCA_035627615.1 of Clostridia bacterium. Classification (GTDB taxonomy): domain Bacteria; phylum Bacillota; class Clostridia; order Lutisporales; family Lutisporaceae; genus BRH-c25. The sequence goes on from DASPLL010000065.1 coordinate 15,681, forward strand.
TGATAAAGTATTGCAGGAATGCACTCCTCCTTTTTAAGCTTCCTTGTCTGCTTATTGCCTGATCCGGTCCTATTATTAACATTTAACTCAACATTCTTCATAAAAAACCTCCATAAATGATTTTCATTTATGGAGTATTCCCAAATATTGCAATGATTAAACATAATATATGTTCAGACGCCCAATGGGCGCCCCTACAGCTGAATGACGAGGTCGTCGTTCCCTAGACCCCGGAACCTTGTACGGGCGATTCATGAATCGTCCCTACCTCAGCGCTCCGCCCTAAATCTCGCATCTCGTATCTCGCATCTATTTTATCTCGGCTTACAAATTATTTCCTGTATCCTTGTGCTCAGAATGTCTTTGGCGTGTGCAGGCTTTATTATCACTGCGGTATCTGCTCCCCTGCCGCTTCCCCCAACGGCTACTACACTTTCCCCAAAGGGTATCATTCCCGCATCCAGTGCCATGACGGAAATCTCCGTACAAACCTTTACTCCCTGCCCGAACATTTTAAGTGTATGGGCAATTATCTCCGCGGGACTGATCCCTCCGAATTTTGCGCTTAATGCCCTCTCTGCTCCGGAAAGCACATGGGTAGTTGTAAGGACCTTGAAGCCTTTTGAAATCAGGTCTGCCCTTTCCTCTTCATTCATCTCATTTGTACCCGGCAGTCCATAGCCGAATGCATGAGTTACACACGTGACCTCCAGCCCGCTGTCAAGAAAATATCTTGCAGTAGCTCCAGTATTTGAAGCAACGACTATATGCCGTATGCCCCTTTCCTTTGCAGTGTTTATAGCCATTTCCACAACTTTTTCAGTGTTTACTTTTCCCTCCTCAGTGAAGTACATGAAAAAACCTCCTTTTATAGCAGTTTCATATTATATACGAATACATTCACTTCCCTGTATTTTTCACTTAAAAACTCAAAACCGCTCATTTCCAATACATTTATGAGTCTTTCCTCCAAAGGCGCCATTATCTCACAGTACTTCAGTCTAAGCTTCTGTGTCTGATACAGGGCAAAGTCCACCAGCTCTTTCATTGATGCCATGTCTCCATCTAAAAAGCCAATGTTCAGTCCCCCATCCTTATGTGAATTCTCTGTGAGGATCATTACTGAGGATACCTTTCCCTCATGCAGCACTCCATATACACATTTATCCTTTACAAGCTTGTCCGCCAGTTCATAGGTCAGCTTCTTAAAGGTCCAGCCGTAACTTACATATCCATTTGACATATAGTATGCATTTCCTCTGGTTATTAAATCCCATGCAGTAGCTGTGCTCATTATGCTGATAACACTTTTTGGAGCATAAGCTGCACCTTCAGCTTTATCCAGTTCCTTGCATCCGGTCGTGAAATAGCCATCCTTCTTGAAGCCCAGTCCTTCTGCTATTTTGATGCTTTCTCTGCTTTCAATATGTATGCTGAGCCTTATGACCTCAATCCCTTCAGCCTTTGCCCGGCTTATGTGATATTGTGTTATTGCTTTCCCGAAGCCCTGGTTTGCATACTTTTCATCTACCCGTATACCCTCTAGCCATGCCTCGTTGTCATTGAACCTGGTGTACTTCGCATAGCCTACAATAATGCCATCCTTCTCTCCCAGTGTGAATTCCCCTTCTGTATCATTCACCCATTCATCAAAAACATATTTTATATAATCATAACCCTCCCAAATTTTTGATGAAATCTCCAGCACTCTTTCTTTATCAGCCTGTGAAACCTTTCTGAATCTATACATCTGACCCCTCCTTATCAATAAGCTAGAAATTTACTCCCAAGGTATCTCTTTATAAGCTCCTGATCGCTTTCCAAATCAAGCATTATAGGCTCCCTTTCTGAATCCTCAAATACTACCTCAACAGTGGCATCACCTTTAAGGAACTGTTCCGCCACAGTCTTTTCATCAACCTCTCTGTACTGTACCTTCTTGCGTGCCTTTTCAGGCTTTTTAAACTCCCTTGCAAAAAAGCTGCCCGAAACCCTTATAATCCTGACATAATTCATACTTTTCCTCCTTAAAGCATATGACTCTTAACACAGCATTTCCTCTATAGTAATCTTATAATTTCATTCTTAAGGCAAGTCTTCAGGTTAAGCTCCTTCACACTTCCTCCGAAGTCCACCTTGATCCTTGCTCCTTCCCTGCTTTCAATCACTTCCCTGATAATGCCGTCGTAGTATATCTTGTGATATATCTTCTGCCCTATATGCACCTGGCTGCCGTAATCAATCCCCTTCTGAAATTCAAGAACAAAGCGCGAAGGTTTCACCGACTTGCCATATCTGTGTTTGGGTATGGTTATATATAATTCTTTTCTTGCCCTGGTCATGGCCACATAGAAAAGCCTTCTTTCCTCTTCTAAATCTTCTCCTGCAGAGTCATCTTTTATGTATGGCGCAAGGCCTTCCACCGAACCGCAGATAAACACCGAATCAAACTCAAGACCTTTTGCCTTATGCATGGTCAGCAGCTTTACATTGTTGCGTCCAAAATTGTCGTAATCCTTTTCCCCCAGCTTTTCAGACACTTCTTCCACATGCTGCAGATACGGCAGTATAGTCTCGAAGCCGGCTGCTGAGCTTTCTACTTCTTCAATGGTCTCCAGGAGCCCTTTTATGCCGATTCCCTTTGAAGCGGCATATTCCTTGAGATATTCGTCATAGCCAATTACATTCCTTATATACTTTACTGCATTCCTGGGGTCCATAGTACCAAGTCTTTTCAAATCATTTATAAGCTCATGGATCCCATTTATCTGCAGCCTGTTCAGGCTGCTTTCCTCCAGGATTCCCTGCAGGAAATCCTTCCCCGACTTCTCTGCCTTTGCCATTGTATCCTTGCTGATGTATCTTTTTGGTTTGTTGATTATTCTCATTGTATCCCTGCTGCCGCCAAGACCTTTTCCGAGCTTGAGATAGCTTATGATATCCTTGAAAATCCAATGATTATACATGGATACCATCCCATCCAGCGTAACAAAGGGGATCCCTGCATCCATAAAAGCATCAATGACGGCTCTGGACTGGAGATTGGTCCTATAAATCACCGCAAAGCTTGAAAATTCCCTGTCATTTCTGCTCATCTGCTCTATTCTTGCAGCTATAGTCCTGGCCTCCTCTTCAAAGTCCTCCACTTCAAAGGCTGCAGGAATACTTCCCTGACTGTTGACAGCCTCCAGCTCTTTGGAATATCTGTTCTTATTGGTATTTATTACGGACAAGGCGGAGCTTAATATATTTCCTGTTGTTCTGTAGTTATTTTTAAGATATATCCTGCTGCATTCCGGATAAAGCTTTTCAAAATTCAGCAGTATATCGGGAGCTGCACCCCTGAAGCCGTATATGGACTGGTCATCGTCCCCGACTATAAAAATATTATTATGCGGCTCGGCTATCAGCTTTATTGTTTCAAACTGCAGCATATTAATGTCCTGAAACTCATCTACCAATATATATCTGAACTTCTCCCTCGTTTCTCTCAGGATTCCGGGGTTCTCCCGCAGCATGCACAGGCAGTCATACAGAATATCGTCATAATCATATTTGCCTGACTGCTGCTTGAATTCCTTATAGCCTTCCATGATCATGGAAAGCTGCTTGCTGGTGCAGGAGCCTGGTTCACAGCTTGATACCTCCGACATGGTGCTTATGGCATACTCCATATCACTTATAATATCCCTTATCTGCTCCTCATCCTCTGCAAATTCTACACCCATCCTTTTCACAATATTTCTTATTGCATTAAACTTCAGATTCTCATCAATAAGGTCTTCCAGTTTATAACCCATATACTGCCTCAACAGCTTGTAGAAAATAGAATGAAAGGTTCCAAAGCTTACGCCTCTCTCACTCTGAGCATTTGAAAGCCTGGCATACCTTTCCTTCATTTCATTGGCAGCAGCCCTTGAAAAGGTAACGACCAGTATGTTCTCAGGAGGCACTACCTTTCTCTTTATAAGCTTGATTATTCTCGAAGTGATAACTGTAGTCTTTCCTGTGCCCGGACCAGCCAGTACCATGCAAGGCCCTGCCTCATGGCTTACTGCTTTCAGCTGCTCCTTGTTCAACCCTTTTAAATAGCCTTCCATCAATTTACCCTAGCCTTTTCAATATCGTATGCATTATAGGTATATTATAACATTACCTTGTACTTAAAAAAAGGAAGCGGACATTTTATGTGCGCTTCCTTTTCAAACTTTATACTAAAGCTCTTTTCCCTTGTTATAAGCCTTGATATTGATATCAACCAACCTTGGGTTAATTGTCTCCCTTATTATTTCCTCCCAGTCTATTTCATCCAGTTCGAGAGCTTTTACCAGAGCACCCAGGAGTACTATATTCTGAGTCTTGATATTTCCAATTTCCTCCGCTGCCTTGCCTGCATCAAGTACAACAGTCTTGAAAGCACTCTGCAGAGCTTCTATCAGTCCCTGCGGATACTTTTCCTTTCCGCTGGCTATAGGCATAGAAGGGATCTCATAATTATTAACTACCACAACACCTTCGGGCTTGAGGTATTCAATCCATCTTACCGCTTCCATCTTCTCAAAGGAAACCAGGATATCAGCCTGGCCCATGCCTATTATTGGGGAATACACCTTCTTGCCGTATCTCACCTGTGTGGTTACGCTTCCACCTCTCTGGGCCATACCGTGTACCTCGGACATTTTAACGTCATAGCCTGCTTTCATGAGCCCTGCAGTCAATATCTTGCTGACAAGGATTATACCCTGTCCGCCGACGCCGACCAATAATATGTTTTTAGTATCACTCATATTATTCACCAACCTTTTCTATAGCATCGAATTTGCATACCTGCATGCATACTTCGCAGCCAACACACATTGACTGATCAATATATGAGGTTCCATCCTTGAAGAATACGGCCGGACATCCTACCTTCAGGCACATTTTGCACTTCTTGCACTTTTCCTTTACAACTCTGCATTTTGTCTTGAAGGGAGACAAGCCCTTAATGAGTACACATGGTCTTTTTGTTACTATAGCATAAGCCTCTTTACTGTTTGAAGCCTCTTCCACTGTTTCATTCATTGCTTTAAGATCACATGGGTCTACTACCTTGACAGTCTTATAGCCTATTGCCTTCAGAACATCAACAGGATCTATCTGCACTGCATCCTGACCCATCAAAGTCTTTCCTGTTCCCGGGTTTTCCTGGTGTCCTGTCATCCCTGTTATTCTGTTGTCCAGTACAACAGGTACCATTTTGCCCTTATTGTATACTATATCTATAGCTCCGGTTATTCCTGAATGGAAGAAGGTCGAATCACCGACAACTCCGAATACCTTCTTATCACTGCCCGATACTTCAAAGGCCTTGGCCATTCCCATTCCGGCAGAAAAGCCTGCTCCCATACATATGCAGGTATCAAGTGCGCTGAGTGGCGCCATGCCGCCCAGGGTATAACAACCGATATCACCTGTTACAACTGTGTCTTTCTTTCTGGACATTGTATAGAAGAAACCTCTGTGCGGACAACCCGGGCAAAGTACCGGTGGTCTTGCTACAACCTTAGCATCCAGAGTCTTTATCTCGGATTCCTTATTCAGGAGGGCTTTTGCAACAACATCGGGGTTCAATTCATAAAGATTTGGAATAAGCTCTTTGCCTATGCATTTTATACCAGCGGCTTTCATCTGCTCTTCCATAAACGGCTCTAGCTCTTCAACCACATAAACGGTTTCAAATTTGGAAACAAAGTCCTTTATAAGCTCCATTGGAAGAGGATACGTGAAGCCGAGCTTCAGGTAGGATGCGTTGTCTCCGAACACTTCCTTGGCGTACTGGTACGCAACGCTCGCTGTTACAATACCTATCTTTGTGTTTTCGTTATATTCAACCTTGTTCAAAGGTGACCTGTTTGCATATTTTTCAAGAGCTTTAAGCCTTTTCTCAACTGTTCCGTGGGCAATCTTTGCATGAGCTGGGGTTGCTACAAACTTGTTAATATTCTTTTCATATTTCTTTGTTTCAACTTCTGTTCTTTCTCCCAGTTCAACAATACCCTTACTGTGACATATTCTTGTTGTTACTCTGAATAATACAGGGGTATCAAACAGCTCACTTATTCTAAGTGCCTCAGCCATGAAATCCTTTGATTCCTGACTGTCTGACGGCTCAACCATTGCCATCTTGGCAAACTTGGCATAATATCTATTATCCTGCTCATTCTGTGAGCTGTGCATGCTGGGATCATCGGCTGTGATCATAACAAATCCCGCATTAACTCCCAGATATGCATATGTGAATATCGGGTCAGCAGCTACATTAACACCAACATGCTTCATGGCACATATACTTCTGACTCCTGCTATGGATGCACCGATCGCCACTTCTGCCGCTACCTTTTCATTGGGTGACCATTCACAATAAATGTGTTCCTTATAGTCTACAATATTCTCCAGTATTTCTGTACTTGGAGTGCCCGGATATGCAGCCGCCACTTTGACACCGGCTTCATAAGCGCCCCTGGCAATTGCCTCATTGCCTGACATCAATTGCTTCACTAATAATACCCCCTTAGATAATTAAAAAAATTATTGCCCTGCTACCACACTGCCGAATGCTATTGATAAAAGCTTGGACTCTGAGGAGTCGGCTCTTGAAACAAGCACTATAGGAACCTTGGCTCCCATAATGAGCCCTGCGGATTTTGCTCCTGCAAAATAAGTCAGAGCTTTTCCCAGGGCATTTCCTACTTCATAATACGGAACAAGCAGTATATCGGCCTTACCGCCGCCTTCACCCTTATAACCCTTATGTTCACATGCCTCGCTGCTGATTGCAAGATCCAGCGCAACAGGTCCTTCTACAACAACTCCCTGTGCCTCCCATTTTTCTTTCATATCAGCTATTGCCTTGGCGTCAACGGTAGCTGGTATCTTAGGGTTGACAGTCTCAGCCCCTGCAAGGCAGGAAGCGTATATTCTATCCATTTTCATCGCTTTACATACTTGTATGGCGTTTTCCAGTATTTGAACCTTCTGCTCCAGATCCGGGGCCACATTCATACCGCCATCGGTCAAGTACATGAGCTTCTTGTAAGCAGGTACCTCGTACACCATTACATGGCTTATGAGATTATTAGTCCTGAGTCCTATTTCTTTATCAAGTACCGCTCTCATGATATCTGCAGTCTGAAGGATCCCTTTCATTAAAAAGTCACCCTTCCCATTTCTGACGAGCTCTACTGATTTCCTTGCGGTCTGTATCAAATCCGGTTCATTGATTATCTCGTAACCACTGCTCTGAACTTTCAGCCTGTCCATTATTTCTACTATTTTGCTTTTATCGCCCACAAGCACCGGTTCTGCAAGCTCCATCTCCTTTGCCTGGTTTACTGCCTTGATTACGTCTTCATCCTGAGCTGCAGCTACAACAATTTTCATCTTCTTCTGGCTTTTCGCAGCTTCCAACAGTTCTTTGAAATTCTGAATCATCAAATCACCCCGGATTAAAAATATTTTGTACACATTAAAATTTTTGTGCAATATATATTATATATTACAATAAATTACACAATCAATCAACCTCTACTTGATATTTTTTAATAAAGAATAAAAAAAGGCTGTTGTTAAAAAAAATCGGATGGGTCAAAAACCCATCCCTATATATAACAACAATCCTTTTATATTGCTTTTTCAGCCAGTTAATTAATACCCCAGTTCCTGCCCTACTATAATGACCTCCAGATCAGTCTTATAAGGCCTCCTGTTGATTATGGCCGTTACACTGCACATTCTCTGCGGGCTTCTGCAGTCAGAGCACTTTTCATTTACTGCACAGGGAGTATTGAGCTTCAGCCTTCTTGCATTTTTGTACGCATTATCCTTTACCCTTTGAAACGCAGCATCAAGATTTTTTGTTATTTTATTTATACCGCACAGTATATATACCTTCTTCGGTCCATAAATCATTGAAGTAACCCTGTTTCCCATACCGTCGGTATTGACCAGCTGCCCTTCCTCAGTCAGAGCATTTGTACTGGAGATATATACATCAGCCTGTGTCGCATTCTTCCTGGCTTCATCCATACCTTCCGGAGTGCTTTCCAGCCAGTGGAAGAATACCTTATTTCCTCTGTCTTTGAGCTTTTTCGGTATATCCAGGGAATTAACGGTCACAGAACCACCGATTCCAACCTTTGCGCTGCTTTCGATGTTTTCCATCAGATAGCTTACCGCTGAATCGGAATCATCAAAGTATACAGCCTTCATACCGTTCCTTTCCAAAGCTTCAAGTGTCCTTTTTACTGTTTCCTGCATGCTATCACTCCTCACAAATAATCAATTTTATCAATACTATAGATCATAATACATTTCAAATTCAGCCGGATGCGGAACAAGGCTAATCCTTTTATGCTCCTTCTCCAGCTTGTTCTTTATCCATGTATCGATAAGCTGTTCCGTAAATACGCCTCCCTGGAGCAGGAATCCGCTGTCCTTCCTCAAAGCATCCATGGCCTCTTCGAGGCTTTTGGGCAGACCTTTGATCTTGCTTCTTTCCTCTTCACTAAGCTCGAAGATGTTCACATCGTATGGTCCAAAGCCTTCCCTGGCAGGATCTATCCTGTTTATAACACCGTCCAGACCTGCCATAAGCAGTGCCGAATAAGCAAGGTACGGATTGCAGGTTGCATCGGAAGGCCTGAACTCAAATCTCTTGCTTTCAGGTTTATTCCCATAACCTGGTATTCTTATTACAGCACTTCTGTTTGAAGTAGCAAAGCAGATGCTTACCGGCGCTTCATATCCGGGAACCAACCTTTTATATGAGTTTGTACTTGGGCTTGTCAATCCCAGCAGTGCCGGAGAATGCTTCAGAAGTCCACCTATAAAATACAATGCGGTCTGACTGAGTCCTGAATAACCATCCTTATCATAGAACAAAGGCTTTCCATCCTTATAGAGCCACATATGTACATGCATCCCGCTTCCAGCCTCGCCTAACATGGGTTTGGGCATGAAGGTGGCGGTTTTTCCGTTCTGGATCGCCATATTCTTCACTACATATTTGAGCAGATAGGTCTTATCAGCCATATCCTTCATCCTGCCTGCTTCAACCTCCAGCTCAAGCTGCCCTGGTCCTCCGACCTCGTGATGATGATACTTGACCGGCATCCCAAGGTCTTCAAGCATTAATGTCATTCTACTCCTGAGATCATTTGTTATATCGTAGGGAAGTGCCAGATGATATCCTCCCTTATGCCTGACCTTGTAGCCCAGATTGCTTTCATACAATGCGTTTGTATTCCACTCGGCCTGCTTTGAATCAATGGTTACTTCCTGATGATTTGGCTTGCTCTCATAGGCAATCTGATCAAATATATAAAATTCGAATTCAGGACCGATTATATTCTCATCTGCTATACCGGTTGAAGCCATGAATTTTTCAGCCTTTTCCGCGATATATCTCGGGTCTCCCTCGTACCTTTTGATGCCATCCTCCAGGGTATGAATATCCCCTATCATACTCAGTGTCGATTCTCCGCAGAATGGGTCCACAAAAGCTGTGCTGAGATCTGGGATAAAGACCATATCACTTTTTTCAACAGTAAGGAAACCGTAGCTGGAACCATCAAAGCCGATGCCTTCCTCAAATATCTTTTCACTGAACCGGGTCACCGGTATTGAGAGGTGATGCCATCTTCCCGTCAAATCAGTAACCTTAAAATCAATAATCCTAATACCCCTTGCACTGCAGAACTCCTTTGCCTCAGTGAGACTTTTGAACAATCATACGACCCCCTTATTTTATTTTCACTATTGTGTTAATTTTAGTATATTTAAACAGTTTTAGTATGTCAACAAATTAAGAAAGACCCCAACCTGTAAAGGTGAAGTCTTTCAATACATATAATACTAATCCTCTTTGATCGGCTTTAAAAGCTCACTCATTTTTTCCTCATTTACCACATAAAAGGACAGTCTGTTTATGGAATCAGCCCTGCCGGGGATCGTCTGCATGCTGATGTTTTCTCTCTTTATTTTCTGCGCTTTAGTAATATAGAACATCATCTGCTTGGGAGACATATTTGTCTTGACATTCTCCTGTATTGGTCCCTGCAGCTTCAGGAAGTTTGTTACAACATTGCCCTTCAATACCTTCTCAATACCCAGCCTGACTATCTCCTGCTGCATACCGACTCTGCCCAGGTCCCCTTCCTTATATCCGCCGCCTTTGTTATTCTTCCGGTATCTCAGGAGCTTTATTATATCTTCTCCCTTGCTTACTACCTGACCTTTTTCAAAGTGTATGTGCAGTCCGTCAACAGGATCATCATAATTCATGTTCATAGGTACAGTTACCTTTATGCCTCCTATGGCATCAACTATCGCTTTGACAGCCTTATAATCAACCTTCACATAGTAATGTACCTCCACACCTGTAAGCGAGACAACGCTGTCAACGACGCTGTCGGCTCCACCCCTTCCATAGGAGGAGTTTATCTTGTTGTTTGCGGAGGTCTTATGTCCTTTTCGTGTGATGAATGTATCCCTTGGTATTGAAAATACATCCACTGCTCCATCATCAGGGTCAAAGCTGCAGAGCATGATTGAATCTGCAAGCCCGTTAGCCACACCCATTACTACAACATTTACACGTTTCTCGGGTACGGGATAGCCTTCAGCACCACCCTCAACGCTTATACTGTTGAGAAAATGATATGTAATACCGTATCCGGCAGCTGCAATCAAACAAACCACAATAACAACCGCTGCAATTATTTTCTTTCTGTTATCCAATTATTAGCCTCCCAATAGTTTAATAAAGTTTAATAAATACCATACATAGTTTAATTCTCTTTCTGCATTCTGTAAAGCTTGTGAAAACCGGAAAAAAACTACCATAAAAACGACTAAGTGCTTTTATGGTAGTTTTTCTTTCCGTTATGCGCTTCTACACGATAATAGCCGGCTACCTTCAGTTCTTCTTCTGCTGCCAGGGTCATTATCTCCTCAATTTCATCCACTTCCAGCTTTGCTGAAATCCCGCAGCTTGCGGTTATTTCCCGGGGAACAGGCATTATATTGATTTTAAACCCATTGTCCCTTATCACCTTTTCAAACTTCAAAGCATAGTGCGTAGAATCAAAAACAGCAATAAAATAATCGCTCATTGCATTCACTCCTCATTTCGTCTAAAATTATAATATACCTATGAAAAAAATACAAATATATATCATATATTAGAATTTCATGTATTGTTGCTATAAATACATTATATGAGGAAGTGAAGAAATGGACTTCAGGCAAATTGAAGCATTCGTATATGTGGTCCGGTACAGAAGCTTTTCAAAGGCAGCAGATGCAATATTCCTGACCCAGCCTACAGTAAGCTCCCATATAAACACCCTGGAAAATGAATTGGGCATAAAGCTGATAGACCGTTCCGGCAAAGAAGTCGAACCGACAAATGCCGGAAAAATTTTTTATGAATATGCAAATAACCTTATCATTATCAGGGATAATGCAGTATTTACCCTTAATAAATTCAATAAAAAAATAGAAGGAAAAGTTGAAATAGCTGCATCCACGGTGCCGGCTGAGTATTTGCTTCCCAGACTAATGATAGGCTTCAGGAACAAATACAGTAATGTCAGCTTTTCAGTGGACCAAATGGATTCCATCCAGGTTATTGATGACCTTCTTGACAAAAAATATGAGCTGGGAATGGCAGGCACTATGATAGAAAACAGCAAGCTTGAATATCACAAGCTTGTAGAGGACAAGCTCGTACTGGCCGCTCCCTGCAATAAAAAATTCAGTGCAATTACCTCCCATACCCTCCCCTTTGAAGTTGTAAAGGAGGAAAGCTTCATATACAGGGAATCCGGCTCCGGTACAAGACAGGAATTTGAAAAAATATGTATGAAGCATGGGGTAAACCCATCCTCAATCAAAATCGCCGCGCAATTCAACAGCATAGATGCCATAAAACAGGCTGTGAGCCAGGGCTTAGGCGTATCCATCATGTCTTATATGAGTGTCGAGGACTATATCGGGTTCGAACGGATAAAAGCTTTTGATATAGAAGGCTTTGACCTTAAGAGAGCTTTCTATATAGTCACACATAAGAAAAGACCGCTTTCGCCGGTCAATTCAGTATTCCTGAAATATGTAACTGACTATTATAAATAACATCAAAGCATTGCCTGCACCTGCTTTACAGTCTTTTTATCCAGCATTCCTCCTGAAAGAGCACTTGCAATATAGCTCTCTATTTTGCTATTGTTCTGTTCTTTCCTGAGCTCTGCCAGGACAGTAAGTATATCCGTCAAAACAAGCTTCTGCATCGTTTCCCTTATTTCACCTATATTAAGCGCCATTAATGCATCAGATATTTTCATAAGCAGGTGCTTCTTATACGGTATTATTTCAGATAAAGACTGAATGCACTGCCTTACTGTAACAGGCTTTTCATCCTTCAGCAGTGCCAGATATTCCTCAATGACATTGTCTATCTTATTATCGTTGTCCCATTTTGCATTTGCCGCAATAAGCATCAGCCCTATGCTTCTATGATAGGAATTCCCGCTTTTCAGTTTTTCGCAGAGCAACTCCCAATAGGGATATACATCATCATGATATTTCGAGCGATACCGCAGCAAAAGAAAGGAATTGTATCTTATCGTGTCATCCTTTACAGCCAGTAGTTCTACAAGCCGACGCAAATCGTCGCAGCCCAATGTCTCTGATATTCTCTCCAGTTCATCCTTTTCAAGGGATGCTAAACACTCAAGGCTAAGCATGCTTCCACCTCCCGAAGTTTTCTAGTGTCCTATTGAAGCTCCTTCATACTGAAGGGTTTGCCATGTCCGGGGAATACTTTATCTATATTTAATGCTCTCAGTCTATCCACACTGGACTGTGCTGTCTCCATGTCATCTATTATGGAGAACAATCCGGGCTTCCGGTTGTTACCGAGCAGATCGCCGCAAAACAGCAGTCCGTCGCCTGTAAGTATCCCAATGGAGCCTGCCGAGTGCCCCGGAATATGAACTACCTTCGCTTCCAGTCCATACATGGAAAGCTCCTGTTCATCCTCAAGGTATATATCCGGCTTGAACCTGTCCTTTCTGTTCAGCCTGAGGAAGGGCAGTGACAGGAACATTCTTTCAAGAGTACCCCTCATTTTCCTGTTCCAGAGCATATCCCCTTTCTCAACCATTCCCGAGTCTTCCCTGTGCATTGCTATTTTGGCACCGTAATGCCTGCCAAGGTATGCACAATTACCCGTATGGTCCGAATCTCCATGGGTCACTACTGCAAGCACAAGGTTCCCCGGCTTGCAGCCTGCATTTTCCAGCTCCTTTCTAAGCTTATTCCGCCTGAATGCAAAGCCTGTATCTATCAGCACAAAGCTGTTTCCTGCTTTTAAAAGATAGCAATTGACACCACCCAGGTCTATTATTCTTACAGTCTGCAACTCAACACCCTCCTTACGAATTCATCTTACGAATGCATTCCTGCACCCACACTTCATCCATACAGCTTAAACGGTCTTCCTTCAGGTTTTCTCCGGTTATCCGCTACATGTCCTGCACCTATGGATAATTATACCATATAATGTATTATAGATATACAGTCAGGTTCTTCAAAACATTTCTTACTATTCCATTTTATGGTATAATAAGGTCAGGTGTTTTGTGGAGGTAAAACTATGCTTAACGTCTTTATATGCATTGCTGCACTGGCACTGGGCCTTCTGATCCAGAAAATGCAGAGATATTATGTAATATCCTTTATAGGCAATTTGTTTGCTTTTGTTTTGCCTACCCTTATATGCAACAGCAGCATTATGGACAACATCCGGCAAATGACCGGCTTTAATGATATTACAATAATAGCTGTGATAATAATGTATAGTGCGGGCACATCAATATCCTTCCTTATCTTTAAGGTCCTGAGGATAAGGAAGATGGAGCATCATATATCCTATGCCGATGAGTTCATAAATGAAAAGATACAGAATTTACTGGATGACATACGCAAAGAATTTCTTGACCACAAAAAATACTACGGCAACGATTTGTTTGTATCTCTATTTTTTGTAAAACGGATTTTCTGGGGTACAATGATATGGAAAATCGTAAGAATAGGCCATTCCGGGATGCCGGGCATACTGTCCGGACCGAATTGGAACGGAGTCATCAGAAATTACAGACACACCAGCACAGGAAAAACCGTACTGCTGCAAGCCGGCAATACGATCAATTTTTCAGAAATCAACGATGCAGACTTCAAAGGCCTGCCGGAAAATATCCTGAACTGGTCAAAGCAGAATATAGTCTATAGAATAAATATTCTCATAAAAAAATGTGATACAGGTTCAAAGGTGGTTTTTGTAATTAGCATAAACTGCATTGACGAAGCTTTTAATTGGAGCAAATTGGAATATAACGAAAGAAAAATACAGTTGACTTATGCTCATAATGTGATTGACAATTACAAGAGAAATCTGGCAGGTCACTATAATTTTTTCAATTGCGTATACTAATACCGGATGATATAATCTGATTAAGGCAGGTGTTTTTAATGACTGTTGACAAGGTAACACTGGTTTCAAAAGGAAACGGAATGTATTTAAGTAATATCAAAGCTGTGGATTTAAAGCATAAAAAAGGTAAAACCATGACCCCAAGGGATTTTTTTGAAAGTCTTATCTATAGAAAACCCATGAAGGAAAAGCCTGTTAAATAAACTACGATATGACCTCCGTTACGGAGGTCTTTTTATTTGCTACTTCTGTTGCATATATAAGGTATTTGGAAAGAATCCGAGCTTTTTATAAAATCCTATGGTAGCCTCATTTTCCTGTGATACTGTCACCCCTATGGTACTGCATTTCTTCTCATTCAGCCATTCCAGATGGCTTTGCACCAGCTTCTTCCCCAGCCCTGTTCCTCTGCTGCTCTCAGCTACGTGTATTGACTCGATTTCTCCCTTCCCATCCACCACTGTTGATATGCAGTACCCAATATACTTTCCGTCACTTACAGCAACAGTTATTTTTATTGTCTCGCTGTCAAACGCACTGAATGCCTTGATCCTTTCATCAAAGCTCAAAGAACGGTATGTTTCACTGAAGTGTTCTGAAATATTCTCATGGTACTGTCTGTTCTTTTCCCAAAGCACTTTGATCACATCAACCTCACTATAAGGAATATCCAGTAACTCAATCATAATTAGCCACCTCTTCGTAATATTTTTTTCTCTCATTACCCTGACCTATATATCAGAAAGCATGATCTGCTCAGTCAATATCCTTCGCAGCTTCTCGTTCCCATACCGGCCGGACAAAGCCGGTTCCAATAGTATATGTCTGTAAAAATCGTATAGGACCTCCTGTGTTTTTGAACGGATAGCCTTGCCTATCCTGAGTACGAGTAAAATGTATTGCTGCAGCCATTTCGTCATATTTCTGCCTCTGCTTCATATATAATATTATTCATAAGCATTCCATACATCCTGTAAAATCCCTTCCAGCCCCGCTATTAATTCCATGCGCTGCAGCAAATCCATTTTAACCTATTTTCTTCTTGCGTTTACAGCAATCAGATTCATATACTTGCCTGCTCCTGCTTCCATAGCGGCACGGTCACTTACCGCATATTCATTATCGCATGACAGCCAATCGTTCCAGCATTCCTCAAAGCCTTGCATTTCCCGTACGGAATCGACCGTTATCCTCTGTGATTTTTCCAGCAGCGCTTTCCACCACTTGCAGGAATGCAGTGTCTCAATATCCTCGGCAGACCAGGACTGCTTCATTTCTTCAGGAATAGAGTCGTGTATATCCTCCTTTAAGCCCGGAATTGCCAGAGCTATTATTCCACCGCTTTTAACAAGCGGCGCCAGCTTTGCATCCATGAATTGCGCATCTCTGCCGAAGTAATGATAAGAGTCCACACTTATGACTGCATCAAAGAATCCATCTGCGTATGGCATTTCCATTGCATCCGCATGGATCGGTATGATCTGGCCATCAATATTCAATGATTTGAATCTGACGTAGTTTTCTGTAGCTGTGATCCACAGATCAGTTGCAAATACCTGTACCCCATACTCCCTTGCCAGGAATATTGAGGTTAGCCCCTTTCCGCAGCCCAGGTCCAGGACGCGCATACCTTTTTCCAGTCTTATAGTATCTGTTAATTCTTCAAGCATTTTCACGCAATTAGGTCCCATCATGTTTTCCTTTAAAAAGGCTTTGTCATACTTATTACTTTTTACATATTTCATTATTACCTCTCCTTTTTTAATTGTTTTCTGCCTATACAGAAGAATAACAGTAAAAAGAAATATAAAAGAGTGCAGTAAGCACCGCACCCACAAATTCGTTAACAGTAAGCAAAGCCATAGCTTGCTTTATGTTGAGTCAGTCTGTTTGAGTAAATCTGTAAGGCAGTTGGCAGACGCAAAAATAACATATAAGAAACCTTATAAGCCCAAACGTCCATCAGTATTGTATTGAGGACTACCTTTACAGAACCGACGACAAACAGACACCACCTTCCATACATTTCCTATATTCAATATAAGCAGTGCAGTACGATTTGTCAATACATAATTCTGCTATATAAATCGCACAAAGAAGATTACATAGAATAGCTGCGATTTATAACATCAATGAAAACATTTCGCACTATTGAACTATTATGTAATGGATTTAGTGAGAAACATATTTATCAGAGTTGCACTTATTTATCATCTATAATATAATTTTACATTGTGGCAATATTAATTCTAAAATATAAGTTGCAAAAAAGATTTATCATTGAAAGGACGAATCAGATGAAACTTGGAATCGTAGGCTTACCTAACGTAGGAAAAAGCACATTATTTAACGCCATTACCCAGGCAGGAGCCGAATCCGCCAACTATCCCTTCTGTACCATAGAACCGAATGTAGGCGTAGTTGCAGTACCTGATGAAAGACTGGCAAAACTGGCTGAGATATATGCATCAAAGAAAATCGTCCCCACTGCTATTGAATTTTATGATATAGCCGGACTTGTAAAAGGTGCAAGCAAGGGTGAAGGTCTCGGCAACAAGTTCCTTTCACATATCCGCGAGGTTGAAGCTATAGTACATGTGGTCAGATGCTTCGAAAGCAAGGATATCGTACACGTAGAAGGAAGTGTAGATCCACTGAGGGATATAGAAACAATAAACCTGGAACTGATATTCTCCGATATGGAAATGCTGGAGAGAAGGCTCCAGAAATCACAGAAGGCCGCAAAGGGCGATAAAGCTATGGCAGCTGAAGTAGAACTGATTCAGAAGGCAATGTCGGTACTGGAGGAAGGCAAATCAATAAGGACGCTGGACCTGTCCGATGAACGGAAGGAGCTTGTTAAATCCTTCAATCTCCTGAGCTCAAAACCTGTTATATATGTTGCCAATGTGTCTGAAGAAGACCTCGCCGATGACGGCAGCTCAAACCCTCATGTCGCAAGCGTAAGGAAATTTGCTTCAACGGAGGACGCCGAAGTGGTCGTCATTTCTGCGCAGATAGAGGAAGAGATCGCCCAGCTGCCGGAGGAGGAAAGAAAAGAATTCCTTCACGATCTGGGTCTTGAAAAATCAGGCCTGGATAAGCTGGTACAGGCGAGCTACCATCTGCTGGGGCTTATAAGCTTCCTGACCGCAGGTCCACCGGAGTCAAGGGCATGGACAATAAAGGCAGGAACACCTGCGCCTCAGGCAGCCGGCAAAATCCACTCCGACATAGAAAGAGGCTTCATCCGTGCAGAGGTAATAGCCTATGATGATCTGATGGCTCACGGGGGCAGCATGGCCTCCGCCAAGGAAAAAGGACTTGTAAGGATCGAAGGCAAGGACTACATCATGAAGGATGGCGACGTGGTACATTTCAGGTTTAACGTTTAGTTTATATCTAAATAAAGGTGATGTATTAGACTAAATCTATACATCACCTTAATAATACCTCTAACAATAACCAATCGCCGGCTTAACAACGGTATCCTCCTTGTGTTAATTGATGTTTTCCTGTTAATTTCTTTATAATTACGACCACCAAACCAACAACGATAATAAGCATACTGCCCATAACGAACAAGCTTTTGAGCTGAGTAAATACACTTGCCAATTTGGCAACTCCTTCAAGCCTTGTAGGATAATTCTGCAAAAGCCTGATAATCATGATATTTTCAAGCCAGTCAAAAAGAGCTGCAACTAAACCGACTATACCGATAAGCCAGGGTCTTCCCATATTTTTACGTATGCTTTGCATGATGAGAGTTAAAGTTACAAAGTAAAATAATCCGTAGCTTAAAGGAAATGGGAAGTCCAGCGGAACTATATATCTCATATTGAAAGTCCTGCCTTCCTCACCTAGAGCCTCTAAAATCTCATAAGCTCTTTCCACAGAATACCCTTTCAGCATCTCCATATCCAAAATACTTTGCCCGCCTGTGATTTCTACAAGTCTGGTCAGTCCATAAGGTGAGCCATTGATTAAAAAATTCACGCACATAAAAAGTGCAAACGATATAATTACCGTCCTTATACTAAA
>DASPLL010000066.1:0-32378 GCA_035627615.1 Clostridia bacterium
TAGTGGTGTAATTAAAATACTCCTGTACGAAGGTTAACGAAACATGGGCTCTATCATTATACATTATCGGAGCAGCATCCAGCGTCACTTTTTTGCCGTTTACATAGGCGCTTTTACTGCCAATTGTTATTTTTATAGTCGGACTTGCAGCTTTTAGTTCCATTGTACTGGTCTTTGCATTCCAGCTGACTTTATAGCCAAGGGCCTCCCCAACAAATCTGAGAGGCAGATATATTCTATTGCTCTTGACAACAGGAGGACTTGCCTTGCTTGCTTGCTTTCCCAGTATCTGCATAGACAGAGGAGGTGCTTTTGCGTTGGTTGCTTGTGCGAATACAGTGCCTGCGAAACTGGTCGTCAATAAGCAGAACACAAGTATGACTACAATTGCTTTTTTCATATAATCCCTCCAATCGGTTTTTTTGCACTAAAAAGACATATTCTACTATATATTTCGACCAGATTCCTCAAATACCTTTAGCTTTATATTATAAATACATTACCATTATATTTCATTTATATTTCAACCCTCCCTTGCAGTATCTGCGCTGGCATCGTTTAGTGCCCTAGAAAATAATGTAAAAAAAGGTTACGATACACTCGTAACCTTCGACGAAATATTACATTATTATGTTCCCGAAAATCTTATGCTTTAAAAAGTTCGTCCACATCGGGTGGACTTAATGGAAGTCTTTCCCCTTTTCTTACAATATTCCTGCCCGAATCGGTTATTTTTCCTATTATTGCAGAAGATATGCCCCTCTTTTCAAGTATTTTCACCAGAGCAGCACCATTTTTTGCGGTTATCAACATTGAACCGCTTGATATCAATCTGTATGGGTCTATTCCAAATATGCTGCTTATTTTTCTGGTGACTTCCCTTACAGGTATATCGTCAATAAATATATCAATCCCTTTTCCTGAGCTTTCTGCTATCTCCCAGGCGGCTCCAAGTATTCCCCCTTCTGTTGCGTCATGCATGCTGGTCGCTCCAAATTCTCCCGCTGTTGCGCCTTCTTCCACTACGCTCATATGCTCTATGAATGATTTTGCTGTCCCAATTTCCTCAGTCGACAGCTTACCTGCAAGCTCTTTTTCCTTATCAGCTGCTATTATCGCGGTGCCCTCCAGTCCGGCCCATTTTGTCATTATCACATCATCGTCAATCTCAGCTCCTGAGGATCTTATAATCCTATCCTTCAGTACCTTTCCTACAGCAGTTGTTGACAGTACCAGCCTGTTTACTGCAGAAGTAATCTCAGTGTGTCCTCCGATTATTTCCACCCCGAGCTTATAAGCCGCCGCTCCTGCTTCTTCCATTACTCTCTTTATATCCTCCTCAGTTGTTTCCGGAGGCGCCAGTATTGTGACCATTATCCCCAAAGGTCTCACTCCGCACGTTGCAACATCATTGCATGATATATGTATGGCCAGTGTCCCTGCACCTTCTATAGCCCCTGTTATAGGATCAGTGGACATGACACAGGCATGACCGCCGAAGTCTATAGCAGCACAGTCCTCGCCGATTTCAGGCCGCATTATTACATCACTGTTCTTTACTTTTATATTATTGAATACCAGGCTTTTCAATAGCTCCGGAGGAATTTTCCCTTCTTTCACATATAACACCTTCTTTAAGCTGAATATTTCCAATGCTATTATAGCACAATTTTGATAGTGTAAGTAGAAGTCTTTGCAGTGCAGCGGAATGCATATAATGCGTTCCCTACGATCAGCTCCGAAGCTTTACGGGCGTACAATGTTCGCCCCTACCCCCGCAGCCTCGCAGCCTCGCACCCCGAACCTCGCACCCCGTACCCATATTTTAGTTTTATCCTTTCGATTAAGTGCATAGATATATATAGATGATCAAATCGTCTTTCTATTATATTAACGGGTGGTGTTCCAATGAACTTTGAATTCTCATATCCTGACATAACAAAACAATGCAATACCATGGCATATCTGAATATCATGTCCTTCTGCCTGCTGTCGGGCTGTGGCAATATAGAGATGCCTCATGAACAGGAGCTAGACCATATATACAAGCTGTTGAAAGGTACCGAGAGCAGTAAGATGCCAAAAAACATAGCTTTCATGTCCTCCCTCTATAAGAAGTGCATGCCTGTTTATGCGGTAAATCCATCAAATCCGTACGATTTTAAAGGTTTTTACTGGATAAACAAAAAAATGAAAAAAGTAATAGAGCCTGATGTGCTGGCGTATTCCATAAGCTGCATGACCGCTCTCATACCTGCTGTACAGAACGGTGAAATACAACTGGAAAATAAAGAGTTCATCGCTTATTGCCTTGGTATCAGCTCTACCAAGCAAGCCCGCTTCCTTGCCGACTTCCTTAAACTTGGAGACTTCTTTTATGTCGGAGAGGACACAGGAGATAATGCCTATGGAGACTACAGTATAGTAATCAACACTGAGAATCCGGACCTCAGGACACAATTCCATGTCGTTGAAGCCCTTTCCTCTGTTGTGAAGCTGCTTCATCAGAGTGATTCTTTCTCTAAGGAGCTGATAGGCAAGCTGGAGAAGTGTATAGATGTACTGCCGGTAATATGTGAAAATGTTATTGAAAACATCAATAATATCAGTTCACGGGATTTGTCCATCATAGGTCTGAGCCTGCTTAATATACAAAAATGCAGCGACCGGCACGGGGAAATAGCTTATAATACCGTCAATACAATAGGCTTTGAGCTTTGTGAACGTCTGGACAGAACAGGTGATATTTCAAGGAATATATCTGATGACAGCTACAGCTCTTTCATTACCCTGTGCAATTGTATGAACTGCCTGATAAGACTATATGACATTAATTCCATCAGTATATATGGTAATGCTTATCTGAAGCTCTATGACAGAATTGACTCTTATTGGAACAGTCTTTGTGGACTTTTCATAACCTCCGATAAGAGTAAGCAGAAGTACTCCTTCAGAGACATATCAGCTGTTCTTGCCGCGTTGCGTACACTCCGCTGCAATCTTACCGATCCCGACCTGTTCATGTATGTGGACAGACAACTGTCCTCCTTTTACAGTTCAGCGGTTATAAACAGCAAGATATTCAACAATCAGTCCTATCCCATCTTGCAGGATAATAGACTGGAACATCACAATACGGGCTCCTCGGTTAAAAACACAGCTCCTGTATTTTTTGAACACTTTGAGGTCAAGACAGATAAAAAGAAATACTATTGTGAGCCTGGTGTTTTCGAAGCTGAAGAAATATTATCAGGCTGCAGATACCTGCTGTATTGATATCCCGGACTAGAGCTTCCCGGTTTGAAATACTCCTGCCATTCCTTAAAACTCAACATCTGATGATCTGATATTATATACAGACATTCAATGTCTTCCGGGGGGATCGGGTGCATTATTAAAATTTCTGCATCATATCCCTCCTTTTTATCAAGGCGCTTTTTCAGATTATCAGTATAGCTTAAGGAGTTGTTCCAATACTCCTCAACAAATCTCCTACCTTTGTCCCTCATGTATTCCTTTGTGAGGTTGAAGCCCTCCAGGTGTTGGAGAATATATGGCTCATATATAAAGTTGGCCAGGTTTTCATTGCAGACCCAGCATCTATGTTTTTGAATTTTTGCTCTTAATATTGCACTATGGGAATGCCACGTATGTCCTTCCTTAAAAAGTATGCTGGCAAATATGGCCTTTCTCCTCTCTACCCATTCCGGGACGCTCCCGGGCTTGTATAGGTCAAAGTATGAGTGAAAATCCATATATTTGCTTTCGTATGTGTTTTTATCATCATATCGGATGCCTTCGTGAAGTGTTTTCCCCAGATCAATTATGTTAATTACATGATAAACATAGCCTTGCTCTGCATAATCCATAAATGTCATAGTCATTGCTCCCTGGTCGATCTTTTACTGTAATAGTTTCCACAAATTTGTGAAAAGTATAAGTAGTATGGATAACTTATAGAATATTACCCGGGCAATATTCGACAGCAGTAATGCCTCATTTGCTGGCAGTAATTGCTGCAATACGGCGATATACGCTGCTGTATACAATAAAGGACGAGGTATTTAAACCTCGTCCTTGGGATTATACATTATGACATGCTACAAAATGCTTTTCCTTTTTCTCAACAAATACAGGTGTTTCTTTTCTGCATATGTCTGTTGCACAGCTGCACCTGTCAACAAATCTGCACCCTTCCTTCGGGTTTATAGGGCTTGGCACATCACCCTCCAGCATGATCCTCTTCCTGTTCCTCTGAATCTCAGGATTGGGTATCGGAATAGCTGAAAGCAGAGCTTTTGTATATGGATGGATAGGATTGCTGTACAATTCGGCAGATTCCGCAAGCTCCATCATATGTCCCAGATACATAACACCGACTCTGTCGGATATATATCTTACCATTGACAAGTCATGGGCTATAAACATATATGTGAGACCCAGCTTATCCTGTAGATTTTTAAGAAGATTAACCACCTGGGCTTGTATTGATACATCCAATGCAGAAATAGGTTCATCACATACGATGAATTTTGGATTCAATGCCAGAGCTCTCGCTATCCCTACTCTTTGGCGCTGACCTCCGGAGAATTCGTGAGGAAAGCGCAGAACATGTTCTTCACCTAGTCCAACCAGTCTTAGAAGCTCAATTACCCTTTCCGAGCGTTCTTCTCTGGTCTTATATGCCTGATGTACATCAAGAGGCTCAGCTACAATATCTTCTACTGTCATTCTGGGATTCAGTGAGGCATAGGGATCCTGGAATACGATCTGAAAATTCCTTCTGACATCCTGCATTTCTTTTCTTGAAAGCTTGTAAATATTCTTACCGTTGAATATAAGCTCCCCATCTGTCGGTTCGTATAAGCGCACAATAGTCCTGCCTGCAGTAGATTTTCCACAGCCGGACTCTCCAACCAGGCCGAAGGTCTCTTGCGGATATATGTCAAAGCTGATGCCATCTACCGCTTTAAGCTGTCCGCCTGCAACGTCAAAATATTTCTTTATATTTCTTGCAGAAATTAATGGTTCTGTCATTATTTCTCACCTCCAGCCCTGGAATTTCCCTTAAATGCCATCGCATGATTCAACCAGCAGCGGCTTTGATGAGTAGCACTATGCTCATCCAACTCCGGCACATGATCCTTGCATATCTTCATGGCTTCAGAGCAGCGGTCATAGAAAGAACAGCCCTTAGGCGGAATATACAGATCCGGCGGCGTTCCATCAATTGAATAAAGCGGCTCATCCTTGCTCATATCCAGGCGCGGCACGGAAGCCAGCAGCTTCCTTGTATAAGGATGCTTTGTATTTGCGAATATTTCGTCGGTCAAGCCTACCTCTACAATCTGTCCGGCATACATTACGACAACTCTGTCACTCATGTCGGCTACTATACCCAGGTCATGGGTTATCAGAATTATTGACATATCCATCTGATCCTGCAGCTTTTTCATCAATTCCAGAATCTGAGCCTGTACAGTAACGTCCAATGCTGTAGTAGGCTCATCGGCAATAAGCAACTGCGGATTGCAAACCATTGCAAGAGCTATCATAACTCTTTGGCGCATACCACCGGAGAATTCATGAGGATATTGGTTCACCCTCTTTTCCGGTTGTGGTACTGAAACCAGCTTAAGCATTTCTATAGCCTTATTTTCAGCTGCTTCCCTGCTCATTTTATGATGCTTCACCAGTCCCTCAACTATCTGCTTACCTATTTTCATTGTAGGATTAAGGGAAGTCATAGGATCCTGGAAGACCATGGATATCTTGTTTCCCCTTATAGCCTGCATTTGCTTTTCTGACTTCTTTAATAAATTTTCGCCATTGAAGATTATCTCTCCACCCTTAAAAAAGGCCGGCGGCATAGGCAGAAGCTGCATGATCCCACTGGCTGTTACAGACTTACCGCAGCCGGATTCTCCAACTACAGCTACAGTCTCTTTCTTGCCTACGGTGAAAGATATACCACGAACGGCTTCAACTTCACCAAAGAAGGTTTTGAAGGATATCTTTAAATCTTTAACTTCCAATACTTTTTCCATATTTCCACCTCTCTCTATTTTCGCAGCCTTGGGTCTAATGCGTCACGGAATCCATCTCCCAGTACATTGAAAGCAAACATTGTAAGAGAGATAAATATAGCAGGTATCAATATCTGATATGCATTTCCAACCGGAAGACCTGCCAAACCGTCATTAGCCAAGGCCCCCAGGCTGGATCTCGGCGCCTGGATTCCAAGCCCGATGAAACTCAAGGTGGCTTCTGCGAAAATCGCTCTGGGGATTGTCAAAGTAACGTTAACCAATATCGGTCCAAGTGCGTTCGGTATGATATGCTTCCTCAGTATCCAGCCTTTAGTTGCTCCTATGGATTCCGACGCTAAAGCATACTCACTCTCCTTAAGCTGCAGAACCTGTCCGCGAACCAGTATGGCCATAGGTACCCAGTCTGTCAAGGTCAATGCAAAAATCAGTACGAACAGTGAGCTGCCCTGACCGGCTTGAGTAAATACAACAGAAATAAGGATAACTACAAGCAAATATGGAATGCTGTATATTACCTCTGCAATACGCATCATAATAGCATCTGTATTCCTTCTGGAAATACCGGCTATACCGCCGTACAAAACTCCGATAGTAAAGTCTATCAGTGCGGCCATAACCCCAATAAACAAAGAGTATCTTGTGCCATACCAAATTCTTGTGAACAAATCTCTTCCCAGTTCGTCAGTTCCGAACCAGTGGACACCATCAGGATGAACATTTATCAGTTCATAGTTCTGCTCAAAATATTTAAAGCCGTTTATTTCCGTACCAACAAATGCCATAATGGATAATATTGCTATCAATATCAAACCTGTCATGGCCAAATGATTCATTTTGAGTCTTCGCCATACATCCGGCCAATATTTTATGCTGGGACGATGTATTTTTTCTTTATTTCTGTCTTCTTTTGCTGCAACGCTAAACAAATCCGGTGTAAACTCAAGTCCTGCTTTCATTATCGTCCCTCCTTCGAAAGTTTGATTCGTGGATCAATTAACACGTATGCTATATCAACGGTTAACAACATTAGTATTAAAATAATGGCAAAGAAAATAGTAGTTCCCATAATCAAAGGATAGTCTCTATTGCCGATGGATATTATGAAGAACGTTCCGAGACCCGGGATACCGAATATTTTTTCTATTACAAAGCTTCCTACCAGTAAATTGGAAGCTACTGTACCCAATATAGAAACAACAGGTAGTATTGCATTTCTGACAGCGTGCTTCAACACAACTGTAGCTTTTGATATACCTTTGGATTTTGCTGTTTTAATGTAGTCCTGGCCCATAACCTCCAGCATGCTTGAACGCATTAACCTTGCGATCTGTGCCATCGGTAAAAATGCCAAAGCGAAGGAAGGCAGAATAGAATGCCTGAACTCACCCCATCCTCCTATCGGCAGCCACCCAATGTTCCTGGCCAGGAACTGAATGAAGACCGTACCCATTATAAAATTTGGTACTGAAATACCCAGGATAGCAATTATCATAGATATATAATCCGGCCATTTGTTTTGATTCAAAGCAGCTATTGCCCCCAGAGCCGGTCCGAAGCAAAGAGCTATTACCAATGCCTGTAAGCCTATAGTGGCTGATACCGGGAAACCCCTCTCTATCATATCATTAACGGTCTCAACCCTTGATTTCATGGAGTCACCGAAATCACCCCTGACGATTTTACCTAAATATATAACATACTGTTCGGATAATGGCTTATCCAGTCCATATTTTGCCTGAAGATTTTTATACACTACCGGCGGCATTTTTGATTCTGTTCTGAAAGGATTTCCAGGAACAGAATGCATCAATATGAAAGTTATGGTAATAATTGCCCAAATTGTTACTATTGCCAATAAAATTCTTTTTAAAATATATCTTTTCATCTTGTACCTCCTTTGCCCATAATTGAAAAGAAAACCGAGGGCTATAATAAATATAGCCCATCGATCTTCTTAAAAAAGTCTTTATATACTATTTCTGAATATCTGCGTATATGAAGTAAGGATATCTGTTAAGAGGCTTGAATACGCCTGTTACGTATGGCTTCTGAGCATATGGCTGAGTGTAGAAGTATACTGGTACTACCGGCATAGCTTCCATCAGCATCTGCTCTGCCTTACGCATATTTTCCATACGGAGCTTCTGGTCTGTGCTTGACTTTGCTTCAAGCACCAGCTTATCATATTCTGCATTGCTGTAGTCTGCATCATTAAAAGCACCGTCAGTTAACCATAGATCCATGAAAGTCATCGGGTCAACATAGTCACCTATCCAACCTGCACGGGAAACCTGGTAGTCGCCTGCTTTTTCTCTATCCAGCTTAACCTGGAAGTCAACGTTTTCAAGCTGAAGCTCTATACCCAGATTGTTTCTCCACATTTCCTGAGCTGCCTGAGCTATCTTCTTATGAGCTTCGGAAGTATTGTAAAGGAGTGAGAATTTGCTGAAGTCTTCAGCCTTGAAGCCTGTTTCAGCTAAGCCTTCTGCAAATAACTTCTTACCTTCCTCTACATTGTATTCAACTAATTTGCCGGCACCGTTTCTATATTCTCCACCGTTTTCATCTGTCATGCCGAATGGTACAACACCTTCAGCAGGAAGCTGTCCGCCCTGAGCTATCTTGTCACAGATAGTCTGTCTGTCCAGAGTCAGTGACAGTGCTTTTCTTATCTTTACATTGTCGAAAGGTTTAAGTTTTGTATTGAGGTTATAATAATATGTTGCAAGGTCTCCGCCGATTACCAGCTCTTTGTTCCCTGCAGCCTTCATCTGTGCAACAACTGCCTGTGGAAGAGGAGTCAGGAAATCGAATTCTCCGCCTTCATACTTCTGCCAAGCTGTGTTTTCATCTGTCAGTATAGCGAACTCTATACCATCCAGTTTAACAAGTGAAGCATCATAGTAATTTTCATCCTTGGTTAAGGTGATGCTTGCATTGTGTTCCCAGCCAGTTAATTTGAAAGGTCCGTTTGAAACGTATGTTGAAGGATCCTTTGCCCAATCAGGGTTAGCTTCAACTGTCTTTTTGTTAACAGGGTAATAAGTATAGAAGGAGGTTAACTCTACGAAGTAAGCTGTCGGTGTTGCAAGTACAACTTCCAGAGTCTTGTCGTCAATAGCCTTAACACCTACATCCTCAACTTTACCAGCGCCTGTGTTGTATGCTTCTCCACCCTTAAGATAATAAAGCTGGAATGCATAATCTGAAGCAAGAGCCGGGTCTAACGCACGTTTCCATGCAAATTCAAAGTCATGAGCAGTTACAGGTTCTCCATTGGACCATTTTATGTCATCACGGAGAGTGAAGGTATAAGTAACATTATCTGCGGCTAATTTGTATTCCTTAGCCATACCTGGTACTATTGAGCCGTCCTGGGATTTCTTGTAGAGACCTTCGAAAATATGGTCAAGTACCCAGGAGTCGTGAGTTCCCTGTGCAAGCTGTGGATCCAATGCTCCAGGCTCACTCATGTTGTTGGTTCTCATTATCTTTGGCTCAGCTGCCGGTGCAGGAGTTTCTCCAGCTGGAGCTTCTGCCGGTGGCTTCGGTGCACAAGCTGATAACGCTATACTAACAATCATCAGCATTGCAAGTACGAGAACTAGAGACTTTTTCATAATTCATCCCCCTTATTTTTTTGTTTTAGGCGTATATGTATTTTGCCGCCTTACAAAATTTTTTAACCTGATAAGAATACAGGTTTAAAGCCATTAATGTAAACACTTTATGGTCATAACATGTTAACACCGTGCCATATGCTATATTGATACAACACAGACACCTCAACCCTTATCAAGTATAGTATAATATTACATTAATCGAAGACTTTTTTCAAGAAGTTAATTTACAAAAAATTCTAACCATATTCAAATGTCAAAGAACGCAATCGGCTCAATGTCTGAAGCACACAAATAATGTCGAATTTTAAAAAGTAAGTATATGTTCAAATTTTATAACAATCAAATGTCGTAGTGAGACTAAGCCAGTTGATATATATAGCATTATGACTGCCCTTGCGCCAAACTACCGTTTCAATTGTATTACTCTGGATGACTTGAAAGATTTGATAATTCATATGCATTCGACTTGTAGCCTAAGTTAAAATATATCAAAGGTTTGTGAATTTTCTGTGAACTTTCGTTGTATTTTTTATGAACTTACCATGAATTAATATTTCGAAAATAGCAAGATAGGATAATCCATTATGAATTTTTTAAATCCATATGGATTATCCCTTGGTCATATTTCCTGTAAAACCTTGAAGCCTCTGCTTCCATGATTTTTCCGACAATTCCCGAAATTGCAGCCTCGCAGCCCCACGGCCTCATAGCCTAGCAGCCCCGCATCCTATTGCCCATTACCCATCGCCCAATTTTTGAACGTTTCCTCATCTATTACCGCTACCCCAAGTTCATTTGCCTTCACAAGCTTGGAGCCCGCATCCTCTCCCGCCAGTACGAAGTCCGTCTTTTTGCTGACGCTTCCGGACACCTTCCCGCCGAAGCTTTCAATTATCTCCTTTGCCTGATCCCTTGTATAGCTTTGAAGCGCTCCGGTTAGCACAAAGGTTTTTCCGCTGAAATGCTCACTCTCTTTTATTTCCTTCTTTGTGCCCTTGATATTCACGCCGCACTCCTTAAGCTTTCTTATAAGCTCAAGGTTCTGCTCCTGCCTGAAAAAGGTAATGATGCTTTCAGCCATTTTTCCGCCGATCTCCTGTATGCCGGTCAATCTATCAAAATCTGCAGTAAACATACCTTCAATATCATCGAACTCATTGGCAAGGATCTGTGATGCCCTTTGCCCTATCATTCTTATACCGAGGGCAAATATAAGTCTGTTCAACGGATTGATCTTTGAGGCTTCAATGGCATCCAGAAGGTTCCGGACCGACTTTTCGCCCATTCTTTCAAGCTCAATGAGCTCTTCCCTGTGCTCCTTCAAAAGATATATGTCGGCCGCATCCTTTATGAAGCCCCTATCCATGAGCAGCGTCATGATCTGCGGCCCCAATCCTTCTATGTTCATTGCATCCCTGGATACAAAATGGAACAAAGACCTTTTAAGCTGGGCAGGACATGAAATATTTGTACACTTGGTTACGGCTTCTCCCTGTTCCCTTATGGTATCCGCCTGACAGACAGGGCATTTTTTCGGCATTTCAAAGGGCTGCTCCGAGCCCGTTCTTTCCTCTATGACGACCTCAACGACCTCTGGTATTACATCTCCGGCCTTTTTTATGATTACAGTATCGCCTATCCTTATGTCCTTTTCCTTTATATAATCCTCATTATGCAAGGTCGCTCTGCCTATGACTGAGCCTGCAAGCCTCACAGGCTCCAGCTCGGCAGTCGGAGTTATCGCCCCTGTCCTGCCTACCTGCACAATTATATCCTTTACTTTGGTCTTCATGGTCTCTGGAGGGAACTTATACGCTGCCGCCCACCTCGGGGTTTTTGTGGTATAACCCAGACTTTCTCTCTGCTCCAGGCTGTTCACCTTTATGACCAGGCCGTCTATCTCAAAGGGCAGCTCACCTCTTTTGTCAGCCCAGTAGCTGCATTTCTCGATTATCTCCTCACTATTTTTATGTACGCTTATGAAAGGGCTGACCTTAAAGCCCATTTCCTTCAGGTATTCCAGAGTCTCCACATGGGTGTCGAAATGTTTATCCTCTATATTCTCCAGATTGAATACAAAAATATCCAGAGGCCTGCCGGCAGTCACTTTTGTATCCAGCTGTCTCAGAGAACCTGCCGATGCATTCCTGGGGTTCGCAAAGAGAGGCTCCTCCTGCTCTTCACGTCTGGCATTCAGTTCTTCAAAAGCCTTCTTTGACATAAAGACCTCTCCCCTGACTTCCAGGTCCACTTTTTCTTCAAGAACAAGAGGTATGGATTTTACTGTCTTAAGGTTTGCGGTGATATCCTCTCCTTTTATGCCGTCTCCCCTGGTGGCTCCCTGTATAAAGCGGCCTTCCCCGTAGTTCAGCACTACTGTGAGGCCATCTATTTTAAGCTCTACCACATATTCCACATCATCGCCTACGGCTTTCCTGACCCTAGTATCAAAATCCCTGATGTCATTCTCATCAAATACATTGCCCAGGCTTAGCTTCGGAGTCTTGTGCACGACCTCCAGAAACCCCTCGAGGACTTCGCCTCCGACTCTCTGAGTGGGGGAATCGGCACGCTTCAGAGCCGGAAATGTGTTCTCCAGCTCAATGAGCTCCTTCATAAGCATGTCGAATTCATAATCGCTGATCTCAGGCTTATCAAG
This sequence comes from Clostridia bacterium, assembly GCA_035627615.1. Taxonomy (GTDB): domain Bacteria; phylum Bacillota; class Clostridia; order Lutisporales; family Lutisporaceae; genus BRH-c25. The sequence goes on from DASPLL010000066.1 coordinate 12,333, forward strand.
TACATAGTAGTTGTAGCTGTGTTTATTTATGAGCTTTATCAGCTCATCCACCTTTTTTTCAAGCTTATCTATACTCAATCGGACTCCTCCCTTCGATATGTGTGTCTTCGTTTATCAGGCTAGTGAAACTATTATCCAGTCGCTGAAAGCTCCGAAACCAGAACTTCTAAACTCACTCCGGGCAGCATCAAAAACTCGCTTCGCTCAAACACTTGATGCTGCTATTCCTCCGTTTCGTTAAGAAGTTCTAAGGTTTCTCCGCAATGCTCCTTTAATAATAGTTCCACCAGCCTGTAGCTTCCTACACCTTAACTAATAAGTCCTTTGGAATTTCCTTTACGAACTGCGAAGGTGTATTGTAGGTAGTATTTCCAAATAATGTGCGTTCAAATGCAGCGGTCAGGTAGAGCCTTTCCTCAGCCCGGGTTATCCCAACGTACATAAGCCTTCTTTCCTCTTCCATCTGCTTCTCCTCGAAGTATGACCGCTGGCTGGGGAATACTCCCTCTTCCATGCCGGAAATAAATACGAAAGGATATTCAAGCCCTTTTGCACTGTGGAGAGTCATCATTATCATAGCGCCCTTGCCATCCTCCACAGTGTCGATATCAGACATCAAAGCCATCTGTTCCAGGAAGTCCGGCAGTGTGGCGTTTTCATTCTTTGCCTCAAATTCAAGAGTGGCGGACAAAAGCTCCTTTATGTTCTCCGCCCTTGACTGGGAATCCTCGTCTCCATCCTTTTCAAGCTCATCCAGATAGCCTGTGCGCTCCAGCACTTCCTTCACCAGCCTGGATACCTTTTCCGTCTCCGCTATACCCATTAGATCACTCATTATCTTTACAAATTCCTTGATGCCTTTCTTAGCCTTGGTGCTCACTCCTTCAATACTGTCAACCTCCAGAAGGGCTCCGAACAAGGAGTCTCCCGTTGTCCTTGCATATTGATCAATTGCGTCCAGAGTGGTATTTCCTATGCCTCTTTTGGGAATATTGATAATCCTCCTAAGGCTGAGATCCTCATCAGGATTCTGTATAACCCTCAGATATGCGATTACGTTCTTTACTTCCTTCCTGTCATAGAACTTGAAGCCTCCTACGATCTTGTAGGGCAGCCCATAGGACATGCAGGCTTCCTCAAGCACACGGGACTGGGCATTGGTACGGTATAGAACTGCAAAATCCCCAAGCTCCCTGTTTTCCTGGGCTATCAGCCGCTCGACCTCATCCATTATGAAGTTTGCCTCTCCCCATTCATCCGTTGCATAGTGGTATATTATCGGACGGCCTTCACCGTTTTCAGTCCACAGCTTCTTGCTTTTCCTAGCAAAATTATTCTTAATAACTGAATTGGCGGCATCCAGTATAACCTGAGTCGAGCGGTAGTTCTGCTCCAGCTTGACAACCATAGCCCCGGGAAAGTCCTTCTCAAAGTTGAGTATGTTGCCGATATCCGCTCCGCGCCATGAATAGATCGATTGATCATCGTCCCCAACGACGCAAAGGTTCTTGTGCTGCCTGGCAAGAAGCCTTATCAGGGTATACTGGCTGAAATTCGTATCCTGGTATTCGTCTACCATTATGTATTTGAACTTGTTCTGATAGTACTGCAGTATATCAGGGTTCAACTCGAAAAGCTCCACGGTCTTGTACAATATATCGTCAAAATCCATGGCGTTATTCTTCTGCAGCTTTTTCTGGTACAGCTTGTATATATCCGCAAGCTTACGCTTCCTTATGTCATGCATATTCCTGTCATAGTATTTATCAGGAGTCATGAGCATATCCTTTGCGCTGGAGATTTCAGAAGCTACAGTCCTGAAGGGGAAATTCTTCTCATTCAGATTTAACTCCTTCAAGCACTCCTTCACAAGAGCTTCCTGATCCTTCGAATCATATATAACAAAATTCTTTTTATAATCCTTAAGGCTCTCAATATTTTTCCTCAGTATCCTCACGCAAGCGGAATGGAAGGTGGAAATCCACATATTGTCGGCGCTGCCTATAAGGCTCTGCACTCTCTCCTTCATTTCCTTCGCAGCCTTGTTGGTGAAGGTTATCGCCAGTATATTTGAGGGATATACGCTTTTCTCCTCTATCAAATAAGCTATCCTGTAGGTAAGCACTCTTGTTTTTCCGCTGGTATCATGACTAACGTAGTCCCTCATAAGTTCCAAATCCTCTGGTGTCAAGTCAAATGGGACATATGCACTATTATATGAATTACCATAATTGAGAATATGGGCAATTCTATGCACTAGTACCCTAGTCTTGCCTGAACCTGCACCAGCTAAAATTAGTTGGGGTCCTTCAATAGTTAGAACTGCTTCTCTCTGCTCTTTATTTAACTGCTCATACTGCATTTCTATGATCTTGCGCTTTAGCTCAATGAACTCTTTTCTTATGTCTTCGTTTATCATTTTACCACCTTTTGTATCTCAAATATTTTATTATACTATTTTATCATATCTTGTGGCCTAATAGTTAGTTAACAATTCCAACACATTTTCTTATTTGCTTAACTTTCTTTATCAAGAAATACAAATGTTAAACATAATATATTTCATCAATTCCCTCTGTTCTGTCTACATTAATACTTTGATACGCCCATTGTCTGAGTTTTTCATTTGGGATTTTTCTATCTGGTAGTCTTTTGCTGTTTCTTTCAATGCATACGTCTATCTTTGTTTGAAATACTGTTGCAATTATCTTGGCACTACTTTTTTTAGCTATCGAAATCACTTTTTTTCTATATTTCTTATTTGTATTTGTTGCATCGAAGATAACATATAAATTATTGCTCAGTGCCTCTTTAATTCTGCAATGGGCTGCCTCGAACACAGTTGAATTCATATGTTCCAAATACTCATATGTACCTGTAAGTTCTTTTCTTATTTCGTCAGTTGAAATAATTACTGCATTATTAAGCTCTGCAATTTTCTCTGCATAAAAGGACTTCCCTGAGCAAGGTATACCTATAAGAACATTCAAGGTAGCCTTTGATAATATGCTTTTTACTGCGTTGTTTTGACTCCTGAAGTTAGAGCTAAAAATTACGTATCTTTCATAATTGTTTAACCATTCATTAAGCACTGGTATTGTGATCTTATATTTGATACAAACTTCTTCCTTACTTAATCTCATAGCCCTATATTCATTTATTATTGTAATTCTTTCTTGAATAGTAGTCCTTTTTTCTTTCAATACTTGTCCCCCTAATTTGATATTATACTGTTTCTATCAGACATCATATCTTTTGAAAGCTTGTCAGTTCTCGTATTATCACATTTATATTTTCCCATTATTATAGAGTTCCGTCTTCAGATTATGATTTTCTCTGTTTATCTGCTTAATTATATCATTGAGGTACTTAATATGACCTCTGAGGACATGAATCTCTTTGCTTTCCAACTCTTCTTTTTTATTTATATTTTTATAATAATTAATATCCTCTTTATATGGAGCTCTCTCTAATGATTTGTACGGTATTTGTGTTCTTCTACTTATCTCTTTATGTGTAATATCCACTCCCTCATCAATACATTCTTTGCATGCTTTACTCACTAAATTCCGTCTAGTTTCTATCTCATCCTTTTTAAGCCGTATCATTTTCAATTCCTTGCTCATCTGCTTCCATCTCCCTTTTGGTACTCTTTTTTATTTTTTTAATTAAACTTTCAAAAGCTTCTTTGTCATTGAGTTCCATTCGTTCATAAGCTTTTTTTAGTGATATTAACAGTTTATTTTCAATTTCATTTACTTTTAAATCCCTCTTGTAAGATAATACATACCTAAACATTTTTTTAGAATATGCAATGAAATCGTCAAGAGAATCTGCCTTAAATTCATCACAGGCTATACATATTAGGTCCCCGCATTCGCTAAAGCTGTAATAGTCTGTGCAGGAACCTAAAGATAACGGCATTACCGATTTCGGTCTGTTTATTTGTGTCATTAAGTTAACCCTATGCCTCGTTACAATATCTACATCTTTTAGCAGCTCCAGAATAGCACTGTTCTTTTCAATTTGACTATTGCCATAAATACTGTTACCTAATAGCAAGCCTTTGGTTTCAACACTCTTTAGTGTTTTAACTGCAAATTCATTGTTAACTTCATACGGGATCAGGCTATTGGCCTTTTGGTGAAGATAATCTGCGATTTCCTTAGGCTTGACCCCTGCACCCAGCATACATGTTACAAAATTTCTTTTTGTATCATGCAAAGAATATCTAGGTTTACCATTTTCATCTATGATATCATTATCAATTTGAATTCTGTTAAAAAAGTCCGATACAGCTTCATAAGATAATACACTTTTTCCTTTATAGTATTTACTAGGCAGCAACCTCCTGACTTTATGCTTGTCAATTCTTGAATATATCCTGGTCTGTATATCATTAGCGTAAGCTTCTTTCAGTACCCTTATTGCATTTATTGTAGTTTCACCAACTATCTGCCAGCCGCTGAAACCGTTTTTGGTTTTATGAAAATATACTTGTCCGTCTTTATAGCAGTCGTATTTTAGACATAGCACCTCATGGATTCGTCTTCCGGTATCAACTAATATGAGCAGTACCATCTTGTGCTGAATATATTCACTGCCATAATCTGAGTTTGCAATAGCTTGAATCAGGTTAAATATATCCTCTCTGGATTCATATTTAGTATACTTCATCGGCTCTTTTAGCTTATCGTACTTTGTAATTACAACCGGTATATTAAGTTTATACTCAGTTCTATAATACTCAAGCATTTTATCCAGCGCTTCTAGCCTATGGTTTATTGTTGCACTACTGTTTGTTTTACCTCTTATGTTAATAGTTGTCTTTTGATTCTCAATAAAAGCCTCTATATGTCTATTGTTAAGTTTTTGAATCATATCGATATCCGGGAAGTAATCCCATAGGTAGTTAAAAAAAGCTCTAATATGGGATACTATAGTCTTTTCATACTTATACTTTGAATACTCGTCTATTGCCTTTAAGATGCCAATATTTTCATTTCTGAGCGGCTCTTTCCTGTTTAGAGGAATGCGCCTCTTGCCATTATCATAATCTGTTTTATACCCCATATTGCTTAAAATATTCACGGCACATAAAATCTGCCTGTATTTTAATTGGCTAATTGCATTCTCAATGATTCTTAGGCTATTATCAATTTCTGCAACTAGTTGTTCAACTGGCTTTTGAAAATACAATATTAATCTAAATAATTGGATTGTAATAGCCTTTTCTACTCTAAGCTTGGAGTAGCCAAGATTATTTATAGCAAATCCCTCAAATTTATTTAGTAAACCGGTATTAACCAGAAATGAATCACAAATAAATATATCCTCTCTATATGGCCTAAGTTCCATAAGGGCACTAATACCTAGTTTTATTCGTCCGTATTGTACCAGTTTCAGAATGTACCAATGTGGCAGTTCGTCTTTTTTAAAGGACTTAATGCCTGATAAAGACAATTGTTTTTCAAGTACACTCAAATCACTATACTTGCTCTGAAATAGGCTCACAGATTTAAGCCTTTTTTCTAGCCTGCTATCATTTTCATATATACGAGTTAATTCTTCAAAAGTAAAATGTCTGTATTTGAGTCCATGCTTTACTTCATCTATCTTTTGTTCAATTATGCTAGCATTCATCATTTATTATCCCTTCTAAGTAGCTAGGGAGCTTATTTGTATTTATCTTTAATCTCCTCATCTCACCGATTAACACCATAATATCAGCCATATTCTTTTGAATGCTTGTCTGCTTCAATGCCATGTCAACTGAATCGAATTGAGATACCTTTACACACAGTATTTCAAATAATTCAATACAAGCCTCTATTATCTTGTCTGCATCCTGATTTGATATAAGAAAGTTCTTGCATCTGATACATCTAACAGAGTTATCACAGGGGTTAAGGCAATACCCAAACCCGACTTTTTTGATAATTTTCTCCTTTATCAAATCAGATATACCTTTTGATTGTTTAATAAGCTCTTTATCGAACTTTTCTTTTGATTTTCTATTGCTAATAACCAAGTCTACCATTGTCTCTACTCCTTTCCCTGCATACCTTTCTTTTTCATGCTGCATCTCATTACTGATTCTCTGATTTAAAAGCTTATTAGAGCTCTTTATGTACTGATAACTCATATCGTAGTCTTTGTGTCCTAAAAAATATCTAACTACACTTGAGTTATAATCTCCTTCTATGAAAAGTGTCACTGCGAAAAAGTGCCTCCACGCATGCATACCGCCTTTAACAACTTTTCCATCTCCGTCTACCAGGCCTATTTCTTTTTTTATTCTGCTAATAAAGTCATCCATACTTGTATGATTTATTGGGCAGCTCCCCTGATATTCAAATAAATGTATGTATTTACCATCTCCTCTGTCGCTCCGTTTTTCCTTAAGCACATCATTTTTAACTCTCAATTCTTCAACACGCTTAATTGCATCATATCCCTCCTTTGTAAAATATATGGGTCTGTTTTTCTGATTGAGTTTATCAGTCTGCACATTTAGTATCTTATAAAGCCCCTCATCCTTTGAATAAAAACAGCTGCCGAATGGGAATCTTCTGATTTCACTTATTCGGGCGCCGGAATTGGCAGCAATAATTATCGCTTCTTTTCTAAACTCATCTCTTATGTTCTTTGCCTTAAAGTCATTTAATAAATATCTGATTATCTTTTCCCCATGCTCCCTTTCTTCAAAGGCCAGATTTTCTTCTTGATAATGCTCAATGCAGTATTCTATTTCCTCAGTGTTAAAACTATTAGATTCAAGTAGTAGCTGCGGTTCTTTTATTTTCACCCAGTTTAAAAAGTCTTTTACTGCAAAAATCTTTGCTTGCTTTGACTTTCCACTGATATCTTCTAGACTTCTTATGTGAATAATGTAATCTTTATAAACTTCTTTATTAATGAAAAAGAAGTCATCAATTACATCAGTGCCGTATTTGTTTACATACCATTCGGCAAATAAATTCAAACCATTCTTCTTTTCACACTCCATTTTACGGCAACTAATCGTGGTATTATAAAGATTGTTAATGTGTCTGCTAATTACGGATTTCATTGAATCAGACCAGCTGTCGCTAAGCTCAAGTGTATTTATAGTTGAATATAACTTGTGATCTCTGCAGGGTGCATCTATATAACTCATATAGTAGAGCAGATTTGACATTTTCATCCTATAACCATCGTGTTTCAGTAGTCCTAATGAATAAGCCTTAGCAATATCTTCTACGCTTATTTTTTGAATTGAATTCACACCCAGATATAGACATAATCTTATAATTATAGAATATAGTGGGACTATATATGCCTTTGTGAATATCACACATAATTTATTGCAAGCCTCCTCAAACCTTGTATAATCCTTAAGATGCCGCTTGAGAAAAAGCAAAGAATTATTCTGACTTAGATTCTTTATAAACTCAATCGGCAGACTAATCTCAAACGTCATACTCCAAATAACCCAATAGCTGTCTGATGTCAAATTATCAATATGAATTGTTTTGTTCTCATCACTGAACCAGTCTTCAGGGCTCTCCCATTTTTCTACTATCTTGTTATAAATCCTATTATATAGTGTTCTTTTCCGACTCTTCTCACTTCCCTGGCTGAATACTTCTATAAATTCTTCCCTTTTCAAATGTTTCATTTGCTAAATCTCCTCTGCTTGTATTTTAGTGCCGGTTCCATGTAATGTGTATACTTTTCTCTGACTTTTATCATATCCTCTTTTGTGTTATGCACATAAATCAAATATGTCGTATATGTACTCGTGTGTCCGACCTGTGTCGCTACTTCTTCTATCGAAGTTCCCTGCTTTAGAGCATTTGTGCAATATGTGTGACGCCAGCTATGTAAGGTTATATGCTTCTTAATTTCATTCAATGATTTTCCTAAGAGCCTTTTAAATCTAATGTAAGCCGTATTTTGTGTCAGTTTTTCACCTGAATTGTTAATAAATAACCAATTCCCTTTATTAATCCGCTTTTTTCCCTCCCAAAAGCGCATATAATTCAGCAAAAGTGCTTCAAATTCATGCTTGTCCTCGTTACTTATATACACTGTCCTGGACCTATGGCCTTTAGCTAGAGAATCTATTGGGTTCCAATTTCGCCAGATAATATCGATACACCATGTATTATCTTTGTAATATATATCACCTTTTATATCTCTGATACTGTCCTTGTCTAAGCTTCTGATCTGAATGCCCAGAGCCTCCCCAATTCTCATACCCGTTTTTTCAAGTATATAATACAACAGCCTTTGGTAATCATTTCTCTTCGTCGCTTCGTTCATTATTACTCTTATTTGATCCTGTGTGAGTATCTTTTCTTCAGAGACGGGCTGTATATCGTCAGAATTCATTTCAATACCAACTTCGTTTATCAGCGCTTTCAACGCTTTTCTGTTATTTAACTTATGGATATCATCATGTATTAACTGGTTCTTTTCCGAGTGCAAATATATCAGATAACTAATAGCTGTATTGACAATCCTTAAAATTGAGCTACTGTCCAAGATGCTGAATACGTTAATTTTCTTTACATTGCCCGATTGGTCAATCAAGCAAAAAGGAATTTTCTTTAGCAAACTGTTTTCAATAGCATACATGTTCTTGATACTCTCAATTCGAATTAGGTAGTTCACAAAATCTATGATCTTCTCCTTATTAATGCCACATATTCTTTCTCTTGTTATTATAAGGTAATTGTATAAGTGGCAAAGGTCTCTAGCTTTTATACTAACTGAGTTATAACTACTTAATGTCAGCCCTCTCTGCTCTTTTAAATAAAAGTTAGCATCATCAATTAGATTGCACTTGTTATCAAAAACTACCTTTGCCACTTTCCTTCCATCTTTGTTTAGAACATCCTCAACATAACATAAGCCATCAATTTTCTTATTATTCTTGATCATACCGCATACCTCCACATCAATTTTGGTAAAAAAGCAAAAAGAGCCTCTACAAATTGGTAAAATTTGTAAAAGCTCTTCAATTGTTTTTATCAATCGATGTGTAAAATTTGAGGATACACTCATGTCATGTTTTGTATCCTAAACATATTTTAGGCGAAAATATGTTCGATGTCAATATGTTTTTTCTAATAGCTTTCTACTACCCGTCTATGTCTGTAAAAAAATTAGTTCTTTACATACAAATTCTCCCTTCTGCAATCAAAATAGTTACCATTTTTTGCAAGAACTTTTTTTCCTTTACAATCTCCATATATTAAACGGTGCAAATAAGTATTCTCCGTTCCTATATTTGCATAAACCTTGTTACTGTTTTTTTCTACTTTCCATTTATCAAATTTTTTTACTTTATCTATATCCTCCAAGTTAAACCTTACTACAAACCTTTCGTTTGTGGCCTTTCTATAGCATATCATTGAAACAATGTTATTTGATTCAAAATTAAAAAGTTTATTATCCTCGCATAAAGCAATAGGGCAAACATCAGAATTATCAATAATAGTTGGCTGATCATCGTAGTTTACTACTTTTTTCTTTTGAGTTAACTCTACAGGTTTAGGCTTTTTTAAAAGTACATTAGCATCTATTTGATGATATACACTTTGAGATATATTACCATTTAGGACAAGATCTATCGCCCACTCAACGACCTTATAATTCCCTGTTATTACAAACTCTTGTCCTTTGTAAACCGAATGTAGAATGCAATGATCATCATGAAATTCCCAGACTCTTTTGTTTCCTGTATTGAAGATATTCTCATGATATGTCATTTTTGTTCCATTTGAGGGGTGGAAAAACTGCGGCAGCTTCCAAACACTTCTGTTTTTTTGATTTGGATCTGTTAAAACTAGTGAATCACTATAGTTGAAAACGCCCCATCCCGGAATTCCCGAACCGAAGTCCAGGCTATTTCTTGCTATATAACCAGTGTTCGATATTCTTTTTCTGTTGCGATAATGAGGATGGTCCAACTTCCAAGGTTCATACTCGCTTTCTTCACTAATACTATCAATTTCTCCCACTTGCATATATCCCCAAATAATATGTTTATCAGTTCCTGAGACATACTTATATTTGCCATCTATTTTTACGACTTCCCTGAACCAGCCAAAAAACAGAAACAAGTCACCGGGCTGTATATGTTTATTACATAAATGGCGCTGTGCAGTATCGCATTGTCCAAACAAACCTTTCCATCCGGGTTTGCGGCTATTCAAGACATTTTGACTGATATCTGGATCAAGATGTGCATTTTTACCTGCAAATCCTTTCATCCCAAGTTGTTCCATTATATCAAGATAAGTCGTTTCATTTTCGAATTGTAGATCTGAATATAATCTTCCTGTATCTGTAGTATAAATTTTATTTTCCTCTGGTATTGGTAATGAGAGCAGCCTGCCTTCTTTTACAAAGAATGGGCTTGGATATCCACCTGCTCCAGAGTCAAAACCTTTTCGGCTTAATATTATTTTCATATAATCCTCCTTTGCACTGCGGCCAGGTGACAGTTTGATATGTCCCCTCATACTGGGTGGCTCGAGTTGCCCCAAATGATGTCTTAAGTTAAATTTTGATACCATACGTGCAAGGAAACAGGTCAACCGATTTCTAGCGTTTTCGAGGTATGCGGAAACATATCAACGGTTTTAGGGTTATTGGGAACATATCAACATATTTATCTTGATCTCTCTTAGTTCACTGGTCCTATCGAATCTTATAAAAAATAACTTCACTGTTCTCCTCCCTAATCCTGTGCTTTTAGGGTATCAATAATTTCTGTGATAATCTGTATAAACGCCTCACTTAGAGCTGCTTTTAAACCATAATTATTATCCTGTTCATCACTACGATTGGCTTGTATCATTGCTTTCAATTCTTCCAACCCCAAAATCGAATTCTCTTTCAGTAAGTCTTGCGATCTAATATTACTCCCCCACATTTTCTTGAATATCCCGTTAAAGACTTGTCGGTCTGCATTTGATAAAACTTTATAACATTTCATTACAGCATTAGCCATCTCTTTGTCAAAAACATTATATCTTTTGTTTTCACAATCAAAGAGATTTTTCATATCTCCCGAATTTAGTGCATTTAAATATTTTCTTTTATTTATCGCAAACATTTGCAAACTTTTATCTCTAAACTCACAAATTTTCTGATATATGTTATGTTCTTCAGTATTTAATAGACTCAGATTATCTGGATGAATCATGCTCCGCACACGACTATCTGGCTCATCACTTTCACAAAGGGCATCCAAACATTTCTGCACTCCCACCATCAGTTTATCCATATCTATTTCCACTGGTAAGATATAAGAAATGTTTCTTGACCATAATAGATTACGAAGCAAAATAATGTACTCATCTACTGACAATTCACCTGCATAAGCTAACGACACGACTTCAGGAAACCCCGCTTCTATTGTATCTTCATCCAAGCTAATCAAATCTGCATTTCGTACTATATCTTTAGGCTCTGTTGCCTTTTTTTCCTCAATCATTTTATTAATTTCACTGTTAATCCCATCGCTATCCCATTCACCCTCTACTATCCATTTTTTAACGCTGGGAAGCATATATCTCTTAATAAAAAATCCAGGATATTCTTTTTCAATATCATAATCAGAAAACAAATAGCCATATTGTTCAGATTTGCTAATTTTTCCATCTTTGAAATGAAACATGAAAGCAGCAAATGTCTGAAAATACGTTTTCAGTTCATCATAGATACCTTTTTTATGCAGTTCTATAAACACTCGTTGAAAATCTTGGATAGCACATTTTATGCTCCTGATATTCTCACTGTTGCCGCAGTTGAATACATTTATCAAGTCAATTTTATGTTCTTGCAAAAACTCATTATAAAATGGCTCATCTGCAACAAATTCGTCTATAATTTGGGCAATGATTTTCTCATAGTCAGCAATATTCTTAACCGTTCTAGTTATTATTTTTTCTTTTATCTCAGAATATCCTAATTTCCCACCAGTAGATTGGCCGAGTCCATCATTTTTAGGATCATTCTCTTTCTTTTGTTGATTCGATTTAGTTTGCACGCATTTTTCTAAAATCTTTTCTTCATTTGCAACAATAATAGTCTTTATTTGCTTGTTCTCACAATATTCGTTGATGCAGCCCATAACATCTATCTCATCTAAGTTAGTCCGCTCCAGATCATCAAAAACTAAAATTACTTTTTTATCTGCAATAGTTTTTTCAACAGAAATGTATTCGCTTGGACTCAATGAAAAAATTTTTTCTACACCTGGAACTTTTTTTGCAATTCCTGAAACAAAGCGAACAAGTCCTCCAACTTTACTTGTATTTATTTTCTCAGATATATTAGCTACTTTTCCAGTTATCTTTTCCGTACTTTCGGCCAGTTTTAATGCCTGTTCTTCTGACACGCTAGGAATAAGCTGGGCAACATCTTCTACATAACTTCCCATATGTAACATTAAATTTTGGAAATAAGCCTTTTGCACTTTTTTGTTAATACTATCAATGGAAGATTCCCCAAATAAGGAAATCCTGATAATGATATAATCTTGACCAAGTTCTTTTGATAACTCATTGTCAATCAAATATGTTTTCCCACAGCCCCATTTCCCAGTAAACATCAATGCTCCAAAAGAATTTGATTCCTTACAGTAATATAGCAATTCACTCAAAGTGGACATAAATTTCTCCCCCTAACAGCCGTCATTAGCATTATTTTCATTAAGTACAACTTTCTCTAAATACTCCTGCCAATAATCATTATCGCCTTCCATGTCATGAATCCAATAGTACATAAATAGAATTTCTAATTCTTGCTTCCTTCCTTTGACAAATGATTTCTTTGGCATCTTTCTATACAATGAATCAAGATTAAAAAGATTACTTTTCTGCTTATAATCATAATCAAACTTTCTCCACGAATTTTGGCTTTTCTTTCTATGAGTCGATGGCCAAATTTCTTCATTATCAAAAAAGCTATTTATCCAATCATAAGCAAATGCAAGTAGGTTAACCTGATGTTTTGCCCACGTCTTATCAACCCAATCATTTATTTCTTCAGATATTGATGGAATTCCGAAATTGAACCTTCGTTCGCTCTCTACCCTATGGTAGTCTTTTATAAAGAGAAAAAGCATTTCTGTCTGGTCCTTCAGGAAAGAAAACCTTTTAATGAGCCTTGAATAACAATCATATGAAGCATTTCTGAATTCGTTGTCTGTATCATACAAAAAGAAAAACTCATTTTCCTTCAGTATATTTCCTATATATTTATGCAAGTGCTTCCCATACTCACTATATATACCTATTACCCATTCTCTAACTTCTGGCTCGTACTCCCTAAGCTGCTTACGATACCGCTCTAGCTTCTCACTATATAATACTGTTTTTTCTTCTGCCTCCGTAATATCGAGATAGTTGTTAAAATACTCAAATACATAATCGACACAGATTTTCATATTTTGAGTACATACATCAAGATCAAACTCATTGAGTTTATCTTCTTTTTTCCTTCGGGCAATGTATTCCTCAATGGTAAGCACATGAACACCTCATTTTTTTGCTCTTTTAATGGTTCTTCTAGTCAAGCGATTTAAGCTCTTTCACGATATGTGGAAACTATCAACGATGTTAGTTTCTTGGGAACATATCAAAGGCATTTTGAGCACTATCGATAGGTCAGAACATTTCCAGCTTACAAGTGATTTCCCAATTCATGAATAAGCCACTCAAAGTTTTCGCGCCAGCTGGCTTTCATTTGATCACCTTTATTTTTCCATATAGCTTCTGGTCCAGAGGCTCTATCTAAATCAACACCATACATCCCATTTTCTGATTCAAGCACCTGTGCAGTTCTGTTTTTGCCACATTGATAGCAGTTGTTTATATTGCTAGATTCCACAATTACAGCACAGAAATTTTCCATTGATCGAACCTTCAAAACTACTGATAACTTATTTTTGTAAAATTCATCTTCAATATATTTGTGTTTGTTTACAATGATATACCTCTTGTTTTTAATCTTCCTCAATTCCTCAGCATATAGCAGCGGGAGGACCTTTTCTGGTTTCAGAATATCATTTCCTTCAATAGAACAGAACACAACATTTATTTCTTGTATTTTATAGACGCAGATTCCTTCAGCCACTTTTTTTGCTTTACTCAAGAACTCATCAACACCACCAACAGGGATCTGGATATGATAATTCTTGTTAGGAGTTTTCAACTGGTTAAAGCTAGTATCTTGAGAAGCACAACCATCATCCAATGATGTATCATAGACATATATACCTCCCGGCGAATTTAACTCAGTTGTCTTCTTCATTATATTGTATGGCTTTAATTCCTTACCATTTGGATTAAATCCATATACATACGAGTGTGGATTAGAAACCTTGCCGTCACCGCCCATTGTAACAAAATTATAGCACGAATTTTCTATTGCCCTAACCTTGTTATATTTGTACCATTTGTCATAAATAACATTACCACCGGTGCTATTAAGAATAATATCAACACCTTTTAATCCATACATCCTGCTAAACAAAGAATGATTGCAGTCATAGCAGATAGTCATTCCTATCCTATAGCCCTTATATAAAATAGGTTCAAACATTGACTTGGAAAGTTCACTATAGTCCTCTAATTCAAATGCAGAATATGCAGTCATGGTATGCTTAATATACAAAGCATTAGCTGTTTCACTTTCATTTGCAAATGCGTTAGAAAACACACTGAAAATTGTGCCGTATTTATCTACACTGCTTACGATCACAGCTTTTCCTATTTCTTCACTAAAACCTAAACAAGCTTCAAAAATATTACTTACATCCTCTTCCACACATATATCTGCATTTGTTAATAAAGAATGAAAAGGACAGTATGAAAATTCCGGTAATACAAAAATATCAAAGTTAGATTTCTTTACAGCTTCAATAGCCTTTGAAAAATCAGCCTTATTCTTATGTTCATCAGTCTGAAGATATAGAGCTACTTTTAGACCGTCTTTGCTTTGTACCTTGCTATCTTGGGCAACCTCTGGTTGTATATTCAGTAGCTTTCTTAAACTTTCCTCAGCTCCAATAGATTCAAAATCTATCTGTCCATGCATTATTCTAACTAATTTATATCCGTTTTTGCTGGCTTCAATATCTCTTATACTATCATAATAAGCTCTAACTTCATCTCGATTAACCGGCTGTCCATCTTTTGCCTTTATATCACTACATGCCCGTACCCATAGCTCCCTATCAAAGTAAACAGGAATGTCTAGATAAGAAAGCAATGATACTTTTCTTGCCTCTGAAAAATGCTGCCTCTCATCATACTCTATAATCAATTTTTCACTTTCACAAACGAAGTCACATCTTAATTGAACATTCCTCTTTGCAAATGCACTATCTCCTCTATACCCTGAAAGAGCCTTGTATAGATTCTTATAATTTCCTTCGATTGCATCTGGTGTCTTCAACCAAGTGAATGTTTTTTCACATACAATATCTCCATTGAAGATTCTATTAAGTAGTAGCTGTAATGCATTTTTTTGCTCTATGACAGCTTTAGATGGAATCTTAATAGTATCGGTTAATACTTGTTTTTCAGCATGAAACAACTTTGGCTGTACTTTTTTAACCGTCTTTACAATCTGCTGTTTTGATTGTTTTTGCTTTACTTCTAATTTTGTTTCTACATGTTCCGATGTACCTGTGTAAAGCATTTCGAATCCCAGTCGTTCAAAAAAACGTACTGTCTCCATACCACCACCGAAATCATTTTTGCTGATTTCATTTCCATATGCCAGCTTATATGCCATTCCACGTATATGTTTTGCAGGTAACTTCTTGCCATTGTATACAAGAAATGTAGACTTCGGGCTTGGGTACTCTGGATTTTCAGCATGAAAAATTTCAATTGCTTTTATGACATCATCTCTTGTTATATCCATCCAATTTATCTTTGGCATTTTCACCTCTCCATTTCACTCTCCTGTCAGGGTTCTCAGGAACAGGCCAACCATTTTTAGCTCTTTCACGATACGTGGAAACATATCAACAGCTTAAAGTTCTTGTGTACATATCAAATCTTGTATTATTGACAAGATCTAAGGCCTTTTTTCTCTAGTAAGAACCGCAAGAAAAATAGCCGCGACACCACTGCCAACACCGCCAACAATCTTCTTAGCTTTATCTTTTCGATCTGCACGTTTAGCAAGGCATCTTACACAGTATCTCTCACAATCATCCGGCAGCTGCGTATAACAATCTTTGCACACATAAGCTAGTGGACTTCCACATTTTGAGCAGAATCCCTCTGATTGTTTGTAAGTAATTTTCTTCTTATGCGCCTCACATGAATCATTGCCACAACCTTTGATTTTTCTCATCACTCGTTCTCCTTCAAAACACCAAGATAGATCGTCTTATCAGGCGCATTTAATTGCTTTTTAAATTCTGATACATCGAGTTTCAACTTAGCTCTCGATTTCCATACACCTTTTTCGGTTCCGGTATCTGTTGTATCGCATTGTGCAAGTAAATCTGCGTTCTTTGCTACGGTACCATCAATAAAATGCGAATATTCATTGAGGACAGTTGACATAGCCATCAATTCACCCTCGTTGCAGTAGATTCCAGCTCGAAGCATTGTGGCCTGATGAATAAACGCAAATGATTGATTAATGCTATTCATTCGACTATCGATTAAGCCTACACTTTTTCCTTTACCAATTTTAAACCCACCATCAGCAAGGTACTTGATATCTGACTGCATTGTAAGTCCAAGTTGGAATGCAGCGTCTGAAAGTGCTCTCAGAGACTGCGCGATCAAGGCTTTTTTCATTTCTAGATCATTAACATTTCTAGCCTCCATGTACAAAATCAATCCACTATAATACAATCCAATTCTGTCATTCTGCTGTCCCTGTATTACTTCTCTAACACTATGGTCAATGACAGCGATTTGGTCAGCGATCTGCTGAACTTGCTCTTGAAGTGCTTTCAACTGCAGTGCATCAGCCATCTTGACCGGATCAATACCTTTTGCAAATACCTCTTTCTTAATAGGCAACTTCGATCCATAATGGCCATTAGCTTCACGTATCTGAGCATACATTTTACCTGAATTTTCGGTCGATAACTTTATCTTGCCACTTTCGATGGCATCTAGTGTACTTTCAGTTGCATCAACAACATACCGATAACCCTTTTTCGTTGCTTCATACACCTCGGCTACCATTGGTGATGCTTTTGCAACCGCCTTATAAACATTCTCCAAAACATTCTCCGCTTGAGCTAGTTTCTGTTTAAGTCCATTTGATAACAGCTTTACTGGGTATGCTGCATCGTAAGGAGATAGATCATCCGATACCGGACTCGATAAATCTATATACCTATTTTCACTTTTTATCATTTTATCCATTTTGACTCCCCTTTGCCCTATCATTCCATTTGCCGTCTCTTCATTTAACTCCATGTTTTTGTAGCAAGCTGTTCTGCAATTTCCTGTGTTCCAGGTAGCTTCTCTGTCTCAAGAATTTGTGTCAAATCAAATATACGAGTTCCCATAGGCGCTCTCGGCGTTATCTTCTTAAAATCCGTCTCATAGAATTTTTCCACAAAGAAATACCGGTGCTTAATCGTTCTTAAATCATAGCCGTGCTCATCACCGTCTGCGATAGATTTGAGAATTTTCTCTTTTCTTTCATCAGTCAGCTCTCCAAATTCAGCTTCATATTGCATACCGTTTTCGGTTTCAATTGCTGTAATTAGAGCACAGACTTTACCCACTGCACGTACACTCTTATTCTTATATAAACTCAAATAATCATGTGCTCTAAAACCACGCTCAGCATTATCGTAGTAGACATCTTCGCTAATATTAAAATCAAGTGTTGTACCTGCAAGCTGCATCCTCATGTATTTCCATGAGTCAGATATAGCAATAAGACCATCGTTATAGCAATAATTTAAGTAGTCGTCAAGTACTTCTTGCATGTCATAATCCTTATCATCGATAACCTCTTGAATCGCATTAGCTATGCCTTCAAAGGTAGTGTTTATGTGGATGACCGGATGGTCTTGTGTAGCATTATATTCTTTGAGTTGCTTTTCAAAGGTCTCTTTTTTGTCTTCTCCCATCAATTCTGGTGCTAGTGTAATCATTACCTTATACTTTTCACCACTAAAGGAATTCAGATGCCTCATAAGCTGATTAGAATAAAACCAGTCGGACATCTTTGTCTCAACTACAATCTTGAAGCTCTCCTGAGTAATGGTTGCGTCAGGGATACTATCAACACTTTTCTCTTGTAAGTTAAATGCAATTTCGGGCTCAAAGGAATCAGAGAAGAATTCTGATTTCAAAAACCGAAAGAACTTATCAGAAGAATATTGATATAAACGAGATAACAACAGCATCGTATTTGCTGTTGCAACATTTTCTTTCTCATGGTATCTCTGGAAATAATGTATCTTCATAACTACTTGTCCCCTCTCTTTTTCATCCCGTAGTTCTTCGGGAAGTAGTTCTTCCCAAGCAGCCAAACATACTGGTCGATTTGCTTCAGGTTATATTTATCCAAGCCATAGAAGGCACGGAAATCAATCAGTATGCCTTTGAATTTTACATAGTTCTTCAAATCACCGTCCTGGAAACTTGAGAAGCTATCACGATTTCTAAAATAGCGAAGTACCTCATCGACGTAGCTATCATAAATCGGATAATCGAGTGGATTGTGATGACTACAATACTTTGATGCGAAGGAGTAAAAATTCCTCTCTGTATCACCGATAGTTACATACTGGATATCTCGAACCAGGGTAACATCACCAGCTTTAAGTCTCGCATCAATTCCCAGAGCGCAGATGTGCTTAGCTACTGGATATATTGAGAAAATATTCGTACTATAAAAATCGTTAAGTGTTGATGCCTTCAAAAGAATATCGATAACGTCTGTATTCTTCGGGCATAGCTCAAAGAACAGTTTATTAAGTGCATCCTCCTGCAGGTGGTAGTTCTCAAGGCCATCCCACATAGCAAGATAAAACTCAACCTGCTCAATTGATGGCTCAGGAACATCAACATCCATTTTCTTCTTACGAGTATATGTACGATTAGCAGTATTCTCCTGCTTGGGCGTTGATGGCTCGGCAGTTCCATCAGAAGCTAAGAATAAGCGGAACCTTCTTAGATGAGACAAGTAACTGTTAACAAGTGATTTAACATTACCGGTCGAGTTCTCAGAAAGAGCCTTTATTAATGCATTCTTTGCCGCATTCTCAAAATCAGTAGCGGTCACTACATTCCAGAACAGGTCTTTGCTTCCTTTCCTCCAAAGGTAGAAGGTGTCCACATAAGCAGTATTGATTGTTAATTTTGAAATATTCTGGCTATGTAGAAAGCTCCTATATAAAGCACGCAGCTCATCATACGATAGAGCTTTCATTTTGTTTATATCCAAAGTCAGACCTCCTTTACTCAATACTATTTAATCTTTCAAGCCACTTCAATATGCAACCACTCTTAAAGAAATCTAATAGTGTTCCATCGTTTTCTTTACCAATAACCCATTCACCAATGCTATCCGCCTGAATCATAGGTATGTATTTTGTAAAAATATCAAATTTACTCATCCTCGTCCTACTCAATATTGGTAATGCCAAATAACATTCGGAACTTATCGAAGTTATATGGGTATGAGTTATCATCATAAATCTTACCGGTTTATGTCCTTGGCTGTATTTAGATTCCAACTCCCACTGCAAAAAGCAGAGGGGACTGTCCCCGCTGCTTTTCTTGTTTAGCTTTGGTAATGTGAGATGTCACGATTCTTTCGCACATTTTCGCAGCTGTCTCCAAGTAGCTCCCAGATGCTGATTATCAGCTTGGTTTCAGCCTACAGCATATTCATACTATATGGATAGCACTAAACCGCTGGCGCGGTGGTTTTCACAATCAGATACGTTTTTCTAAATCTGCAGCAAATTCGGCAGATTTTGCCTTTCTCCGTTACAATGGAATTATCACTTTTAAGGAGATGATTCCATGACAAACGAAGAAG
>DASPLL010000067.1:0-43481 GCA_035627615.1 Clostridia bacterium
ATTCCTAAAGTGGTTGTGCTGCAGCAGTATTATAATGTGCTGATCAAAAAATCACAGTTTTTATACATGTTCTGGAATTCAGTAATACTTGTAGTCCCTATAGTGGCAGGGCAGACAATTATTGCGAGTATGGCAGCGTATGCTTTTGCCAAGCTGAGGTTCAGATGGCGGAACCAATTGTTTTTTATATACCTGACCGTTATGCTGATGCCCTTCCAGGTAACTCTTGTTCCCAATTACCTGGTAGCTGATAAATTAGGCTTGGTCAATAACTATCTTTCAATAATACTGCCGGGGATATTCAACACCTTTGGAGTATTTCTGCTGAAGCAGTATATGGAGCAGATACCTGATTCGTACATTGAAGCTGCGAAAATGGATGGAGCAGGGCATTTTCAGATATTTTTCAGAATCATAATGCCCATGTGCAGGAATGGTATTGCTGCGATGTTCATCCTGCTGTTTATTGACAATTGGAATATGGTGGAGCAGCCGCTGATATTCCTGCAAGACGTTGCCAAGCAGCCCCTGTCCGTTTATTTGTCGAAGATAATCAGCGGAGAAAGAGGGCTTGCCTTCGCGGCTTCTACACTATATATGCTGCCGATGCTTCTCATTTTTCTTTACGGTGAGAACTATCTGGTAGAAGGGATACAGCGCTCGGGAATCAAGGAATAAGGAGGTATGAGAATTGAACCGTGAAGAATTCGTTGAAAACGCAGCAAGAAAAAAAGTGACGGGCAAACTGCTTGTGATATTTGTAGTGATGATGGTTTTACTGACCTTCTTCTCAAATACAATAAATAACTTTACACTTCCGAGGGTTACCCTTGAAAGTCCAACAAGAGGTGCTTTGATCAAGGAAATAAGCGGAAAAGGCACAGTAGAGGCTAAGTCGGTCTATGAAGAATACATAGATACTAATCTTAAGGTTCTGGAAGTGAATGTGAAGGCAGGAGATTCAGTAAAGAAAGGGCAGCCGATACTAAGCCTTGATTTTGAAGATCTCAAAGCAAACTTACAGGATGAAAATGCAAAGTACAGACAAATGCAGATTGCCCTTGAGAAGCTCAAAGACAAAAGTAATCTTCAGAGCTATGACAACAATATTGCAAGTGCCATGGAAAACCTGGAGAAGCAGAAAAAGAACTATCAGGATATTAAGACTCTCTATGACTCCGGCTTTGAAACCGCATATAAGCTTAAGGATGCAGAGACAGCCATGAATAGTGCGCAGAGAAGCTATGATACCGCAGTTCAGGCAAAGGAGGATTTTAAAAAGGATAGCCTCAGGGATATTGAGAATGCAGAGCTTAATCTGGAAATACAAGCCCGCAAACTGCAATCGCTGGATAAGAAAGCAGCAAATAACGGAGTATATACCGCACCTGCAGACGGAGTAATCACAGAGCTGAATTTCAGCGAGGGAGCCGTGGCAAACGGCACAAAACCTTTATTCAAGCTGGCTGATGCTTCTGAAGGTTTTCAGCTTACCATACCGGTTGACAGGGATCTTGCAGACTATGTAATGTCTGGAGACAAAGTGGATATTGATATTATCTCACTTGGGGATAAGACGGTTGCGGGGAAGCTTGTCCGGATAAAAGAAAACCTGCAGGACGGGGATTATAAAGACCTTTTGATAGATATAGAGGATGAGGAACTGCAAGGTGGAGAGAGTGCACAGATTATAATCAGCAAAAAGACCAGGCAATATCCTGCTTTGGTGCCGAACAGTGCCGTTTATGCAGACAGTGACGGCTATTACGTATATGTGGTCAAAAAAAAGGATAGCCCCTTGGGCACTGAAAGCTATGTCCAGAGGGTGGATGTTATTGCTGGGGACTCTGACAGTACAATGACCGCCGTGCTAAAGGGAATCACGCCTATGGAAAAGGTAGTATCAGGGAGCACCAAATCCTTATCCGGCGGTGACAGGGTAGTAGTGGAGCAATAAGCCGGCTTTAGACGAAAAAGGGGGTGATTATTTGAAACCACATAAGCTGACTTATTATATCCTGGCGGCAGGTATATTCATACTGATCTTCAGTACTTTAGCAGGCGCTTCCATAGTGTACAAATATAATGAGATCAATGGGCCAAATGGAACTAACAAAGTTTCTGTCAATTTGCTGGATAATGCTGATTTGCAGAAAAACAGCGGATTTACTCTGGATGATATAAAGCACCTGCAGCAGTTTTCTTATAAAAATGTTGATATGGCTTATGCTCATGAGGATATAGACACAGCAGCCTATGAAAAAAATCAGACTAGAGCAAACATATTGGGTATTAGTGACAAGTACAGTATGTTCCATAGGGTCGACCTATTATCGGGGAGCTTCATAACACCGGGTAATAAAGACGAAATGGTGGCAGTTGTGGATGAAGATCTGGCTAATGAGCTCTTTAACAATAAAAATGTAATAGGCATGTATATAGAACTTTACGGTCAGAAATTCAGAATAATAGGGGTCATGGAAACGGACGAATCCATAATTCATACCCTTACAGGCAACGGATATGGCCGCATCTACATACCGGCGGAGCAAATGCTGGAATATGATGATACTTCCAGGATAACTTCTCTGGAAGTCAAGGCATCCGATAAGGGGACAACAGGCAGGAATATAGGAAGCATGGAGGAAGCCTTGGCATCAATAGATAAAAATGCTTCGGACTATAAAATCCTGGATTACAACATTGAATTAATGCTGTTGAATGAAAAGGCACAGATCAATACTTTTATATGTAGTGCTGCAATAATTATAATACTTCTGCTTTCAATTATAAGAAGAATTACGGATGCATACACAATAATAAATTCTTCGCTTAAGGAGAATTACTTCAGGAATGTCCTGAAGCCGCATTACCGGAAACTGGTCCTGGCAACGCTGGAAGCAATTGCCGCATCAGCTTTGATATATCTTGTATGGGAAACTGTGAGATTCGATGCATATATTCCTGCTGAATATATACCTGATGATCCTACTGATTTAGGATTCTTCACAGACCTTTTTAAGAGCCTGATGCAGAAAAGGGTTCAAAGCACCGGCTACATTCCTTCCTATCCGGAAATGAAAGCAAATGTCCTGGATATCATGCAGAACTGGAATCTGTATATTGGCATGCTTGCGGGGCTCCCCCTATATTATCTGGGGTTAAAATTACTTGAACCGGAAAAAGAAAATACCGTAAAGCGTTTGTTGTACTGCTGTGTATTTATACTTTCATCAATGGCATTGGGTCTGCTCATATTGAGCATGTTCAGCATGCCAGTGATGGTTGATACCAAGAGGATACTTACCATATTTGCATTTGTATTCCTGACAGTTATCGGGATTGAGCAAATATCTCAAAAAAAGCATAATAAATCTTTTGTAGAATTAAAAAAGGAGTGATGTATAAATGAGAAAAAATATTCTATCTAAAAGTAAAATCTTAAAAAAAGCCGCATGTTTCGCTTTGGCCATATCTATGCTGGTTACTGCTACGGCATGCGGGAGTTCTGCGGCGAGCAGCAGCGGAACAGACAGTTCAGGAAATAACACCCTGACAGTTTCGGTTATTTCAAAAGACCAATACCTGGATGCAGCGGTTAAAAAGTTCCAGGAGCAGCATCCGGGCACAACTATAGAGGTACAGGAATATACTTCAGATCCCATACCTGAAGGTAGGATAAGGATAGGAGAAAAAGCGGAGGACGTTGAAAAGTATGTCACGGCTGTCAACACCCAGCTGATGTCGGGTAAAGGGCCTGACCTTATGCTGCTAAGCCCGCTACCCTATGAGAATTATATAGAAAAGAACCTGCTGGCAAATCTGAGTGATATGATGGAATCCGACAAGAGCTTTAACATAGATGAATATTACACCAAAATAATTGACGCCATGAAACATAACGGCAGCCTCTACGGTATGCCCTTAAGCGTAAATATTAATGTCTTGCAGGCTGATAAAGCGCTGCTTGAAAAATACGGCATCAAAATAGATGACAGCAAATGGACCTGGAATGATTTCGAACAGACAGCGGCAACGATTGTTGACAATAGTGTGAAGGAAGGTATGCAGAACGTATATGCCCTTTCAGGGATGGATGGAAGCATGCTTGTCTCTTCACTGGTTTCAAATGAATTTGGAAAATTTGTGGATAAAAGTAAAAAAACCGCTGCTTTTGACTCACAGGATTTCACTGAGCTTTTGAATCTGGCACAATCAATGATTGATAAGGGCTACATGAACACCGACACCTCTGAGGGAGAAATGACCGACCTTGCAAGCAGAGGGAGTGCTGCATTCAGTGTCAATAACATAACTGCATTTTTTGGTCTGATGTTTTCAAAGCAGTTTTACGGTGATGGTGTGGAATACTTGAAGTATCCGGGGGACGGGGTGGACCAATCCTTTACTACCAACAGCCTGTATGGGATAAATGATAAATCTCCGAATAAAGCTCTTGCATGGGAATTCCTCAAATTCCTGATTTCCGGTGAAATGATGTCACAGCCTGCTCTTGTAGGTCTGCCGATTAATAAGGATGCATCCATAGCGGCTGCCCAGAATGTCATAGATGTGTCAAAGAAAATCAGCGACAATAATAATGGCGGCGGCAAAGGCAAAGCTATGATCAACATGAACGGGCTGCGCATTAATCTTAAGCAGCCTATTACCCAGGAGGATGTTGAGCTAGTACAAGATCTTCTAGCCAGCGCAAACAAGTATACCAAAGCGGACCAGCAGGTACTGGAAATAATACAGGAAGAAACCAAGGCCTTTTTTGAAGGTCAAAAGACGGCCGATGACACTGCAAAGACCATTCAGGACAGAGTGAATACTTATATAAAAGAGTAAAGGAAAATAGTGACACTTTTAACGGCACTGTATTCAATAAACGAATACAGTGCCGTTTTCATAAATATATGAATCCAATATCAAATTGCTTTAATCCAAATTATAAAATCGGCATAGACATGTTATCGGTATTTTCTATGTTGTTGCGGTAGCTGAAAGGGTTTGTTCCAAAGGTCTTTTTGAATATCTTGGAATAATAGCTTAAGCTGGAATATCCAACTAATTCAGCAAAATCCGTAGGATTTACGTGATGTAAATCCAGCGTATACCTAAATGTGGGCTATGCCCACAAACAGAGGTTACTTTTACTAACGTAAAAGTTTAGGATGCAGGGTTTATGCGAGTTAGGATTTTACTGCGTATCGAGCTCTTATTCTGTCCAAAGGCTTATAGTGTGTGAGTCGATATACAAGGCTATGCTCCTTTTATATTGTGCTCTTTTGGGTTTGTCATTAAGCTCAGCATTATATTCTACAAATGAATATAGTACTTTTTTATTCCATATATGACACTATCCAACAAAATATTTTTTGTTTTTGAACACAGTATGTCAGATTTCTACAGTCTTTTGGTATATAATAAAGTTGGAATAACAAATTCAATTCACTTAGTACATTTTACCAAGTCTTTTTATCAATACTGAATAAAATCTGGTAAAAAGTATCAACTGCAATTTACATATAAATAAAAATCTTGGATTTACAATACTTTCGAGGTTTGGCACAAATGTTGCTATAATATATAAAACTGAGGAGGTATCCTAATGTCTAGTAAATTTTTTTCAATGATCTATCAAAATCCAATTATTGCAGCTATAAATGATCTCAACAATATCGATATTGCAATTAAATCACCCTGTAATGTGGTTTTCCTCCTAAAGGGCGATATCTCCAATATAAAAAGTATTGTTGAAAGGTTCGAAGCTGCAAATAAGTGCGTACTTGTACATATTGACCTGATTGAGGGATTTTCAAAGGATGCTGTATCCTTAAAGTATTTTCATGATAACATAAAGCCCGACGGGATAATTACTACAAAGAGCAATCTTATAAAAATAGCCAAGAATAACGGAATATTCATCATACAAAGGCTGTTTGCTCTGGACTCCTTATCCCTGGCAAGCGGAGTAGAGTCACTGCACTCAACAAAACCGGATGCTGTTGAAATATTACCGGGTATTATACCAAAAGTAATTAAAGAGGTCCATGCCGGTACAAGAATTCCGGTGATAGCAGGCGGGCTTATCAGGGATAAGGAGGATGTGATCGGGAGCTTGAATGCTGGTGCGGTAGGTATATCCACCAGTATTAAAGAGATATGGTATATGTGAGCAGGTCAATTTCCCTATTATATTAATAAAGGGAAGTTATATAAAACAAAAAAGGGGGGAGGGAATACTAATACTGCAAACTGGCCTGTAGAACTACACTAAAGAAACAGCTTAAGAAATCTGAAAAATTATAAGGAGGTAAACAGTATGTCACCGTTTTTAAGTGAACTCATAGGCGCAATGGTACTTATTATATTTGGTGGAGGCGTATGTGCAGCAGTTACGCTAAACAAGTCAAAATCTCAGTCGTCAGGCTGGATAGTAATAGCTGTAGGCTGGGGTCTCGCAGTTGGAATGGCTGCTTTGGCAGCACCGGGAACTGCATTTAATCCGGCTCTTACAATAGCAAATGCTGTAGTAGGGACATTGGAATGGTCATTGGTACCCGGGATTGTAGCCGGGCAGATGATTGGGGCCATTATTGGCGCAGCAATAGTATGGCTGGTTTATTTGCCTCACTGGGCAATTACTGAGGATAAAGGTGCAAAACTGGGTGTATTCTGCACAGCTCCTGCTGTCAGGGATTATGGTAAGAACTTCCTGACAGAAATGATTGTTACTGCTGTTTTGGCATTCATGTGTCTGGCGATCGGGGCCAACAAAATAGTAGACGGCGTTGGACCATTGGTAACAGCTGCCATGATCACAGCAATCGGCTGCTCTCTTGGCGGCCCGACCGGATATGCTATCAACCCATGCCGTGACCTGGGACCCCGTATTGCTCATGCCATACTCCCGATAGCCGGAAAGGGCGGTTCGGATTGGGGTTATTCCTGGGTTCCTGTATTCGGTCCGATAGTAGGTGCTATATTAGGATCTTTCCTGTACCTGGGATTATTCTAGTATTAAGCTTAAGCGAAACACTTATATGAATGGCGGAAAATCAGTATAGATACAGAAAAATAAAAAGGGGGAACACATATGGCTAAGTACATACTGTCACTAGACCAGGGGACAACAAGCTCAAGAGCTATAGTTTTCAATTACGAAGGTAAGATAGTAAGTGTAGCCCAGAAGGAATTTACACAGATATATCCGAAGCCGGGCTGGGTAGAGCATGATCCTCTTGAAATCTGGGCAACTCAATATGGAGTGGCAAATGAAGCAATTGCAAAGGCAGGTATAACTGCACAGGATATAGCTGCCATAGGTATTACAAACCAGAGAGAAACCACTGTGGTCTGGGATAAAAATACTGGAAAACCTGTATATAATGCCATAGTCTGGCAGTGCAGAAGGACAGCACCAATATGTGACGATTTGAAGGCAAAAGGGCTTGCAGAGACAATAAGAAATAAGACAGGTCTTGTTGTAGATGCTTATTTCTCCGGCACAAAGGTGAAATGGATACTTGACAATGTCGAGGGTGCAAGGGAAAAGGCTGAAAAGGGTGAGCTGTATTTCGGAAATATTGATACATGGCTGATATGGAACCTGACAAAAGGGAAGGTTCATGTGACAGACTACTCCAATGCATCAAGAACTATGCTGTTTAACATTCATGAGCTTAAGTGGGATAAAGACATATTGAAAGAACTTAATATACCTGAATCAGTACTTCCGGAAGCAAAACCATCAAGCTGTGTCTATGGAAATACCGACAAAGAGCTGTTCGGAGTGGAAATTCCAATAGCCGGTGCAGCAGGAGATCAGCAGGCCGCATTATTCGGGCAGGCATGCTACAAGCCAGGTATGGCTAAGAATACTTACGGAACCGGCTGCTTCATGCTTATGAATACAGGTGAGAAAGCCGTTGCATCAAACAACGGATTGCTTACCACCATAGCATGGGGCCTGGACGGTAAAGTTGAATATGCCCTGGAAGGAAGTATATTCATAGCCGGTGCATCAGTTCAATGGCTGAGAGATGAGTTGAAGATAATAGATAATGCTGCGGCAAGCGAAGAGCTGGCAGCTGCTGTCGAAGATACCAACGGAGTTTATGTAGTACCTGCCTTCGTTGGGATGGGCGCTCCATATTGGGATATGTATGCAAGAGGCAGCATACTCGGGCTTACCCGTGGAGCCAACAGGAACCACATAGTAAGGGCAACCCTTGAGTCGATAGCATATCAGACCAGGGACGTGCTTGAAGCGATGCAGGAGGATTCAAAGATAAACCTGCAGACCTTAAAGGTCGATGGCGGAGCTGTTGCCAACAACTTCCTGATGCAGTTCCAGGCAGATATACTGGGAGTGCCGATTTACAGGCCTGAAGTGACTGAAACTACAGCTCTCGGCGCTGCGTACCTTGCAGGTCTTGCAGTCGGATTCTGGTCCAGCAAGGATGAAATAGCCGATAAGTGGAATGTTGACAAGGTATTTGACCCATTGATGGATAAGACTGATAAAGAAAAGAAATATACCGGCTGGAGGAAAGCTGTAAGCAGAGCGCTTAAGTGGGAAGACTAAGTAAACGCTTTCAGCTATAGCTGAATTCAGAGTATACAGATAGGATTCTACTAAGTTTTAATGAAGGTGGAGTCCTGGAGGTTAGTAAAATTATACTTATTTACAAATTTTTAGCCTTGTGATAGACTGTAAATAGAAGTTAATATCGAGGGCTTTTGAACTGGAGAGCCGCACAAGTTAACCTATGGAATGATAGGTGTAGACTAGTGCGGCTTTTTATTTTCTCTGATATAGGAGGATTGCAAATGTATGATATAGCTGTTATCGGTGCCGGAATTGTGGGATGCTCTATTGCCAGAGAATTGTCAAGGTACAGCTTCAGGACTGTTCTGATAGAGAAGAACAGTGATGTTGCTGATGGAACAACAAAGGCAAACAGTGCGATAGTCCATGCCGGCTATGATGCAAAACCGGGCACTCTTAAGGCAAGATTCAATGCACCGGGATGTATGATGTATGAAAATCTGTGCAGTGAACTTGATGTTCTATATAAAAAGACAGGGTCCCTTGTTCTGGCTTTCAGCCAGGGAGAGATGAAGACATTACAGAAGCTGTATGATCAGGGCATTGCTAATGGTGTGCCTGATATGGAGATTATCGGGAAAGAAAGAGTACATGAAATAGATAAGAATCTGAGTGACGAAGTGGCAGGAGCGCTTTATGCAAAAAATGCCGGTATTGTTTCACCGTGGGAATTGGCCATAGCACTGGCTGAGAATGCAGTAGAGAATGGTGTAGAGCTGCTGCTTGACAGTGAGATAATCAATATTGAGAAAATACCGGGCGGGTATGGACTGCATATGCCCGACAGGTACATAGAAGCCAAATATGTAGTTAATTGCGCAGGGGTGTACTCTGACAGGATCAATAACATGGTGGCCTCTCCAAGCTTTAAAATACTACCTAGACGGGGGCAGTACAATGTATTTGACAAAAGCATAGGCAATTTTGTAAATACTGTTGTATTTCAATGCCCTTCAGAGGTAGGTAAAGGAGTCCTTATATCCCCTACAGTCCATGGCAATATTTTCATCGGCCCGGACGCAGAGGATGTAGAGGATAAAGAGGCAGTACAGACTACACAGGAAGGTATCTCCTTCATATGGGATGCTTCAGCAAGGTCAGCGGAAGGGTTGATGCGCAGTTCTGTGATCACAGCCTTTGCGGGTATCAGGGCAAGATCCAGCACTGATGATTTTGTAATTGGCGAGTCAGAGGAGGCAAAGGGCTTTATAAATATCGCAGGAATTGAATCCCCTGGTCTTTCATCCGCACCTGCAATTGCTGTACATGTAGCGGAAATGTTGAAGCAGTTGATGGGCAGTTTTGAGGAGAACAAAAGCTTCGAGCCGATAAGGAGGAAGGTTATCAGATTCATGGAGCTCCCGGAGGCGGAGAAAAATGAACTGATAAAGCAGGATCCCAGGTATGGGAGGATCATATGCAGGTGTGAAAGTATAACTGAAGGTGAAATAGTCGACGCAATACATAGAAAGGTTGGAGCAAGGACCCTGGATGGTGTGAAAAAGAGGGTAAGACCCGGTTCGGGACGGTGCCAGGGAGGCTTTTGCGGTCCAAGAGTCATGGAAATACTTGCACGGGAACTGGGGACCGATATCAAAGCTATAGTTAAAAACAGACGGGGATCATATATACTTACAGGAGAGACCAAGGACAACTGTTTGTATGGGGATATGCATGAGTACGCTGCAGCAGCAAAGGAATTTTAAGGGGGGTGGTATTATGTATGAATATGATATTGCAGTCATTGGGGGAGGACCTGCAGGACTAGCGGCTGCCATAGAAGCTAAAAAGAATGGGGCGGAAAAAGTATTGGTCATCGACAGGGATATTGAGCTTGGAGGGATACTGCAGCAGTGTGTACACAATGGTTTTGGACTTCATATATTCCAGGAAGAGCTGACAGGACCGGAATATGCGGAAAGGTTTATAAATGAACTCAAGAAGCTTGAAATTGATTATAAGCTGGATACCATGGTGCTTGATATTACTGAAGACAGGACTGTAAGTACAGTCAACAAATCGGACGGACTTACCAATATCAAGGCAAAAGCGGTTATATTGGCTATGGGCTGCAGGGAAAGGTCAAGGGGAGCAATAAATATACCCGGCACAAGGCCAAGCGGTATATTTACAGCAGGTACGGCACAGCGGTTCGTCAACAAGGAAGGCTATATGGTAGGCAAAAAGGTAGTGATACTGGGTTCGGGGGATGTCGGCATGATAATGGCAAGGAGGCTTACCCTTGAAGGAGCCCAGGTTCAGGCAGTTGCTGAAGTCCTGCCATATCCGGGCGGACTCATAAGGAACATAGTACAATGCCTGGACGATTACGGCATACCGCTTTACCTCAGCCATACGATAATAGACATTAAAGGAAAGGACAGAATTGAAGGTGTTACAATAGCAGAGGTCGACGAATGCAGGAAGCCTGTTAAAGGAACAGAAAGATATTATGACTGTGACACCTTGCTTTTATCGGTAGGTCTGATACCTGAAAATGAGCTGTCCAAGGGAATAGGACTTAAGCTGGATCCTGTAACAGGGGGACCTGTTGTCAACGAATCCATGGAAACAACAGTGAAGGGTATATTCGCCTGCGGAAATGTAGTGCATGTCCATGATCTTGTTGATTATGTGACGGAAGAAAGCCGGAAAGCAGGGAGAAATGCCGCAAGGTTTGTTAAGGACAAAATAAGTGATTATGGTCCGGTAATAAAAACGGAACCGGGTAAAGGTATCAGATATATAGTACCCCAGGTTATACGGAAGGAAAACATCGAACATTCAATTGACCTGTTTATGAGGGTGGATAGGATATATAAGAATGAAAAGCTGGTAGTAAGGCTAGGTGAGACTGTCATAAAAAAAATAAAAAAAGCATACATGCGGCCGGGAGAAATGGAGCGGATAAACATTGCTGCCGGGGACTTAAGTACGGAAAACAATCTGGCATTAACTGTAAATGTTGAATGAAAGGGGGGATGGATATGGGAAAGAAGACTGTGACATGCACTATTTGTCCGATAGGCTGCAGTATAGAAGTAAGCGGGGATAAAAGCAGTGCTTCAGGTTATCTGATAAGCGGCAACAGCTGTAAAAGAGGCGAAGGCTATGCAATCGCAGAAGTCACTAATCCTACCAGGGTACTGACATCAACAATGAAGCTGAAGGATTCCGGTTTGAAAAGATTGCCTGTAAGGACAGATAAACCTATACCTAAAGAGATGATTTTTGCTTGTATGAAAGAGATAAATTCTATAGAAGTGGATTCTCCTATAAAGCTTGGAGCTATTGTAATCAAGGATATTCTTTCCACCGGGGCGAATGTGATTTCTTCAAGAACTGTTTAGCGAAATGGAGGGTTAAAGGTGAAGAACAATGGCGTTACTAACTTAAACATAAAATCTAGTGCAGCAGTAAATAAGGACTTCACAGTGTTTGAGGGCAATTATCTGTTTGATAACCTACCCGACGGAGTATGCATTATTAATGAACGCGGGTATATCAAATATTTTAACAGTGCCTATGAAAGGATATTAAAAGTTAGTAGCCGCATGGAAGTGGGGATTAATATATTTCAAACAGGGAATGATGATATAATTTTAACTGCATTCAGAGATAAAAGATGTATATGCGGCAATCTTGCCTTTCATAAAGGCGGCTGCCAGGTAAATGCCACTGCTTCTCCTATATTTTCAGACAATGAATTCAGGGGAGTAATAGCAATTTACAGGGAAGCAGCTGCACAGGAAAAGCATAGAAAAAGAGAAACCATTATAGAGCTTAATGCATCTCAATTATACAATAGCTTTGATGCAAGAGGGGTGTTCAGTGAGGTAGTCGGTGAGAGCAGTTCGATCAGGAAAGTACTAATGATAGCATACAAAGCAGCACAAACCCGCTCAAATGTGCTGATCACAGGGGAAAGCGGCACGGGAAAGGGACTTATTGC
Organism: Clostridia bacterium; assembly: GCA_035627615.1. Lineage (GTDB taxonomy): Bacteria > Bacillota > Clostridia > Lutisporales > Lutisporaceae > BRH-c25. The sequence goes on from DASPLL010000067.1 coordinate 12,570, forward strand.
CAGAGCCATACATAATAACAGCATCAGGTCGAAGGGAGCTTATTCAATAGTGAATTGCGGGGCTATACCATCGACACTTCTGGAATCGGAGCTGTTTGGATATGAACAGGGTGCTTTTACAGGGGCAAATAGACGGAAAATAGGGAAATTCGAGCAGGCAAATGGAGGAACAGTGTTCCTGGATGAAATAGGTGACATGCCTTTGGATATGCAGGTGAAAATCTTAAGAGTCATACAGGATAAGGAATTTGAAAGAGTTGGCGGGAATGAAACAATAAAATGTGATGTAAGGATTATCGCAGCAACACATTGTGATCTTGAAGCATTGATGGAGAAAGGAGCTTTCAGGGAGGACCTGTATTACCGGCTTAATGTCGTACCTATATATGTGCCGTCATTGAAGGAGCGAAGCGAGGATATTCCCATGCTGCTGGAGCATTTTATCAAGGAAATCAGTTCGAATATGGGGCGGGAAGTCAAAGGTATCTCCAAAGAGGCGGAAGCCTGCCTGCTTAACTATGACTGGCCGGGCAATATCAGAGAGCTGGAAAATCTGGTAGAGAGAGTCATTGCCCTCGCCGATGGCGATGAGATAGAAATCAGCAACCTTCCTTCATACATATCTTCACTTTATCATATAAACGGACATACAGACTGCAGCGGAGCACTTATTAATATGAATAATTCAGGGGATATTGCTACTTTGGAAGAATATGAGAAGGAGATCATAAAACAGGCCTTGATGAAGTACGGGAGCTTTAATGCTGCGGGAAAGGCCTTGGGAGTAACACACAAAACGGTGGCGTTAAAAGCCAGGAGATACAATATTGTTGAATAGCATTTTTTGCATAAAGCAGTTGGAGGCGCCCTGAGGCTTTGGATGGAAGTCTTGAGCCGGGGGCGCCTCCAACTGCTTTTATCCCTCATAACGGTAATATTCTTGGTTTTGGTTTTTGAATAAGCAGGCATAATAGAAGTATTTTTAAGAATAATAGTATAGGGAGGGATATATTTGAAATATAACAATGATATCGTAGTACATGATGGGAACAGGAACCTGGTTGAATGTCTTAAAATATCTGCATTATCGACTTACATAGGGGTGCCGGTGCATCTGCATGCTACAGGACTCCGGGGGATCGGAAAGACAACGGTTATCAGGGCATTTAAAAATGTACTTCCTTATATAGAAAGAATAAAAGGCTGCAATTTTAACTGCAGTCCTGAGCATCCTGTGTGTAATGTGCATCGCGGAATGAGCAGGGAAGGAATAGAAGCTGTCGGCAGAGAATATATACCTATGCCTTTTTTGGAAATTTCCCATTCTGCAAAACCGGGTACTGTAGCCGGAGGTATTGATCTTAAAAAGCTGATAGACAAAGACAATCCGGAAGCAGCACTTTTGCTGGGAACGATACCGCGGGCGAACAGGGGAATCATTTTTATTGATGAAATCAACCGGCTTGCAGAGACATCGGCCCAGATCACAGATATACTGCTTGATGTAATGGGTACAAAACCCGGAAGGATACAGATAGAAGAAACCGGACTATCTGATATTGAGCTTCCTGTAAGCATATCGGTCTGGGCGGCTTCAAACCCCGATGAGGAACCAGGCCATATCAAGGATATACGAAAGCAGCTTTCTGACCGTTTTGACTTTGAAATCAATGTGAGGAGGCCAGAAGCAATTGAGGAGATAAAAGAAGTTATCTGTGGTCCTGACAGGCTTTACCTGGATGAGCTGGGGGAGAAGCTTACGGCTTTCAGTAAAGAAAGAGCAAAAGAACCGGAGGTCCCTGATGATATATACATACTTTTGGCTAATCTGTATAAAAATTTCAGTATGGAAAGCATAAGGCCGGTCAAATCAATACTACAGGGTGCAAAAATACTTACGATGCTTGAAAACAGGAAATGTGTGACAAGGGAAGATGTTGTCAGGATAATAAGTTACATGTCAAATGTAGAGAGTGACTATAAGGAAAAGGCAGTTCAATACATAAAGACCGATGTTGACGGCATAAACAGCAAGCAGAGCGGCCAGGATTTATTACGGGAAGGCTTCATATCCAGATTGGCAGGAATGTCAAAAAGAAATATGAAGGCCAGGAACAGCAAGATCAACGTAGCTTTAGATGATGCGAAGCCTCTTGCGGAAATCGATGAAGACAATTGGGTGGTTGCTGGAAAGGATATAAAAAGAATTGATACACAATGAGCTTTTTTTTAAGGAGAAGATAATATCCGAACTTGGCAGTCACAGAGGTGTACGCATCGGAGAAAGCAGTATGGTAAGTACAAAGCTGCATTATTTGAATACCGGCAGAGGAGAAGTCATCGTCATAAAATCAAAGGATATGGGCAAATGTATTTATGGAGAGGGTTACGCAGGTTCATATGTCCATATTGATACCTTTCACAGCAGTGGAAGTGTAGACAGCAGTGAAGTATTAAAAAGCTTGAAGGAAGTATTTGCCCCGGACGTTGAGGTCATTGTCAGGGATAAGGCTCTTGATGTCACTGCCACCGGAAGCGGCAGAAACAGAATCTTCCGGGAAAATTTCAATGACAGGCATCATATCCATATTGCCATAAAGATGGCTCCTGAAATGTACGGACTGATAATTCCAGCGGTCTGGACCATTGAAGAATGCATATTGTCCCAGGGGCTGACTCTGAAAAAAGTAAAGGGCTTCAGGTGCCGGAGATATTGGTTTTATAATGACCTCTTTGTGTTCAGAAGTCCTAAAAATCTGTTTAGCGGTGAATATTCCGATACTCCAATACGGATGACAAGCTCAGGAAAAGGGGTCAGCGCTTTGGTCTGCGGAGGTTCATCCGGGAAGAATGAAGGCACCGCCAATATGGAAGACAGGGATAATATCCGGAATATAATCAGATATCTGAGGAAAAACACATGTCTCATTAAAGAAAAGACAGAAGGTAAAAAGGATGAAAACAGTAAAATTGCAGGAATCTTTCATAAAGATGATTGGATTGAGAATATAGATATTAATGGGACAGCAATCTCGCTGCTCAAAAAAAAATATTGGGTCAGCAGGAATTGTGAAATTGAGGAAAAGGATATAAAGGTATATAATTATTCTATAAAGGATTACAGGGATACTATATTTATTATAGATAACAGCCAGAGCATGAGGGGAGACAATATAGAATCGGTCAAAAGGGTGGTAGCGGAAATTTGCCGTAAGCTGAAGGGAGGGGCTGCAATAGTTACATTCTCCAGTAATGAAGCATACCTGTACTCAAGATTTACCAATAATAAGGATACAATCAGGAAATTGATAGATAAGATCGAAATTCAGGAGGTGACCCCTCTTGCTCACGGCTTGAATGTTGCATATGAATATGCAGCCAGGAGCCTGAAGAAGAATATAAATATTGTGCTGCTTACTGATGGTGAACCTAATGTACCTCTTAAAAGCGATTGTCCGCTGACTGATTGTGTTGAAGTTTCCGCTCAAATCAGAAAAAAAGGTTATAATCTGTGCTGCATCTGTACAACAGATGAAACATCAGCCGTTGATAAGATTATAGAAGCTGCGAAAGGGAAGATATTCAGCATCAATGACCTAAAAGCAAGATCCTAAGACAGCCTCGGGTAAGACAAGCTTAACAACTGCTATTAATATAATGGGGAGGTATCAAAATGATTAGTATGGTCGACCTTGTTGCTATAATCATTCTCAGTTATCTTATCGGTTCCATACCTACCAGCATAATTGTCGGCAAGACTGTAAAAGGAATCGATATAAGAAACTATGGGAGCGGGAATGCCGGAGGAACCAATTCCTTCAGGGTTATGGGCTGGAAGGCAGGAGTTCTGGTTGTAGCTGTAGATATTTTTAAAGGCTTTGCAGCAGCAGAATGGATATCGGGGCTGAGTTTTACGGGGGCATCTCAGGAAACTGGTATGCTTGTTCCCATACTGGCAGGCGCTGCTGCTGTTTTAGGGCATTGTTTTACTATATTTGCTAAATTCAAAGGCGGAAAAGGTATAGCTACTTCAGCAGGAGTGCTTCTCGCTCTATTCCCGGTAGCGCTTCTGGTTACGGCTGCAGCATTTGCTGTGGTACTGACTACAAGCGGCTACGTATCGCTCAGCTCACTGACGGCAGCTGTTACTTTTCCAGTAACGATGATCACTCTTTATCTGTTAAGCGTAGATAATATCGGTCCAATCGCACTTGTATTCAGCTTTATTATTGCGGCCTTCATATTTTATACCCACAGGAGCAATATAAAAAGGCTTATTGCCGGGAAGGAAAACAGATTTGAAAGAGTCCGGGTATTTGCAAAGAAAGGTTAATAGTAAGAAAATGGAGTACAATTTCTGTTTATACAAAGAACACTGTATTTTTTATGGAATGCAGTGTTCTTTTTTAAACTTTTATTTGACTTGGTACTGTTTGATGAATATAATACTCCTATAAAATGTATTAGTATATTATGGAAGGTTTTACAGGGGGATTTATGAGACACATCGAAATAATGATTCATGTATTGACACTGATATCCGGTATAACAGCGGCTCTGCTGGGTTTTCTGCTATTCATGAAGTATAGGATAAAAGAAATCCGCTACTATTCTGTTTTTATACTGACAACAACCTTTACTGTGACTTTTACAACATTATATAATTATATATCTTACAATATGGACATGGAGAGATATTTGTCATTACAGATAGCAGCATTTATAATTTTTGAAATACTGATCCTGCTGATTAATTATGCATTTTCCCTATTTGCATTTGGAATCATTAACAAATCATTTACTTTTATCAACAAGCTTCTGATAGGGATTCCCTGCTTATCTATCCTGATTTCCTTATTGATGCTTTTTTTTGTAAGAGCCGGAAGATATATATCAATTCTGCAGTCTATTTACATCTATAGTTTTATGATTATTCTGTTTTCTCTTTTTCTTACTTTTATTTTCTGCAGTATTCAAATAGCCATGAATCTAAAAAATATAGCCAACAAGGATTTGAAAAAAGCTCTAAAGGTTTTGGCACTGCTATTAATTGCATATATACCCGTTCAAAGCTTGATTGTAGCTCTGAATAAACAGTGGATCGTCATAATGCTATCACGTAATCTGTTATATCTCTCAATCAATATCATCAGTATTGTTTTTGCCGCCAGGTATTTTTTTGCCGGAACACCTTCAATAATGGAGCATATTGAGGTCAGTGAATGTTTTGTAAATAAATATGCTATAACAAACCGTGAGAAAGAGGTTATCGAGCTTCTGCTAAGCGGACTTTCCATTAAAGAAATCAGCGCCAGGCTGGATCGGTCCTTCAAAACCATCAATAATCATATATATAATATCTACAAGAAAACCAATGTCAGCAGCAAGATGGAGCTGCTGAATTTAGTGAAGGAAAACAATCTTTAGGATAAAATCCCTATCGTGGCCTATAATACAGGCATAGTTGTATTATAGGCATTTTCTATATTATTACGGTAATTGAAAGGGTTTGTTCCATATTTCTTTTTAAATATTTTAGAATAATAGCTTAAGCTGGAATATCCAACCAATTCGGCAATCTCATGGACCTTCAGATTAGTATTGACCAGAAGCTCCAGAGATCTGTCAAGTTTGTAATCGTTGAGGAAATTACTGAAGTTTACACCGGTTTCATCTTTGAATAATCTGGAGAAGTATTCAGGATTCAGATAAACATAGTTTGCGACTTCGTTCAATCCTGTTATGGTCTGATAATTCTTTTCCAAATAGCTTATAGCTTTCATTATGGCCAGAGTATAGCTTCTATACTGCGTCTTTTTTTCTGAAAATGCATTAGAGAAAGTTTTGTTTACATAGCTTTCGAGTTCATTAAAAGCTCTGAAGCTATTTATTTTTGTTTTAAGGTTGTATACCTCGTTAGAATTTTCCTGCTCGCTTGATGAAAATGCGATGTTTGTGATCTCTTCCAGCAATTGAAGGCAGCTGCTTTTTACAATATTAATATCATGGGGTTCCCTGGCTCTTATATAATTGAGAAATGAGTCAAGCTTAGTCCTGGCAGCGGATTCATCCTTGTTCCGGACGCTGCCGAGCACTTCCAGCTTGAGCTTGTTCAGCTCGGACTGGATTTCATGTATGTTACACAGGCTGTTGTTGTTTATTATGGTGTTTCTCCTATAGAAAGACAGACTTAAGTTATCTATTGCACTATTTATGGAGCGCACCAGGTCTTTGATTCCATACAGTATTGGGCTGACACCGATAGAGCATTCATTGTTCGCATGAAAAAATCCAATAATAAAGTCATCCAGGTACTGCTTTTGAAGCATGATGCTGTTGGTGGAAATGATATTGGCACAGAAAACGAATGTATTCTTTTCATAACAGAAGCCGAATATATTACGGATCTTTTCGTTGTTCTGGTTGAGTAAATTGAGACCATTCTGGAAGGAAGAATCAGGCTCGTTATATCTGATTGCAAAGGAAAAAAGTGCAGTATCCAGCAAAGGGATATTGTATTTTTTTAGAAAATCCATAGTGATTTCATCCGGGTTTATCTGTGTTCCTATGAGTTTATGCATGACGGCTTCCCTGTTAATATATGTCTCTGTATGATACGGATCAGTTTTTATATTATCGAGATATTTATTCAGAGTATCTGTGAGATATTCTTCCGTTATTTCTGTTTTAAGTATGTAGTCATATATTTGATATTTAACAGCTGTCCTGGCATATTCAAAATCACTGTGGCTGGTAAGAATCATAATATGGGTATTAGGGCTTATGGCGCGAATATTTTCTATGAGGGCCAATCCATCCATGATAGGCATTTTTATATCTGTGATCACAATATCATGATGGTTTGATCTGAATTTTTCCAGTGCATCGGAACCATTTGACGAAAGCTCTGTGCTAAAAACACAATTGAAGGTTTTATCTATACAATATTTGATCCATTCTCTGATTGGACTTTCATCATCAACAATAAGAACTTTAGTCATGTTTACCTCCCCAAATTCATATTTCACAGTGATTACAAGATTTTCGGCAATAAGATACTGATACTGGTTCCTTGCTGCGGAGCACTTTTGATTTTAAGGCCATAAGCTTTCCCAAAATTGAGCTGAATGCGCTGGTGTATATTGATGAGACCGATTTTTGTGTGATTCTCTTCACTGGGTATCTGGTTCTCACAGAGCAGCATACTGAGCTTTTTTTCATCCATGCCGACTCCGTCATCATCAACTGTTATCTGAATATCATCATTGCAGGCTTCAACTGAAATCGATATCAGTCCGCAGCCGCCATTCGGCTCAATACCATGAAAGATGGCATTTTCAATAATGGGCTGCAGAATGATCCTTGGGATTTTATATTTCATCAGCTTTTGATCGATACTTATTCTTGTTTTCAAAGAATTGGAATAACGCAGCTTTTGGAGTTCAATATATTGCTTGATATAATTTATCTCACTTTCAATGGTTATGAACTGCTCTCTTGTCCCCAGTGAGCTTTTCAGCAGGTTAATCAGAATAGACGTCATATCAATTGCTTCTATGGATTTATTTATTGCAATCATACATTTGATGGAGAATAATGTGTTATACAGAAAATGAGGATTTATTTGCGCCTGTAAAAAATCAAGCTCAGTTTTTCTTATCTGCTGTTCCTTTGTTTTGACATCCGTTAAAAGTTTTTTCAGTTGTACCGTCATCTCATTGAAGCTGTCACTGATCTGTTCGATTTCTGAATAGCTGTTGATATCAGATATTACATTCAGATCCCCCTGGCTCGTCTTGTTTATTGACAGGCAAAAAGTGTTCAAGGGCTTGGAAATGCTGTGCGCAAAGTATATCGAAAGAATCAGGGATGCGATGCAGCTTACGATATATATAAGGATAATGCTGTTTCTTATGTTGTTAAGAGGCGCTAATAATGATGATAATGAGATCTCTTCTATAATTGTCCATTTTGTCTCAGGGGAGTAGTATTTGGAGAACAGGATCTTTTTATTATCCTTCATGCTGATCTCATAATTCTTTGCTCCATATATAAAGCCATACTCATTCATTGGGAAGGGGTTTGTCCCTAACAGATTTTCGTCCCTATGACTGATAATCCTGGCAAGGTCATCAACTATATAGATGGAATTATGCTGATTGAGAACATTAGCATATGTATTGTACAAAGAGCTCTGAAGAACATTCACCATGAGAGTTCCGGCATATTTACTGTTGTTCGTTTTTCTGAAAGTCTTAACTGCGGAAAATACAAACTTGTTATTTCCCCTGGAGTCAAAATCATTAAAACTGCTTACCAGATAGGAATCATTTCCAAGGGCAGCATTCTTTGCGTGCCATGACATGCTTTTGATCTTGTCAAAATTGTAGGTACTGTCAGAAAGTGTACAAAACCTGAACCCATTTTCAGATATCAACACGATATAAAAAGGTGCGTTGATTTGCTCAAATGCTTGAAAATACTTGGTGTACAGTGAAATGAGATTATATTTGATATCCGGCAGATTCATACTGGATATGTCGTCGCTGATCATTGTTCCATACACCAATGTATCCTGATAATACAGGTTGGCTATTGTCATCGCACTGTCTTTAAGCACCTGAACCCTCTCGGATATCTGCTTCAAGGTATCCACTCTCGAATTACCGATTTCATTTATCATGATATGGCGGAACAGCACATATGAGGCTATAGCGATTATAGAGGAAGAGAAGAACAATATTAAGAAGAAAAACACAATAAGCCTTGCTCTGAGACTCCGCATACCTGATGCCTCCCTTAAATAAACGGCCTTTTACGGGTACATACATTGAAGAATCATATTTATATGGAATATGCATGTCTTATGTTATGTAAAAATTATAGCATATCGCATGGGTGATTAAAAGAAGTGCGGCTAATTATGAACGTTTTACATTAACAAGTCAACAAAGGACAAAAAAGTCAAAATAGTACAAATGAGAGAACCGGTACAAAATCAGTTTAATCAAAATAGTCAAAAAAGTCCTAATTTTATCAAATTTCTTTATGTAATATTCCTATATATGATTGTATTATGTATTTGTAGAACTGCTGATAGTTGATCAGTAATCACAATGCAGCTATACAATCAGAGTCAATTAGATTAATAATAAGGGGGATGAACAATGAGAAAAGGTATTTCTGTGCTATTGGTCATTATTCTTGTTCTGGCAATGTTTACAGGGTGTACTAAACCGAACAGTGAACCGGCGGCAGCTCCGGCAGATCCCGGTGCAGCTGCACCGGAGAAGAAGGAAGTTAAGACGATACGGGTAGCCTCTTTGCCTTCACAAATATCATTACCGCTATATTATATATCAAAGCAGGGTTGGGACGTTGAGAACGGGTTCAAAATAGATCTTACCACATTCCCCAGCGGGGCACCGGTAAATGAAGCACTTGGCGCTGATTTGTGGGATGTCAGTGCAATTGGGGCAGCTGCTGTAATGTCGGTGGTAGGTTATGACGCAATACAGATTTTCAGCCATGTTGATGCAGGCGAAGGGATAAATGCAATGGTCAGGAAGGATAGTCCCATTTTAAAGGTCAAGGGCTATAATCCTGCTTATCCTGAAGTATATGGAGACCCTGAGACGCTTAAAGGCGCAACCATTTTGCTGCCGGTCGGCTCGGGCAGTCATTTCCAGATATCAAAATGGATTGAAGCGATGGGCCTCAAAGAGACTGACGTAAAGCTTGTTCATATGGACTACGCACAGGGTTTCCAGGCATTTAAAGCAGGCGAAGGCGACATAGTATGCACTTCATATCCATTTACCCCCAAATTGGTGGCTGAGGGATATGTGACTGCTTCAAGCATGAAGACATTGAATATACCGTACTTTGACAATATTGTTGTGAACCGCAAATATTATGACGGCAATAAAGACGTGCTGGTAAGCCTGATGGAACAGCTGTTAAGGGCTGCAGATGTGTTCAGGTCTGATGAAGAGCTGTATGTTGATGCTATGATGGAGTGGTATAAGCTGAACGGTCAGGAAATGGACAAGGAAAATGTACGGGCAGAAGTTACAAAAAAGCCATTTGTGACTTCAGTTGAAGCCAAAACACATCAGATCGGTGCTTCTCTCAAAATGCAGGCACAATTCATGGCAAGTATAGGAAAAATAAAAAATGAAGATCTTAATAAATTTGATACCAATATCAAGACTGAGATTCTTGAAGAGACCGTTAAGAGATTCAAATAGTATCCGAATTGGTCTTAAAGGTGCTTGGCAGTAAAGCCAGGCACCTTTAATAAATAAGGGGAAGGAGCGAGGTCATTGAAACAAAATAGTAAGTATAAATACAAGATAATATCAGCTTTATCAATCATAGGATTTTTTATGCTGTGGCAGCTGGCGACCGATGTACTGCATATTGTACCAGTTCACATGCTTCCATCTCCATTGACGATTGCAGCTACTTTTGTAGAAAAACTGTCTGATCCAAATCCTGATGGTTCGGTTCTTATTGTGCACATTATCACCAGCCTGCAAATAGCAGCATACGGATTCCTGCTCGGGGCAGTCATAGGCGTGCCTCTGGGAATATTCATGGCATGGTATAAGAAAATAGATATGCTTGTAAAACCTGTGTTCGACCTTGTACGTACAATACCGCCGATTGGGTGGATACCTATCATGATATTATGGTTTGGAATAGGTATACCCGCAAAGGCAGCCATTGTTTTTCTCTCTGCATTCATACCCTGCGTGATCAACTCATACAGCGGGATAAAGCAGACGAGCCCCGTCCACATATGGGTGGCTCAGACCTTTGGAGCATCAAATACTACAATTCTTGGGAAAGTTGCCATACCGACCGCTCTTCCAATGATATTTACAGGCTTAAAGCTCTCGCTTAATTCAGCATGGACAACACTTGTTGCAGCAGAGCTCCTGGGTGCTACAAGCGGTTTGGGATATATGATGCAAATGGCAAGAATGCTTATCAGACCGGATATCATTGTTGTAGGCATGCTTACAATAGGGGTCATCGGTATATTGATGTCTGCCGGACTTGATTATCTGGAAATACGCTTTGTGAAGGGAGGCAACTAAGTTGAAGGTTATCAGGAAATTAAACAACGAAAAGCTGGAGAATATAGTTTGGGGAATTATTTCATTTACTGCAATCATAATTTTTTGGCAGATCATTGTAACACTCATAAAAGCAGAGAATTTTCCGCCTCCAACAAAGGTATTCAGCGAATTTTTGAAGGACTTCATCAGTCCCATAGGCAAATACACCCTGCTAGGACATATAGGGTGGAGTCTTTCCAGGGTACTTGTCGGATATTGTGCTGCAGCTGTTCTTGGTATATCAATCGGTCTCTTTATGGGATGGTCAAAATTTTTTCGCGCGCTTTTCAAACCGGTTTTCGATTTGCTACGCCCAATACCGCCGATCGCATGGATACCTCTTTCGATCCTTTGGTTTGGTATAGGTGAAAAACCTAAATATTTCCTCATATTTATCGGCGCATTTACAGCATTTACACTGAATGCCTATCTTGGGGCGGTCAAAGTAGATAAGCAGTTGATTGGAGCAGCTAAGATGCTTGGAGCAACTGATAAGCAGGTCTTCAGGAAAGTAGTGCTGCCGTCCACAGTGCCGCAGATATTTTCCGGTTTTCAGGTTGCACTTTCAAATGCGTGGATGGCCGTGCTGGGAGCTGAGATGATACGCTCATCGGAGGGTGCAGGCTGGATCATCATTATGGGGATGGAATCCGGTAATACTCCTCAAATGATTGTTGGAATGATTTCGATAGGTATTACAGGATTCATACTTGCTACATCTATGAGAGTGTTGGAAAGGAGGCTTGTTGCATGGAATGTAAGAGGGAAATAGCTGCCGCTGATAAACAAGAGAAGATTATCATCACATGTGATAAAGTATCAAAGGAGTTTTCAATAAACGACAAAAGCACTGATACCTTCAAAGTAATTGAGAACATATCCTTGGAAGTGCATGAAAATGAATTCCTTGTGTTATTCGGACCAGGTCAATGTGGTAAGACAACAATGCTTAATATCATCGCAGGCCTGGATAGTCCTACTACAGGCAAAGTCTTTGAAAGCGGCAAGCTGATTGAAGGTCCGGGTCCCAGCAGAGGGGTCGTTTATCAGACCATTGCACTTTTTCCATGGCTCACAGTAATGGGAAATGTAGAGTTCGGCCCCAAAGCCCGCGGATTTGCTCAAAAGGATTACCGGCAAAAAGCCAGATATTTTATTGATTTAGTCGGGCTTTCAGGCTTTGAAAATACATTCCCTGTCAGATTATCAGGAGGAATGAAGCAGCGTGTTGGGATCGCCCGTGCATATTGCAACGATCCGCTGGTGCTTCTGATGGATGAGCCCTTTGGGCATCTGGATGCACAGACAAGATATATGATGCAGGAAGAACTGGGCAAAATATGGCAGAAGGAGAAAAGGACGGTAATCTTTGTTACCAATAACATCGAAGAAGCGATTTATCTGGCTGACAGGATCGTACTACTGGATGATTGTCCTACAAAAATAAAAGAGGAGTATAAAATCGACCTGCCTAGACCTAGAAGTCTTATAGATCCGGAATTTCTTAAGATAAGGAAAGAGATTTCTCAGGCAATGGATATTGATATATAGCACAAGAGAAGGCGGTGAAGAAAATGATCAAGGACATTAAGGTGAAAGTGACAAATCTGACAAAAAAGTTTGGAGACCTTTTAGTTCTGGATGATGTCTCATTTGAAGTAGCCAGAGGTGAATTTCTGTGTATCGTCGGTCCGACAGGCTGCGGCAAGACTACATTCCTTAACAGTCTGACCAGGCTCTATGATATCACAGCAGGAGAAATATTGATTGATAACAAGCCGGTAGATTTGAAAATGCACAATATCGCATACATATTCCAGGAGTATTCAGCGATGCCTTGGTTAAAAGTAGAGGATAATGTCCGATTCGGACTCAAAATAAAGAATAAAACTTCAAATATGGATGAAAAAGTAGATGCTGCGCTAAAAATGGTGGGCCTTTCTGATTTCAGGAGTTATTATCCCAATCAGTTATCAGCAAGTATGCTTCAGCGTGTTGTAATAGCCCGTGCTTTTGCTACCGATCCGGAATTGCTTTTAATGGATGAGCCCTACGGGCAGCTTGATATCAGCCTGAGGTTCAAGCTGGAGGATGAGGTTGTGCGTATTTGTAAGGAAACCAATACAACGGTCATATTCATTACTCATAACATCGAAGAGGCAGTATATCTTGGTGACAGAATAATCGTGCTGACCAACAAGCCCTCAAGGATCAAGGAAATAATAGTTAATGAGCTGCCAAGGCCAAGGGATATAAGTCACCCTGATTTTGTTGAGCTGAGGAATAAGGTGACAGACCTTATCAAATGGTGGTAGGAATGGATCGGGTTTGATGAAAGGAGATGCTTTAATGGCACAAAAGAATATCTTACTGTTTATGACTGATCAGCAAAGGCCGGACTATGTGGGATATATACCTTACGGCAAGGTTGATACGCCAAACATGGATTGGATTGCAGAAGGATCGGCATTTGGTGCCTGCCAGACGGTAAATCCCATATGCACTCCTGCAAGGACAGCGCTTATAACCGGCAGATACCCGAGACAGATAGGGACACTGACAATGTCAGGAGATCTTTTTCATCAGATTCCTACTTTTATGCAGGCTCTGCAGAAGGAGGGCTATACGACTTATGGAATAGGCAAATTCCATTATCTCCAGACCTGGCCTTGGGGAATCCCGAGAGGAACCGGCTCACATTTTATTAAAAATGAGGAAGATACCAAGCGTTTTGGGTATGATCATATATGGGAAACAGCAGGGAAACAGCAGCTAAACATAAACTACTGCTACTATTGCGACTATCTCAATCAAAAAGGTCTTCTGGAAAAGGTACGGGATTTCTGTGTTACAAGCGGTGGTAAAAACGGTGATACGGCCGACCATAATTATGACAAAGCCACACCATGGCCTTTTGATGAAGAGGATTACATAGACGTCGTTACGGGCAGAAAAGCGCAGGAATATCTCAATAACCACCCTGAGGATAAGCCTTTCTATATGATGGTGTCTTTCTGCGGACCTCATAAAACCTACGATGCGCCGCAGCGATACATAGATATGTTTGAACTGGAAACGGATGATGATTTTATATTACAAGAAGGTCAAAGCTTATCCGAAGAAGAAAAAACGATTCTGTATAAGCAGCGGCAATCGGCCAGGGCAATGGTAAAGCTGATCGATGACCAGATAGGTGAAATTCTGGAATTGCTGCGACGGAAGGGAAAGCTCGATGATACATTGATCATTCTTACCTCCGATCATGGAGATATGCTGGGCGATCATTACATGATCCAGAAGGGGGTGCCCTGGAAGCAGGCATCAACAGTTCCCCTTGCGATAAGGCTGCCGGGTTATAAAAAGTCCGGTATTATAGATTCTCCGGTAGAGCTGACTGATATAGCGGCAACAATACTGGACTATGCAGGACTTGATCCGGAGATAGCCCTCAGCAGGCCGTGGCCTGCTTATAATGATCTGATTCCCTGCCGTTCACTGCTTCCTGTAGTCAAAGGCGAAGCGGACTCGATAAGAGATTATACCTTTACAGAAACAGATTTTACCGAAGAACGCCACCAGGATTCAAATATAGAAGAAACAATAAAGAAGCGCGGAGATGGAAGAAGTAATGCCTGGCAAATGATTCAGACCGCTGGTTATAAATATATTAAATACCTTGGATATACAGAACCAGGGAATTACCATGAGGAGCTCTATGACCTCGGTAAAGATCCTGATGAGCTTCATAATGCAGCGGCAGATCCACGGTATGCAGAGGTGGTAAGGCTTTCACGGGACAGACTGATGTATATTATGGACCACTATCCGCCGGCACAGAAGGTATGGGCGAAAGTCAATGCCGCAGACCTATAGCAGCCATATGTTTTGTTTGTTCATTGGGTTGCAGTGCCAGAGTTAAGTATTAAGAGGTGTAATAATGAGTAATGAGACGGATATCAAGGAGCTAGTCGAGATATTCAAGGCTTTCTTTAAAATCGGATGCTTCACTTTTGGCGGAGGCTATGCAATGATTCCGATTATAGAAAGAGAAGTAATAATTAACAAAGAGTGGATGAAGGAAGAGGATATCATTGATATTTTTGCAGTTTCAGAATCATTGCCGGGTGCGATAGCTATAAATTCATCCACTTTTATAGGCTATAAGATAGCCGGACGGAAGGGGGCCTTTGCTGCAATGCTGGGTGTGATACTGCCATCATTTATTATTATTACACTGATTGCAGCATTTTTTGCAAGGTTTCAGGAGAATGCGATAATAAAAGCAGCTTTCTTAGGTATCAGATCTGCTGTTGTAGGACTAATATTGTTGGCAGCTCTTAAGATAGGAAAGACAGCTATTAGAGATAAAATTGCACTTTTAATAATGGTTTTTACCATTTTCCTTATTATTGTTGTAAACATACATGCAGTATTTGTCATCATGGGAGGCGCAGCCATAGGCTTGTTGATCTATAGTATATTCCCAGGCACTGCTAAAAATATCATAGATAGGTATGGTGAGCACTAATGATCTACCTTAAGCTGCTTTTTACCTTTATGAAAATCGGTTTGTTCAGCTTTGGCGGAGGGTATGCAATGATTCCGCTCATACAGAAAGAGATAGAGTCAAATGGCTGGCTGACCTCTGCAGAGTTTGTGGATATCATTGCCATTTCGGAAATGACCCCCGGACCTATTGCTGTGAATACCGCTACATTTGTAGGATATAGAACGGCCGGTCTTGTGGGGGGATTGGCCGCTACGGCAGGAGTCGCCATACCGTCACTCGTTCTTATTCTGCTGGTATCAAAATTTTTTTTCGGGTTCCGGAAGCACCCTTTGAATACCCTGGTGTTTTATGGGATAAGGCCTGTTATTGCCGGCCTTATTGTGACGGCAGCCGTATTTGTAGCTGAGACTGCAATACTAAGACAAGAAGCTCCCATTATAGCTATAGGACAATTGGTCAACAATCCGGGTACGATAATAAATTTCGGCAGTATAGCGATTTTAACAGCCACACTGATAGAAATTGTGAAATTCAGGCTGCATCCGATCATGGCAATAATGCTGTCAGGATTTATGGGCGTAATGTTGTTCCATGTCCTATAATTAATATACAAGTAACAACCAATAAATTACGAGGGTGATTTTTTATGGCCTCCTTAAGTCTGCTGATAAAACCGGCTTCAAGCAGCTGCAATTTAAACTGCAAATACTGTTTTTACCACAAAATATCAGAAAAGCGCAGTACTGGATCCTTTGGTATAATGGATATTGACCTATTGGAGATTGTTGTCAGAAAAGCGCTTGAATACGCCGGGCAAACATGTACCTTTGCTTTTCAAGGGGGAGAACCGACGCTTGCCGGGTTGGACTTTTACAAAAAACTTATCGGATTGCAGGAGCAGTATAATACTAAAGGGATAAAAATCAACAATACCATACAAACAAACGGTATAGCCATTGATGAAGAATGGGCACAGTTCCTGTTTGAAAATCATTTCCTGGTGGGCCTTTCTCTTGACGGACCCAAAGATATACATGACTCAATGCGCGTTGATGCAAAAGGTAAAGGCTCTTTTAAAAAAGTAATGAATGCTGTCCGGCTTTTTGATAAATACAAAGTGGAGTACAACATACTTTTTGTTGTTAATTCGCATACAGCCAGACATGCGAATAAAGTATACAACTTTTTCAAAAAAAATAACTTTAAATACCTGCAATTCATACCCTGTCTCGATCCACTGAATGAAAAACCCGGCAGATATGAGCATTCTTTGACTCCAGGACACTACTCACAATTTCTGAAAAGTATCTTTTATCAATGGTACAAGGATATTATAAATGGAGATACGATCAGCGTACGTACCTTTGACAATTATCTGGGAATCATTATGGGAATGAGGCCTGAAGCCTGTGATATGTTAGGGGAGTGCTCGTGTCAGTTTGTCATTGAAGCAGACGGAGAAGTATATCCCTGTGATTTCTATGCAGCAGATGAGTGGCTTCTCGGTAATATAAAGCAAAATGGGTTCGAAGAAATGAAAAGCTCTGAAACTGCTGTAAGATTTATACAGGCTTCCCGGAACATCCATCCTGAATGTAGGATATGTAAATGGAATAATTTATGCAGGGGCGGCTGCAGAAGGACAAGAGAACCATTTGATGACGGAAATCCGAGTCTGAGTTATTTTTGTACAGCTTATACAGAATTCTTTGAATATGCAATGCCTGGATTATACCGACTGGCGAAGCTGTTTTCATACAAGTAAATGTTGTTAAATATATATAGTTTTTCAAATACATCTTCTGATAAATTTCTATAAATTTATATTTTTTGAAGGATTTTTTATTATTATGTAGAATTTATCCTAAGTATGATTGTATACAATTTGTCTACAATATGGATACAATCAGCAAGAATTAATTTTAAATTGCAGAAGAGCTGATGATTGCAGTAGATGTTTACATTATGGGAGGGGATATTGTATGAACTCAATTGGCAGAAACGGTTTTTTTACCTATTTCAGACTAGTGTTGGTATTATGGGTA
Source organism: Clostridia bacterium (assembly GCA_035627615.1). Lineage (GTDB taxonomy): Bacteria > Bacillota > Clostridia > Lutisporales > Lutisporaceae > BRH-c25. Next base: position 30,251 of record DASPLL010000067.1, read on the forward strand.
CCGATCCTTATCTACTTTATTATCCAAAGCGTTTTTAAAAGTGTTTTCAATAATTCTGTTGCATATCTTGTAATTACTCTTACTGTGGTTACACTGCTAGCTCCGGTTATACATTTTTTATATTTCAAGTCTTTATCAGGCATTTCAAAACACCTGGCAAAAGCTGAAGATGGTGATATAGCTACATATCTGAAAAGCTCAAAGAATATGAAAATTAAAGACAGGATACTGTTTCAGGTTGCAATGTCGATCGAAAAGATTATAGACGGTTTTTTAAGGATGATCGGAAAGATGCAGAGAACATCGGATCAGCTTAATTATTATACCGATAATCTTGTAAAAGAGACTGAAAGTGCAAATACTGCAGCCGAACAAATAGCAATTTCAATAGAGGAGATTGCAAGGGGGGCAAGTGAGCAGGCTCTGGCGGCACAGGAAACATCAGAAGGTATAAACAGCATGGCAGAAATGGCAGAGAAGATTGATAATGAAACAGGTAAAGGTGATGCGATCATCAAGAATATAGTAACAAAGGTTGAAGATACTAAAAATGTTTTGGAAGGTCTGCTGGAGCACTTGAAATTATCGGCAGAAGACAGCAGCAATTCAGTGGAAAGCATGAGAAACCTTAAGGATAAAACTTTAAGAATAACTGATTTTGTCAATATAGTTACAGATATCGCAGATAAGACTAATCTGTTAGCGCTGAATGCAGCAATAGAAGCCGCAAGGTCGGGAGAACACGGCAGGGGCTTTTCGGTAGTGGCGGAAGAGGTTAGGAAACTGGCAGAGCAATCCTCCAGGGAAGCTGAGCAGATCAGGAATATTGCATTCGAAATCCAGGCGGAGGCTAATAAAGCAGCGGAAATAATCACAGGAAGCCAGAATAAAGCCAGGGAGAATATCAGCAGGGGTGAAAGCTCGAGAGTATATTTTGATGAGATGGTTAATGGGATTAATGAGCTTGACGGTTCAATGGACAGTATTAAGAGTCTGTCAATAAGGCAGGTATCAAACGTCCGTTCAGTATTGGACGCTGCTGAGAAAATGGCAGCTGTGTCCGAAGAGACAGCTGCTGGAGCCCAGGAGGTTGCAGCTTCAAGCCAGCAGCAGATGGAGTCCTTCAAAGATATGAGAGATAATGCAAAAACATTATATAACATATCAAATGATTTACATAATATTTCTACTGCCTTAATTAACAAATATCAGATTCCTGAAGAGGTCAAGGCGCATATTGAAAAGGCCAAGGCTGAGCTGATAAAGCTTTCTAAGGAAGGGTTCGTAATAAAAAATAATATCGAAATGGAAAGAAAGGCTTTTAAGGAGCTGGCAGACAAAATTGGTTTTACATTCGTTGGAACAAGAGATATGAATGGAGAATGCATATATATAACCACTGAGAAAAAAGTTGAAACCGTTGTATACCGTCCATGGTTTCAGGAGGCTTCAAAGGGTAAGACGAATGTCTCGGTGCCATTTGTAGGTACCCAGACAAATAGCTTGGGTGTAAATATAGCGGTACCGATAAAGGATGAAAGGGATCAGGTAATCGGGGTAATATCGGCAGGCATGGAGATATAGGAAAACAAAGCACTGCATTATATAAGTAAATGCAGTGCTTTTAATATACCTTCATTAGTTTGATATGTGTTATGCTGCAAGCAATTGATGAATTATTGCATATGGAATATAATTTTATTAAAGGTTTTTTTCAGAAGGAAATACAAAAAACTATGAAAGTAAGAGAAAATGCAATTTGTGAGGGGCAATATATGTTTGATATACTTAATACAAAGCTGTCTGATGATGCCATAAAGGATAAACGTAAAGAGGTTTCAAAGCGCCTGCAGCTGAAATCGGTCAATATTAACAGCGGGACTATAAATACCATATCTGCTGCTGACCTAAAACTATTATTTAAGCTATATGATGAAATATTCCTTGAGAACTGGTTTGAAGAAAGCTTCAGGGGAAAGCTGAAGTTTTCACTATCCCGTCAGATGACAAAGAGTGCAGGACTGACCCGCTGCCCCAAAAATATTCATACCATTAAACCGGAGGAAGTGGTTATTGAAATCAAAATAGGGGTGGATTTCTTTTTCCATTATGGTCTGATTGAAGGAAACAAGATGGTCGGAGGGGTAGATACACAAAACAGCCTTGAAGCACTGCAGCTTGTATTTGAACATGAGCTCTGCCATGTAATTGAATTTATTCATTTCGGCAAATCCAACTGCGGCAGGGAAAGGTTCAAAACAATGGCAGGCAGTCTTTTCGGCCATACCGAAAGCCATCACAAGCTGCCCACCCATAGGCAGATAGCAAATCAAAAGCTCGGGCTCAACATAGGAGATACTGTCACATTTACTTATGAAGGGGTAAGGCATACGGGCATACTCTATAATATCAACAAGAGGGCGACAGTGATGGTGAGGAATGAGAACGGCCCCCTGGCAGACAGGCAAGGGAGAAGATATTCAAAGTATTATGTTCCTTTAAAGCTTTTGGAATAAGTCTGCAGAAAGTATGGAAAATATCCTATATAATTGATATGGCTTAAAACTTCAAAAAAATCCATTATGAGGTGAAAATGTGAAGGTTCTGTTTACCTATAATTATGGTGAGGAAAAAATGGGGGCAATTACCGAATTGGGGTATGAGCTGGTATATGTGAATGAAAAGGAAATTTCCTATTCTGATGAGATTTCCGATGTAGATGTACTGGTTTGCTATAACCCATTTGACAGACTGGATATATCCCAGTTCAAAAAGCTTAAGTGGATCCAGCTTTCCAGTGTCGGCATAGATCAGTTACCCAGGCGGCAGATCAAAGAGCAGGCTATAATTGTTACGAACAACAGGTCGGGCTATTCAATTCCGATAGGGGAATGGATAGTCTTGAAAACTCTTGAATTGCTGAAAAACAGCAGGTCATTCTATAATAAGCAAAGTAAAAAAAAGTGGCAGTTGGATACTTCGGTAATGGAGCTATATAATAAAACCGTATGCTTTGTAGGTACCGGCAGTATAGCTTATGAAGCGGCGAAAAGGCTTCAGGGCTTTGATGCAAATATTATAGGGATAAATACCTCAGGGAAAAAGGTGGACTATTTTAAAAGCTGCTATTCCTTGAAGGAGCTTGACTATGCCCTGTCACAAGCAGATGTAGCCGTACTTTCCATACCTTATACAAAACAGACGCATCATTTGATCAACGAGAAAAATATTGGCTCCCTGAAAAAGGGCTCCTATCTGATAAATATTGCCAGAGGCAGCATCATAAAGGAATCAGTCCTCATAGAAGCGTTGCAGAATGGCAGAATACGCGGAGCAGCACTGGATGTTTTCGAAAATGAGCCCTTGCCTGAGAGCAGCCCTCTTTGGGAGATGCAAAATGTGATCATTACTCCCCATAATTCCTGGATATCAGAGCTGAGGAACGAAAGAAAATATAACATCATTTACGAAAACCTGAGAAGTTATATAACAGGCAAGAGCCTTATGAATATAGTGGATATAGATAAAGGTTACTAGTCCCTGAATTTAAATTGCATTTTATGATGAACCTGGACTAATGACGGAGAAATAAACCGGAGCAGCTGCTATATACGGCTGCTCCTCATTTGCTTTTAGAATGATCAGTACCTCCATCTACCGCATCCCCAAAGGCATCTTGTGCTAACGGAATAAATTCCTTCCAGTCATCAATTCTTCCATAATGAGCTATATATTAAGTTATTTAAGTATTGCATTTGTAAATCAGTGTGATATAATTAATGTACGGTAATAATAATATACGTACTGCAATATAGCACGCAATCAAAATCGAAGAATTTTTCCCTATGGTATTAATATAGAGATAGCCTATCACACAACAAACAAAAACACCACTAATCATAATAGTGTGAAAAGTTTTGCAAAAGCATTGACAATTATGATAAATATAAGTAACATTAAATTACATTTAAACATATGATGTCTGACGTATTACTAATAATGGTATGTTTTATTCCATTATAGTTGACGATTCGTTGGATTAATCTTAAGTCAAACTGTGATTTAAGAAATATTTTGTAGGTTGGTGCGATTATGGATAAGGAAATTGATCAGATTATGAACGAAGAAAGCCAGGAATTATTTGCTGAACACAAAAAAGAAACTGCTGTTGATTTTGTTATCAACAGTATTAAGAACCTTCTTATTATGAAAAAGTTAATCCCGGGGGACAGGCTTCCTTCAGAGTCAGAGCTATGCAAAAGCATGGCTGTGAGCCGGAGTTCATTAAGGGAAGCTATGAAGATTCTGTCTGCCTTTGGGATTGTAGAAATAAAGAGAGGTGATGGTACATATATTGCGCAAGCAGATAACAAAATCAAGTTTGATCCTTTTCTATTCAGCCTTATTCAAAGCCAGCCCGACATCAAGGATCTGGCACAGTTAAGGGGAACTCTGGAGCATGCTGTTGTCAAGCTGATAATCGAAAATGCTGAGGATGAGGATATTGAAAATATACGGAAAGCCCACTTAGAGATGGAGAAAGTAATACAGCAGGGAGTGTTCACGACTCAAGCCATATCTTATTGTGAGGCAAATTTCCATAATGCTTTGGGACACGCAACACGAAATAAACTTGTAGAAAAAATCTATAATTTTGTTATGGAGCTTTTCAATCCTTTTATAAAAAGAACCCATGAAAACGAAAAAACAGGGGAAAGTGTCCTTCGTATCCACAAAAATATACTTGATTCACTTGCGGAAAAGGATATGAGAAAAGCTTATGAGGCTATAGAAGAGTCAATTATTGAATGGCAGAAGCTTATCTGATTGTAAATTGTATAGATAGCTTGTATTATCTAAAAAACGAATAATTTTCAATATTAATGGGGGAGCGCGCCACCCAATAATATAAATCCGGTGTCTGCAATACGAAGATGCCAAAAGTTACTCAAATTGCCCTAATACATATTAAGGAGGAGATTTTGTGATTAAATCAAAGCACCGCATTTTAGTACTTCTGTTAGTCCTTGGACTGGTTATGTCAATAGTAGGGTGTAGTTCTTCATCAACACCAGCTAATGAGCCGAAACCTCAGGAGCAAACTGAACAGGCAGCTCCAGCGCAAAATGAAGAGAAGCCGGTTATTGCCTTATCAAATTCATACTATGGCAATATCTGGAGAAAACAAATGGTTGATACATTTGAAACTGCTGCCAAAGAAGCTAAAGATCAGGGATTAATAAAAGACTATATGGTTTTAAACGGTGACGGTACACAGCAGCAGCAGATGACTCAGCTGAATGATCTTATATTAAAGGGTGTAGATGTAATTGCAATTGACTCAGCTTCACCTACAGCATTAAACGGAACAATAGCTAAAGCTCAGGAAGCAGGTATAAAGGTACTTTCCTTTGACTCCATTGCAACAGAGGAAAATCACTATAAGCTTAATTTTGACTTTATTAAGTATGGCGAAGATGTAGCACAGTATGTAGTAGATCATTTCAATGGAAAAGCAGATGTATTGATAATCCGTGGTGTTGCAGGTTCAGCTCCTGATGCTGATATGTATAAAGGAATGATGAATGTTCTTGAAAAGAATTCCGGTATGAATATCGTAGGGACTGTATATGGACAGGCTACCACAGCTGTTGCCAACAAAGAGGTCAGCAGTATCCTTCCTAGTTTAAAGAACGTTGATGCTGTTATCTGTCAGGGTGGTGGAGATAGCTACGGTGTTGTTCAGGCATTCCAGCAGGCTAACAGAGAAATGCCTCTTATAACTGGTGACGGTTCAGCAGAGTTCACAAAATGGTGGTATGAAGAAAACCAAAAGGGTGGTTATGAAACTTTAGGACTTGCCTCAACACCTGGTGTCGGAGGAGCCGCTTTCTGGGTTTCACTTGCAATAGCAGAAGGTAAAGATGTTCCTAAGGACATGCTGATGCCTCATGCAAGAATCAATCAGGAAGAGCTTGATAAATATAAGGATATGGAGCCAAACTCAATCGTAAGTCCGGTATTTACAAAGGAATGGGTTGAAGAGAATATAATAAGTAAAAAATAGAGAACACGCTAAATAATGAGGGGGATCCTTGTACCCAAAATATCAAGGGTCCCTAATTTAATTAAAAAGGATGATATTCATATGGCCCAAAATAATATTCAGCTGTCGGAAAATGATCAATCTTCACAAAAGGATATACTGGTTGAAGCTTCTAATATTCTAAAAGTTTATGGTGCGACCAAGGCAGTAGAAAATGTAAGTCTTTCGTTGCATACCGGTGAGGCTCTAGGTTTGGTTGGAGCCAATGGAGCTGGCAAAAGTACCCTTATGCGTATTATAGCCGGTGTAACAAGGCCTAATTCCGGATCATTAAAATTTTTTAACAGCGATGTTGATTTAGAGCACTATACACCTGCTCAGGCAAGGCAACTGGGTATTAGAGTCGTCTACCAGGAGCTTTCTCTCTGCACTAATCTGAAAGTATATGAGAATTTTTATATTGAACAGCACCAGAGATTTGCAGGCAGGGGATGGAGAAAAAATGCCCTGGAAGCAGTACGCACAGCATTGGACGATGTTTTCCCAGGCAATAATATAAATCCTTCGGAAGTGGTTGAAAATCTTACAATAGCTCAGAGGCAAATGGTAGAGATAGCAAGGGCGTCAAGTGACCCTGATTTAAAATTGCTTATTCTGGACGAACCTACGTCCTCATTAGGTGCTGAGCAGACAAAGCAATTAATAGAATATGTTTTAAAAACCAAGAAGAATGGTATTTCATTCATTTTTATTTCGCACAGGCTCAATGAAGTACTGCAAATATGCGATCAAATTGCGGTAATGAATAACGGCTGCCTTAAATGTAATGTAAAAGCATCGACGGTAGATGAAGAATTCCTGGTCAGTGAAATGAGTGGAAGCATGTCGGTTGAAAAGCGGGAATGCGGAAAAGAGACTGACGGTAAGTGCAAAAAGGAAAACAGGAAGGTTTTAATCAACATAAATAATATGAACAGTGATGAACTGCATGATATCAGCATCAATATGTTCGAGGGTGAGATAGTTGGGCTGGCCGGACTTGAAGGCAGCGGGCAGAAGGACATTCTGCATGTATTGTATAAAGCAAGCAGCAGTATGCTAAAAAGCGGGAATATTTCCGTTAATGATACTGTAGCTTATGTTTCAGGTGACCGTACAAAGGAAGGGGTATTCCCCCTCTGGTCGATAATAAAGAATATGACCATAACTAAGCTTACGAAATTTCGTGACAGTGTTCTTATAGATAAAAATAAAGAAGTTCAATTGGGAAATGAGTGGTATGAGAATCTTAAAATAAAAAGTACCGATATGAATGACCTGTTGCTCAGCCTGAGTGGAGGTAATCAGCAGAAGGTACTGATAGCACGGGCACTGCTTTCAAATGCCAGGATCATACTTCTTGACGACCCAAGCAGAGGTGTAGATGTAGAAACAAAAAGGCAGCTTCTTCAGTTGTATAAGGAAGTAGCGGCCCAGGGCAAGCTGGTAATCTGGTACAGTACTGAAGATGAAGAACTGACCGGCTGTGACAGGGTACTGGTTATGCGTGACGGTTATATAGTCAGGGAGCTGGTTCAAGATGAAATATCAAAAGACCGGATCATTGAATCTTCCTTTATTACTGTGAAGGCCGAAGGCGGAAACAATAAAAAGAATAATGCCAAAGAAAGCTTTGGAGCTAAAGCAATAAGCTTTTTTAATACTCAAAGAGCTGCGATGCCGCTCATTGCCATGATAATAATTTTTGCAGCCATAGGGATCAATCAGCCGAATGCCCTATCAGGCTTTGGGCTTAACCTGTTGATAGGCTCAGCCGTACCTCTGGTATTAGCCGCAATAAGTCAGATGTTTATAATAGCGGCAAGTGACATAGACCTGGGACTGGGAGCATATTTAGGTTTTACCAATGTTATCAGCGCAACTTTGCTGGTAAGCAACCCTGTTCTCGGAATACTGGTGTTGGCTGCCGGGATACTGGGATATGGCTTATTGGCAGCATTGATACATAAAAGAAAGCTGCCGTCGATAGTTGTATCTGTAGGCGCCTCTTTCATATGGCTGGGTATTGCAATAAGCATAATGGAAAAGCCGGGAGGAAGCTCTCCGGAATGGTTAATGAAATTCTTTAATTTCTCATTTCCGGTTATCCCTTTCCCGATGATAATTTCACTTGTTATTGCAGCTGCTGCATACCTTGTGATTATAAGGTCCAGCTATGGTACTGTTTTACGTGGCTTCGGGAATAATCCGAAGTCAGTTGAAAGAAGCGGGTGGTCAATACTTAAAGCCAGGGTCAGCCTGTATCTTCTTGCAGGTTTGTTTGGTGCATTAGGTGGAATGTCTCTCACAGGGATAACGACTGCTGCAGACGCCAATTCTGCCTCTTCATATACACTTCTGACTATTGCAGCTGTAGTTATGGGCGGAGGAGAACTGACCGGAGGAATTGTTGACCCGATTGGAGTTGTTATTGGAGCAATAACACTATCGATGGTTGGGGCTCTCATCGGCTTCCTTGATATAGGAAACAGTTTTCAACCGGCTGTTCAGGGCGGCCTTTTATTCCTGATTCTTGCAATTCGTACTGCAATGAGGAGGAAACATAATGAACACTAATTTATTGAACCAGATTAAGAAAACATCGTGGATATGGGCATTCCTGGGCAGTTTGGTCATCTGGGCTGCAATCAGTATACTTACCAGACAGTTTGGATTAGGAAGCCTCTTTGCCAATGCAAGCCTCGCTTCGCTTCTTGTCATAGTAAGTATCGGACAAATGTTTGCAATCACATCCGGAGACGGAGGAATTGACCTGTCAATCCCCTATGTAATAACCCTTAGTGCATTTTTGTCCTTCGGATTAATTAATGGTTCTGAGAGCAATCTGTTTATGGCACTTGCTGTGGTCCTGGGTATCGGTCTGCTGGTTGGGGTTTTGAATTCAGTAACAGTTCTGCTGTTCAAGATTCCTCCGATGATTGCAACAATGGCAGTGGGCTACATTCTAAACAGTGCAATATTGATTTATTCGGAAAGCTACAATTTTGCAGCAATGAGTAAGATAATCACATATATAGCCAATGGAAGAATTGCAGGAATACCGTTTATACTTATATTTGCATTATTCGCTGTTCTGGTGATAGCTTTTATTCTGAACAGTACCTCCTATGGGAGATCTCTCAGCGCTGTAGGACAAAATAGATTTGCCGCATATCTTGCCGGAATACAGGTTAACAAAACAGTTATGATTGCATACATGGTAAGCGGATTATTTGCTGCTATTGCCGGAGTATTGATAGGTGCCAGGGTAAACGGAGCATTTCTTGATATGGGACAGCCATACATGCTTCAATCAGTCAGTGCGGTTGTAATAGGCGGTACACTTATTTCGGGAGGTAAGGCATCAGTCGTAGGAACAGCATTAGGTTCACTTTTCTTAATTCTTCTGTCAACGCTTATGATGGTGACACACCTGCCTATAGGGGCTCAGTATGTAATACAAGGAATACTGTTAATTGCAGTACTGGTTTTTGACGTAAATACAAAAAATTGCGACTGATATTATACAGTCATTGGCTGCTGAAGCTAAGTCGCATACGTTGTAATGAGATTTGATAATTGAAGGAGAAAAAACAATGAAACTCGGTATTAGTACTTATGCTCTTGCCTGGTCCATCGGTGTCCCTGGCTATGAAGCACCGCAGAACCCTGTTAATACTATAGATTTGATTGAAATAGCACATAAGCTTAATATATCCCTGTTACAGATTGCTGATAATATTCCGCTGCACATTATGTCTGATGAAGAATTAGAGAAAATCAGAAATATAGCAGTAAAGGCAGGAGTGGAGCTGGAATTAGGAACCCGTGGGACAGAGCCGGACCACCTGCTGAAATACCTGCATGTGGCAAGTATATTCGAAAGCAAGTTTTTAAGGACCATTATCATAAATCCTGACATGGAGGTTGTGACATCTGAGCTGCATACGATTCTGCCTGAATTTGAAGCCTGCGGTGTAACTATTGGAGTAGAAAACCATGGCCTTCATACAACAAGACAACTGGCAGGTTTGTTCAACAGCATTAAAAGTCCGTATTTGGGCTGCTGCCTGGATACTGTCAATTCTTTCGAGATTATGGAGGGCACTGAACAGGTAGTGAATAATCTGCTGCCTTATACAGTAAACCTGCATATTAAAGATTTTGATGTACAGAGAGTCAAGCACAAGATGGGATTTGAGATCCTTGGGAAGCCGGCAGGAGAAGGCAGACTGGGTATTCCCAACCTAATGGGGCTTCTTAAGGAACAAGGTAAGGATATAAATTTAGTAATAGAGCTCTGGCCTCCCTTTACCAATAATGTTGAAGAGACAATAAATCTGGAAAACGATTGGCTGAAACGCAGTATAAACAACCTGAAAGCCATGGGCTTAAAATGATAAATAAAACTGAAAACATTATGTATCATATGTTGCATAATTTTATGAATTTTTAGGGGTGAATAAATTGATTAAAAACAGTAAGAAAACTACGGTTGTATTAGTTGGCGCCGGCGGTAAAATGGGCATGAGATGCCTGAACAACCTTTTAAAGCATGATTACAAAATCCTGCTTTGTGAAAATGGAGCTGCAGGACTTGAAAGGCTTAAAGATAAGGGACTTACGGTAACTCCGAATGAAGAAGCGATTCCGTCAGGCGATTATATAATAATGGCTGTCCCGGATGCTAAGCTCGGAAAAATATCCGAGACTGCAGTACCTATGATGAAGCCTGGCGCAACTATGATTACTCTTGACCCGGCTGCTGCATTTGCAAAAGAGTTGACTCTTAGGGATGATTGCACTTTTGTTGTGACTCATCCGTGCCACCCCGGGTTATTTGTTGAGCAGGATACCCCTGAAGCCCGTAGTGATATGTTTGGCGGAATAGCTGCAAAACAGGATATTGTCATTGCATTCATGCAGGGTGAAGAAGAGAACTTCCTTACAGCAGAAAAGATTTGCAAGGAGATGTTTGCACCGGTCGTATATTGCCACAGGATCACAGTTGAGCAAATGGCAATGCTTGAGCCGGCAGCGGCAGAAGTTGTTGCAGCATCGGCAGCATGCCTGATGAAAGAAGCACTTGATGAGGTTATAAAGCGCGGTGTTCCTGAAGCTGCTGCTAAGGCGTTCATGATGGGACATATACAGATCCCTCTTGCAATTGTATTTAAGAATGTCAATCCATTTTCAGATGCTGCCAAGATAGCAATCAAATTTGGGTATGAACATATTTACAGACCGGATTGGAAAAAGATATTTGAAATGGACAGCATAAAAGAGCAGGTACATAGGATGATACATCCGGAGGAAGAGGAATAAATATACCGGGATCCTGTAATATTGGTTATGGCTATCGGATGCAACCACAGATGTTCTCGAATTGAAAGAACATTGAATAATTTGGATTTGATACACGCGAGGATATGAAAACTGCTCTTTATCAGGCTATATTTTATTGCATTGCATATGGAATGCTTTGTATATTGCTTAAGTGAAAATGATAATACCGGAGCCAAGCATATCAAGGATTGTGGATAACTTGCGAAGGGAGCATGCATAGACTTGTGTAATCACAGTTGTGTATGCTCCTTTTTATATAGAAAGCAGATATGTGAGATTTCGGTATAAATTGAAGAAATACTCACTTGAAGCTTGTACAAGCTATGTGAAGTGCTATGCAAAATATTCAGGAATGAACAAATCTTAAAATGGAGGAAAAGTTATGGGAGAAAAAAAGTACAGCATCGGTGTTGATTATGGTACTCAATCAGGACGTGCGGTGCTGGTTGAAGTTGATACAGGCAGGGAGGTTGCCAGTGCGGTAACGGAGTATAGAGATGGGGTGATCGACGAATATTTGCCGGGAACAGGTATAAAGCTTCAGAATGACTGGGCTCTTCAGAATCCCGACGATTATATCGATGTACTCGAAACTGCGGTACCAAAGGTTATGAAGGAATCCGGCGTTAATCCTGAAGATGTTATAGGACTTGGTATTGATTTTACAGCCTGCACAATGCTTCCTCTCAAAAAAGACGGCACGGCACTTTGCCAGATGGAAGAATTTAAAGCTAATCCTCATGCCTGGGTTAAATTGTGGAAGCATCATGCAGCCCAGCCGGAAGCAAACAAATTAAACAAAATAGCGGAAGAACGCGGCGAAGACTTCCTAAAAAGATACGGAGGCAAGATTTCTTCCGAATGGCTTATACCAAAGATATGGCAGATATTGGACGAAGCACCGGAGATATATGAAGCAGCCGACAGATTTCTGGAGGCTGCCGACTGGGTGACCATGCAGCTCACGGGAGTCGAGGTCAGAAATAGCTGTACTGCCGGGTATAAGGGCATATGGCACAAGCAAAAAGGCTACCCGGGAAATGACTTTTTTAAAGCACTGGACCGGAGGTTGGAAAACCTTGTTGATGAAAAATTGAGCAGGGAAATAACTCCTATAGGGAGTAAAGCCGGTGAACTGACAGCGGCTATGGCTGCAAGAACGGGATTGAAGCCGGGTATTGCCATATCAGTAGGAAACGTTGATGCACATGTCTCAATGCCTGCTGTTGGCGTTGCGGAGCCTGCAAAAATGCTGATGATTATGGGTACTTCCATATGCCATGTGCTGCTCGGTACTGAAGAAAGACTGGTAGACGGAATGTGTGGTGTGGTTGAAGACGGTATAATACCCGGCTTCTATGGGTATGAAGCGGGACAGTCGGCTGTTGGAGATATATTTGAATGGTTCGTTGACAACTGTGTACCAGCAAGCTATATGGAAGAGGCAAAGAGCAAGGGATTTAATATTCATCAACTGCTGGAGGAGAAGGCAGCAAAGCTGAAACCGGGAGAAAGCGGTCTTATTGCTTTGGACTGGTGGAACGGCAACAGGTCTGTCCTGGTTGACACAGATCTCACAGGGGTGCTTTTGGGGGCAAACCTGCTTACAAAGCCTGAGGAGATATACAGAGCATTGATAGAGGCTACTGCATTCGGCACAAATATGATCATAGAGACCTTCAGCAACGCTGGGGTACCTGTAGATGAAGTATATGCATGCGGCGGACTGCCCGAGAAAAATAAAATGCTGATGCAGATATATTCTGATATAACCAATAAGGAAGTCAGAATATCCGCGTC
>DASPLL010000068.1:0-14945 GCA_035627615.1 Clostridia bacterium
ATCGGCGACCGTTGCGGGAGAGTTTAATACAACTGCTGAAGTAGTGACTCCCATAGGCGTTACCGTGTTCATCAAGCTTTCCTTGAGCGGCGAGATAAATGGCACCATGGTCGTTGAGCAGTACAATGAAAAGAAGTTTTATTTAAACGATAATGGAGAAATAGATTTTTCCAGAGCGGGAACAGGCAATCCGGATCGTGATTTTACTATTTACGGCAAACTGAGTGTTAAGCCGTCCATCGGTCTGACCGTTGGTGCAAAAATCACCGGCGCCGAATTCAGTATAACGGGCAGGGCGGTTTTTGATATGAATTTTACCACCTCGGGTTCCGGCTCCGGAAAGGTTGTTTTAACGGCTAACATGGCTTTAAAGGTGTTGGTTTTTGATTTCAAGTGGGATATCGGGCAAAAGGAATATGATTTATTTGATAATAATAGGATGAGGCGCTTTAAGGCCAACGATCTTTTTGCAAACACCAGTTATTTGTATGAAAAGACGGAAGACTATGAAATAAGCTCCAGGGAATACCTGGACAACCGGGGAGAATGGCAGGGGGGCAATGCCCGGAGACGGATGCGGCTTATGGCAGCGGGGGAAAACGTATTCAATGAACAGACGCTGCTGGAAGGGGTATATCCATATCCTTACACTCTTTTGGCGCCTATTGGTGAGAATCAGCAGCTCTTAGTATTCCTGGACGATGATACGGACCAGGACGACAGGAACAGAACCCAGCTCTACTACTCCATATACAACGGAAGCTCATGGAGCATACCGGAGAAGGTTGACAATGACGGGACCCCGGATGATAATCCCTGGATCTCCGATATGGGGGACAAGGTATTGGTGGCCTGGTCCAGTGCGGTAAATCCCGTTGATGAAACAGATACGGTAATGGAGGTTTTAAATAACCGTGACATAAAGGCAAGCTTCTTTGATAAGGGGACAAGGGAATTTGGAGAGGTGCAAAACGTAACCTTCGAAACGGAAACCGATACTTGGTCGGACGGTGATCCGTACATTGCCTATTGGAAGGACAGAAACGGAAAAGAAAATCTGATGATAACCTATACAAAGACCCAGTATGAGGCAACAGGCGGCGACGAGCAGGACGCAGTGGTGGGAGACATAATAAATGCATACTCTGTATTGGCATATAGCTTCTATGACTTTGACAATAACAGATTCCACGGTCAGGGCTTTATCGACGTATCGGAATATGCGGATGTGGATGAAAGCGATATATTGATCTCAGACAACCCGGATCCGGATGATTACAGCGGAGACTGGAGATGGAGCGGATATTGGTCAAGAGTACCGGAGCCTGATGAGGTCAGCATGGTATCCCTTGGCACCGATCCTTTGATTGTCGACAGCAACGCCATTGGGTATGAAGATTATGCAATATTGGCATATTCCATCGATATGGACAAGGATATTGCGACTACAGGAGACAGAGAGCTGTTCATCCAGCTTTATAGCTTCCCTGAAGGGAGATTCTATCCTGCCATCCATTTTGATGATACCAAAGGACAGTCGGACCTGGAGTTTGTCGAGTCAAATGACAATATATACCTGTACTTTATTTCCGATGGAGATATAGTGAATATAGATATAGGATACCTTTTCAGCCAGAATTTCCTCCGCTACGATATAGAGGGAGAAGACGGGCATGCATTGGTACTGAACAAATTGAAGGGAATCTATAAGAAGCCGGAAGTCGCCGTGAGGCATAAATATGACGTCAGAATTGATGATTCCGGAAAGGAATACAGAATAAATGAATACCCCATTGATCAATTTATGGTAAAGTCGGATGACAACAATGTATATGTCATGTGGACCGAAAGCAATATCACCTATAGGGATGGGATAGATCAGAATTCAAGTGAAGCTACGCTGCCGGAAAATCAATACCGGGAGAAGCAGATCTGCGCTGCCCGCCAGATCTTAGGCGATATAACGGAAACAAAGCTTTATGATGAGGAAGGCAATCCAATGACTTATCCGGCTAATGACGATGAAGGGAACCCGATAGATTACGACATTACGCCCGATGTAAACGGAGAAACAGGTATAGTTGAGGCAGGAGATCAAATAGTCGTAAAATCAAGAGAAGCAGAATGGTCTGAGCCGGTGAAGGTTACCTGGGAAAAGGGTGCAAATTTCAATGATATCGACTTTGAGATTCTGCCTGATGGAAATCTGCGAACAGTTTTCGTAAAAGGGATGTCCGAGATAATGGATGTTGCCGGTACGGATATGTCCGTAGAAAACATAAACAACAGAATACTGATGACTGCAGATTATAATGCGAATGCAATCAAGGCGGAGGTTTCTATTGAACCGATGAAAATGCCGGCGCAAAATGAAATTTTACCTGTCAATATTGCTTTAAAAAACAAAACGCTGAATCCGCTGAAGGATGTTACCCTTGAGCTTTATCAAGTCGCAGAGGGCGGCGAAGAAAAGATTGATGAAAGGACAGCTGTAGAATTGAGGGGCGGAGAGGAGCAGAATATATACTTCAATTGGCAGGCGCCGGAAAATTTGGAGGACACAAAGCTGCAAGTGCGGGTAAAGCATAATGAAGAAGTTCTGTGCAGCGCGGAGCAGGATATTCTGGCAGAGAGCATCATAGATATCATCGACGCCAGCGCTGCTCCTTCAGGCAGAAACAGGCTGAAGATCACTGGAACTGCTGTCAATAACGGCAATATTACCGCCGCCGATGCTGCAGTATATGCCGGTGCTTCGGGCGCAGTTACGGGAAGCACTGCCATAGGCAGCTTGAAGCCGGAGGAAGAAAAGAACTTTGAATTCTTTGCAGAGCTGGAACCGGATATGTATGGAGGCATAACCGGGGAGGATGGTTCAGTCACAGAAACGATAAGCTTAAATGTCTATTCCAACGGAGCTGCTGCAAAGGTTATCAATAAGCGCTTTGCATACAAAGACGACATTGATATTGTCAACAATATTGAAGCCTTTGAGCTCAAAACAGGCAATAACCGGATTTCACACAGTATATCCCTGCGCAAGGGAGTTTCTTTGGATATTGAGCCGGAAATAACCTATAATGATGAAGCATTGCCCTATGCGCGGACGGTATTTGTTTCAAACAACGAGGATATTGTGGACTTCAGTGAGGGATATATGACGCTGTCAGGCAAAAAGCCGGGTACGGCAACGATTACCGCTTATGCCCTTCCTCCAAGAGGCAGGCTGCTTCTGACTCCGGATAGATATGAATGGGTGGACAATTTCGCTACATTGGCGGATGACGCAGTGAAGGTCAGGAGCTTTGAAGTAAATGTGTACAGTGACGCTCCTTCAGAAAGCGATGACAAGCCGGGCGGCGGAAGCAGCAGCACTGCCGGCGTTCAATCCCCGGTAACCGGAGCTGTGGCAGCCGATAACGGCATGGCAGTAACAACAGCCAAAGCTTATGCGGATAAATCCGGCAAAGCGTCAGCAGTGATAACTTCGGCACAGATAAGCAGTGCTGTCGGTAAAGCGGTGGCAGCAGCAAAACAGGATGAAAACACAGTACCGGGAATAGAAATAAAGGTAGAAGCACCCCGGGATGCAAAAACTATTGAAACAAGCATTCCGGCTTCCGCCATAAAGGAAATTTCAAACAGCAGCATTGAATTGATGACTATAAGTACTCCTTTGGCAGAAATTACTTTAGATGACAGGACCATAGCCGGTATAGCGGATAAGGCATTGGAAGACATAAAGATTACAGCTTCCGAAGTTGATGCCTCCGCTCTTCCGGCGGAAGCACAAAGGCTCATAGGGGACAGACCTGTATATGACTTCGGCATAACCAGCGGTGGGAATACAATATCCGAGTTTGCCGGAAATGTAACGGTATCTCTGCCCTATACTCCGAAAGCAGACGAAGATACCAATGCCATTGTGATATATTACATCAATGCTGAAGGCGTGCCTGAGGTAGTGAGCAACTGTGTATATAATGAAAAAACAGGGACTGTTTCCTTTAAGACGGATCATTTTTCAAAATTCGCAGTGGGTTACAATAAAATAACCTTCAGGGATGTGGCTTCAAGCACATGGTACAGTGACGCAGTGAGCTTTGCGGCAGCCAGGGGCATAACCTCAGGCACGGGAAACGGAAATTTCAGTCCTGAAGCAAAATTAACCAGGGCTCAATTCCTTGTCATGACCATGAGAGCATATGGAATAAGACCTGATGAAAAATTGAAGGGTAATTTTGATGATGCGGGCAGCACCTATTATACAGGCTACCTCTCCGCAGCAAAAGCTCTGGGTATAGCAAAGGGAACAGGCAATAATCTGTATGAACCTGACAGGGTTATCACGAGACAGGAGATGTTCACTTTACTTTACAGTACCCTGAAGGTGACAGGCCAGTTACCTGAGGGTAAGGCTGGAAAAGCACTGACGGATTTCAGCGACGCAGGCAGAATAACGCCATGGGCCAAGGACGCAATAGCACTGTTTACCGAGACAGGAATCATAAGCGGCAGCAACGGCAGGTTAAGTCCGGAGGATACCGGCAGCCGCGCTCAGATGGCACAGCTAATATACAATCTGCTGTCAAGATAAACAGGTGAAAAAAAAGGGAATAGGGAGCTTAACATAGCTCGCTATTCCCTTTTTTTAATGTTTCAATCCTTCACCCTTTTGCCATATCCATACTGTGAGCATTCAAATATATGTGCCACCAAAAGATTTGATCCATCGGGAAGAGAAGTCCATATGCTGCAATGAGGGCAGTTTTTCTTATAAGCATCGCCAGGCAGGGAACTGTTTTTTATACAGCATTTTCCAAGACAAGGGAAAGCTTCCTCAGTCACACGGCAATCACGATTCTGGTTAGTATTCCTGTCACTATCATTAAAAAAGTGGTTATCAGTCACTTGTTTTTCACCTCCGATAAAAATTTGCATAAGCTTCCAATAATAAAATTATAAAACATTGGTTACTAACAAAATCACTAACAAAAATACATTTCGGACAATATCGGATTTTTTTCTCCAATGTTAGTTGTATTTTGATATAATATTATTGCTAACATATTTAGGGGGTATGGATTATGATCAATATACCAAGCGTAAGACTGGCGGTTCCCAAAGCATCTGCCGGGGAGGTTTCCCGTAAAGGTCTTGTGGATACTGTTCTTGACAGCCCTAAAAAACTAATATATATAAATGCAGGGGCAGGTTACGGCAAAACCACGCTGCTTTCACAGGTTGCCAATTCTGTAGAAAATACCGTTTGGGTTACCCTCGACGGCGAAAGCGATGTTTTTGCTTTCCTGAATATGATGAGTGCAGCACTAAGACAAACTTTTTCCAATTATGATTTTTCCGCTTCTGAATTCCTGCCTTTCGAAGAAAAAAGCAACTTTGTAACGATCCTTGCAAACGCCTTTATTAACAGCATTGAAAAAATGGGGAAGGACTTTGTGATTATTCTGGAAGATTTTCATACAACTGGAGAAGAGCAGATCAGAAAGCTTATTGCCTGTATCATGAAATACATGCCTGAAAATATCCGGCTTTGCATCAGCAGCAGAGAAGCCCCCTGGCAGGAGCTTATACCCATGCAGGTAAGAGGTGATATTATAGAGCTGACCCAAAGGGAGCTTGCTTTCACAAGAGATGAAGCGGCTCAGGTTCTGGGCTTTGATGACGTTAATATTTACGGCATTACCGAAGGGTGGCCTCTGGCTATTCGCTCTTACAAGGTGCTTTTAGAAAACGGTGTAAGCCTTGCCGACCTTTCTTCATGCGGTACTGAAGCTTTGTATTCCTACCTTTTTTTCGAATGCATCAGCCGTCTGTCCCCGGAAATAGTGGATTTTCTCAAAGCTTCCACCTGCTTTGAGGAGCTGGATCCCAAAATGCTGGATTTTGTTTTGAACAGGAATAATACAAGACTTATATTGGAAAGCCTTGTGGCACGTAACATCTTTATAGTTAAGACGAATGGAGGAAATTACCGCTATCACACCCTTTTCAGGGATTATTTACTGGAATGCACCGACCCCGCGCGAGTCTTGACATTGCAAAGCAAAGCCGCCGGCTATTACTTTGAAAACAAGCAGTATCCCAAAGCCGCGGAGTATGCCATACGGTCAGATAACAAGGAAAGGCTGGAACAAATCATTCTAATCAGCTATAAGGATCATATTAAGAGCGGCAGCTTCAATGAACTCCGTGTATGGTTTCATGCACTCGGAGGCACGGCTGGCAGCTTGAACAGTGAACTGCTGGTCGCAAAGGGAGCATATTTATCAAGTATCGGAAACTTCACTGAAGCCAAAACATGCCTGGATACTGCAATACCACTGTTAGAACAAGATAATAGAGAGCTTTATGTTGAAGCTATGGTGCATAAAGCCAGAGTTTTCCGCAATTTTATATCCTTTGAAGCATCCAATGGGCTGCTGGATGAGCTCATAACAAGACTTGATAATGTCGCTTCAGAACTGGCTTATATGGTTGTGATTGAGAAGGTCTACAACTTGTGCTGGAATGCACAAATAAACGAAGCCTATGCGCTGGCCTATAATATGATAGAAGCCTGTGCCAAAGCAGGTAATGTTAAAGTCAAGGCCTGGTTTGAAAGGTATTTGAGTGTAATACATTTTCTTGCGGGGAAAATGAAGGATGCTGTCTATTATTATGAAAAATCCCTGGAGCTTCCGGAAAATGAGCTGCGATATTTAGAAATGCACAATATCGACATCTATTTGGCCAAGGCTTATCAAATGCTTGGGGAAAGGGATAAAGCCGTCTCCATAATAGCAGCTGAGCTGCAAAAGCTCCGGAGTACAGGTAGATATGAAGAATTGTGGTTAGGTTATTTGTTTGCAGCAGAAATACACTACCAGAATACTTTTATCGACAGAATCAATGGGGGCACTGAAACCTTTGAGGCTACGATGAAATACTTTACACTTGCCGAGGAATATGCATCCCTTTACCGCAGAACCGAATTTCAAATGCAATGGGCGAAAATGCAGCGTCATATATATAGCCTCATGTTTACAGATGGGCCGAAAGAAGGAATTATTAGTGAAATTTTTGCAAATCTTGATGGGGTCAGTGATTATTTCAAGACTATCGCTCTGGCCAGACTTTTTAGTTATTTCGGAACAGTGTCTGATTTTCCGAATGCCGTTAAGTGTGCAAAGCTATCCATAGAAATCGGGGAAAAAGCCAACATGATGCTCATACCGACTATGGCTTACGGGATGCTTGCAAGGGCTGTCATTGCAATGAAGGACCATGAACAATCGGTTAGTCTGACCAGACGCTTCTTGCAGCTTTGCAATGAAAATGGGATATATGAGTATTTCAGAATGCGGAAGGCCTATGACCCAATTCTGGAATTTGCCTTTGACAACGGAATTGAGCCTGCTGTTACCAGGCAAATGATGGAGTTTGCAGGCTTTAAGCCTAAGAAAATATATGTTCAGACTCTGGGAGGATTTTCTGTATTCTTATACAAGGACAAGCAGGAACCGCTAAAAATGCGTACTAAAAAGGAACGGGAGCTTTTCGCCTTTCTTCTTGATGCAGGCAGTGAAGGCGTTACTAAAGAGCAGATCTGTAATGCCATATGGTCGGAGTCTGAATCTGAAGACGTTAAAAAGCTGATCGGCGTCAATCTTGCCCACCTGAAAAAGGACCTTGAAAGCTTCGGACTTATAAACCCTGTCATAAAACAAAATAACCGCTACAGCATCTGCAGGGATGAAATTGTATCGGATATTGAGCTTTTTGAAGCAAATGCTGCAGTATTCGAGCAGAAAAACGACAGCGAATCTGCACAAAAGCTTATATCACTATATAAAGGGGAATACCTTGCAGATTTTGAAGCTCTTTGGGCGATCAGCAATAGAATAAAATTCCATGAAATATATGAAAGGGCACTAGGGTGACAGGGTGACAAGGGGGTGACAAGGGGACGGGGTTATTGTCACAATGCTCTCGTTCCCTTACCGCCTTCCACGTACCACCCAAATTTGGTTCATATTATTGAGGTGAAAAAATGATTAGCAGGAATATTAAGTATATTATCTATTCTATTTTATCCTTTGTGCTTTTTTGCTTTGGCATATCGCTGCAAATTAAAGCACTTATAGGACAAAGCGTATTAAACGCTTTTGCTGTAACAATATCTTACATTGTTGATTTAAAAGTTGGTACTTTACTTAACATTATCAATTCACTTTTTTTTATATCCTATCTAAGTATTCGGCGTTCACGGATGAATTACACAGATGCCGTTCAAATTGTCGCAACTATTGCAAATGGTTACGTAATCAATTTTTTTATGTATAACCTGTTACATAGTATATCAATAGAAAACTATGTTTACAGGGTTATGATATTTTTGATTGGGTTGATTATATCATCAATCAACTTAGGGATTGTTCTTGCTATAGGAATTATAAAATTTCCTTTGGAAAGCCTATGCCTGATTATCAGCGAAGTGTATAAAAAGAAATTATCTGTTGTCAGGAGGAGTTTCGACATTGTATTAATACTTGCCACCCTTTGTATTACGGTTGTTGAAAATACTGCATTAAACATACGAGAGGGAACAGTCATCAGCTTCTTTCTATTATCAACTATATTGGGTGCTTCATATAATTTTTTTAAGAGACAGATGACAAGGGGACGGGGATATTGACACAAAGCATCCTTATGGTATAATTTACCAAAAGGGGGTGTTTTTTGTGCCAAGAGCAGCAAGGCTAAAGAGTAAAAGTAAAATATACCATATTATTATGAGGGGAATTAATCGCCAGACACTATTCGAAGATGAGCAAGATTATGCTAAACTTATTCAAACCTTGCAAAAGTACAGAGATATTTGTGGATATAAATTATATGCTTATTGCTTAATGGGCAATCATCTTCATATGCTGTTAAAGGAGGACAGCGAACCGTTAGAAACCATAATGAGAAGGATATGCGGAAGCTATGTTTTATGGTATAACAAAAAGTACGATAGGGTAGGATATTTATTTCAGGATCGGTTTAAAAGCGAACCCATAGAGGATGAGATATATTTTTTCACGGTGCTTCGATATATATTTCAAAATCCTATAAAAGCTGGAATAGTAACAAACATCCAAAACTATAGCTGGACTAATTACACTGATTATATCAAAGGAAGCAATGCGTCTGATGCAGACTTTGCCCTTGATATTTTTGGCTCAGATAGAGAAAAAGCCGTACAGGGCTTTATTGAGTTTGTAAATATAAAGAATAATGATGAGTGCATGGATATTCCTGAAAAACGGAGGTTAGCAGACAATGATGCTATAAGAATAATCAAAGAGTATTGTAAAGTTACTCATGGAGTAGATATGCAAAAACTAGATATAGGTACAAGAAACTTATACATAAAAGATCTTAAGGAAAGTTATGGATTATCAATTAGACAGATTGAAAGATTGACAGGGATTAATAGGGGGATAATTCAAAGAGCATAGTGTGTCGGTAACCCCGTCCCCTTGTCACTGCGTCCCCTTGTCACTGTCTCCTGTTCTCGTTTCCCAGTGCTATAATGCAATAGCATATTAGTGTGATTTTTTGGAGAGGCTTGTTATGGAAAGGATGGCATCAATACTATCAATAAAAAGATCGCCAAAGGAGGGAAATGTATGAGTTCATATGTGCTCGGTTTTCAGGACATTGACAAAACGAAACTCATGGTTGTTGGAGGGAAAGGAGCGAACCTGGGGGAGCTTTCCAGGATTGAAGGAATACTTGTACCGGATGGTTTTTGCATTTCCACTGACGCCTTTAAAAGAGTCATTGGACAAAGGTCATCGATTAAAGAAATGCTTGATAGGTTATCGCTTTTAAAGGTGGAAGACCGGGACATAATTAGTGAACTTAGCGGTGAAATCCGCAGGGCTATTGAAGGGACAGCAATCCCTGAAGCTATAAATGAAGAAATCACCCGCTTCCTCTCAAGGCTTGGCGAAAAAAATGCCTATGCAGTACGGTCCAGCGCAACTGCGGAGGATTTGCCGACGGCATCCTTTGCAGGCCAGCAGGACACATATTTGAACATTATCGGGAAGGAGGCAATCCTAGAGCATATCAGCAGGTGCTGGGCATCACTGTTTACCGAGAGGGCAGTGACCTACCGTCTTCAAAACGGCTTCGACCACCGTAAGGTACACCTGTCTGTGATTGTTCAGAAGATGGTCTTCCCGCAATCATCAGGGATTTTGTTTACTGCCGACCCCGTAACTAACAACAGGAAGGTGTTATCCATTGACGCCGGCTTCGGACTTGGCGAGGCTCTGGTTTCCGGCCTGGTGAATACTGATATATATAAAGTGCGTGACGGCAAGATTATTGATAAAAAGATATCCGCCAAGAAGCGGGCTATTTATGCATTAAAGGATGGCGGTACGAAGGAACAGGAGGTTGAGCCTGAGCTGCAGAACAGGCAAGTGCTGAGGTCTGAGCAGATTTTGCAGCTTGAGTCCATGGGCAGAAAGATTGAGGAACATTTCGGCAGTCCCCAGGACATCGAATGGTGTTTGGCTGATGACGCGTTTTATATTGTCCAGAGCCGCCCAATCACTGCTTTATACCCAATTCCTGAAGCAGATGATCAGGAAAATCACGTTTACATATCTGTCGGCCACCAGCAAATGATGACCGACCCCATGAAACCATTGGGATTGTCTTTATGGCAGTTAATAGCAGCCAGGCCTATGCTTAAAGCCGGCGGAAGGCTGTTTGTTGATGTTGCCCATATGCTTGCTTCACCTGACAGCAGAGAAATTTTATTAAGTAACATGGGACAACACGATCCGCTCATAAAAGACGCATTGATGACCATATTAAAGCGGGGGGATTTTATAAAGCCGTTACCAAATTATAAGAAAGGACAGGGGAGTAAAAGCAATAAGAGCATGTCGGCTGCGGATATTCAGGCACAAGCAGGAAACGATCCGGCAATTGTTTCCGGTTTGATCAAGAGCAGTCAAACATCGATCGAAGCATTAAAACAAAACATCCGGACGAGATCAGGATCAGATTTGTTTGATTTTATCCTGGAAGATATCCAGCAATTAAAGAAGAGCTTATTTGATCCGCAAAGCATGGGTGTGATTATGGCTGCTATGAATGCGACCTCATGGATCAATGAAAAAATGAAGGAATGGTTGGGTGAAAAAAACGCGGCAGACACTCTTTCTCAATCTGTGCCGGACAATATCACTTCGGAAATGGGTCTGGCGCTGTTGGATGTCGCAGATGTGATCCGTCCTTATCTGGAAGTAATAGATTATTTACAACAAGTAGCGGAAAGAAATCCGGCGGCGAAGCCGAAAAACCCGGAGGGGTTTTTACTGGATGTAAAAGGCGATAACTTTTTGAATGAACTGGTTAAGCTTGATGGCGGACGGGAAACCAGAGATGCTATCTATGCTTACCTTAACAAATACGGAATGCGATGTGCCGGAGAAATCGATATTACCAAACCCCGTTGGAGCGAAAAACCGGCTACACTTGTCCCCTTGATTCTCAGTAATATCAAAAACTTTGAGCCTAATGCTGGCAAGCGGAAATTTGAGCAAGGGCTACAGGAAGCTTCCCAAAAAAAGCAAGAGTTATTGGACCGGTTGAAGCAATTACTGGATGGTGAACAAAAAGCCGAAGAGGCAAGACAAATGATCGACCTAATCCGGAATTTTACCGGCTATCGTGAATATCCAAAATACGGTATTGTTAGTCGCTCCTTTGTTTATAAGCAAGCTTTACTGAAAGAAGCCGAACAACTTATACAAGCTAACGTTATTCATGAAAAAGAAGATATATACTATCTCACTTTTGAAGAACTTCGGGAAGTCGTACGCACAAATAGACCGGATTACCAAGGATGCAGAGGCGAGCAGCAAGCAGAGCTTGAGACCGGACAGATCATAAGTCTTCGAAAAGACGAGTTCAGATTATATGAAAAACTGACTCCTCCTCGGGTCATAACATCTGACGGTGAAATCGTTGCAGGTGAGTACAAACGGGAAAATCTCCCGCCGGGCGCTATTGCAGGTCTGCCTGTTTCCTCCGGAGTTACAGAGGGCCGGGCGCGTGTCATTCTAAGCTTGGAGGATGCTGATCTGGAAGTTGGAGATATATTGATCACCTCCTTTACCGACCCTAGCTGGACGCCGTTGTTTGTATCCATAAAAGGCCTGGTTGCAGAAGTCGGCGGACTGATGACCCATGGAGCAGTTATCGCACGTGAATATGGCTTGCCGGCAGTTGTCGGAGTAGAAAATGCAACCAAACTGATTAAAGATGGACAACGAATTCGCGTGCATGGAACAGATGGGTATGTAGAAATTCTGTAAGGAGGAAGCTTTTAAACAAAACCCAGGTGTCGAATTACCGAAAAAAATGTCTTTTAAAGCAATTGCTTCCATAATAATGTCGGTATATACTATAAAATAGAAAAAAGATAGAAAAAACATGCAAGAGAAGTACATACATCTGCTGTCAGCGTCAGCGACAGAATGGAGATTATTATGAGAAAACGCAATGTGATAGCTAGTATAGCCGCATTTTTAATCCTTATTCTTTTTGTATCTTTATCCTTCACTCTGCTCACGGGACGTGTCCGGCAGGAAATACCGGAGCTTTTACCCGGATATGCTGATTTATCGGATTTCGATTTTGGTAAAAAACTGGCATATATCCCTCACACCAGTTTTTTATATTATAAAGATGAACTGTACACCCCGGAAGATTTTAGGCTCGGACATGTAAAAAAGGAGCCTATCGTACTGAAGAATACGGAGAAACGCTTCGATCCCGGAAATTACGGCACGTACCGCATTGTTCTTGCACTGCCCGGCGATGGTGAGACTTACGGCTTGAGCTCTTACAGCGCCATGTATTCGCAGCGCATGTTCATTAATGGAAAAGAATATGCGGTTTTTGGTTCTCCGGGAAAAACAGCGGAGAGCACAATACCGAAAACGGGGCATTACACTGTTTATTTCACGCCCGGCAGGGATGAAACCGAGCTTATCATTCAATTTTCAAATTTCAATCATGCGGATTTTGGCGGCATTGTTCCTGTGTATGTTGGTTCACAGGAGAAGATCACAGAAAGGGATGCCGTTGCCAATCAGCGCATCCATATTATCGCAGGCTGCAGCTTAACGGTTTTTCTTTTTTTCCTTGGCCTGTTTTTCTTCTTTCGCAGGAGGTATGCTTTTTTGTGGTTTTCTCTGGCGTGCCTTTCCATTGGGCTTCGCGCGCTGATTGTAGATGAAAAAGTCATTATGCTGCTCATTCCGGATTTACCCTGGAGAATTTCCATAGGACTGGAGTATTTGTCATTGATCCTGCTGCTGTTCAGCTTTCTGCTGTATACGCACAACATGTTTCGAGGAGCTCTGTACAAGGCTGTATTGGCGGTCTTTGGAATTCTGTGCGCCGCCTATGCCGTAACTGTGCTGCTGACACCTCCGAGGAGCTATACGGGATTTATTCTATGGTTTCAGTTTGGCTCGGTTTTATTCGGCATCTATGTAACAGCAGCCCTGGTTTACAATGTTGTGCGTAAAAAAGACAACCGGCACATAGAACATGTTCTTATTTTGATCGGGGGATTTGTTTTTATATTGCTGTCGGCTATGGATGTTCAGATACACCGTTCCGGCGGATTCAGCCTTGCCCTTGGATTATCCCAGGTTGGTATGATAGTTTTGATTTTTACCAATATGATCGCCCTGGCGCTCCAATTTTCACGTACTGAGGCTGAGCTTGACAAAGCCCGGCGGAGTGAATTGGAAATGAAGGAAACCAATCAGCTCCTGGACAGGATGAGCCGGCTTAAATCTGACTTTCTGGCAAATGTCTCCCATGAAATGCGTACCCCCCTGACCGTCATGGCTAGCTATGCGGGGCTGACCTCAATGCAGCTTCGGCGAAATGCAATTGATGACAAAACCCTTGACAATCTGGAAACCGTCAAGAGGGAGGCAATCCGGCTGGCCGGCTTGGTGGAACAGCTCAAGGAAGTTGCAATGGAAAAGGAGCGGCAGAATACCCTTACGGAAGTGGAGGCAGCCACTCTCCTAAAGCAGGCGGCGGATTTCTGCGAGCCGATCTGCCGGAAAAATAAAAACCGGATATCCGTTTGCGGAGAAAATATGAAGTTTTTTTTGCATGTGAATGAGGAAAGTATTTTCCAGACACTGGTCAATTTGATTATAAATGCGAACCGCCATACGAAAAAAGGTACGATTTGTTTAAACGCAGAACAGTATGGTACAGACCTGCATGGCAATTTTGTAAAGCTCACGGTTTCCGACAATGGTGACGGGATTGCTCCTGAGCTGCTGCCCCGTCTGTTTCAGAGGGGTGTTAGCGGCGATGGCAGCTCTGGTCTGGGACTGGTCATCTGTAAAGAAATTGTTGAGGAGCATGGGGGAGAGATCTGGATTGAAAGCGAATGGGGAAAAGGAACTATTATCTGTTTTACTCTTCCATGCGGGAAGGAGTCTGTAGCTGATGAAAAAAGCTGTAGTACTGATTATTGAGGACGATTATGATATCCGGAACGCAAACCGGGCTGCATTGGAGCTGGAAGGCTATAGGGTCTATGAGGCGGACAGTCTGGCAAGGGGTCGTTCCATCGCAGCAGAAATTTCACCCGATCTTGTCATACTTGATATTCTGCTGCCGGACGGAAACGGTCTATACTGCTGTAAAGAATTGAGGGAAAAAAGCGACGTACGCATACTGCTCTTGAGTGCGTTGAATACCAAGACGGATGTACTTGCAGGGCTGAGAGCAGGTGGAGATGACTATATTTCCAAGCCATACGATATGGACGAACTGATTTTAAGGGTGAAAACGCTGCTGCGCCGGGGCAGGCTCATCGGGCTTGAGGAAAA
>DASPLL010000069.1:0-62936 GCA_035627615.1 Clostridia bacterium
GGTCTATAATGGGCGTCCACTGTTTGGTTGCAGGCCCTTCCCCCCAGTATTCCGCGATTTTCAGCAGCTCTGGCGTAAGATGCTTTTGTATATATTTTACCAACAATAGTGACTCATCAAAATTGATGGTGTACGGATTCCGTATTTCATAGCTTATTGGTACTCCGTCAGGTGCTGTGAACAGACCATATTCATCTCTTCCAAGGAAAAATGTGGGCCATGAGCCTGCATATGGATCAAGTCCCTTAGGTGGCCTTATATCTCCAGGGTAGGGTATTTCAGACCACTTTCCTGCCCTATTGACAGCTTTTGCTGGTTTTTCTCCCTGGTGTTCGCGACAGTCCTTAACTTTCCCGGTAGGAGTATCAATGTAATAATCTGTAGCTTCATCTAAATAAATCTCCATCTGATGCATCCTTTCTTTTTAACTTACCAATACTCACTCCCGTTTTTAATGCTTTAAAGTTGTCCAACCTCAATAATAAACTATGTGTAATACATTGGACATGTGATTGCCTTGTAAAAAATAATGGCCAAGCACTTTATTTGTACTTGACCTTTATAATATATTATACGTTTACTTTTTCGAGCCCAGGTATGCCTCCTGTATTTTGGGATTCCGTGCTATTTCACTGGCCCATCCCGAGGCTGTAATGGTACCCTGCTCCAGTACGTAGGCTCTGTCTGCTATAGATAACGCTTTGTAAGCATTTTGTTCAACCAGAAGTATGGTCTTTCCCATCTTCCTTATATTCACGATGATATCAAAAACTGTCTGTACCAATAATGGAGCAAGTCCCAGAGAAGGTTCGTCAAGAAGCATTATATCAGGATTACTCATAAGTCCTCTCCCCATGGCAAGCATTTGCTGCTCACCGCCGCTTAAAGTACCGGCAATCTGGTTTTCCCTTTCCAACAACCTTGGAAAAAGGCCGTATACCTTCTCCAGGTCTTCATTGATCGCTTTCCTGTCTTTTCTAAGATATGCCCCCATAAATAAATTATCCTTGACCGTAAGGTTGGCAAATACAAGCCTGCCTTCAGGAACCTGGCAGACCCCTGCCTTTACGATCTTACTGGGACTGCCGCTTAATTTACTATTCTTGTAGCTTATTTCGCCTTCCTTGTACTTCAGGAAACCCGATATGGAATTCAGCAGGGTTGATTTTCCTGCACCGTTGGAGCCTATGATAGAAACGATTTCTCCCTCATTGACCTCCAGGGATACTCCCTTCAAAGCGTGAATACCACCATAGTAAACCTGTAAATCCTTTACCTTCAACATAGCTAGCTCTCCACCCCCAAATACGCTTCAATAACCGACTTGTCGTTCTGAATATCCCCGGGGTTACCTTCTGCAAGCTTGCAGCCAAAGTTAAGAACCATGATATTCTCACATACGCCCATAATAAGATCCATATGATGCTCTATTATAAGTATAGTCAGGTTAAATCTCTTTCTTATCTCAGATATAAGCTTCATAAGCTGTTCGGTTTCATCAGGGTTCATACCGGCAGCGGGCTCATCAAGGAGCAGCAGCTTGGGCATAAGCGCCAGTGCCCTGGCTATTTCAAGTCTTCTTTGCAATCCATAAGGGAGATTGTTGGCAATAAGGTCCTTTCTGCTTTCAAGCCCCATTATATTGATCAATTCTGCGGCTTGGTCCTGCAGCTGTTTTTCCTGCTTTCTGAATTTCGGCAGTCTGAGTACCGAATCCACAAGCGAGTAATCAGCATTGTAATGGCAGGCTGTCAGTACATTTTCATAAACAGTGAGCTTCTTGAAAAGCCTGATATTCTGAAAAGTCCTGGTAATACCTGCTTCTGCTATAAGATAAGGTTCTTTGTTTGTGATATCTTTGCCGTCAAATAATATATTCCCTTTTGTAACCTTATAAACTCCCGTTATGAGGTTAAATATAGTAGTTTTTCCTGCGCCATTGGGTCCTATAAGCCCTGTGATGCTGTCCTTTTCTGCATTGAAATTCACATCACCAACAGCTGTAAGGCCTCCAAAGGTTTTTGTAAGACCTTTAAGTTCAAGTATGTTCATATCACTTACCTCCTCCTTCGCCCTGAAGCTTATCCCTACGTCCGGATGTAAGGTTTCTGTATAGCTTTTTCATACTTGACGGAGTCAGCTCATAGCCTCCCATTAAGCCTTCAGGCCTGGATATCATAATGAATATGACCGCCAATCCATAGAAAACCAATCTCCATTCATAAAAGGCCCTCAGTATTTCCGGCAGTGATGTGAGTACCAGCGCGCCCAGTACACTGCCGGATATGCTTCCGAGTCCTCCAAATATTACTATTATTGTAAGCTCTGTTGATTTTGCAAGACTGAACATCTTCGGCTGCAGGAAGGTCATATAGTGTCCCATCAGTCCCCCTGCGATACCTGCATAGCCGGCGCTTATCATCAGTGAAGTCATTTTGTATTTGAATACATCAATTCCCACTATTTGAGAAGCCAGCTCTTCCTCCCTTATAGCGATCATATTTCTGCCGTGTCTTGAGCGGATGAGATTAGCAAGTACTATTACAGCTACAATATTGATCCCAAGCACATTCCATATATTTGTATAATAAGGTATTCCAGGCCAGCCTCTTGCGCCGCCGAAATACTGCACATTATCAAGCACAAGCCTTATTGCCTCCCCAAAGCCCAAGGTTGCTATACAAAAATAATCACCCTTCAGATTCAGGGTCACTTTTCCTATCAATGCACTTGCCAGAGCGGCGGCAAGCCCGCCGACCAGGAGTGCAGGTATGAAAGGCCAATGGAATTTTACAGTCATCATAGCCGCAGTATAACCTCCTATTGCCATAAATCCCGCGTGGCCAAAGGAGAATAAGCCTGTAAAACCTGTGAGCAGCGACAGTCCGAGTACAGTCATAAGATTTATTCCTGCCAGTGTCAGTATACCAATAATATATTCGTTATTCATGACCATACCCCCTTATGCCTTATCTTCGGTAACCTTGCCCATAAGTCCCATAGGCCTGACTACCAGAACTGTTATTAAAAGTGCAAATGCAATAAGGTCCCTATATTGAGATGATAAATAACCCGAGGTAAAGGTTTCAATGATACCTAAAAGCACTGAGCCTACCACTGCTCCCGGCAAGCTTCCCAATCCGCCGAAAACAGCAGCAATGAAAGATTTTATCGTAATGGCGCCGATCTGAGGATATACTGTATATTTCATTCCGAAGAGCACTCCTGCTATGCCTGCAAGAAAGCCTCCCATAAGAAATATCGCAACTATTATGAAGTCAGTATTGACACCCATCAAGGCACTTGCCTTGATATTGTATGAGGTAGCCTGAATTGCCTTGCCTATTTTGGTATGATCTATAATATAAATCAATAATATCAGACATATTGCAGATACCACAAACATCATGGTATCGAGTTTGCCGATTGCCAGCTCACCGATTTTGAAAGGCTGTTTGTTGAATATCTCCGGATAAGTCCTGAAGGTAGGACCAATTGCCGGAATGGCTATAACCAGGTTTTCCAGAAATATTGATGCACCCATGGCAGAAATAATGAAATACAGAAATGGTGCTTTTCTTTCTCTAAGAGGTTTGTATGCTACTCTTTCAATGACCAGGGCCAAAACAGCAGTGCATACCGCAGATGCTATAAATGCCACAGGGAACAGGAACCTGAAGAGTGTCAGAAAAAAGAATCCGAAATATGCTCCAAACATTATTACTCCACCGTGGGCAAAATTGCTGAAATTCATAATACTGTAAACCAGAGAGTAGCCGACTGCCATCAAAGCATAGACACTACCTATGGAAAGACCGTTAATTAATTGTTGAAAGAATTGTGTCATTCTTTTCCTCTCCTTGCCTGAATGGCTTGAAGCTAGAAGTTCTCTGCAGTGAGAAGCGCCCGTGCGGAGCACAGCTGGCAACCGCATTCCATAGAACTTCTTGCTGAAAACATTCATACATTATATGTATAGAGCAGAAGGCTTTACCTTCTGCTCTATATTAGTTTGTAATGACCTTACTGTGAAGCAAACTTCTGCTGGAATACATATTTGCCGTCAACTATTTTTATGATAGCTGCATCTTTTCCTTCCGGATTATGTGTATCTTTACCTATCTTTATCTTACCTGTGATACCCTTTATATCTGTGGTTTCAAGTGCCTGAGCTATTTTTTCCGGATTTGCCTCTCCTGCTCTCTTTAATGCATCCTCCAACATAAGAACTGCGTCATGCACCAAATAACCGTTAAGCTCAACATCCTTGCTGTATTTTGTCTTGTATCTGGTTTTGAAGTCCTGAACCTCAGGATCATCATAGTCCAGGTGGTTGACAAAGTATGAACCGTTGACAGCGTCCTTAGCCATGCTTATAAGCTGTTCTGAAGGCCATCCGTCGCCGCCCATAAGTGTAGCTGTTATGCCAAGCTCTCTTGCCTGGTTAGCGCTTAATGCCACTTCCTTAAAGAAATACGGCATAAATATAACATCGGGGTTTGCAGCCTTGATTTTTGAAAGCTGTGGTCTGAAGTCAACGTCTCCTGATTTGAAGCCTTCCTTTACTACAACAGTTCCGCCCTTCTTTACGAAGTACTCTTCAAAGAACTGTGTAAGACCCTGGGAATAGTCATCGCCTACATCGTAAAGTATAGCAGCATTCTTTGCCTTCAGCACGTCAGCCGCATAACCTGCAGCAACTGCGCCCTGATACGGGTCAATGAAGCATACTCTGTAGTTAAAGGGTTTTACTTTCCCGTCAAGTACTGTAACTTTAGGATTGGTCGCAACTGTAGCAATGTCCGCAACCTTTGCCTGCTCAAGTACCGGGGCTATCGGGATAGCGTTACCGCTGGCATTTGGTCCTAATATTGCAACGACTTTATCCTGTCCTGTAAGTCTCTTTGCAACATTTACTGCTTCCTGCGGGTCACCTTTTGTATCATAGCCTATGACTTCCAACTTCTTGCCAAGCACTCCGCCCTTTGCATTTATTTCTTCAAAAAGCATCTTGACAGTATTTAACTCGCACTGTCCCCATACTGCCTGGTCACCTGTAAGAGAGCCCATCCAGCCAACCTTGATGGTATCTCCTCCAGCTGCCGCTGCCGGCTGAGAATTGCCTGCACATCCTGTTAACCCAATGGAAACAACAAACAAACAAACCAGAAATAATGCTGTTTTCTTCTTATTCATACTACTCCTCCTCCAATTTTTATAAAATAATACTATATATCCTCCCTTCTTTTGTAATAATAGCCAATACTACTATTGTATAATTATATATAAAATATTTAGAAAAATGACAAGTTTGATATGCATGAAATTTAATAGTCAGAATAGTAGTAACCATTTAAAACTTTAGGATATACATTCTACACAAATTTGAATAATCCTTCCGGTAATTATAGTGCATAAATATTTATTTGAATTAATAATAATGCACCACTAAATAAAATGCAATCATTTTTTGATGCATTTTATTTAGTGGTGCATTTTTCGAAAATTACTTTTACATGAGCTTGGAACCCTGATCCCCAGGGGTCTCCTTCTCCTTAAGCGCACTTATGATCTGGCTTGCATCTCTCTTTGAAAGGTCCTTGCTGAAGCTTTTTCCGGTTCTTTCCTGTATAAGCTCTCTTAATTCGTCATTGGACATATTTAGGTTTTTAGCAATTGAGAAAATAGTGCTTATCTGCGCCTTTGTCGCCCCTTCTGATTTCTTCTGCTCTTCATCCTTCAGCTGGGTTTCCTCCGGAGAAAGGTTTTTGCCCTCGCCCACCTCTTCATACCCGGTGTATTCAACTCCATAGCCTGCAAAGCGCAGCGCCCTCGCAATAGCTCTTGTCTCAGCCAATTCCAGAATTGCATTGGAAAGCACCCTGTCTCTCTTCACTGATGCATTGCCAAGACCGGTAAAGGTTCCTTTCTCAGTCCTTACCGAAGCCTGGATCACAGTTGTTTCTTCATTATACTGTATTACATTGGTTTCTATCGACAAGCTCTTGTTTTCATCATGGGCGAGTCTTAACCTGCCGCCAACGACAGGATAAATCTTTCCCTGGACTTTGACAAGTTCTTCGTTTCTAAAAGTACTGAGCATATTATTCCCTCCTCTGAATATTTTGTGAGGAAGTGCGAATAATATACTGTTATTTATTAGCGGTTAGTATCTCGTAAAGTTATCTCATCCAGAGCACGCAAGGCAGAAAATCAGGGATGTCCTTAATAACACTAGCTGATCTCCTTTTTCAGCTCTGCGATGTTGTCCTGCAGCTTTTCCAGCATGTACATGAGCGCATCAAGCTTGGCACTGTCCTCACCGGAAATATGCTGCTCCATATTTTCCAGTGTTTCACTGAAATTGGATTTCAGAGTATTTAAGGTTTTAATCAGGCTGTCCTTCTGAATACCCGATCTTTCTACAACTATCCTTCTATGAGAAGCAGCGGTCAGCTCCACAGTTTGCCCCAGCTGTGCAATTTCATTGGGCAAGCCCAGTTCTGTCCCTATCAGTCTCGAAAGCTCTCCGAGGGATGTTTCTTCACCATGAACAAGGAATACTTTTTTAGGTTTTTTCTTGAATGCTCCAATCCAATCCAGAAGTCCTTTCTGATCTGCATGGCCTGAAAATCCGTCAATTGAGTAAATCCTGCTCCTGACTCCTATTTCTTCTCCAAAAATCTTAACAAGCTTTTCCCCGTCCTTGATCCTTCTGCCCAGAGTGTTCGCAGCCTGATAGCCCACAAAGACCACGCTTGATTCTTCACGCCATAGATTATGCTTCAGATGATGCTTGATCCTTCCCGCTTCACACATGCCGCTGGCGGATATTATGATGCTGCTGCCTTTGTTAGAGTTAATAGCCTTGGACTCATCTGCAGTATGAGTAAAAATCAGATTCGGAAAATCAAATGGGTTGTCCCCTTCCTGAATAAGCTTCTGAGCCTCTTCATCAAAATAAGGCAGGAAGCTCTGGAATATCCTGGTAGCATTTATCGCCAGCGGACTGTCGACATATACAGGAATATTCTTCAGTTTGTAATTGTCCGATTCCTTGATCATATTCAGCACATAAAGTATTTCCTGCGTCCTCTCTATTGCAAAGGAAGGTATGACAACATTGCCGTTCCTCTCAACGGTATCTGTGATAATATCCAGCAAAGCCAGGGTCTTGTTGCCGGTATCCTTGTGAAGCCTGTCGCCATAAGTAGATTCCATTATCACATAATCAGCATCCTCAATTACCGTAGGATTATTCATTATTGGAACATCCGTGTTTCCCAGATCTCCAGAAAACACCAGCTTGAACTCCTCGCCCTTTTCCCTTATCCATAGCTCGACAATGGCAGATCCGAGTATATGACCTGCATCCTTCAATCTGATGGAAACGTTTTGATCGATATTTATGATCTTATTATATTCGACAGCCTGGAACAATTCCAAAGCCGCCTCCGCATCCTTTACGGTATATAACGGCTCGACTGTCCCTTTGCCCGCCCTCTGTCTCTTCCTGCTCTTCCATTCAGCTTCGGATTCCTGTATGAACGCACTGTCAGGAAGCATTATTTTGCAAAGCTCAAAAGTTGGAGCAGATGCAATTACTTTACCTTTGAAGCCACGTTTTACCAGTTGAGGTATCCTTCCGCTGTGGTCAATATGTGCATGTGACAGTATAAGCATATCAATATCAGAAGGACTGAATCTGAATGGTTCAAAATTCATTTCATCAGCTTCACTTCCGCCCTGGAACATCCCAGAGTCCAGAAGTATCTTCATGTCATCCATCTCCAGCAAATGGCAGGATCCGGTGACAGTACCTGCAGCACCACAAAAAGTAGCTTCATATAGCACCTCCATAATTATATAAGAGTTGTGTGTATATTAGCTATATTCTACACCTGCATCTTTTTCACCTTTTTATTGAATATTTTTGTCAGCAAATTCTATTGACAATATTGGCATTTCGTTATATTATTTATATTGTCATCTTCGGGGCGTAGCGCAGCTTGGTAGCGCGCTTGGTTCGGGACCAAGAGGTCGCAGGTTCAAATCCTGTCGCCCCGACCATTGAAAAAACACTGTTGAAATGTTTGTTTATCAAACCTTTGAACAGTGTTTTTTATTTTATCATTTATTTCATTGTATCTATTATTATTTTTGCGACTTCCTTCATCGAAATGCCTGTATCCATGCTTTGCTTCTGAAGCCTCCGGTAGGCTTCCTGCTCCGAAAGTCCTGATTTTTCCATCAGCAGTCCTTTTGCCTTATCGACCTCTTTTCTTGTCTCCAGATTGTTTTTCATATCATTTAATTCTTTTTCCAGTTTTTCGATTCTCATTCTGCTCCTTATAGTCAGCTCAACAGAGTTCAGGAGCAGCGCCCTGTTTACGGGCCTGTTCAAACAGACTATATCCAGGTCCCTGGCCCTGCTTTCGACATATCCTTTCTGAGTATCATCAGCCAGGAGGATGACAGAGCAAAGATCGTTCCCTGCGATAATTTTCGCCACTTCAAAGCCGGTCATATCCGGAAGCTCAAAATTAGCAAGCAGCAGAGCAGGCTTAAGTGTACGCACTTTTCTGATCGCCTCATTTCCGGAGCTGCAGATTCCCGTTACAGTATAGCCGTTATCAATCAGTACTTGCCTTATCTTATTCCCTGCTTCTGCATTACCTGCTGCAATAATTATTTCAGAACGGCTCATCTTCCTCACTCCAAATCTGCTTTATACAATTACCGGAACTATACTCTAATACCTGGTAAGATACTGTTCAATTTCCCATTTATGAACCTTTGTCCTGTAGTCATTCCATTCAAGCATTTTTGCTTCTATATACCGGTCAAAAATATGATCTCCAAGTACATTTCTCATCAGTTCACTCTTTTTAAGCTCCCGGACTGCTTCATATAAATTATCCGGCAGGCTGTCGATTTCATGAACAGCTCTTTCCTGAGCATCCATATTATATATGTTCGCTTCAACACTCTTAACTGGTTTCAGATTGTTTTTGATCCCATCCAATCCTGCTGCCAGCATAGCTGCAAGTGCCAGATAGGGGTTGCATGAGGGATCCGGATTTCTGAGCTCGATTCTCGTACCGGCGCCGCTAGCAGCCGGTATCCTTATCAAAGGACTCCGGTTCTTGGTTGACCATGCTATATAAACAGGCGCCTCATATCCGGGCACCAGCCGTTTGTATGAGTTTACCAGTGGGTTAGTCAACGCCGTCATGGATTTAATATGCTTCATGATACCTGCAATATAGCTGTAGGCCGTTTCACTTAAAGCCAGCTCGCCTGCAGGATCATAAAATGCATTTTTACCGTCTTTTGACAAGGATAGGTTGGTATGCATACCTGAACCATTTATACCTGCAATCGGCTTAGGCATAAAACTGGCATGAAGTCCGTGCTGATGTGCAACAGTTTTTACAACCAGCTTGAAGGTCATGATATTATCTGCTGTTTCCAGCGCATCTGTATATTTAAAATCTATCTCATGCTGGCCAGGTGCGCCTTCATGATGAGAGGCTTCGATCTCAAAGCCCATTTCCTCCAGCAGTAAACACATATCCCTGCGGGCATTTTCACCTAGGTCGACAGGACCAAGGTCAAAATAGCCTGCATTGTCATGGGTTACGGTTGTCGGTACACCGCTGCCGTCAACCTGGAACAAAAAGAATTCACATTCAGGTCCTGCATTTAATGCATAACCCAGGTCTGCTGCTTCTTTCAGAGTTTTTTTCAGCACATACCTGGGGTCGCCGGAAAAAGGAGTCCCATCCGGATTATATACATCACAGATCATTCTGGCGACTCTGTCGGACTGTGCTCTCCATGGATAAACAGCAAAGGTATTGGGATCCGGTCTCAGGAACATGTCGGATTCCTCAACTCTTACAAAACCTTCAATTGAAGAGCCGTCAAACATGCATTGGTTGTTTAATGCCTTCTCCAGTAAATCTGATGTGATTGAAACATTCTTAAGCGTGCCGAATATATCGGTAAACTGAAGCCTTATAAATTTTACATCCTGCTCCATTACCATTCTCTTTACATCTTCAGAAGTATATTTCGCCATTTCTAAAACTCCTCTCATAAAACGATGCATACTTAATTATTACCCATAATTATACACATTACTTATGAAAACACAAGTAGTATTGTATGACTATGAATGGTATATCAGTATCCTATACATTGAAAAGCAGATCCCCATAGGTCGGAAACGGCCAGAATTCCTTTCCGGCAATAGTTTCAAGCCTGTCAGCAGCTGCCCTCAGGATACTCATCTTATCAAATATGCTATAGCGGTAGAAAAAGGCTTGTTCATAAATGTCTTTATGCGTTTCAGCCGCTGCTTCAATCGCGCTTTCAAGGACTGAAACATTCCTATTCAGGGCTGAGGTCAGTTCGCACACTTCCGTAAGCAATTCTTCCTGAGCAGATATATCCGTTCCCAGGCCGGTAGCATTTATCTTATTGACAGCTTCGGCCAGAGTTGCCGCATATCTGATTACTGCAGGAATAATCTGGCGTTTTGTCATTTCCAGCATTGTCATTGCTTCGATGTTGATGGTCTTTATATAGTTTTCCAACGCGATCTCATAATGGGACTGTATTTCCACTCTGCTCAGCACACCATGCTTTTCCATCACCCTTATATTCTTTTCGTCCAGCAGCGCTTTTGCAGCTTCGACTGTCGAGGGAATGTTCGGAAGACCTCTTTCGGCCGCTTCCTTAATCCATTCCCCGGAGTATCCGTTGCCATTGAAAATGACCCGTTTGTGATTGACGGCAATTTCCTTCAATACTTCCCTCACCTTGGCATTCAGATCCACGGCACTTTCCAGCTTGGCAGCTATCTCATCCAGAACCTCGGCGACTATTGTATTTAAAACATAGTTGACCGTGGCAATGGAGGCGGATGAGCCTACCATTCTGAATTCAAACTTGTTGCCGGTGAATGCAAAGGGAGAGGTCCTGTTTCTGTCGGTAGAATCTTTAGGTAATGCCGGGAGTGTAGTCACACCTATCTTAAGCTCTCCGCCCTGTATGGAGCTTTTAGCTCCTCCGTTTGTGATCTGATCTACTATGTCAGTAAGCTGATTACCGAGAAATATCGAAATAATAGCCGGAGGTGCTTCATTAGCACCCAGGCGGTGATCATTGCCCGGTACTGCCGCTGCAAACCTGAGCAGTTCGGAATACTCATCCACAGCTTTTACTATTGCTAAAAGGAACACCAGAAACTGTGCATTATCGTGGGGTGAGCTTCCCGGATCCAATAGATTCAAGCCTTCATCCGTCGACATGGACCAGTTGTTATGCTTACCGGAGCCGTTAATGCCGGCAAAGGGTTTTTCATGCAGCAGGCAGGAAAGCCCATGTCTTAAAGCTACTTTCTGCATAGTTTCCATAGTAAGCTGGTTATGATCAGTAGCTATATTGGTAGTGGTGAATACCGGTGCAAGCTCGTGCTGGGCTGGGGCCACCTCATTATGCTTTGTTTTTGCAGATACCCCCAGCTTCCATAATTCTTCATCCAGCTCCTTCATGAACCTTGATATATTCTCCTTTAATGCTCCATAATAATGGTCTTCCAGCTCCTGCCCTTTTGGGGGCTTTGCTCCGAAAAGTGTTCTTCCCGTGTATACAAGGTCTTTACGCTTATAATACTTTTCCTTGTCTATAAGGAAATATTCCTGTTCGGGCCCTACAGTTGTTATTACCTGTTTGGCTGTAGTATTGCCGAAAACTCTGAGAATGCGTATTGCCTGTTTTGATAACGCCTCCATCGACCGGAGCAGCGGCGTCTTCTTGTCCAATGCTTCACCGGTGTAAGAGCAGAATGCTGTAGGTATGCAAAGAGATCCGTCTTTAATGAATGCAGGTGAGGTACAATCCCATGCCGTATATCCTCTTGCTTCAAAGGTGGCCCTCAGGCCTCCCGAAGGGAAGGACGAAGCATCAGGCTCTCCCTTTATAAGCTCCTTGCCTGAAAACTCTATCAATACCTTGCCATCCTCTGTGGGTGAAATAAAAGATATGTGTTTTTCAGCCGTAATGCCGGTTAAAGGTTGGAACCAGTGTGTAAAATGGGTTGCACCTTTTTCGATCGCCCAATCCCTCATCGAACTGGCGATCACTTCAGCCAGCTCGGTATCAAGAGGCAGGTTTTCATCAATTGTTTGCTTCAAGGCCTTGTAAGTAGCCTTCGGAAGACGCTCCCTCATAACTGCATCATTGAAAACATTGGAACCAAAATTGTCACTTAAATTTACCATGATAATTCCCCTTTCACATTACATTTTAAATTTAGGCAGTAAATCAAAATAAAAATGGCGTCACAAAATAGTTGTGACGCCATTGCCATACTTATTATCTTCTATTCAATTGTAATTCATTTTATATAATTATATATAGTAACTTTATAAAATGCAACTGTCTTTGTAAAATATTTTTCCATTTATACTCCAATGTCATACCCTTTGTTTCAGCCGCTCTTCCAATATTGCTTTTGCAACCTGCGGGTTTGCTTTACCTTTTGAGCCTTTCATGACCTGACCCATTAAAAATCCGGCTGCCTGCGTTTTTCCGGCGGCATAATCCGAAACAGATTGGGGGTTGTCATCCAGTACACTTTCTATTATTCTTTCCATATCCGATGTATCGCTGATCTGGCTGAGTCCTTTTTCCTGTACAATCTCCCCGGCACTCCTGCCGGTGTCGAACATTTCTCTGAATACCTCCTGACCGGCAGTAATACTTATAGTTCCTTCTGCAATTATTTTTGTAAGCTTGCAGAGAGCATCAGGGGCAACCGGTATTTGATCTGTTCCCAGGCCTTTTTCATTTAGAAGCTTCAGCATATTTCCCAGGATCCAGTTGGCGCCGGTCTTTGGATTTGTGCCGCAGGCTACCAGCGCTTCATAGTATTGTGCAAAAGCTTTATCTCCTATTATTATGTCGATCTCCTTCTCAGAAAGACCATAAAGCTCTCTAAAGCGCTTCTTCTTTTCCGCCGGCATCTCCGGCAGAGCCTCCCTTACCTTCCGGATCCTGATATCATCGATTATGACGGGAGCAAGGTCAGGTTCAGGAAAATATCTGTAATCATGGGCATCCTCCTTTGAGCGCATTGGAATGGTCTTTCCTTTTGCACTGTCCCATCTTCGTGTCTCCTGCTTTATCTTGTCTTCTTCCCCGAAGGTATAGAGCTCTCTCTGGCGTTTCTCTTCCTTCTCAAGAGCTTTCTGCAGTTCTTTGAAGGAGTTCAGATTTTTAAGCTCCACACGGGTATTCAAAGTATCCTGTCCTATCCTTCTCAGGGAAATGTTTGCATCACACCGCAGGGAACCCTGCTCCATACGGCAGTCGGATATTCCGCCATATTCCAGCATGGCTTTGAGTGCTCTGAGAAAAGCGATCGCTTCTTCTACTGAACGCATATCAGGCTCTGTTACTATTTCTATCAGCGGAACACCTACACGGTTATAGTCAATCAGTGAAACCGCCTCATCCTCTAGATGTATAAGCTTTCCAGCATCCTCCTCCATATGGATCCTGTTCAGCCTGATCCTGCGTTCTACACCCTCAGTCTCGATTTCAACATATCCACCCCTGCATATGGGAATATCATACTGAGAGGTCTGATATGCCTTTGGAAGGTCGGGATAAAAATAGTTTTTGCGGTCCATCTTGTTCAGCCTGTTGATTTCACAGTTAAATATCGTACCTGCTTTTACTGCAAGGTTTACCGCCTCTTCGTTAAGCACAGGCAAAGTTCCGGGCAGACCCATACATATGGGACAGGTATTCTCATTCGGCTTTGCTCCGAATTCCGTTCTGCAGGAGCAGAATATCTTGGAGCGGGTATTCAGCTCAGCATGTATTTCAAGACCAATGATCGTTTCATAGCTCATTTCCGCTTCCTCCTTTCTAAAGCACAGGCTGCAGCTTCAGCTTCAGTTCCTGCTCCAGAGCATAGGCTGCCCTGAATATTTTTTCTTCACCATAATGAGAGCCTATAAGCTGAAGGCCGGTCGGCAGTCCGTCCTTACTGAAGCCGCAAGGTATTGAGAGTGCCGGTAATCCTGCCAGATTGATATTGACCGTATATATATCAGCTAAATACATTTCTACGGGATCACTGCTTTTTTCTCCGAATTTAAAGGGTAAAGCCGGTGAAACAGGACTCAGTATCAGGTCATAACCTTCAAAAGCTTTGACAAATTGTTCCCTTATCTTACTGCGCAGCTTTTGTGCCCGGTTGTAGTATGCATCATAATACCCGGAGGATAGTGCATAGGTACCCAGCATTATCCTTCTTTTTACTTCTTCCCCGAAGCCTTCGCTCCTGCTTTTTTCCATAAGCTGTTCCAGATCGGAGAATTCCGACCTCCTGTATCCGTACCTGATTCCGTCAAACCTTGCAAGATTGGAGCTGGCTTCAGCGGAAGATATTATATAATAAGCAGAAAGTCCTTCTGCGGTTATTGGAAGTGATATATCCTCCACAACAGCACCCAATGCTTTGAATTTTTCTATGCTTTCTTTAATAGAGGCAGAAATCTCCTCCTCCAGGCCTGATTGGAAGAAATCAACAGGAACTGCTATTTTCATGCCTTTCACACCTTTTTCCATGCTGCTTATATAGTCTTCAGTCACGGGATGGCGAACAGATGTGCTGTCCAGTTTATCTTCTCCCTGTATTGCTTCAAGCACCAGGGCACTATCCTTTACATTTTTTGATAAAGGACCTATCTGATCCAGAGATGAACCGAATGCAATGAGTCCAAACCTTGAAACCAGCCCATAGGTCGGCTTCAGGCCCACTACCCCGCAAAAGGCTGCGGGCTGCCTGACAGAACCTCCGGTGTCAGAGCCCAATGCAATTGCCGTCATTCCTGCCGACACCACCGCAGCGGAGCCTCCTGAAGAACCTCCGGGTACCCTCTCTCTATCCCATGGGTTTTTAGTCTTCATAAAGGCTGAGTTTTCGGTAGAAGAACCCATTGCAAACTCATCCATATTTGTCTTGCCTATTATTATTGCATCAGCTTCCTTCAGCTTCTTTATGACTGTGGCATCATACGGGGGTATAAAATCATGAAGCATCCTGGATGCGCAGGTGGTTTTTATTCCATCGGTACATATATTGTCTTTGATAGCAATGGGAACCCCCCCGAGTCTTCCGACCTGTTCTCCCCTTTTTATCTTTTCATCTATGCGTGCTGCCTGGTTCAATGCTTCCTCATGGCAGAGTGTCAGGAATCCATTAATTATAGTATCCTTTTCATATATCCTTTCGAAACATGAAGTAACTGCTTCTTTCGCTGTAAACCGCTTATCCGTTATTCCGCACCGTATTTCCCATGCGGTCATTCTTTCCATGTTCAATTCACTCACCACCTATTCGATAATTTTGGGCACCTTTATATAGGTATCCCTCATGGATTTTACATTCTGAAAAAGCTTCTCCTTATCTTCAAAAACACAAGCTGTGTCTTCCCTAAGAACAGGTGTCATCCCCTCATTGTAAAATTCAGGCTTTACATCACTTAAATCGAGCTTGTCAATAGATTCAAAGTGAGACAATATGCCTTCAAATTCCTTAACCATTTTTTCAGCCTGCTCCGGATCTAAGCTCAGCTTGGCAAGCTTTGCAATGTATATGACATCTTCAACGGATATTTTCATCTTGATTCCCTCCTTAAGCTTATGGCTCCAGCCTTTTCATATCTCTTGGAAGCAAAGCAGCTTCCCTTATGTTATTCAAATCCAGGAGCTTCATCGTAAGCCTTTCCAGGCCTATGGCAAAGCCGCCGTGCGGGGGCATACCGTACATGAAGCTGTCCAGGTAGAATTTAAAATTATCAGGTACCAAACCGAATTTTTCCATGTTGTCCTTAAGCATTTCATAATCATGGATCCTCTGGCCTCCTGTTGTGATTTCCAGTCCCTTGTATATGAGGTCGAAGCTTTTTGTCAGTTCAGGCTCTTCCTCATCCGGCATGGCATACATAGGCCTTTTTGCTGCAGGGTATCTGGTGAGAAAAACAAAATCACTTCCGTAATTCTCTTTAATATATTCCGATAGCATTATTTCTCCTTCGGCATCAATATTCCCTGCCGGTGATTTCTTACCGTATTTCTCAAGCAGTATGGATTGTACTTCACCTAAAGGGATTCTTGGTATAGCGATTTTATCATCAAGCTCTATTTTATGCATTTCAAGTTCATTGGGGCAGTACTGCTTCAAATGGTTGAAAAGATAGCGTATAAAGCCTTCCTCCAGGTCCATAAGGTCATTTTCATCCTTTATGAAGCCCATCTCAACATCGAGACTGATATATTCGTTCAAGTGCCTCCAGGTATTGTGAAGCTCCGCCCTGTATGCTGCCCCGATTTCAAAGACCCTTTC
This sequence comes from Clostridia bacterium, assembly GCA_035627615.1. Lineage (GTDB taxonomy): Bacteria > Bacillota > Clostridia > Lutisporales > Lutisporaceae > BRH-c25. Next base: position 16,430 of record DASPLL010000069.1, read on the forward strand.
AAAGCCTGCTCCCACCATCATCTGCTTGTAGAATTGCGGACTCTGTGCCAGAAAAGCCCGGCGTCCGAAATAATCTACCGTAAACATTTCAGATCCGCCCTCGGTGCTGGAAGCAATGATTTTAGGAGTATGGATTTCTGAAAACCCGCGTTCTTTAAGGTAATTCCGGAAGGCTTCCACTATTTCCTCCTGGACCTTGAAGACACTGCGTACCTTCTGTACCCTGAGGCTGATGCTCCTGTAATCCAGCTGCTTCTCCAGTGAAGCGGCGATTGTCCGGGTATTGATTTCAAACGGAAGCGTATCGTAATAAGTCTTCCCTATTACTCTGATTTCCTTTACCAAAAGCTCGACACCCATGGGCGCCTTATCATTCTGTACTTTTTCTCCGACTGCTTCAATACATGCTTCAAGCCTTAATCTCTCCTCCATTTTTTTGTCAATAACCAGTTGAATAATTCCTGTCCTGTCTCTCAATTGCACAAAGGTTATGCTTCCGAGGTCATGGGTCTTGTGCACCCAGCCCCTTACCAGCAATGTGTATCCGCTGCTTGCTTTAATATCGCCCGCATAAGTTCTTTCCATGATTAATACCTCCTGAAATAATATTTAAAATTTCTACTATATGTTTCGCACTAAATCCATTACATATAGTTCAATAGTGCGAAACGTTTTCATTGATGTTATAAATCGCAGCTATTCCATGTAATCTTCTTTGTGCGATTTATATATGTTCAAAATGACAACAAACATAATAATTACAAATAAAAAAACCGTCCATATATTTTCATATAGGAACGGTTTGATCCGCGGTGCCACCCTAAGTAGCTAATGCTCACTCATATCGGTACGATTCATCAGGTTAAAGAGAATTTATACCTAGCCATTTTATCGGTTGACTACCGGCTGAGCCTAATTTTTGCATTTCGGTCAGCTTCTCAGAGGCGTTCTTCGATACAGGTATCATATCAGGCTCCCACCAGTCCTGACTCGCTGTGAATCAACTTTGTATTTACTCTCCTCATCATCGAGTGTTTCAATATTATGATATTTTAAGTATTATACTGCCGGATTAAAAATATGTCAATATATCAAAAAATAAATATTGCTACTATAGTAAATAATAATATATAGTTAATCTGTGATATATTGGATGAAAAGAATTAGAGAACTTCTAGCTTCAAGCCATTCAGTGGAAAGAGGGATAAAAATATGATTAAGCTTGGCAAATATGGGTTTGTAAGGGTAGGAGCGGCATGTCCGCAGATCAGGATAGCCGACCCTGCTTATAATGTGGCAAGGATGCTTGAATTTATAGAAGATAAAAAGGATCTGGGATTACAGGTTATTGTTTTCCCCGAGCTGTCAGTCACCGGATATACGTGTGCAGACTTGTTCCACCAGACAGTTCTGCTGTCTGAAGCTGAAAAACAGTTAGAAATGCTAATTGATAATACCGCAGGGCTGGATGTCTTAATTGCCGCCGGAATGCCTGTAAGCTCCGGCAACCAGCTTTTTAATTGCGCTGTGGTATTCCATAAGGGTAAGCTCCTTGGGGTCGTTCCCAAAACCTTTATTCCGAATTATAGTGAATTTTATGAGTACAGATGGTTTGCACCTGCTTCCAAAAGACTCAATAACAAGGTGATATTGTGCGGACAGGAGGTTCCTTTCAACGAGAACCTTTTGTTCAGGGATACCGTCTCTGAGCTTTGTATAGGCTTAGAAATCTGTGAGGATTTGTGGACTCCTGTTCCACCCAGCTCCTATCACGTACTGCATGGAGCAAATCTCATACTGAATCTGTCTGCCAGCAATGACATCATCGGAAAGGCAGAATACAGGCGGAGCCTGATCTGTCAGCAATCTGCCAGGTGTATTGCGGGCTATGTATATACTTCTGCCGGAGAGAGTGAATCCACTACGGATGTTGTGTTCGGCGGCCATGGACTGATTGCTGAAAATGGGGCTGTGCTTGCAGAACAGAGATTCAAACAAAATGAGGGAATATATCATGATATCGATTTGGGGAGGCTGATGAACGACCGAAGAAAAATTAACAGCTTTATGGGGTCCCCAAATAATTTGGAATACGAAGTTGTGCACTTTTCTATGAATCAGGCCGAAGTGGGAAATTTGCTCAGAGAAGTGGACCCCCACCCCTTTGTGCCAGACTCTAAGGGCGCAAGAGATACACGGTGCCGTGAAATCTTTAAAATTCAAACCACCGGCTTGAAACAAAGAATGATAAAAAGCGGCCTTCAAAAAATGGTTATAGGTGTATCAGGTGGGCTGGACTCCACACTTGCATTGCTCGTATGTACCGATGTATGCGAGCAGCTTAAGCTGCCGATGGAAAACATTATTACTGTGACCATGCCCGGATTCGGCACATCGGACAGGACTTATACCAATGCCGTGACCTTAATGAAGGAGCTTGGAACCTCTGTAAGGGAAATCTCCATCAGGGAAGCTTGCACCCGGCATTTCAGGGATATCGGACTGGATGAAACTGTCCATGATGTGACCTATGAAAATGTGCAGGCAAGGGAACGGACCCAGATACTTATGGATATAGCCAACAAGGAATGCGGACTGGTCGTAGGTACAGGGGATCTGTCTGAGCTTGCTTTAGGCTGGTGCACCTACAATGGGGACCATATGTCCATGTATGCCGTAAATTCAAGCATTCCCAAGACTCTGGTAAAATATCTTGTGGAATGGTACGCTGATATGAATAAAGAAGAAAGGCCCTTAATAGCAAAGGCTTTATATGATGTCTGCAGCACACCTGTAAGTCCTGAGCTTTTGCCTTTGGACAGCAAAGGAGAAATATCACAGAAGACTGAAGAAATTGTCGGAAGCTATGAGCTCCATGATTTCTTTCTATACAATATGATCCGTGGAGGATATTCTCCATCCAAGATAGAATTACTTGCGGAGATCGCTTTTAAAGGAAAGTATGACAGAATTGTTATCCGGAAGTGGTTTGAGGTCTTCATAAAGAGGTTCTTCACGCAGCAGTTCAAAAGGTCCTGTATGCCTGACGGACCTAAAGTCGGTACCATTGCGCTTTCTCCAAGGGGTGACTGGCGGATGCCGAGCGATGCAGCTTTTTATGCATGGTTGAATAACATTATTCAGATGTCAGGCGCTACTTTACGGTAGCGCCTGACATTCTTAATTATTTTGACAATAGGTTGTACAGAACCTGAGCCATCTGGGCCCTGTTCAGTTCTTCCGTCAAATCGAGCCTTCCGTTGCTGCCGTTTACGATCCCTGCTTTTAAAAGTACTGTCACTGCATCCTTTGCCCAGGCTGCTACCTTATCCCCATCGCTGAAGCTTGCCGGTGCTTTACCGTTTGTACTCTCAGGAAGCCTGTCAATTACCTTCAGAGTGTTATAAATAAGAGTGAACATTTCCTGACGGCTTATCTTTTTGTCCGGTTCAAACCTGTTGTTTCCTGTGCCTTTGGATATTCCCAGACGTTTTGCAGCTGCAAGATACCCTGTATAGTACGTGTTTCCTGCATCGGTAAAGTTGTCCGCAGGATTTTTAACCGGTGATACGCCGTAAGCCCTCAAAATCATGACTGCAAACTGTCCGCGGGTCAACCCTTCCTCAGGCCGGTATTTGCCGTCACCCGTGCCTGAGGTTATGCCCCTTGCTGCTATGAAACCCACCTCTTCTGCATACCACGCAGAAGCTTTCACATCCTTGAAGGTCACCTTGTTGTATCCTGCAGCATACTTTGAAAAGTGATCCGTACTAAAGGTGACTCTTCCGGTTTCGGGATTATATGAGCAGTTGCTGACGATCTCAAGCTTTCCGCCATCATTGATGTAGTATACGACAGTATTATCTCATTTATCCGGGGAAGGGAATAGGCTGTTATAGTGGCTGTGCCTGTTCTCTTACCAAGAAGCGTCATATGTCCCCGGCTGAATTCATCGTGTTTCCACTGTACATGTATACATTTCCCGAAAGCGCGTTTCCACCCTGCCTTAATTCAAATTTGCTTATGCTGCGGCGATATCTCCGTTATTTACTGCAGTACCTGTAATCAGCATCCTGTTTCTTCCCTCGAAGACTATGCCGGCTTCCGGAATATCAATATCAGCTTTTGCAATAATATCCTGTTCATCACTGCACAAGTTCTCTCCCCCGTCCTTTATGACCGCTTTAAGCTTTGTATCTGCAGGGTCATCCGGTGCCTGCCAGCTCATCGGCAGAAGCAGTTCTTCGCCGCCTCTCAGTTTAAGCTCCTGGTCGAATATTTTCTCGCTTATACCTCCATTGATTTGATATAATTCCAGAACAACATCGTCCAGATTGCTTAATGCCATGTTCCGTACAATTATGTCCATATTTGTGCTTTCATTAGGAACCGGCATTGCCATAGGCTTTATCTCCACTTCCGCATCCTCTGTGTTAACATCAAAATCCGCTGTCATCAGGATGCGGCTGTTGACATCTTCAACAGACATCGGCCTTCCTGCTACCTCAGTAATCTTGGAAAATCCCCTGACGAATAACGCTCTTAGACTGCCGTCTGATAATATCTCAAAATCCAGATCATTGTAGTTTGATCCTTCCCCCTCGGTAAGCCTTACAGGCTCCGACCATACTACCGCTTCTTCACCTAAGTTCCTGCAGGCTGCATAAATATGCTTCTCATGATAATAATTCTCCGGAAATGACAGGGAAAATCGCTGATGTTATTACCGGTATGATAGATAACGACAATATAAAAGCCTTGTACAAAGCACAAATAACAAAAGCTATAAATACAGATGCCGTACTGGACTATAACAGGGAACTCTACAAAATGTTCAGCGGTATATTAAGCAAAGGTGTACAGCAAGGAGAATTCAGGGCGGGCATATCTGTTGATACACATGCGAAGCACTATATTATGGCCATAAGAGGACTTACCTAAGAATGGTGCATACGGTATCCTGACTTCGATTTGAAGGAACAAGCCCTGAAGCATTTCGAAATACTGCTGAACGGCATTCAAAAGCAATAAATATAATTGTAAATCGTATACATCTACTCAAAACTTGTAAAGTGGTGTATAATAATACAAATAGAGTAAATTCGATGAACAAGAAAAGTAAGTGCAGGCTGAAATCACAGAGAGTCGTCATTGGTGGGAATACGATAGGTCAGCTTGTATTGAATGGCCTTGTGAGTGCAATCTGAAGCATAGTAGGAATTGCCGGGGAACACACCCGTTATCAATATGTAATGCATGATCGTGCATGTATTGAGCGAGCCATGTGCTGATAATCACTAGGTGGTATAGCAGGAGAATTACCTCTTGTCCTATTGCAGGATAAGAGGTTTATTTGTTTTTTAAGGAGGTGATCGGATATGGATGACGGCTGGTGGTGGTTCATTTATTCAAACAATAAAAAATTTGATTGGAGGATTTATTATGGAAAGAAAAAAGCGGATTCTGACAGGAGACAGGCCGACCGGCAGGCTCCATATCGGACACTATGTAGGAAGCCTGGTAAACAGAGTGAAACTGCAGCATGAATATGAAACCTTCATTATCATTGCTGATGTTCAGGCGCTGACAACACATTTTGAAAATCCGGAAATATTGAAAAGCACCGTTTACGAGGTAGCTCTGGATAATCTTGCTTCCGGTATTGATCCTGAGATATCGACAATATTCATTCAGTCAATGATTCCCCAGATTGCGGAATTGACCATATTCTATTCAATGTTCGTCACTGTCAATGTACTGAGGCATAATCCCACGATAAAGACAGAAGCAGAGCAATATGGCTATAAGGATCTGACATACGGTTTCCTGGGCTACCCGGTCAGCCAGGCGGCTGATATAACCTTCTGTAAAGCAGACCTGGTACCGGTAGGTGAAGATCAGGCCCCCCATCTTGAAGCTGCCCGGAAGATCGTAAGGCGTTTCAACTCTCTATATAAGCCTGTACTTGTTGAGCCTGAAATACTGCTGGGTAATTGCCCGAGACTGGTTGGTCTGGATGGAAACTCCAAGATGAGCAAGAGCCTCAACAACGCCATTTATTTGTCGGACTCCGCAGAGGAAGTCAACAGTAAGGTAAAAAGTACCGTTACAGACCCGGGCAGGATAAAATTAAACGATAAAGGAAACCCCGACATATGCGTTGTTCATGCCTATCACAGTCTTTTCAGTGAAACTGACTGCGGAAACCTTTCTGAAATGTGCAGAAATGCCGGAATTGGCTGCACAGCATGCAAAAAGCAACTTGCAGCAAGTATAAACAGGTTTCTTACGCCGATAAGGGAGCGTAGAATGCAGTTTGCAGAAAAGCATGATTATGTGAAGGATATACTAATGACCGGTACATCAAAGGCGGGAGAGATCGCCAGGCAGACTCTCGATGAAGTACGTGAGGCAATGAGTATCAGATACTTCGCGTAAAACTATAGTATTGAAGGTTAAGCTATGTAAAAAGAGCAATAGATTTACTGACTGCTCTTTTTACATAGTGTTATAATTCAATAATGTCCGGGTCATACTCCAGGTCCAGGTCGTAGAAATTGATATAACAGTATATGAACTCCCTTTTGTACTGCCCTTCGCGAAGAAGCCTCCGCAGTTTTTTCCTGTATTTCTCCTCACTCCATTTCTTACCCTTTACATATCTCTTTCTGCCCAGCTTCCAGAACTTGTGCGGAAATACAAGCATTGCTAGCAGCAGCTCATATTCCTCCCTTGCCATAGGGCGCACCCTGCAGTAGCTTTCAATCATCCTTCTGCACAAATCGAAGTCCCATTTGAACCTTTTCTTTGAAAGTACCCTTCTTATAAGCTTTCCCAGGTCACTTACAGGTATGTCGTACTGACAGGACTCCATATCAACAATATACAACCTGTCCTCCCGGTCAATTATTATATTCTGATAATAAAAGCTGTCATGACAGATATAGCATTCATTCTTATAGTAATCGCATAGTTCGTTATATCTGCTGTGTTCCAGAATTTTCAATGCAAATTCTGCTTCTTTATGGAAATGGTCGATATTGCTCCTATATATATAGTCAAATTCAGCCTTCAGCTTCATTTTATCTATATACTCCTTGCAGCCTTCCAGCTCATCCCTGCATTTTGCAAAGCTCTTACCCCATTTATTTACATGAGATCTTACTTTCACATGCTTAGGCTCTTCAAAATCCTTGGCCATGTTATGGAAATATGCCAAAAACTCAGAGCATCTGAGTATTTCTTCCTTGTTCTTAAAGCTTGCTTCACGTCCATCAATCCAGTATGTAAGATAGAAAGCAGCATCCCTTTGCTTGACCAATGCTTTTCCTTCTTTTGTATAATAGTATTCTGCAAGGTTATCAAAGCATTTGTCCTTCAGATACTTCGCAATAAAGAAACTTTTTTTTGCTTTTTTGTAGCCATGACTTACCCGTTTCAGACAAAATATACCTTTGCTGGTGCATATCTTGTATGCGCTTCTCACTTTGTCCACCGAATCGACATAAAAATCATAATGCTTTAATACTTCGGAAATCATCCCCCTTTCACTCTGGCTCATTTCCGGGGTGCACCTTTTTTCCAACCCTGCCTGCATTTCGCTCACTCCAATCAATGATTCATAATCATAGCTCCGGATATTATATTATATTTTCTGGCTCTGTAATATATAATTTCACAGTTGAAATAATCCTGAGCTTTTTATATGTGTCAAAACTGTTGCAGATATCCGCACCTCTGAAATGTTATAATATAGACAAGCATTTATTATATGATCCGAATTACAGTAATTATATTTTTTGAAATATGCATTTTTGTATTATGAGGAGGTAATCCAATGACAGGCTTTAAAAAAAGGCTCTTACCGGTTATTGTTATTTTAATTGTCATTGCAGCTGCAACAATACCAACTGCATATGCAGACAATGTCCCTGAGACAGTACAGGCTTATCCGGGAGTAAAAATAATCTATAACGGTCAGGAGCTGACAGATGAAAAGCAGCCCTATATCATTGACAGCAGCACATATGTTCCCTTAAGGATGCTTATGAATTCCTTCGGTAAGGAAATAAGCTATGACTCAACTATGAACATGGTAATAATAAATAATAAGGTAAATGCTGAGGAAGAATCACTGACTATTAGAATAAATGAGCTTAATGCCAAAGTTTCCTCATTGCAAAATGAGAACAGTAAATTGAAAACTGAGAATGCTGCTCTTAAAAGTGAAAATACCGCACTGACCAATAAAGTATCGGCATTCGAATATGACTATAATGTATTAATCGATATGGAAGATGAACTGACTGACGAATATGAAGATGCCGGTGAAGATTATCTCGATGATAAAGAAATTATTGTAACAATAACCTTAGATGGTGATGATGAAGCATTGAAATTATTTGTTACTCTTGATTTTGACGGTTCTGATGATAACGATGATTTGACAGAGCTTACGAAAAGCGGTATTAAACGCTTGTTGAATGATGTAATCGATTCTTTAAAAGACCTCATTGAAGATACAGTTTACGAAGATGCAGATATCACCGGACTTGTGGAAGATGAGGACGATAATACTCTCAAATATGACGGCAGCACATATGATTATAGTTGGTAGTATATATAATTCACTCTTAATTTCAAAAATTGTCCCTATATTAATTTACATAAAAATATTTTTTATGTTGACAAAAACGAAAAAATAATATAAAATAATATTCGTTGCCGCATTTGGGCCTTTAGCTCAGTTGGTTAGAGCAACCGGCTCATAACCGGTTGGTCCGGGGTTCGAGTCCCTGAAGGCCCACCAAAATGCCTTGGTAGCTCAGTCGGTAGAGCAGAGGACTGAAAATCCTCGTGTCGGTGGTTCGATTCCGCCCCAAGGCACCATATAAAGGACACAACGTAGTAAAGTTACTGCGTTTTTTTATTTTTTGAAAAAACTACGAAACTACGGAACACACTGAAATCCACGGAATTACATGGCATGATATTAATCTAGAATGAAAAGGTCATCGATAAATATCAATATATCGATAACCTCGTAAGTAGCAATACAATATAAAAACTTGCCGTTTAATTCCGTGTAACATCCGTGTCTTCCGTGGTTTCCGTCCTCCTATGCTTGTCCGCTTCTTTTATAAAAAAAGGTCTTTACAGGCTCCAGCTTATAACGCTGGGGCAGTATTATCTGCTCAGTGCTGCCTACAAAAAGTACCCCATTGCTGTTCAAAGACTCCCTGAATTTTTGGTACATTACCGCCTTTGCTTCTTCTGTAAAGTAAATCATCACATTCCTGCATACAATAAGGTCGCAGTTATCCGGATACCTGTCATTCAATAGGTTGTGATGCTTGAATTCTATGCAGCTCTTTATTTTATCACTGATCCTATAGCTTTCTCCTACTTTTGAAAAATAATTGCTTACAAAGTCTTTGGGAAGGTTTACAAGGCTCTTTTGTGCATATACTCCTATCTTTGCCTTATTAATGGCGCCATCATCTATATCCGTTGCATATATCTTAATACTGCCTGGATCCATGAAACGGGTCATCATCATGGCGAGGGAATATGGCTCTTCTCCTGTAGAACAGGCGGCGCTCCATATCTTTGGTCTTTTGTTGAGCTTCATCAGATTTGGCATTATTTCCTTCTCAAGCATCTCCCACTGGGCAGGGTTCCTATAAAATTCGGATACATTTATTGTGAGATAATTGATGAATTCATCATAAAGCTTTGAATCCTGTGTCAGAGCCTTATAATACAGGTCATAATCATCATGGTTGTTCCGCCGTAAGAGTGAGTCTATCCTTCTTCTCATCTGACGTTCCTTATAGCTTGACAGGTCGATTCCGGTAAGCTTCAGTATCTTCTCTTTGAATCCTTCATAGTCGGTCAGCATTTCATTTCTCCTTAAGAAATTTATTATGTTACGCATTTTTACTTTTTATGCTGTTTTTATACAATTAATTCTATCATAGTGCAAAAAGAAAAAAAAGTCGTGATATTATCACATATCACGAAAATATAATGTAAAGGGGGTCTCAATGTATTTTGTGAGGTCAGTACTATTGTTGACAATATTAAAATATTTATACATCAAAATAAAAAAACACATAACTTTTAAATAAAGTAATGTGTTTTTTTATTTTACATTGCTGCGATAGGTTTGAAATATATAATAGCTTGCTCTTTTCCGGTGCGATACTGACTACAGACTCGCTACCTTGACAGGCTGCTCGAAAATCCCTCTCTTGACCTCTGTTGCTGTCATATGCTCGGCTTTCAGCTTCTCCGTCAAATAATTGCATGCATCCCACGGGTTAACGGTTTCACCGCAGGTAAAGACATCCACTGCAGCATAACCTAATTCCGGCCATGTGTGTATTGTAAGGTGTGATTCAGATATTACTACTACACCACTTACACCCTGAGGGCTGAATTTGTGAAATGCAACCTCCCTTACTTCCGCTCCTGCTTCCAGTGAAGCATCTACCATGATTTTTTGGATTCTGTCCTTGTTGTTCAATATATCGAAGCTGCATCCATAAATCTCTGCAAGAATATGACGGCCTAAAGCATTCATTTTATTTTTCCTCCTTTTATTCAGTTTATCTGTAAACAAATAAAGCTTATTTTTATACTGTCAATAAAAATAATTTTATCATTATCGTCGAAAAAGTCAATACTTTTGATTGAAATTCATCAAATTCATGCATATATTTATAATAGCTATATAATATACTGTGTTTATTTCATTATACTCAAGTTTGCTATATAGAATAAGCTTTATTTATTATACTATTTATTATACAAATTATGCATTCAAACATAAAATGACATTGATTGGGATAAAAAAATCCTTCCATATTCATACATGTATGGAAGGATTTTTATCTCTATTTATTCTTCTGTTGCCGGTTCAATAAGTTCTTTTATGCTCAGGCTTATTTTCTTTTCTTCCGGCTTTATGTCAATTATCTTTGCTTTAACAGTATCCCCTATATTCAACGCATCTGCAGGCTTTGAAATCCTCTTGTCGGATATCTGTGATATATGAACAAGTCCGTCTATACCTGGCTCGAGCTCTACAAAAGCACCAAAGTTCGAGAACCTCAATACCTTTACCTCTACAACATCCCCAACCTTGTATTTGTCGCCCGCTACTGACCAGGGTTCAGGTATTGTCTGCTTCAGACCGAGAGATATCTTCCTCTTTTCCTTGTCTACTGTCAATACCACAACCTCAACCTTGTTACCAGGCTTAACAACCTCTGAAGGATGTTTGACCCTGGACCAGGACAGCTCTGATATGTGTATAAGACCATCTACACCGCCGATATCAACGAAAGCACCGAAATCTGTAAGTCTTTTAACTTCACCGGTCAATCTCTGTCCTGCCTCAATGCTTTCCCATACTGCCTTTTCTCTGATCTCCTGCTCTTTTTTCAACAAGGTCTTTCTGGATACTACGATTTTTCTCTTTTCAGGATCATATTCTATTACATTTACCATTACTTTTGTATTCAGATAACCGCTTAAGTCCTCTGAATACCTTATATCGAACTGGGATGCAGGCATAAACGCCCTGATGCCCATCAATTCAACTATTGCCCCACCTCTGACTATTTCCTTTACATAACCTTCAATAGGAGTCTTTTCATTGAAAGCCGCTTCTATCTTATGCCAATTCTTTTCTGCATCGAACAGCTTCTTGGAAAGCACTACATTGCCTTCGCCGTCATTGATGCTGACTACTACCACTTCCAACTCGTCCCCTGCTTTTACAAGGTCCTTCAGGTTAACTTCCTGCTCCCAGGTGTAATCTTCCTTCTTAATTATGCCATCGGATTTATATCCAATATTGACCATGACCTCATCGTCCGTAACCATGATTACGGTTCCTTTTACTGTATCACCCGCGTAAACAGTCCTCATGGTCTTCTCATACTCTTCCATCATATTTGCCTGACTTTCATGGATACCTTCCTGATTAAGAACGGTATTTTCCTGATTCCCAGTCACGTTGTCATTAATCTCTTGCATCTTTCCGATAACCTCCTTAATTACCCAATCAGGTGTGGATGCACCCGCTGTAATGCCTATTCTTCCAAAACCCTTCAGCGCATCCATGGGCAAATCCTCTGCCTTCTCAATATGAAAAGCGTTATCGCAGTTTTCCTTGCATATCTGATAAAGCTTATTCGTATTGGAACTCTCTCTGCTTCCGATTACAATCATGCAATCAACAATCTTAGAAAGCTGTTCTGCTGAATCCTGCCTCTTCTCGGTTGCGCTGCAAATAGTATTAAATATTATTGCATTTTTATATTTTTTATGTATAGCATCCACTACGCTGTCCCAAATTTTTTTTGTAATTGTAGTTTGTGCAACTAAACATATTTTATCATATATAGGAAGTTTGTCTACTATTTTTTCGTCATCCAATATATGAGCGGTGTAATCGCACCAACCGTTGGTTCCTATAACCTCAGGGTGGTTTTTATCTCCAACTATGAATATTTTATATCCTTTTTGATAATAATTCCTTACTTTTTTATGTATTGCCGAAACATAAGGACAAGTACAGTCAATGTACTTCAAGCCCTTTTGCTCAAACTGTTCATACTTTTCGGCGGCAATTCCATGGGAGCGGATGATAAGCTCCGCACCTTCATCCAGTACTTCATCGACCTCGTGAATGGAGTAAATACCTTGCTCTTCAAGCTTGCCTATGACCTGCCTATTATGTATGAGAGGCCCATAAGTATAAATCTTTCTCTCATGTTTATTATCTGCCTCATTAAAAGCTTTATCCACAGCTTTTTTCACGCCGAAACAAAAACCGGCATTTTCATCAAGAATTATTTCCATCATACGCATCCCTCTGAATGGCTTGAAGCTAGAAGTTCTCCGCTGTGAGAAGCGGATGTGCTGAGCACAGCTGGCAACAGCAGTTCATAGAACTTCTTGCTGAAAACATTCATACATTTTTTAGTTCATTGACCTTATTCATAATATCAAGACTTATTTTGAGATAATCTTCATTTAGAAGCTTTCTGTCATAATACTCAGTCAGTTCAATGGGTTTTCCGATAATGACCTTTGTTCTTCTAAAAAACTTATAACTGCTTATGATTGCTACCGGCAGAACAGGAACTTTTGATTTTACGGCAAGCATTGCAATACCAGGTTCAGCTGTCATTTCGCTTGTTTTCTTCCTTGTACCTTCGGGAAATAATCCAAGTACCTTTCCGCTGCCCAAAAGCTTAAGGGAGGTTTTTATGCTCTTTATATCCGCTTCTCCCCGTTTTATAGGGAATGCACCCAATCCATCCATCAGGGCTCTGAGAAATACGTTCCTGAATAATTCAACCTTTGCCATAAAGTACATCCTATGCGGAAGTGATATGCCGACGAATATGGGATCTATCGCACTAAGATGGTTTGCACATGCAATGTATGCTCTGTTCTGAGGAACATTTTCCCTACCTATCACCCTATAGTTATAGAATAACAGGAATATCGGTATGAGCAGCGCTCTGGCAAAACTATACAGCATGGATATCTCCCCCTCTTGCTTTTATATTGTCAATAACCTCTTCAAGTACCTCAATGATATTTTTTCCTGTGGTATCGATAACAATTGCATCAGAAGCTATTGCCAGAGGTGAGTCACTCCTTGTAGAATCTATGTGGTCTCTTTTTTCTATCTGGGATTTTATATCCTGAATTTCAGCATCATAGCCCTTCTGCTTCAATTCATTATACCTTCTCTCCGCTCTTTCCTCGACTGAAGCGGTGATAAAGAATTTTATATTTGCAGCCGGGAAAATGACTGTACCAACATCACGACCATCCATTACAACGTTTTTATTAATGGAAATTTTCCTCTGGAGCCCTACCATAAGCTTTCTAACCTCGGGTATTGCTGCAATATATGAAACATTCCTGTTTACTTCCTCTTCCCTTATCTCAGTATCGGCAGCTTTCCCGTCAAGATATATGCTGTTCTCCCTGAAGTCAATATCCGTTTTGTCAGCTAACCTTACTATACCTTCCAGGTCTTTAAGCGGAATCTTCTCTCTCAGCACCTTCAAGGTGAGAGCCCTATACATTGCACCTGAATCAACGTATGTATACCCTATGATGTCCGCCAGTCTTTTTGCTATAGTACTTTTTCCGGCGCCGGCCGGTCCGTCTATAGCTATGACTTTAAAATCCATATTGGATGTCCCCCTAAACTTATTTTTTTAGTTGTATACTTATATCTATCGGCATACATTTAACGCACAAAAGGGTTTTGTGCGCTTATGCAGATTTGTATGTCTTGCAGTAACATATATACTTTATTCTACCAGAATGCTGACTGAAATAAAAGTTTATTTCAGCCGTACACGATCAACCAGGACAAGATTGTTATTCACATATATCAGTTTACCAGCTTCCGGAACCGTCATATTATCAGACACGGATGTAACCTTAAGAATTGCTGTACCGCTGTACGACCCGGCGCTTACCTCAAGTACGTCATTATCTTTTACCTTAAGCCTTATATATTTACCTTCAGGTGTGCCGACGATTTCTCCATTTATATAGAATACAAGCGGCCTAAGGGTTGATAAATTCTCTGTGGAGATCTCAATTTCACCTTTCTTGATAAAAAGCTGGCTTTCGGCTATGGATTTACCTTCCAATCTGTCAGTCCTGCTTACAAAGGTTCTTAATGTCCGGTTCATCAGTACTACCTGTGAAATTATAAGTACCGCAAATAATAAGACTATTGCTCTGCTTATAAGACTGTTGACCCTGTCCCACCATTCCTGAAAACTTCCGTTCAAATCAATTCCTCCCATATAAATATTCATTTAGATAATTCCTATTATGGGAGGTGTTTATTCAATTACGCATTCATACCTGCTGCATAACCTGTAGAAAATGCAATTTGCAGGTTAAAACCTCCGGTAAAAGCGTCCAGGTCTACTATTTCACCAGCAAAATACAGTCCTTTGATAAGCTTTGACTCCATCGTCTTAGGGTTTATTTCCTTCAGGTTGATACCTCCGGAAGTTACAATAGCTTCCTCAATCGGTCTTGTACCTGCTATGGTGACGGTGAGGCCTTTAAGTAATTTTACAAAGTTTTTTCTCTCCACTTTTGTTATCTGGTGAACTTCTTTATACTCATCTATGCCGGAAAGAGCGACAATAACAGGAATGAGCTTCTGCGGCAGCAGCTCATCAAGTGAGTTTTTGAATTGCTTGTTGGTATTCTTTTCGAAATCCCGGATTATTCTCTTGTCAAGCTCTTCTTCTGAAAGGGCCGGCTTAAGATCGATGCATATTCTTATATCCCTCTTCTTTTGGAGGTAATCCGAAACAAAAAAGCTCGCCGACAGTATAATAGGCCCTGAGAGTCCGTAATGGGTGAATAGCATTTCTCCAAAGTCTTCATATACCTGTTTCCCTTCAGCAATTGCCTTGATTGAAACATTCTTCAGCGAAAGTCCCTGCAGTTCCTTTATAAATGCTTCCTTTGCGATTAACGGCACTAATGAAGGCTTAAGCTCACTGATGCTGTGCCCTGCTCTTCTTGCTATTTCATAGCCATCGCCGGTTGATCCTGTTTGTGGATAGGATACACCCCCTGTACAAAGGATGACAGAGCTGCATTCTATATATTCCCCATTATCAAGCAGGACTCCGTTTACTGCACCAGCCTCCTGCTTTATATTCAACACTTTTTTATTAAGCTTTATATCAACCTTATACTTGTTAAGGTATCTTTCAAAGGCTTTGATAACATCACTTGACTTGTCCGATTCAGGAAAGACCCTGCCGCCTCTCTCCACTTTCGTTCTGAGTCCGAGAGCTTCCAAAAGCGCAACAAGATCGTTATTTGAAAAATTATTAAAGGAACTATAGAAAAATTTGGAGTTCCTGGGTAGATTCTTCATAAACTCGTCAAAGTCCGCCGTGTTAGTGACATTGCATCTCCCTTTTCCTGTAATGAACAGCTTCTTGCCGAGCTTTTCGTTTTTTTCTATTAATATGGTCTTCCTTCCCATTGAAGCAGCCGTTCCTGCAGCGATCATCCCTGCAGGGCCTCCCCCGAGAACTGCTACGTCATATTTCAAAGAAAATCACCCTTTCTGCTAATGGAATATCACTTCAAGTGACTTGTATCATTAAGGCAGAGCACTACCGGCTTATCCGGACTGCTCTCACTAAAACCGATAATTGATACGGAAGCATTATCTATCTTGAACTTGGTATAGTTAACAATATCAATTCCCAGTATTCTTATTATTGCAGCTTTTATTGCAGTGCCATGTGAAACTAATAATATGTTTTTACCAACATGCACGCTCACAATTTCTATAATGGCATTATAAGTGCGTTCTGTAAGATCCAGAAAGGTCTCTGCTCCCGGCAGCCTGAAGTTGGCGGGGTCCTCCCTGTAAATCCTGTAATGCTCACTGTATTTCTTCTTTATTTCATTTATTGTCATGCCTTCCCATGGGCCAAGGTTAATCTCGTGATATTCCTCGGATTTGACAATGTTGCAGCTTTTGCAGGCAGCGATGATCTCTGCTGTACCAAGTGCCCTTTTGAGACTGCTGGAATAAATTGTATCTATATCTTCACATGCTAGTCTTTTTGCCAGTTTATATGCCTGTTTTATTCCTTCGTCACTCAGCTCGATATCGGTTCTGCCCTGGACTATGCTTGTTCTGTTCCACTCTGTTTCACCGTGCCTTACAAGATAAAGCCTCGTCATTGGATCCCCCCTCATTTTTCCATATTATTATATCACATAATAAAGATTATATTAAAAATAAATCATAATTCATACAACTCTAATACTATAGATTGCATTTTACATTTGGTTACGCGTTACGAGATTCGGGTTACGCTATTATGACGGGCTTTGGAGTAAGCCATTGCAATTAAAAAGCAAGTCAAAAACAAAAGGAGATTCACTTAAAAGGAATCCCCTGGCATACGCGCAACACGTAACGCGAAACGCGCAACTAGTATACACTATAATTAAGTATCTTATTTATATTAATCGTTTTTGTCTCCTGAGAATATGCTGTATTTATTCCATATCTCCTCCAGGCTTGCAAAGGAGGACGATATGTTCTGCTTCTCCTTTATGCCGACAGCCACGATAAGCGCGTTCAGTACGCTCATGGGCGCCACTATTGAATCTACAAAGGACTCCATATTGCTCTTTGCAATGAGTGTATGGTCTGCATATGAGCAAAGCGGAGACAGCATGCTGTCTGTTATCGCAATTGTATTGGCCCCTCTGGATTTCACATATTCCAGTGCCTTTATAGTCCTTGAGGAGTATCTTGGAAAACCGATTGCAATTACAAGATCATCATCTCCGATCCTGAAAAGCTGTTCAAATATATCTCCTATGGTATAGGTTACAACGTGGACATTATCTCTGATCAGATTGAGATAGAAGCCAAGAAATTCTGCAAGGGTTGTAGAGCTTCTCAATCCTATTATATATATGCTCTTTGCTTCAGAAACACTTTTTACAGCTTCATCAAAGCCCGCATTATCTATCTCTTCCATTGTAGTCCTTATGTTTTCCATATCTGATTTCAGTATATTCTTAAGTATGCTGTCCTTACTCGTAAAGTCCGAGCTCATCTCTATCCTCTGGACAGTTGTGAGCTTTGTCTTTACCATTTCCTGCATCTGTTTCTGCAATTGAGGATATCCGATATAGCCTATGGCATTTGCGAACCTCACCACGGTGGATTCACTTACACCGACCTTTTCTCCGAGCTTGGCTGCGGTCATGAATGCAGCTTTATCATAATTATTTGTTATGTACTGTGCTATAATCTTTTGTCCTTTACTCAGCCTATGGAAGTTTGCCTGTATGATTTTCATCAAATCTATAACTTCACTCATATTTTATCTCCAATTACAGCATTGAATTTTGAGCTATTTTGTATCCCATTGATAATGCATTCCTGTTAAGTTCCTCCGTACCCTTTGGAACTCTGTCAAGAACTGCCTTTTCAAGTGAATCCTTTTGTATCACACCTGTTATCTCTACTATTGCTCCAAGCGCTACGATATTTGTTACCATAGGCTTGCCCAATTCCTTGACAGCAGTATCAAGTATCGGTACGCTGTATACTTTTTTATTTCCGGCTTTTTCTACCTTTACTGAGTTATCTATTATGAGTATTCCATCATCCTTGAGACCATGGCTGTACTGTTCATAAGACTTCTGAGTCAGGGCAAGCAGTATGTCACAGTCTCTGACCTTTGGAAAATCTATTGCATCCTCCGATATGATTACTTCTGACTTGCTTGCTCCTCCTCTTGCTTCCGGGCCATAGGACTGTGTCTGTACTGCATTTTTTCCATCATTTATTGCACCTTCTGCAAGGATAATTCCTGCCAGCAGCAGGCCTTGTCCGCCGGATCCGCTGAGTCTGACCTCATATTTTCCCATCATTATCTCTCCTTCTTCAATTTATCGACAATCTTCTGATACTCACTGGTATACTCCGGCTCTGGACTGTTCTTAAACTCACCAATGAGGAATTTGCCTTCAAGTGCTTCAGGAGACAGCTTGGATGCTGCAGCTATATTGACCGCATTGTCCTTCTGCCATGCCATCATATCAACTGCACTGCCCTTTTTGTTCTTTCTCCCATAATAGGTCGGGCACATGCTCATAGCTTCTATCAGTGAAAAACCGTCGTTGTTCAAAGCATTCTGTACAAGTGAAGTAAGAAGGTTTGCATGATATGCAGTCGCTCTCCCTACATAAGTAGCGCCTGCTGAAGCTGCAAGGTTGCATATATCAAAAGCCTTGTCAATATTTCCATAAGGAGCTGTAGTACCTTTATCAAATTTAGGAGTTGTAGGAGAATATTGACCTCCGGTCATTCCATAAATATTATTGTTATATACGATAGCTGTAATTCCTATGTTCCTTCTGCATGCATGTATCAGATGGTTTCCGCCTATGGCAGTCGCGTCACCATCACCCATAATTACTATTACCTTGATGTCCGGCTTTGACATTTTTATACCTGTTGCAAAAGCCAGAGCACGTCCATGAGTGGTATGAAGAGTATTGAAATCCAGATAGCCTGGTGCTCTTGATGAACAGCCAATACCTGAAACAACACATATCTTGTCCTTGTCAAGTCCTGCCTTCTCTATTGCTAAAGCTATTGATCTCGTAATGGTTCCGTGACCACAGCCCGGGCACCAGATTTGTGGAAGCTTATCGGTTCTGAAACAATTCTCTATTAAAGTGCTGGGCATTTTAGAGTACCTCCTCAACCTTACTGATTATCTCTTCAGGATATATAATTTCGCCGTTTACCTTGTTTACTCTCTCTATTCTGGTTATATTATTACATATTCTTTCTACTTCAAGTACAAGCTGTCCCAGATTCATTTCAGCTACTACTATGGTCTTAACCTTTTGTGCAAGCTCTTCAAGCCTTTTCTCCGGGAAAGGCCAAATGGAAATCGGTCTGAAAATACCTACCTTTATGCCTTTTTTCCGCAGAGCGTTCATTGCAGACTTTGCAGCTCTGGCCACACACCCGTAAGACAATATAAGGATATCTGCATCCTCTGTATTTTCTTCTTCCCAGGATAATATTTCATCCTTGTGCAGCTCAACCTTATTGCAAAGCCTTCTGATCAATTTATCCGCCACTGCGCCGCTGTTGCTTGGGAAGCCTGTTTCATCGTGCACAAGTCCCGTTACATGGTATCTGTAACCGGTTCCAAAATCAGCCATAGGAGGTATCAGATCCTCTTCAGGCTTGAAGGGCAAATAATCCTCGCTACTGCAATCAGGTCTTTTCCTGTCGATTATTTCAATTTCTGAAGGGTCGGGTAATTGCACTTTTTCTCTCATATGCCCTATGACTTCATCCATCAGAAGTATCACAGGAGTTCTATACTTTTCAGCCATGTTAAAGGCTTTAACAGTCAAGTCAAAGGTTTCCCTGACTGATGAAGGTGTAAGCGCTATTACAGGATGGTCACCATGAGTACCCCAACGGGCCTGCATTACCTCCCCCTGAGCCGGTGAAGTCGGCAGTCCCGTACTTGGACCTCCTCTTTGTACATTTACTATCACACAAGGCACTTCTGCTATAGCAGCATAGCCTATATTTTCCTGTTTGAGTGAAAAACCCGGTCCACTGGTTGCAGTCATACTCTTTGTGCCTGTAAGGGAAGCTCCTATAACAGCAGCCATGCCTCCTATCTCGTCTTCCATCTGCATGAACTTTCCACCTACCACAGGCAGCTTCTCTGCAGACAATTCCGCTATTTCTGTAGATGGTGTTATTGGATAACCTGCATAGAATTTCATTCCGGCTGCAATTGCACCTTCAACGCAAGCTTCATTACCTTGCATCAATCTAAACTTGCTTTTCATTCTTTTTCCTCCCTACATATATCGCATAATCCGGACATCTGAGTTCACACATTCCACACTGTATGCACTTATCAGGATCATTCATGACTACCTTGTCATTTTCAAGTGCCAGAGCCTTTGTAGGACAAAATGCAACACAGATACCGCAACCTTTGCACCACGCAGGTTTGATTACTACCTTACCATTATCTGTTTCCCCTGCTTTGACGTCCTTGTTTTTCATTTCCCCGACCTCCAAAAAAACTTGTTTTGAGATAATGCAATTTTTATTTCATTTTTTAGGTCAACAATAAAATTTTGCAATTTTCCCTTCATTTTTTAGTATATATTATAATATAGCCTATTGCAATATTGAAAAGTAAATAAATTTCATATTTTTTCTAATTATCTCTAAGTCTTATGTAAATATGTCACTATGCTTCGTATATCGTTATTATTCTTTTATCACCAGCTTTTTTTATACCAAAAATAAGGTTTTTATCCTTCAGGGACTTGTTTAAAAAATCGACAACATTATATAACTCCCCGCCTTCATCAAACTCTTTTACTGCTATTAGCTTCAACTCTTCATTCTTTATCATTCGGTTTTCAACTCCTTTACAATTCTCCTCCGTTTTGGTTCATATCCCATGCCTTGTACATAATATGATAGGGGGTGATAATATGCCAGACGGCTTGATGGTATCAAATCCGGATTACCAAATAAAAAATATCAATCCTGATGATGCGTTTGAACTGCAATTAGTCAGAAATGACATAATCAGCGATATACTCTTTCTTATCGGAACCTTCATATCCATATCCGTAAACCTTGAAGCAGAAAAGGAAATAGTCTGCCCTGAAGAAACGAATACTCCCGCCCAGGATGCAGCTGTAGTGGAGGACTCACGTATTAGCCGGATAAGCATAGTTATCCTGCTTTTTCTTGCTGGAACAATAATAATCGCATATACCGCTTATCAAAGATTAAACAAACAAAAAGCAGAACTCAACGAAAGCTCCGGACAAGCGGATATAAATAATATCAAAGGCGGTGAATTAGTTATCACAGGGCTGCTTTTAAGAATAATAGGCTATATAATCTCTTTTGCAGGAATCCGTATCAGGGCTGAAAATCCTGTTTGAACCCCCACTCCTTAAGCCTGTCTATATCTTCATAGCCTGTGAAGTCGACATTCAGCGGGGTTATCGACACAAATCCGTTTCTTACGGCATATATATCAGTATCCTTTCCCAGCTCATCTTCAATAAGCTCCCCTGCAAGCCAGTAATAGCTATTGCCTCTGGGATCCTTCCGTTCTTCAAAATTATTCCTGTACTTTTTCACCCCTAGCTTTGTTATCTTCACACCCCTCAGTTCATTGGCATTTTTTATTTCCGGAATGTTTATATTAAGCAGTGTATTGGGTCTGGACTCATGTCTCAGCACTTGTTCAATAATATCCGCAGCGACTGCGGCAGCAGCTGAAAAGTCATTTCCTCCATGCTTCTCATAGGAAACGGCTATGGACGGTATTTTAAAAATCGAGCCTTCAATAGCAGCCGATACGGTACCTGAATATATTATATCCGTCCCCATGTTTTCTCCATCATTGATCCCTGATACTATAAGATCGGGACGCACCTTAAGCAATGTTTCAACCCCAAGCTTTATGCAATCTGCGGGTGTGCCGTTTACCCACCATGCGTCAATATCCAGATCATAAAGCTTTATCTTTTTGCATCTTAAAGGCTGGTGCATTGTTATAGCATGGCCTATGGCACTCTGCTCCTTATCGGGGGCAATGACTGAAACCCTTCCCAGCTTTGTCATACTTCTGGCAAGCTCATATATACCCCTTGAATATATTCCGTCATCATTAGAAATAAGTATGTTCAAAATATATGCCTCCTTACTATAATGTAAAATTGTAAATGTTACTCTTCTTTCCCATTGTTCCAGGATTTTGCCACGAGCCACGTGCCTCGCGCCAGGATGGTTAATAATTATCACTTTTACACATACTAAATCCAGTTTGTGCTGTGCAGGTGATAAAATGATACAGATAGATGATGCAGGAAGCGGCAGTCTGGTCGGCGGCACCTGCATAGGCGTATTGAGAAAGGAAACAGGGGAATACCACTACGAGGTCATCCCTATACACTTGTTCAACGAGGCCAATTTTAAAAATAAAACGTATATATATTATACAACAGAAATCGTAAAGAATGCTTTCAAGAAGCTTTCAGTAAAAAAGAAGGAGAAAATATATATTTGCCAGGGTTATATGTTTGAAGATACCAGGAAGTATCTGAACCAGGCAAACTATTGTTATTCCAATTCGAAAATAGAAGAACCTCTTCAATCACTTATAGAAAAAACCTTTGAAAACTATACAATATCCTTAGGCTTGCCGAAGGATTTCCTGACATATACAAAATACCCCTTTCATTTTCACAGGCTGCTGAAATGGGTATATGCAGATTACAACAACCGAATAAAGCTATGCAAGACCGGCTGGAAAAGCTGGCATAAGTATAGTAATATTAAAGTAGAGGTCTACTATGACAAGCTGCTGAAAAGCAACTTCGTATGTCTTAAGTGCGGCAGGAAAATAGCTGACAACTCCAGTGTAAAAGTCATCAAATTCTACTCCAACAGAAATAATTATGTATACGTACATAAGCACTGCTGACTTGCTATGCAAGTCCAGGCAATGGGCAATGGACGATAGGCAATGGATTATAGTATTCCTTTAGAGCTGCTTGCCAGGAATATATGGTCGAACAGTGTTCGTATGGTACAGGGTGCATAGTACGATTAAGCAAGGCTTTGAAGCTATTTATGCAAACAGCCATGTTATGGAATATATTCTATAACATGGCTGTTTTTAAGCTATACCGGATAGGTCTTATCTACTTTATCGACCAGACTGCTGTCTATGGCATATTTCTTTGCCTGTCTGTCCTTGAAGAACTTCAATGCCACCGGTGGGAAGAGTGCATAGCTCAGTACATCCTCTTCCTGCTCATAGTATTCTTTCATTTCCTGCTTCACCGACTCAAGCTGGGGTTCCAGCAAGTCTGCCGGCCTGCAGGTGATAACTTCATCATCACCAATGATCGTCTTTTTTATTTCCTCTGAAATCGGAACACTTGGCTTTCCGTATTTGCCTTTGACATATTCCTTTATTTCATTGGGTATCATCTTGTATCTGCTGCCTGACACAACATTGAATACAGCCTGAGTGCCGACAAACTGGCTTGAAGGTGTGACAAGGGGCGGATAGCCCAGATCTTCTCTTACCCTAGGCACCTCCTTCAGCACTTCATTATACTTATCCATTGCATTTGCCTGTTTAAGCTGTGACATAAGATTGGACAGCATCCCTCCCGGCACCTGATAGGACAGTACATTTGTATCTACATTGAATACATTTGGATTCAGTATGCCATTGGCAATATATTTATCCTTTATTCCTTTGAAATGCTCAGCGATTTCACACAGTAGCTCCAGATCAAGGCCTGTATCATATTCTGTTCCCTTCAGTGTAGCAACCATCGGCTCTGTCGGTGGCTGTGAGGTTCCAAGCCCGAGGGGTGACATGGCAGTATCAATTATATCAACACCTGCTTCTATGGCTTTCAGGTATGTCATATCCGTCATACCGCTTGTAAAGTGGGTATGCAGCTGTATTGGTATGCTTATATGCTTCTTTAATGCTTTAATAAGCTCATACCCGTAATATGGTGTAAGTATCCCCGACATGTCCTTTATGCACAGGGAGTCACAGCCCATTTCCTGAACTCTCTTTGCAAGCCCGACATAAAGCTCTATATTATGCACAGGACTTATTGTATATACAACAGTCCCCTGAGCATGTCCGCCGTACTTTTTTGTTGCTTTTACGGCTGTTTCAATATTTCTCAGGTCATTAAGCGCATCAAATATTCTTATTATATCTATACCGTTCTTTATTGAGAGTCTTACAAACTCCTCAACCACATCATCGGAATAGTTCTTATATCCAAGAATATTCTGACCTCTCAAAAGCATCTGCAGTTTAGTGTTTTTAAGCTTTGATTTAATAATACGAAGTCTTTCCCATGGATCTTCATCAAGAAATCTCAGGCATGAATCAAAGGTAGCTCCACCCCACATCTCAAGTGAATGATATCCCACCTTATCCATCTTTTCAAGCACTGGAAGCATTTCGTCCGTTCTCATCCTTGTAGCGATAAGGGACTGATGGCCGTCTCTCAATACTGTTTCAGTAATCTTAATCTTAGCCATATATGTTCATCCTCCATTAACAGTTCAGATATATTGCATATATTCTGAAAGATTTTATTTATTCTATATATAACATATTTCCAAATAAAAATATACCCATAATAATTAAAATTAGACAATTTTGCTATTTTTGATTACAGGGTTTAAAATAACCTTCCAAAGACACTCTGTAGCATTTTTGAGAATCTGTATCTCCCAGTACGGCTTTTACAGCCTCCAATACTGATTTGCATTCCGTCTCTTCAAAACCCATTGTCGCAAGGAAATCTCCACAGATCCCTGCTGCATAAACCTCCTTTATACCCTTATAATCTGCAATATTGAGCAGAGCTTTTGTTATTGCGCTTCCCAGCTTATTTCTCCTGTATTTTTCATCCACAATTACCCAGCCCACGCAGCCTTTGTCCTCTTTGGCAACCAGGCAGCCGCAGCCGCACTTTATTCCATCATTCTCACATATAAGGAAATTTTCTATATTTGACAGCAGCCTTCCCTCAACACCGTGCTTTTCTGTGGCAAGTCCCATTACAAAGCCTATGTCCTCCGGCTTTATTTTTCTAATATGAAGCATTTTAAAAACCCCCAAGTGTTTTCAGATATTTTATTTCCGGTTCGCTCAGATATCTCCACTCACCTTCTTTTAATGATCCCAACCCAATTTTCCCTATTCTTATACGCTTCAGCCTTAAAACCTCATGCCCTATTGAAGAGCACATTTTTCTCACTTGCCTGTTCTTTCCTTCATGAATGGTGATATCCACAATACTCTTTCCTTTTGTGTATCGGACTATTTTCAGCACAGCAGGGGCTGTCACATAGTCCTCTATAGCTATCCCTCTTTCAAAGGCAAGAATATCCTCCCTGTCCACTTCCCCATGCACCAGAGCCCTGTAAGTCTTTTCTATGTTGTGCTTCGGGTGTGTGATCCTGTACGTAAGATCACCGTCGTTGGTAAGAAGCAGCAGACCTTCCGTGTCATAGTCAAGGCGGCCAATAGGAAAGACCCTAATGCTTATACCCTTTAAAAGGTCTAAGACAGTGGGCCTCCCGAATTGATCCTTAACACTGGTAATATAACCTGCCGGTTTATTCAATAATATATAGAGCCTGGTTTCATGATTTCTGATGATCTTCCCGTCTACCTCTATTACATCCCTGTCTTTGTCTGCCTTGCAGCCCGGCTCTGTGATCAGACGGCCGTTGACCTTCACCTTCCCGGCTGCTATCATGTCTTCGCATTTGCGTCTGGAGGCCACCCCAAGCTCCGACATTATTTTCTGCAGTCTTTCTTCCATTGTCCCCTTACTCCTTCATCATTTTGCGGAAAACCTTCCTTTACTGTATTCAAATTCCGCAAAATGGTTTCCTTGTTGTTATTGAATCCGCACATACCACCATAGCAAATCTTCCGTGCGTTCGGTATTAATAAAATCTTTGGGATATTCCCATTTTAAGGTTGCCTGCTAAAACATAGATGCTGTCTATAAATATTTCACTTATTCTACCATAATTGAGGCTTCTTTCTAACGTACTTCTGTAAAGTAGTTCCTCAGAATTTTCTCCAGATAGAAAAAAGGGCTGCTGGATTCAACACTTTCACCATATTCAAGCTTTATCGTCTTCATCAGCTTATCATCAAGATATACTTCCAGCTTTCCCGCTTCATTGCCCTTAATCAATGGCGCCTGCGCCATCCCCATATTGTCCCCGGATAATCTTATCCTCTCGGCTTCCCCCGCCTTAAGGGCCAGGGAAAAATCTTCTGCCGGCTTTACAGCAACAAACTTCTCCTTGCCGTTCCGCACTTCCACTACCTTGAAGATACTGTTCCTGTCCACTACCTTTTCTATGGTGTAATTGCTGAAGCCATATTCAAGCAAAGCAGCTGATTCATTCCACATGGGTCCGCAGTTCAATACAACGCATACCAATTGCATGCCGTTCCTGGTTGCCGAGGATACGAGGCATCGCCCCGCTTTCTTTGTGAAACCTGTTTTCACACCATTTCCTCCATCGAACTGCCACAGCATCTTGTTCTTGTTGATCATCACCCTGTCCCAGCCTTCATTGGGAGGTCCTTCTATAGTTTTTTTCTTGCTGCTCACAATACTTGCAAACACAGGATTTTTTAATGCATAAGAAGTGATTAATGCAAGATCATGTGCTGTAGTGTAATGTCCTGCGTTATCAAGTCCATGGGGATTTGCGAATTGTGTATTTTCTGCACCTATTTCCTTTGCCTTCCGGTTCATTAAAGCCGCAAAGCCCTCGACTGAGCCGCCTATGTGTTCAGCTACCGCTACTGCAGCATCATTTCCCGATCTCAGCATTATTGCATATAGCAAATCAATGACAGTATGCTTCTCTCCTTCACGTAAATATATAGAGGAGCCTTCCGTATAAGAAGCCTTCTTGCTGACTGTTACCTTCTCTTCCAGTCTTCCGCTCTCCACAGCCACCAGAGTAGTCATTATCTTTGTAGTACTGGCCATCGGAAGCTTCTCATTCATATTCTTGGAATATAGAACCCTGCCTGAATTCACATCCATAATGACTGCAGCCCGTGCAGAAGTATCCTGTGCTGCAGAAGCCATAAAAAAACCTGATACTGCGGTAATTATTACAGCCATTACAATAGCTATGCTTCTTTTCATTCTATCACTCCGTCAAAATTTAATGCATTGCTTGTGCTTATCAGCACATCCTTTATGTATTATTGACAGAATGATATGTTTATATAATTAATATTTATGTATCATTCATTTATGATCTTGCAGCCGAACTCTTTGGCAATTTTCTGCGCTTCCTTCAAATCGTCCTCTCCCCAGATAGTCCATCCGCCTTTTAGTGCTCCATCCACATATATCTCTATCTTGTCTTTCTTAAAAATCATGATCCTTTCAAACCTTTTCTTCATTTGTATGATCTGCCGTTCTATAGCTTCTTCAATATCAACGTCCATTACCTTCAGGGCTATGAAAAGGCAGGATAATGCATCCTCCAGCTCATCCTTTGCCCTGTCATACTCGCCCCTCAGAAGAGCTTTCAGTGACTCAGCCACCTCTTCATTCAAATGGCTGAGCACCTCCTTTGGATCATCAGTAGTATATTTCCTGTTTTCCCATATCAGATCAACAGCATTATTCAGCTCCATTCAGTCACCCCCAAAGAAATATATAATCATTAACACTATTTGAGAAACATTAAGCGATATATATATTTCAACAAATCCTTCAACCTATAATCAATAATATTAGATATCATAATTAATATTATATCAATTATAGCAGATTTTTCTATTAAATTCGCGTTAATTTTACAATAAAATAGGAAGGAACATAATATTTCCTTCCTACATTTCTATTTTTTCTTCTTCCTGTTCCTTACGTTTATTCAGATAGTTTTCCACATTACTTATCAGATCCGGTACCATATCAACTATCCTGTCTACCGCACTGCTGTATTTTACCGGTATTACCTTCAGCTGTCCGTTCGTGGTAGCCAGGAAGCCTATCGGCTGCACCGTCACTCCCGCTCCGCTTCCACCGGCAAAAGGATACTTCAGGACGTCCCGCTCACCCTTTTCCTGGTTTCCGGTAAGCTCTCCCCCTCCTGCTATAAATGCAAAAGATACCTTTGATACAGGTACGATCACAGAACCGTCATTTGTTTCTACCGCATCACCTACCACTGTGTTAACATCTATCATGTTCTTGATGTTCTCCATTGTAGTTCTCATTAAGCTTTCTACTGGCTGTTCCAAACTATACACACCCTTCTATCGTATATTAATCTGATCTCTCTCTTCCAATAACAGACAATAATGCAGGTATTGCCCTTATTCCAGCATTTATAATATGACCTAATCTCATACTAATTATACAGCTAAAATCAGTGCTGAGCTTAACCTCGCTGAATATTGGAACGACCGCAATTCTCGGCTTTTTTATGCTCATATAACTGCTGGTAAATGCAATGAGACTGCCGATGGCTATCCATGCCATTCCATTGAGGATAGCCGTTACCGCCGCATCCCCGGTACCCAGGCCCAGCCTGAGATTTAAGTCATAGACTTTTATCTTTCTTAAAATATACTTCAGCGGAGATATTATTTTATTCCTGTTTTTCTTGTATATCTTGTATAAGCCTTCTCCTTCGGATACGCTGAAAAACTTGGTAAACCCGGCCAACAGCTTACTTCTTTTCCTGTTCGGTACCTCAGCCCTGTACTTCAATGCAAGCCTTCCATTTTTTAAGGTTATTTCAAGAAGGGGGACCTCTGTCTTTAGCTTCAGCAGTCCGTACAAGGTATTAACTCCTATGTTTATTATGTCATTTTCATTGTCCTTCTTCACAGCTACACTTATTGCAATAGGCATCAGATAAAGCATAAGCAGTATTATGAATACTGCAAGCAAAGCATAAAGCATTATTTATCCTCCCCATATATATAAAGGGGTTTTAAACATCATTGTTTCCTTCTAGTTTTTCTCAAAAATAAAAAAATAATACATCCCACGAATATCCGGAATGTATTATTAGCTTTTCATGCTCCTGTCTCCTCAGGCAGATCCTTCAAAACAGGCAGTTCCTTAAGGCTTTTGAGTCCGAACAGCTTTAGAAAATTGTCGGTAGTCCGGTATAGTATAGGCCTTCCAGGACCATCCATCCTGTCAGCCTCAAAGATCAGTTCCTTCTCCATTAGCCGCGATATGCAGCTTTCTGACTTCACCCCTCTTATGTAATCGACCTGTGATTTTGTTATAGGCTGCTTATATGCGATTATGGCAAGGGTTTCCAGGGATGCCTGTGACAGTCCCTGCCTGCTCTGAGGCTTTACAAGCCTCTCTATATACTCATAATGCTCCGGCTTGGTGCACAGCTGATAGCAGTTGTTGACCTCAATTATGCGGACTCCCCTGTTCTCTTCACTGAAGCTGTCCATCATCTGGTTTACAATCCTCCGGAGAGTAGTTTCATCAATGTTTATTATACTGCATAGTTCTTTTATGGGCAGAGCATCTCCAGCAACAAACAAAAGACCCTCAACAATCGACTTTATTTCCCTTATATCCATAATAAAATCCATCCCTTCACATGTCTTTTGCCCTTCTCTTTATCAGTATCCTGGCAAAATTCCTTTCCTGATCTATTATCAGGCTTCTCCTTTTCAGAAGCTCAAGTACTGCCAGGAAGGTTACTATTATTTCATATTTGTTGCAGCAGTTCAGGAACAAATCATCAAAGTAAAAAGAAGGCTTGCTTATGAGCAGTTTGTTTATAAGCTTTATCTTGTCATCAACAGTAACTACTTCTCTGTATATCTCACTAAAGCTTGGTCTTTTTTGGGACACATTCTTTAATAGTATGTTTCTGAAGCTTATATAGAGCATGTCCAGAGAAACATTGGATATAGAGGACACATCATATATATAATCCTCAATAGGCTCAGGAGACTTATAGAAAACCTTGTCAAACACGCCCAGCTTATCCTTCAGCTCCAGCGATGCCTCTTTATATTTCTTATACTCAATAAGCTTTTGAATAAGCTCTTCTCTCGGGTCGACGGCATCAGTGACCTCCTCTTCCTTTTTGGGCTTCGGCAGCAGCATCTTTGACTTTATCTCCAGCAAAGTTGCGGCCATAACAAGGAATTCGCTCGAAACCTCCAGATCATGAATCTCCATCATGCTGATATACTGAAGATACTGGTCTGTTATTTCAGCAATAGGTATGTCATAAATATCTACTTCGGCTTTCTCAATTAAATGCAGCAGAAGGTCCAGAGGACCTTCAAAGGCATGCAGCTTGACATTTATAGCCATGCTATTACTCCAATTCCATCAGTTTCATCTTTTCTCTTACTTCAGCAAGGGTCACTTTGGCCTCTTCTCTGGCATGACGCGTTCCAGCCATGAGTATTTCAACAATACTGTCCTTATTGCTTAAAAGCTTTTGCCTGCGCTCATACATCGGCGCCATATATTCTACAATATTCTCTGCAAGGTTCTTTTTACAGGAAACACAGCCTAATGCACCTGTCTTGCATATACTGTGGGTTTCTTCATGGGTCTTTTCGGAAAAAACTTTATGAAAAGCATATACGTTACATACATCAGGATGCCCGGGATCATTCTTCCTGATCTTCAACGGGTCGGTTATCATCTGTTTTACCTTTTCCCTTATAGTATCCGGGGAATCAGACAGTGCAATAGTATTGTCATAGCTTTTGCTCATCTTCCTTCCATCCAGGCCGGGCAGCTGCTTTATCTGATTCATTTTTGCCTGAGGCTCCGGGAAGGTGTCTCCATATATATAGTTGAACCTTCTGGCTATCTCACGGCTGAGCTCCAGATGGGGAAGCTGGTCCTCACCGACAGGTACGACGCTTGCTTTATGCACAAGTATGTCTGCGGCCTGCAGATTCGGATACCCCAGGAAGCCGTAGGTAGCTATATTCTTCTCTTTCAGCTGTACCAGCTGATCCTTATAGGTAGGGCACCTTTCCAGCCATGAAAGAGGAACCGTCATAGAAAGCAGCAGATGAAGCTCTGCTATCTCCTTGACATTTGACTGCAGGAAAATAGTGCTCCTCTCAGGATCCAGGCCGGCACTCAGCCAGTCCACAGCCATTTCCATCACATTATTCTTTATCTCACTTGTATCTTCATAGCCCGTGGTCAGGGCATGCCAGTCAACAATAGAGAAAAAACAATCATATTCGTCCTGCAATCTAACCCAGTTTTCCAGGGCACCGAAATAGTTCCCCAGATGAAGACTGCCGGTAGGTCTCATACCACTCATAATTCTTTGCTTAGCCATGTTATACCTCCCATAGGTGAATTTAAATTTAATGCCGGGTAGTGCTTATTAACACAACAAATTTCTTACCTTTCATAGTGTTAATAAGCACTACATTGATTCAGTGCCTCGTAAACCCCAGAAGGGATATACTTTACGAGGCACTAAAAAAACAGCCCCACAACAGCATTTATAATAGTATCCAGAGCCTGGATCGCAGGCCCCAGTATCATACCTATAACGCCGGAAAAAATCAGCATGATTATTATTATGTTGGAATACAACGCATACCTTCTCAGGAAAAACTTCTGCTTGTTTGTTAAAAACACATCCAATATCTTTGAACCGTCCAGGGGCGGAATCGGTATCAGATTGAACACCCCGATGCTGAGGTTTATGATATATGCAATTGAAAGAATGCTTTTCATTGCAACTCCCATGCTGTCGTAAAACAAAGGATAGGCTATTGCGATCAATAGAGCCGTTATAAAATTGGACATAGGACCGGCTAAAGAAACAAGCAGCATCCCCTTTTTCCTGTCCTTGAAATTAATATCATTGACCGGAACCGGCTTCGCCCACCCGAAACGCCTTGTCACAATAAGGCACAGAAAACCCAGTGGATCTATATGGGCTATGGGGTTAAGAGTAAGCCTCCCGAACTGTTTGGCTGTCTTGTCACCCATCAGGTAGGCTGCCAGGGCATGGGAGTATTCATGCACTGTAAATGCGATTATTATTCCCGGCAAGCTGTATAATAAATCTGTAATATGAAAGTTCTGATTAAGATTGAACAGAAATTTACTGAGTAAGTCCATGAAGCATCTCCTTATATATTGGTAATATAAATATATTTTCTACTATATTCTAATATATTTATACCAATTACACAAGACAAAGGGGCTTAAGTTGTCTTTATTAGCTTGGATTAAACAGAGCAGAAAATTGGAGCAGTCACGTAATAGCCACATATATGTATACATGTCTGCTCCCCAGTGTGTTTTAAGATAAAGGGACTTAAGTTGTCTTAAACCCCTAAGAATTGTTTTTTATTTTATAACAACAGAAGTAATTGCATATGCAATTACAACACACCGTTTCAACGAGGCGGGAGATATGCTCACCGCCTGAAAATCCAAATTGGTACCCGCTAACTATGGAGGTGGTGGACATTTTTGCCTCGTTATAACTTTCTGCTTAATATCAGCCCAATAAAACCCGCCAGGAAAATCAGAAGCCCTGATATCAGGAACCATTGTGCTACACCGATTACCTCTGCTAGAGGACCGGCGATGAACAGACCTATTGGAGTGGCGAAGGACATCATGCTGCCAAGAATGGCAAATACCCTTCCGAGGGCTTCAGGGGGTACTGTTTCCTGAATAAAGGAAGTATAGGGAACTGATATCAGATTGCCGCTTACGCCCATTATTCCGCAAAGTATCACGAACACCGGAAAACCCTGCTCCGGCAGAACTCCTGATACAGCAAGCAGTATGCCAAGTATTCCTATAGAGCCCGATACCATTAACGGCTTGTTCTTAGCCCCACCCCAGATTCCCAGGATAAGCGACGAGATCAGCAAGCCTGAAGCGAATACAAATTCTACAATACTCGCATGCCATGCCCCGCCTTTAAAATGAATGCTTACCATCAATGGGAACAGTGCGTTTACCGGTAGATAGACAAATACAAAGATCATCATTGGTATTGTCATGATCCTCAGAGGTTTGTTTTCTTTTATTATATTGATTCCGGCAAGCATATCCTTAAGAATGTGCTGCCCTGCCTCCGATTTTTCAGGATTTGGAATCGAAACTGCAGCTACTGTCAATGCTGCAATTACTGCCCCTATTATATCTACAGCCATAACTGCCGGAATGGAAAATGCGGTCATCAGCATTGTGCCAAGTACTGGTCCGGCCATTGCAGTGACTGAAACGACCAGCTGGTTCCAACCTGCCACTTTTGTAAGCTCGCTTTCCGGTACCAGCATGGGCATAGCTGCCTGCATCGCTGGTGAATGAAAGCATGAACCTATAGCACGTATAAATAGTATCAGATACACCAACCATATCTGAGGTTCTCCGAATATGAACGAAGCTGCCAGCACTCCACTCGCTGATGCTACCAGCAGATCTGCAGCTATCATGATGGTTTTGCGGCTGTGCCTGTCAACATATACCCCTGCAAAGGGTCCTATAACGGCCTGGGGTAGGAATGCAACAATACTGGCAATTGCAAGTACCATAGCCGAGCCTGTTTGAACCGTCAGCCACCAGATAATGGCAAACTGTGCCGCTGAACTGCCTATCAGGGAAAACGCCTGCCCTATCCATATAGTAAAGAACACTTTTTTCCAGTTTTGATTTTCTTTTTTCATATATATACCTCTCATATTAAATACATTTTTTCAAAAAATCAAAAAGTACAGAACATAACTGAGCCATAGGCTGAGTTGTACTGTACAATTAATATACCTGGAGAATGAGAATAGCAAATTACACTCTGATTTAGAGCATAGAAAAGCACACCACTCATCCGAAGAAGGTAATAAACTGAAACAGCACAATTAACTCAACCAAAATCAAACTGGTAGAGCTGATGTTCTGTACCTGATTATCTTAAACGCATGGATGCTGTACACATTGATATTATACCTCTATTCCTATATTATCATTTAATTATATCACGGAAGAGCATCAGATTCAATAGAAAGACTGCTGTCTGAGAGTCAATCTCACGGCAGCAGCCTTTATTTAATTGATTATTCATTTCTTTGAGTTGCCGAACCAAAATATAAAAGAGTTTCTCAGGTTATTCATAAAGGAGGATCTGCTTACATCAGCATCACAAACCAGGTCATACCTTCCAACCTCTTTATCATTTACAAGTATAACCAGCCCGCCCAGCTTATCGCCTTTCTTAAGCGGTGCATTTAACACTTCAGGCAATTCCACTGTCTTCTTTATATTTTTCTCTTCACCCTTATTCAGCAGTACGGATATGTCACAGCCTGTAACTGCATTCACTGTAAGCTTGCTGCCCTTCGATACCTTCACTTCCTGGATATTGTCACCCTTCTTGAACACTTTGGTACTGTTGAAGTTCGCAAAGCCATAATCAATAAGCTTTCTCGCCTCCTTGTTCCTTATCTCAACCTTGGGAGATCCCATGACAACGCTTATAAGCCTCAGATTGTTCCTTTTCGCCGTCACTGATATACAGTAACCGGCATCATCGGTCCAACCTGTCTTGATGCCATCTACATCGTTGTAGAACCTTACCATCTTATTCTTGTTAACCAATTCCCGTTTTACATTATTGTTCTTCCCTACATATATTGTGATCATATATTTGGATATGAACTCGAATATCTTTTCATGCTTGAGCAACTCTCTCGACATTACAGCCAGATCATAAGCGGAGGTCACATGTCCTTCAGCCGGCAGCCCATTGGGATTAACAAAATTGGTCTCAACGGCGCCAAGCTCTTTAGCCCTTTTATTCATCAGCTTGACAAATTCCTCTTCACTTCCTGATATATGCTCTGCCATTGCTATACAGGCATCATTGGCTGACTCAACAGCTATACCGTACAATAATTCCTTTACTGTCCTGACTTCTCCTGCGTCCAGCAGCAGCATTGTTCCCTTGTTGTTCTTGCTGGAAGCCTGGGCACTTATGGTCACCCGGTCTTCATAGCTTATTTTGCCGCTGTCCAGTGCTTCCATAGTAAGGAGCATTGTCATTACTTTCGTGACACTTGCGGGAGGAAGCTTCTCATGAGAGTTCTGTTCATATATTATTTTACCTGTGCCGTAGTCCATAAGTACTGCCGATTTACAATTCAGATTCATATCATCATTTGCATAAACAGGAATAATTGTATCAAAAGAGGCTACTGCAAGGATGAATATAAAACAAATTAACTTTTTAGATAATCTATTTATTCTTGATAAATTATACATAACAATCCTCCTACTAGATTATTTTACTTTTATGTTGCCCTGCTGCAGGTCGTGTTATGCAATTCCAAAAAGCTCAAAACCGTCCCGGTCAATATAATAGTGCCTCGTAATGTATATCCCTTTTTGGGCACGCGAGGCACTGATCAAGGTCGTGATTTTTAACACCATTCATCACAGCAAATAGTAAAGAATTTAACTCCGTAGAACAACAATAAAAAAGGACAAGTTATAAACTTGCCCTCATCCATTTATTTAATTATATCATAAATATATTTGATAGCTTTTAGTGGTGTTTCATTTATTATAAAAGCGTCTTGTACTTTTATAATTGCATCTGTTGTTTCTGTATGGTTGGTGTGGAGTACACAAATACAATCACCCTTATTAACAGGTTCTCCAACCTTCTTAACCATTGTAATTCCAGCTGAGAAATCAATCTTATCCTCTTTTGTTGCTCTGCCTGCTCCAAGCAACATTGCTGAGATACCTATCTTTTCTGCATCTATAGCATTTACATAGCCACTCTCATTTGCCTTTACTTCAATATGATACTTTGCTCTTGGCAGCAATTCAGTATTGTCAACAACTTCAGAATTTCCTCCCTGTACTTTAATGAACTCTTTTAGTTTTTCTATAGCCTTACCTGATTTTATAATTTCTTGTAATGTACTATACGCTTTATCAAATTCTTCAAAAGCACCACCCAATATTGCCATATAGGAAGCTATAGTTAATGCAACTTGCGTCTCATCCTCAGCTCCATTTCCTTTGAGAACTTCGATTGCCTCTATTATTTCATTAGAATTCCCTACTTCATGTCCTAGAGGCTGACTCATATCTGTAACCACTGCTACAGTCTTTCGGTTTAAGGACTTTCCGATTTCAACCATTGTTTTTGCCAGTACAATAGCTTCATCAACAGATTTCATAAATGCACCTGAACCTACTTTAACGTCTAGGACAATGGCATCCGAGCCTGAGGCTATCTTTTTACTCATAATCGAGCTTGCAATCAGCGGTATGCTATCTACTGTAGCAGTAACGTCTCTCAGTGCATACAGCTTTTTATCAGCAGGAGTAAGATTCCCGGATTGACCTGATATTGCCATCTTAAATGTATTTACATTCTTAATGAACTCTTCTCTAGTCAGTTCAGTCTTAAATCCTTCTATAGCTTCTAATTTATCTATTGTCCCACCAGTATGCCCAAGACCTCTTCCACTCATTTTAGCTATTGGAATACCTAATGATGCAACAAGTGGAATTACAATCATACTAATTTTGTCACCAACTCCACCAGTTGAATGTTTATCAACTTTAATTCCTTCAATATCTGAAAGGTCTATTGTATCACCTGAATGAACCATAGACAAAGTTAAATTAGC
This sequence comes from Clostridia bacterium, assembly GCA_035627615.1. GTDB lineage: Bacteria > Bacillota > Clostridia > Lutisporales > Lutisporaceae > BRH-c25. The sequence continues at coordinate 53,308 of DASPLL010000069.1, forward strand.
AGTTTCATCTTTATCCATACCTTTAAAATATACAGCCATAAGGAAAGCAGATATTTGATAATCAGGTATCTGACCTTTAGTATATCCCTGAACTATAAAGTCAATTTCTTCTTTGGTTAAAGTACCACCATATTTCTTTTTATTTATCAAATCAATCATTCTCATAGTTTTGCACTCCCCCTCAATTAAGCTGCACCTCTTTAATAAACTGCTTCACCAGTGCTGTAAACCTCGGCTTGACTGATTCAGCCACCCTTACGATCTCTTCATGAGTTGGTGCAGTCATTGTATCAGGAATTGCCATGTCAGTAACGCAGGATATCCCTGTTACCTTCAGACCACAATGCTTTGCTGTGATTGCTTCCGGTACCGTTGACATTCCTACTGTGTCGGAACCAAGCTTTATCATCATTCTCAGCTCTGCCTTCGTGCTGTAGTTTGGACCGCTTACAGCCCCGTAAACACCTTTATGTACAATAATTCCCTGTTCTTTTGCAACCCTCTCAAGTGTTTCAATCATACCCCTGTCATACACCTGGGACATATCAGGAAAACGAGGCCCGAATTCGTCAAGGTTCGGCCCTATCAGAGGGTTTGTGCCCATAAAATTGATGTGATCTGTAATTATCATAATATCACCTGCTTTGAAAGCAGGGTTAAGGCCTCCGCATGCGTTGCTTGCAACAAGAAGCTTTATTCCCAGCTCTTTCATGACTCTTACAGGTATTGTTACCTCCTGCATTGTATATCCCTCATAATAATGGAATCTCCCCTGCATAGCAATCACCTTTTTCCCGGAAAGCATACCGAGTATTAACTTTCCTTCGTGTCCATACACAGTGGAGACAGGGAATTCAGGTATATCAGCATAGTTGATGACAGATACCTTTTCAATGTGATCCCCTAAGGAGCCCAGGCCAGTACCAAGTATTATCCCTATCTCCGGCTCAAAGCCCGCCTTCTCCTTTATAAATTCCGATGCTTTTGTTATCCTTGCTCTTAAATCCATATCCATACCCCCGAGTATTTATTTACTTAATATTATCAACGACACTCTTTATAAGCTTTGAGAAGTTTTCCTTCACTCTGTCGGCAGTCTCCATGACTTCTTTATGGTTCAAGGGCTGATCCAATATACCCGCTGCCATATTTGTAATGCAGGAAATACCGACTGCTTTGATCCCACAGTGATTTGCAGCGACTACTTCAGGTACTGTGGACATTCCTACGGCGTCGGCCCCAATTATTCTGCAGGCCCTTATCTCAGCCGGTGTTTCGTAGCTTGGCCCTGTAAGGAAGGTATAGGTTCCTTCCTGCAGCTTTATACCGTTTTCAGCTGCACTTTTTCTTACTAATTCAGTCAATCCCTTCGAATATGCTTCAGACATATCAGGGAACCTGGGCCCGAAGGCTTCCAGATTCGGTCCGATCAACGGGTTGTTATTTGTATAGTTTATATGGTCCTTTATAAGCATAAGATCTCCGGGATTGAAGCTGGTATTCACGCCTCCGGCGGCATTGGTCACAATAAGCTTCTCTACCCCCAGGGCTTTGAAAACCCACACGGGAAAAACCACATCTTCCATCCTATAGCCTTCATAATAGTGAAAACGCCCTTGCATGAAAACCACTCTTTTTCCGCTTATCCTTCCGAAAACCAGCCTGCCCTTATGCCCCTGCACTGTTGACACAGGAAAGTTGGGAATTTCCTTGTAATCTATTGCAGTCTTGTCCTCTGCTTCCTCTGCCATATCCCCAAGACCAGAGCCAAGTATAAGTGCAATTTCCGGTACGGATTTTATCCTTTCAAGGATAAAATCCCTTGCTTCATATATTCTGGTGATCAATTCCTTTTCCATTATATTCCCCCCTCAGTAAATATCTCATTTTTAAAGGATATACCTTTGATGTCCATAGGAAGCCCCAATATATCAAGTACTGTTGCCCCAATATCACAAAACCCTGTTCTTGTGCCTATATTTACCCCGGTCTTCACATGCTTTCCATATAACAGCACAGGTATGTATTCTCTTGAATGATCAGTACTTTCGGTAGTGGGGTCGCAGCCGTGATCCGACGTTATAATCAGTACATCCGAATCCTTCATTGCTGCATAAACCTCGGGCAATCTGGCGTCAAACTCCTTAAGCGCCTGCGCATATCCGTTCACATCGTTTCTATGTCCGTAAAGCATGTCAAAATCCACAAGATTAGTGAATATCAAACCTTTTTTATCCGTTTTGATATACTCCAGTGTTTTATCCATACCCTCCATGTTATTCTTTGTATGTACAGCCTCAGTAATTCCTGTTCCTGCAAATATATCCTCTATTTTTCCCACTGCCGTAACTCTCATGTTATTCTCTGCAATAATGTCCAGCATGGTCTTTTTTACAGGTTTCAAGGAAAAGTCTTTTCTGTTGGGAGTACGCTTGTAGCTTCCGCTTGTTCCAAGGAACGGCCTTGCAATGACCCTTCCCACAGCGTACTTATCCTTTAGCAGATGCCTTGCCTTTTCACATATTTCATAAAGCCTGGCAAGCGGGATTACCTCCTCATGTGCTGCTATCTGGAATACACTGTCCGCAGAAGTGTATATTATCGGATAGCCTGTTTTCACATGTTCATCACCAAGTCTTGCTATAATTTCCGTACCGGATGCCACTTCATTTCCAAGTGTTTTTGTGCCTATTGCATTTTCGAAAGCGTCTACCAGCTCTTGTGGAAAACCTTCAGGAAATGTTGGAAAAGCCTGTTCCAGTGTTATTCCGGCGATTTCCCAATGGCCTGTTGTTGTATCTTTTCCAGGCGAGATCTCTCCGGCTCTGCCGTAGCTGCCCATCGGATCCTCCGTACTTTTCAAGCCCGTGTGCCCATCAATGTTACCCAGCCCTAAAGCCTCAAGATTCTCCAGCCTGAAGTCCTTTATACTTCCTGCTATATTGCCGAGGGTATTGCTGCCTGAATCTCCGTAAGTCCCAGCATCAGGAAGCTCCCCGACTCCTACACTGTCCATTACTATAAGTATTACCCTGTTTACCATATTTACCTCCTGAATGTACAATTGTTATCACCCGGACGAACACTGTTCGCCCCTGCAACCACGCAGCCCCGTAGCCCCGTAACCCTTCCCAATTTTAAAAAGGGCTTGTTAAGCCCTTGGGTGAGTCTTGCTGTATACTTCTTTTATTTTGTTCTTATTTACCCTGCTGTATACCTGGGTAGTTGAAATATCTGAGTGACCGAGCATCTCCTGTATAACCTGCAGATCTGCTCCGTTTTCTATCAGGTGAACTGCAAAGGAATGTCTTAAGGTATGGGGAGTGATGCACTTATTTATCTTTGCCTTTGCTGTATAGTATTTTATTATCTTCCAGAAGCCCTGACGTGTCATTTTCTGTCCGTGGAAATTCACAAACAGAAGAGTGTTGTTTTCATTGGAACAAAGCTTTCTTCTGAAATCATTCAGATAAATTCTGATAAATTTCACTGCTATGTTTCCAAGGGGTATTGTTCTGGACTTTACCTCACTGTTCTTACATACGATCAAGCCTGAGTTAAGGTCTATATCGCTTATATCCAATGATATAAGCTCTGATACCCTTATGCCTGTCGCATAAAGCAGTTCCAGCATCGCCTTATCCCTGGCCCCCTTTGCATCTGTAGGTACAGGCTGCTCAAGCAGAAGCTCCACTTCCTTCTTTGTGAGAACAGACGGAAGCTTTTTTTCCACCTTTGGTGATTCAAGGTTTGCCGATGGATCGGTATCCATGTATCTGGAATTTTGCATAAATTGATAAAAGCACCTGATGGAAGCAAGATTCCTGGATATGGTGGAAGTTGCTTTACCAGTCTTCTGCAATGCTATCAGATATGTAATGATTATTGTCTTGGTGACCTTTTCCAGCGAAAGAGTATGCTCTTTGAGATACGCTTCGAATTGTCTGATATCTCTTTTATAGGATTCCAGCGTATTAGCCGACAGCTCCTTGTTAACAACGAGATAACTTAAAAACAACTCTATATAATTCATTAGAATCATATCCCCTCTATTACAATATCATTACATTAATTCAACATTAATAATGAAAATCCTCCAATAATTGAAAATTTTACATAAAGTTTGTTAACTTTTTTATAACGAGTAGGAAAGTATAAATTTCCTTAGTGTACCACTTGACCTCAACGAGTTTCAAAAAAGGCTTCCTTGGTTGTTATAATGCTTCAATGAAAGCCTTTTTTATAATTTTCAGGAATTTCATAACAGCCTCCTGTCTTTCAACAAACTCCTTAAATACTATAATGGAATTATTCTTCGGAATGATCATCTCACTGAAAAGATGCATTATGCGGTCTACAAGCTCAGGCATTACAATCATTATCACAAACAGCAACATGAATGCTACTATATAAATATTAAGAAATCTGCGGCTTACGAATCTGTTCATCCTCTGCCCCCTATTGCATCATATATGGTGTTATTGCCCTTACTAAAAGAGACGTTATGTACGCTTCCACTATGCATCCTGCTATAAGCACAATGAAAAGTACAAGTGTGGAAAAGGCGTAGGGAGCAAACAGATTGGAAACGGCGCCATATTTCTTAAAATACTTGTTCCTGAAGGCCAATAATGAATAGTTCAAGCCTATAACACCCATAACTATTATTACCGGCACATATATTAAATTTTGCGGAAGCACAGAACCTATTGACAAAAGGAAACCATTGCTTCCAAAATTCTCTGTGAGAAAAGCTATTGAAAAACCAATGCAGAAGCCCCTGAAAGCAATAAGTACCGGAACAATTATTATACCGAGGTATACCAGGCCTGAAAAAAACAGCACCAGAGTAAAATACAGATTGAACTTAATGGACTGCTTCAATATGTATGTTGTTTGCAGTTCGTTCCGTGATGTCAGTTCCAAAAAACCTTCTATGTATGTTTTTGCATCGGTCTTGGACACTTCATCAATACGGTTTACAGTCATCGCACCCAGACCTATTCCTAGTATAAACATAAAAACAACAATCACATAAATCCATATATTATCGGCAAGGTGCCTTCTGATTGAATCATTCAGGCTGTCCAGCAAAAGAAATACCCCCTCTCGCTTTTATCAAAAGTAATAAATTCTACTATTTCTCTATGTTGATAATATGCTTCGGGGGGTTATATTATGATATCATTTATTCATATGCCCACAACTTTGGTCAAGCCTTTCATTTGCGACCATCAAAATGGCAATTATTGTCTTTGCATCCTTTATCCGGCCATCCTTTATAAGTTCAACTGCTTCTTTCATTGTATACCTGTAAACCTCAACAAACTCATCCTCATCTGTAGACATATCACCGTAAGTCAAGCCTTCAGCCTTGTATATACGTACCACTTCATTGGTATAACCCGGAGATGGATACATATCCACAAGAAAGTTAATGCTTCCGGCTGTTATGCCGGTCTCTTCCCTAAGCTCCCTTATTGCACATGTCAGCGGCTCTTCATCCTTTTCCTTCTTACCGGCAGGAATCTCAAGTGTTTCAACCTCAAAGGGCTTCCTGTACTGCCTTACAAGAACGATTTCACCTGAAGCAGTAATTGGTATTACTCCCACACCACCATGATGGGTGATTATTTCTCTTCTGGCTATTTTTTGGTTTTCCAATATGACCTCATGCAGATCCAGCTTCAATATCGAACCATCGTATATATTTCTGCTGGAAATTGTCTCTTCCCTGCTCAATTTAATCTGTCTCCCTTCTTTCCATCGTTGATGGAATATATCTGCTGCTTGTACATATAATATTCTAGCACTGTAATTATTATAAGTAAAAGGAAGGTATGTAAAATGACAAAATATGTTTATGGTAATGGTTTTCACTATGTGGGGAAATTCAATGAACTGATATCGTATTTATCTGCTATAGAAAACAAGCATATCACCTTAAAGGAATATATCCTGACATACAGGCAGAAGCTTAACTGATAGTAAGTAATGCGGAAAGCCCGCACGTTAAGAAATACTCCTTATCCTGACTGAAGCTTTTTCCCATTTTCAGAAGCATGCTCTGTTCCTTTTCCATTAGTCCCAGAACCTGCTCACCGCTGAAGAAGCTGACCTCATGCCTGGATAGTATCCCGCTTTCCTTGAGTTGCGCTTCTAAAAGCTTCTGCTTTGACGATTCAAGCTCAGGCATTGCTACAAAGGCTTTGGTACAGCACAGCTTTCCCAGTGTCATTCTGCTGTGGTGGCTCAGGCCATAGTGACGGCTTCTGCTGTCTGAAAAGGATACCCGCGGTACTGCTATGACTTTCCCTTTCAGGTTGTTTGCAGCGTCAATTATCTGGCTTTGTTCAATGCCGCTGAAGCCATATTTTGTATCAGTCCCTGCAATTCCTGGTCCCATACATACAATAGCAGCATCAGCTCTTAATATTTCTTTTGCCGCAATAAGGGCTGTATATATATTTATACACTCAATGTCTCCGCCAAAGGCATTTCCATATGTCACAGTCCCTATAAGGACACCATCCTCCCAAAGCCTTTTTACTGTTTCACTCATCCATATGGGCAATGCTCCTCCGTCTGTCATTATATATACTATCCTCTTTTTACCCCCGAGATGTTTTAAAGCCAATGCTATAGGAGCCAACATACTGTGAAGAGTACCCGCTATCACCGGCATATGTTCAAGGGATTCAAAGCTGTTGAAAAGCTCATGATGAGGGCTTTCCTGGGCTTCAGCAGCCATACAGTTGATTTGCATCGGAGTGTATCTCAGCTTCATGATATGACCGCTGCTGATATTTGAATGCCCATTACTGCGGAGATTCGCCAGCACAAAGTGATAGCCTCCCGAACCAAGTCCAAGCTCTACGGCAGTTGTATTCAACAATACGGTATCCTTTTCCAGTACCTCTCCTGTCAGCTGGTTGTAATTTATACAGTTATGCAGCCTTCCATCTGATTTTATAGTGAACCTGGTTATATTTTTGTCTCTGAACGTGACTTCTTCCACTTGCGCTGTTATCAGTTCTATCATTTACCGCCGGTTTGCCCCCTTCCCATATCGTCAAAATAGGACAGCAGCCTGTTACTGCGAATTATTTCCGTAATAGATACTTTTTCCGATAGAATATTCAGAAATACAAGAAAGCCAAGCAACAGCAGTCTCATGTTGAAACCAAGGAACAGAGTGCTGTAGTAACCCAAGGTAATACCCAGTATGTTGGCCCCTGTATCTCCAAGCATGCATATTTCCTTTAGGTCATATGATATATAAAGCCCGGCTGCCAGTCCGAGTATTATTATAGGCGCCGCCTCCTCAGCTCTACCTTTGGCTCCTGTTAAAAGGACAACGGACATCAGAAGAAATACCTTTACCGCTCTTCCCGGCCTCAAATCAAAAAGATTGAGAGTATTTGCAAATAAAGTAATAACAGAGACATTCACAATGAATTCAGCATATGTGCTTGTTGATCCTATACTGACTAAACATGATGCCAGTAAGCCGATCATGGCCTTGAGAAAGCCAGTGGTCATCCTGCCCTTCAAGGTGCTGGAGACATGTTTTATCAGGCCTTTGATGCTTTTATCTCCGACAAGGTCGTCAATTACCCCTATAAAGCCCATACAGACAACCAATGACAGATAGCCCAAATAGCCATAGTAATTTCCAAGCCCTGACAATAAAAGCAGGAGAACTGCGACCAGCAAAATAGGTATGAAAACTATGCCACCTATTGCAGGTATTGCTTTTCCCCTGTAATTTACTGTTTTGCATTTCATATCTGAATTATAGAGCATTTTTATTATGTTGTGCAGCAGGAATCGTGATATTATCACAGAGACTGCTATTATTGCCGTTATCTCCATCATCTGTATGCCCGCATCTCATTTCTGATAAGTCTTACTATGTCAAGACACTGCTTCCCCCTATGGAGAAAGCCCTTGATATCCCTTCCCGTTTCTCTGTGCGTCATATCAACCGGTACTTCAATTAATTCAAAATCCCTTCTCACTCCTTCGAGAGTGATTTTAAATTCAAGTCCAAAACCATCGGGCAGGTCAATGCTTCTCAAAAAGTCTGCGGGAAGTATCCTCTGTCCGCTCAGCAGCGAATCTATCCTTCTGGAGGTCAATGCATAAAAGCCTCTACCGGATACCCTTTTTACTATCCCAAAGCCGCCTTTTTTATTTGGAGCCTTAAGCTTCCCGATTATTATTGTCTTTTTCTCCGGTCTTATATGTTCAATAAGTTTTTGTATCTCCGAAGCACTCTCACAAAGGTCAGCATCCAAAAGGGCTACTATATTGCAGGTCACATAATCCAATGCATACTTTACAGCATTTCCTTTACCTTTGTTGCTTGTAACATGTAAAAGCCTGATACCCTCCAGCGGCTTTAGCAGCTGATAAGTAGAATCCGTGGAGCCGTCATCAACTACGATGATTTCCCTGATCTCAGGAATGCCCTTCAAGCTCCCCAAAGTCTGAAGTATCCTGGCCTGTTCATTATAAGCCGGTATGATGACGCTTACATTTTCGCCCACCAAGTATCCTTCCCTTCACTTTCCGATACCGTTACTATACCAAGTCCTTTGCAGTCTACAAGCCTGCTGCCGATCAGAGTCCTTGCTATGAAGGTACTTGCCATACCGGGTCTTCCCTTGCATACAAAGTCATACATACAGCTGTGGCCTCCCACAAGCACGATCAGCTCCGCATTCTTATGATAAGCGAGCATTAAGGCTGCATCTTCACTTGTACCCCTTATTGCAATTGTTTTATAGGGCAGATTCATTGCAGCAATTCTGCCCAGGCAGGGGCAATACCCGTCCTCATACGCATGGAGCACAATTTCTCTGCTTCTGTATATGCCTATGTCAGACACGCTATCCATATCACCGATCAGTATATCCGGCGTATACCCGCAGTTTACAATCAGATCGGCTCCCCCATCCACTCCTATAAAAAGGGGATTAAACCTTTCTATATAACTTTTTAATACGTTTATTTCCTCAAAAGAACTGCTGTTTCTAACCACAACGATAACATGCCGGCCTTCAAGCCTCGTATAGAGTTCGGGATATCCCGAAAAGCAGACAAGCTTATCCATTTCATTAGCTGCATGATTTATTGTATTATCTATGAACTTTAGAATTTCGTTGTTCTCATTCTCTTTTGATTTTTGTTTTCTTTTGTTTATATAATCCCAGTTGACAGTAGTGCATACATTTTTGTATATGTAGTTTCTGACTATAATATCATTATCCAGTACTGTTACCATATCGTTGTCCTTGAATCCATCCAGGGGCAGGCTTACATCAACGACTCTCATATTATTCTGCAGTAGTGTTGTAGCACCAGCTGCGTGAAATCTGCCGGTCATGCTTTTTCCCGTATTGATTATTGCTTTTGCACCGGTATGGACAAGAGCAAGGGATGCCATCTCATCAATATCATCATGATGGATGACAGCAATATCCCCCGGGCCTAGAAAATTCACAAGGTTTTTTGTTTTTGCGCCGACTTTTATTCTGCCTTGTAACCTCATTTCCACACCTCCACTGTTTTTAGTATTTTTAAAAAGAATAAAAAAAATACAAAAATCGCTTTTCAGCGATTTT
>DASPLL010000070.1:0-16621 GCA_035627615.1 Clostridia bacterium
CCATACTTTGAGAAAAAGAAGAACGCGCATACAGCTAGAAATAGAACACTGGTAATCTGGAAGAGCCAGCCAAAATTCTTAAATGCGAAGCCCATTATTGCCTGCTCACCCTTTAAGAATGCCTCTGGTGCCACAACTCCCAATAAAATTGCCGCTACAAAGATGATTGACATAGGATAAAAAATCTCTTTCCTGATCTTTGCCTTGGTTTTTAAATTATCCAAATCGTCATGCCCCCTTTTCTGATTTGCAATCATTAAAGGATTTCCTAGCCAGGAATTTTATTACTTATACATTATTTCATTATTAAGCCATATTAGTGACTTCCCGGCTCCTATTCCTCCTGATAACTGCATCTTAAGTAATATTTTAAACATAAACCGTCAATAAAAAGCCTAATTATTGCATTACACCATAAGAATATATAAAATAATGTCAGAACTATGACATTATTTTATATGTAATTGTTTTTATTTTATAATATTCATTTATTCTGAGTTATTAAATCGTAAAATTTTTCATAATGCAAATATCGAACTTGAAATATTTTTGACGTTTTACCACCAGGATCCCTTCAGATTTTTTAGTATATCGAGTTCATAGCAATTTTTTATTTTTTTCAGTAAGCCTATACCCTTATCGCAATAATCGACCACCTGATCAGTAAGGTACTCCGAAAAGAACTCCTTCAGTCCCGGATAGAAATCCATATTTTTTCTGATCTCGGCTTTAACCCTGTAAATAAGTGCCTTTTCATAAGGGCTCTGCATTATTTCCGAGTATTTCTCCGCCTTTATCATATATGACAGGGCATCCTCATATCTGCTTTCTTTTACATACAGCAGCGCCATATAGCCATAAGCGGTAGAACGGCTCCAGAATGAATTCAGCTGCATGAACGCTTCGATGGCGCCTGACAGGTACGATTTTGCCTTTGCATAGTCACCCATGTCATATGCAGCCTGTCCTGCATTTGTGCTGAATATAGGTATGCCCCTTATTACATTTTTTTCCCTGCATATGGCTATGGCCTTGTCATAGTATGACATGGAGCTGTAAAACTCCATGCTGCGCCTTTTACTCTCACCGATGAAGTTATAGCAGGCTGCAATGTTAAGTATATACTTTTCCCGGTATTCGAGGGATTCAAACATGGAGATGGCCTGCTTCAATATGTTTTCTCCCTCCGAGAACCTTCCGTCCATAATCCTTTGCATACCTTTCAGCCTTAAAAGTATGCAGAGCTCATCTCTCAGGCAGCACTTCTCCGCAGTCTTGATCGCTTCCTCTATATACCCTTCCATCAGCCCGGTATTAAAGGTATTGATACAGAAATATATCATCTGTTTGTAACCCTTGATTGCCATACTGTAATCCTCAATCCGCAAGGCGTGATCAGTCATATCCTTTATAAGAGCAAGTCCCTGTTTGTAATTTCCCGATCTTATGTATCCCCTTCCGACTATATGCATAAAGGACAGCTCTATTTTTTCCAGATCCTTGTTATAACCTTCCTCATTCTTAATTTCCTTAATAAGCTCCCTTACCTTGTCAAGGTCCTTTGTCAGCTGTTCTTCACTTATTTCAAGAATACCGTCCTCATCTGCACTTCCTTCATTAAATACAGGGAATATCTCATGATTGATCCCCAGATACTGCTCCAGATTCTTTATGGTATATTTCAATGCAGAAAGCCGGTAGCCTCCATTGGTAAAATGATATATAAGCTTTGAATATAGAAGAGTGTCCCTCTTGTCTCCTCTTAACCTGCTCTCAAGGAGCTTTGCTATCCTGGAATGGAGTATCCTTCTTTTGGACACCGAAAGCTGGGAATAGACAAATTCCCTCAGCTTCTGATGAGTAAAGGTAAAGCTTACATTCCTGACCTCTCCTATTTCCTTAACAAGATTCTTTTCCTCAAGCTCCCCTATTATATCCAATAGCTCCAGTTCACTTTTCCCGCTGACCTCAAGCAGCTCTTCCAGTGTAACCATATCGAAAAAGAGGGAGATGATGTTCAGAATTTTCATTCCTTCATCTGATACGCTCAGGAATCTGCTCTTTATTATGTCCTGCATCTTGGGCGATATAGAGTAAAGCTTCTCATTATGTTTAAGATTGTTGAGAAATTCCACTATAAAAAAGGTATTACCCTCCGTTTCTCTATATATCGAGTTCCCCAGTTCAACATCTATATCAAGATCAGGCATCATTCCGCTGGCAAATTCGATAGTCTCCTCTCTGTTGAATCTATTAAGCTCAATCATCTGAATGGACTCATTGACCCTGGAAGCAACAATGAACCTCTCGATTCTTGCCCTTTGACTTGTTCTTGCTGAAGCTATAAAAATCAGCGTTTGATTTTTATTATCCATTATTATGTCATTCATTAAAGAGAGACTCATAGAATCTATCCACTGGATATCTTCAAATATCAGCAGTATTTTCTTTTTACCGGATACATGCTTGAAAATGTCAATGATGGCTTTTTCAGCCGCCTGATACTTCAATATATCTATCTGTTCTATAGGATTTTGCGCTACATATTCATCCTTTATTGCAAAAGCCGGAAATATCTGACCAACGATCCTCTGCAGCAGAACAGGAACCTCAATTTTCTCCTCCTCAATCACCCTGGATAGCTGATATAATATGTCACTCCACGGCTTAAGCAGGTAACTTTCCTCTGCCTGATAGCAATTGGTCTTCAGAATTATTGTCTTTTCATCCTCTACAACCTTTAAATGCCTGTTGATCAGCGCAGTCTTACCAAGGCCCGCCTCCCCCATGATCACAATTGACCTTCCTTTTTTCTCACTGATAAACCTGTAATAATTCTCGCCAAGAAACCTCAACTCTTTCTGCCTTCCGTAAAAGAAGCCTTCCGCCTCATTTCTTGAGAAGGTTTGCCTCGCAGCCTTTTCTTTCACGATCTCCCCGAATAGTTCATTTGTCCTCTGGTCTGGTGTAATCGAAAGCTCTTTTTTCAATAGCTTTGTAAGCTCATTATATACATCTATGCTCTTCTCATACAGCCCCATCCTTCTGTATGCATTCATCAATATCCTATAGGCTTTCTCATTGAACTCATCGACTGCAATGAGGTTTTTGCAGAAAAGCTCAACCTCTGTGAGCTTTTTTTCCTTTATGCACTTCTTTATCTGTTTATGAAGCTTAGTGATATATAAATCCCTATATTGATTTCTGACTGAGAATATCCATTTGTCAAAGCTGTCGGCATCCTTCACCAGAAAGCCCTCAAGATACTCACCCTCATAAGCCTCTATGCTTGTACAGCTATCATCCTTAAAAAAAACATCAACATCCGATTCAAACGTAATCTCCGGATTCAGCATGATTATTGCACGTTTTGGGGATACCAACACATTGCCCTCAAAGGTTTTGTTCACTATGTACATCGCATTTCTCAGGCTCTTTTTTGCAGTCTCCTCTTCCACCGATCCCCAAAGCATTTCCACAAGGATATCCCTGAAGCATTGCTTTTTGAGCACGAGATAATAAAAGAGCGCCTCCGCCTTTTTATAAGGAAATATAATCCTTTCACCATCCTTAAAAACCTCCGGAGTCCCAAAGAACTTACATCTTATAGCTGTCATAAACCTCATCCCCTCATTAATCATCACTAATTTAATTATAAATCAAAAAACGTCAATAGAAAACCTAAATTTGTTTTTCTATTGACGCAGATATCAGAATGTGTCTTAAATAAGATGTTGGTTTTCAGTCGCTAGTCACTGGTCACTAGTCTCTAGATTCCCGGGTATTCCTTATGAGTGTAAGCTTAGCAAAGCCTTCGAAGCCCTGCCCTAACCTAGTGACTAGAGTCTAGTGACTAGTGCCTGAAAATGTGACAACGTCACATTTTTCCCATATTATAAACCCTTATCTTTTCCCGGGCATCGCCGGCGCCGTATCTTTTTGTTGCTTCCAGGAGAGCTTTTGCCGTATCCAATACCGTTATGACCTCAATATTCTTCTCGATTGCCGCTCTTCTTATAATAAAGCCGTCTCTTCCCATATCCTTACCCTTGGTCGGAGTGTTGATCACTATGTCTACCTTCATATTCCTTATTTCATCCAGTATATTAGGCTTTTCCTCCTTCAGCTTTCTTATTGCTCTTACCGGCATCCCCGCATCCTTCAACAGCTTTGCCGTCCCCCGGGTCGCAGCAAAGCTGTATCCCAGTCCTGCAAATTCCTTTGCAACAGTTATGAATTCAGATTTGTCATTGTCTCCTATTGTTGCCAGTACAACTCCTTTGTTTTTCTTCAGCAGCATTCCCGCTGCCATGAACCCTTTATACAGGGCTTCAAATACATCAGCCCCTATACCCAGCACCTCTCCCGTAGATCTCATCTCAGGCCCCAGGGAAACCTCAACTCCAGGAAGCTTCTGTGTAGAAAATACCGGCACCTTTGCAGCTACAAGCTCAGGCTCCTTATAAACTCCAATACCGTAGCCAAGCTCCGACAGCTTCTCTCCCATTATGACCCTGGTCGCCAGCTCAACTACCGGAACACCGCTGACTTTGCTTATATAGGGAATCGTTCTGCTCGCTCTCGGATTTACCTCTATAACATAAAGCTTTCCCTCAAATTCAATAAATTGGATATTTATTACGCCCTTTACCCCAATATCCAGAGCAAGCTTCCTTGTATAATCAAGTACCTTCTCTTTGATATCCACAGAAATATTCTGTGCCGGATACAGGGTTATACTGTCTCCCGAGTGTACCCCCGCCCGTTCAAGATGTTCCATTATACCCGGAATCAGAACTTCTTCTCCGTCACTGACCGCATCTACTTCGATTTCCCTCCCCATCAGGTATTTGTCTATCAGTACCGGATTCTTGCTGTCCTTACGGAATGCATTCTCAAGGTAGTGCTTCAATTCCTCCCCGCTGTGTGTGATCTCCATACCCTGCCCACCAAGTACATACGACGGCCTTATTAGTACAGGATAACCCAGCTTTTCCGCTTCACTGAGCCCTGTATCAACACTCCAGACAGCCGTACCTTTTGGTCTTTCAATCTGAAGCTTCTCAAGCAAAGCATCAAATTTCTCCCTGTTCTCTGCAGCATCAATCTGTTCTGATCCGGTCCCCAGTATCCTTACATCCTTTTTCCCCAGGAAACTGGCCAATTTTATAGCAGTCTGCCCTCCAAACTGAAGTATGACTCCTTCAGGCTTTTCCTTTTCAATTATGTTCAGAACATCTTCTTCTGTAATAGGCTCAAAATAAAGCTTATCAGAAATGTCAAAATCAGTGCTTACCGTTTCAGGATTGTTATTGATTATGATCGTCTCAATATTCATTTTTCTCAATGCCCTCACCGCATGAACGGAAGCATAATCAAATTCGATCCCCTGCCCGATCCTTATAGGTCCTGAGCCCAGTACCAGCACTTTTCTCCTGCTGCTTACGCAAACCTCGTCGCAGGCATTATATACAGAATAGTAATATGGAGTCAGGGCTTCAAATTCCCCGGCACAGGTATCTACCATATTGTAAGATGGTCTGATGCCCCATTTGCTTCTAAGATTGCATATTGCTTCAGGACTTGAACCAAGCAAGCTGCCTATACCCTTGTCGGAAAATCCGTGAACCTTAAGCTCAAGGAGGAAATCCTTCGTCAGCTTATCCATCGTCAAGGCCTTCAACTTTTCTTCCATATCTACTATGTTTTTGATTTTATTCAAAAAGAAACCGTCTATACCAGTTACTCTGGAGATCATTTCAATCCTGTAATTTCTCCGGATCATCTCCGCAAGGGCGAATATCCTTTCGTCGTCAGGAGAAATCACTCTCTTTTTAAGCTCTTCCAGGGAAAGTCCCTTCATGCTTTCATGCTCCAGAGTATACCTTCCTATCTCCAGGGACCGTACCGCCTTCAGGAAAGCTGCTTCAAAGCTGCTTCCCACCGCCATGACCTCCCCAGTAGCCATCATCTTTGTACCTAATAGCCTATCTGCGTTAAAAAACTTATCAAAAGGCCATTTGGGGATTTTCAAAACAATATAGTCAAGAGCCGGCTCAAAACAGGCATAGGTCTTCTTTGTTACTGCGTTCTTTATCTCATCAAGGCCATACCCCAGCGCAAGCTTTGCAGCGACCTTTGCAATCGGATACCCTGTAGCCTTGGACGCCAAAGCTGAGGAACGGCTTACCCTGGGATTTATCTCAATAACTGCATATTCATAGCTTTGAGGGTTTAATGCGAATTGCACATTGCACCCTCCCACAATGCCTATTGCATTTATAATGTTGATAGCTGCACTTCTCAGCATCTGATATTCCTTGTCGGATAAGGTCTGGCTGGGAGCGACCACAATGCTGTCCCCGGTATGGATCCCTACAGGGTCAACATTTTCCATATTGCACACACTTATACAGTTGCCGTACTTATCGCGCATGACCTCATACTCAATTTCCTTCCAGCCTTTTACACTCCTTTCTAACAGCACCTGTCCTATAGAGCTCTGTGACAGCCCATTCTCCAATATTTTCACAAGCTCTTCTTCATTGTTTGCTATGCCTCCGCCGGTACCTCCGAGAGTATATGCCGGCCTTATGATTACAGGATACCCGATTCTGCTGCAGCAGGCTTTACCTTCTTCCACAGCTATTATTATTTCACTTTCTATACAAGGCTGCCCTATCCGCTGCATTTCTTTCCTGAAAAGCTCCCTGTCCTCCCCTTTTTTTATAGCTTCTATAGAGGTTCCGATAACCTTCACACCATATTTATCAAGGACCCCCTTCTCATAAAGCTCCACAGCCAGATTAAGCCCCGTCTGACCGCCCATACCTGCCAGAAGACTGTCCGGTCTCTCTTTGTCGATCACCTGTTCAACTACTTCCAAAGTCAGCGGTTCTATATATATTTTATGTGCGATCTCTTTGTCGGTCATGATAGTAGCAGGGTTGCTATTTACCAGCACTACTTCAACGCCATCCTCCAAAAGAGCGCCGCACGCCTGGGTTCCGGAATAGTCAAACTCAGCAGCCTGACCTATCACAATCGGTCCTGAACCAATTACCAGAACCTTTTTAATACTTCTATCCATCGGCATATCAACACCCCCATTACCTTATTTCCCTCTATATTTTCATAAACCTGTCAAATATACTGTTTACATCCCTCGGACCGGGACTTGCTTCAGGATGGAACTGAACGCTGTATACCGGCAGTTCATTGTGCCTCATACCTTCTATAGTGCCGTCGTTCATGCTTATATGGGTAGCGGTGGTATTCTCCGGAAGCTCCTCAACATAATAACCGTGGTTTTGCGAGGTGATATAAACCTTGTTTTCTTCAAGGTCCTTCACCGGATGATTACAGCCTCTATGACCGAATTTCAGCTTTGCAGTCTTCCCTCCCAGAGCCAGGGCCAGAAGCTGATGACCGAGGCATATGCCGGCTATCGGTTTTTTATCCAGAAGCTGCTGTAAATTATAAATGGCCTCTGTCAAATCAGACGGGTCACCTGGTCCATTGGATAAAAATATCATATCGGGATTCTCCTTCAATACTTCCTTATAGGCAGCTGATGCCGGAAATACGGTCAAAGCGCAGTCCCGCTGGATAAATGACCTTAAAATATTTGACTTTATACCATAATCCAATACTCCTATATGCATCCCCTTTCCGGGAATGGCATACTTCTTTTGGGCAGTGACATTGGATACGGCAGCTTTGTTGCTGTATCCCTGAAGCTTTTCCTTTATATAATCTTCGCCCAGCTCTTCCAGGGTGATAATACCCTTCATCGTACCGCTGACCCTGAGGACTTTGGTCAAAGCCCTTGTATCAACCTGTTCCATTGCCATTATCCTGTTATTCCTCAGATAATCCTCCAGTTTGAACTCACACCTGAAATTATTAGGATAGTCACAGGCCTCCCTTACAATGAAGCCTTTCACATTAGGCCTTCCTGACTCGATATCCTCAAGGTTCAGCCCATAGTTTCCTATCAAAGGATAGGTCATGCAGACAATCTGTCCATGATACGACGGATCCGTCAGAATCTCTTGATATCCTGTCATTCCCGTAGTAAAAACCACCTCACCGACGGCTTCCTGCAAATATCCGAAAGCCCTTCCTTCAAAAATTCTTCCATTTTCCAAAATCAGTTTTGCTTTCAATTGCATAACCTCCCATCCATAAATTTCACGAAAAAAATTTTACATTCATAACTTGAATTCCACAAAATGGTTTCCTTACACAATAAATAAAGGATAGCAAAGAGAAGATTAACTAAACTCCCTTTGTTATCCTTTTGTCTTGCCAAAGCCACTATTTTGGTTTTTTTCCACTCCTGAGGTGGTATCAGCGCATTAATAAGCATCATAGCAATTTCTCCTTTCTGGCCTCACAGGACCAATTTAAAGTTTACTATTATTACGAGTCTAGTTCATTCCTGCTATTTTGTCAAGAAACAATATATCAATATAATACCTTTCCCAAAAAGTCCTTTGTCCTTGGATGTTTGGGATTGTTGAACACCTCTTCAGGATTCCCTTCCTCTACGATCCTTCCTTCATCCATGAACAGAACTCTGCTGCCCACTTCCTTTGCAAAGCCCATCTCATGGGTAACTACGACCATTGTCATCCCCTCAGCCGCCAGCTTTTTCATTACATCCAGCACCTCACCCACCATTTCAGGGTCAAGAGCAGAGGTTGGTTCATCAAAAAGCATCACATCCGGAGACATTGCCAGTGCCCTTGCTATTGCTATCCTTTGCTTCTGCCCGCCGGACAGCTGGTTGGGATAGGCATGGGCCTTATCTTCCAGCCCGATCCTTTTAAGCAGGCTGATAGCAATAGCATCCGCCTTTTCCTTATTAAGCTTTTTGACCTTCCTTGGCGCCAGGGTGATGTTTTCCATAACTGTCATATGAGGAAAAAGATTGAATTGCTGAAACACCATACCCATCTTTTCCCTTAGTTTATTTACATCATTTTTCTTATCTGTAATGGAGGTACCTTCAAATATGATCTCTCCATCTGTTGGCTCTTCAAGAAGGTTGAGGCATCTCAGAAAGGTGCTTTTTCCCGATCCGCTGGGACCAATGATCACGACAACCTCTCCCTGTCCTATCCTGGTATTGATCCCATTAAGCACATGCAGACTGCTGAACTTTTTATGAAGATTAGATGCTTGAATCACCGGCTCTCAGCCTCCTTTCCAATATTCCCATCAATTTTGACAGTGTAAAGGTTATGGCAAAATAGATAGCCGCTGCAACGAGCAAAGGTGAAAAAGGCCTGAAGGTATTGCCTCTTACAGTATCTGTATTGTACATCAAGTCATGTATACCTATAATGGATACAATTGCAGATTCCTTGATAAGTACTATGAACTCGTTCCCCAGAGCGGGCAGTATGTTTTTAAAGGCCTGGGGAATTATTATATTAGTCATCGCCAATCTATGGGACATACCCAGGGATCTGGCTGCTTCCATCTGCCCTTTATCAATGGATAGGATACCCGCCCTGATTATTTCTGCCACATATGCAGCGCTATTAAGGGAAATTGCAATAATACCCAGAGTAAGATCTTCAAAATCTACCCCCACAAGTCTCGGTATCCCATAGTAGACGATATACATCTGCACCAAAAGCGGTGTTCCTCTTACAACCTCGATATATGCCGTTGAGAAGCTTTTCAGCAGCCGATTCTTTGACAGCTTCATCAAAGCGAATATTACGCCTATAATTGCACCGAAAATCACGCCGAAGAGGGATAAAAGCAAAGTTATTGCCGTTCCGTCTACAAAGAAACCATAATATTTATACATGAATGAGAAGTCCACCCTTTACACCTCCAGCGTATTAATTTCGTCTTTATTCTTGTTCCGACAGTATTGTTGCATCTCCTATGAACTTATCTATTGCTCCATCCTTCATCAATTTATCAAGAGTTGCATTAATAGCATCCACCAGATCGGTGTTTCCTTTGTTCACAGCTACTGCGACGCCGTCTTCCTTGCCGAAGGAGATGTCCGGAACAGCAAGGTCCTGATTCTGTTTTGCATATGCTGCAGCTACCGGAGCCACCAATACCACTCCATCTATTTTCTCATTTTTCAGTTCCAGTACCAGGTCTGTTATTTTACTCAGAGCTTTAACCTCTGATGCCTCTATTTTTGTATTTGCAATGTCTTCCTGTACAGTCGACTTCTGTGCTCCGATTTTCATACCTTTAAGATCGTCAACTGATTTAAGCTTACCGGCTACTGCTGCTTTTACAAGCATTTTCTGCTCTGCCTGATAATAAGGGATGGAAAAATCAACGCTCTTTTTTCTCTCTTCCTTTGGTACCATACCTGCGATGATCAGATCAATATCATCAGCCACCAAAGCTGCCAGCAGGCCGTCAAACTTCATATCCTTTATTTCCAGCTCTACTCCCAGATCCTTTGCTATTACTTTCGCAATATCTATGTCAAAGCCTACAATAGTATCCTTACCGTTAATTTCTTTGTGGAATTCATAAGGTGGATAATCAGCAGCAGTTCCAAGTACTATTTTACCTTTTGCCTTTATTTCCTCCACTTTGTTCGCAGCTTTTTGCTCTTCTGCAGGCTTTGAACCTTCAGCAGGAGCTGCTTCACTGCTTGTCTTTGCGCTGCAAGCTGTAAGTGCAAACAGCATCACAAATACCAGTGCAACGGAAATCATTTTTTTTATATTATTTTTAATCATTTTATATCTCTCCTCACAAATTTTGCTTTTATATTTATTCATGTATTTTTATTATTTCTTATGTATATTTAGTCCGTTTTTATTCTCGCTCACGGATAATCTGGGCAGAGTGTTTGCCCCATAGGGCATGTAATAAACAGTCGTACTGCCGGCTTGCAGCATTTGTGCGACAGCCTGTGCTTCCTGCACGCTGCCCACCACCGTGATACCTGAATTCTTCAGCAGCCTCGGGTTCATTGAGGTCACCATGATCACGTTATAGCGTTCAGCTATTTCCGCAATCAGGTATCCTGTGTATTTTTCAACTGTAAAGCCTTCTCTCAGGGCCTTCTCTCTACTGCAATTATCGCTGTAGTCTTCAAGCATCAGCTGCACTTCGTTGCCTCCAAAGCCTTCAATACACTCAGCAAGAAGTATGATAACCCCGCCTTCCTTTACCGCCTCTTTTGAATTGATCAAAGCCTTCGATGCCTGATACAGATTGATATCCTTAGGATAGCCCCCTGCCGAGACTACAATCGAATCTGCTTCTTCAGCTATATAAACACTGTCGGTTTCATCGACCATCCGGCATCCTGCATCATGGGCCATTATATAATCTCCTGCGACAGCTTTTCCTATATTCCCCTGTTCGTCAAGGATTACGTTGAACAAAAAACTTGGTTTCACAAAGGCTGCTGCCTCCAGCATATCCATATGGACCGGGTTTTCCAGGACACTCCCGCATCTTACAGAAGAATTCAGCCCCTCACCGCTTCCGGGCTTCATTGATAAAGCATGGTTCGCCATAATACTTTCATAAGCTGAAATTCCCGGCAGTATTGACTTTTTTCCGCCTCCCCATCCGGCAAGGTCATGAAAAACGATTGCGCCCGTCAGAATAACATGGTCGCTTTCTACTGCGATTTTATTTACAATAACAGGAGTTCCAAAGCTTGTAGTCCCTAACTTTACAAGGCTCTCTTCCTTCCTGCAGTCGTGCTCCGTCACTTCAAAACGGGATGAAAGCTTCTCTCCCAGGAGCAGCTTGTGTTCTTCCCAGGTCTGGGGTCTGTGAGAGCCGGTAGCACACAGGAAAGTAATATATTCATCCTCAATTCCTGCTTCATTTAATTCATCAACTATGTATGGAAGATAAAAGCTCATTTTCTGCCACGCCCGTGTAATATCCGATATGATTATGCATACCTTTTCACCCGGGCTGACGATATCCCTTAATTTCCTGCTTCCAATAGGGTTATCAAGAGCTTCCAGTACGATCTCATTCTCCGGCTTCATATTATCCATGCCACCGCTTTGTATCAATCCCAGGAACCCTTCAGTCCTTGGTTGTATGCTTACTTCTCTCCTGCCGCATTTCATTTTTATAGCTTCCAGCTTTACCACCCCCTTTATCAGCATAACCGAATATACACACTATGCATAAAAATATTACATATTATGCATTTTTATTCACTATATCAGTTCTCATAATGCATATATATAATATATTATGTATATTTATGCTTGTCAATAAGAATTTTTAATATTTATCACAGATTTTACCCGCAGCAGAGAAGACTACCATGCCTGGCCCTTTCGGCTGCTACAAATTCTTAGTTTCGCTGCAAATATATAACAATGATATTTACTGAGAGAAATCTGCATACTAACCTTACAGATTTACATCAATGACATCTTAAGCTCAGGTGAGGATATGAAAGGAATATATAAGCCGGTATTTGTTATTCTAACTGTTATAGCAGTTTTCTTTTGTATAGCAATACCTATTTTTAACCGGAAACCGGTTATAGTGCCGAAGAAACCAGGCACTCTTACCGACCGGCAGGAAGAAGGGACATATCAATTATCCGACGCCACCAGAGAAAAGATCAGGGAGTCTGTGGTATTATATGTAGGAAGTCCAGCCGCCCTGGTCAACGGTATCCCCCGCAGCATCAGCAATAATTCTCAGACAGTGCCCATAATAAAGAATAAAGAAGTATATGTGCCTGCGGCTTTTATTGCAGAGGCCCTGGGTAATGAGGCTCTCTGGGACACGGGTACTTCGACCATGAAAATAAAATCAGGTCACTATACAATAAGCTTTGCAGCCGGTCAGAACAAAGCTTCAGTAAACAAAGCGCAACAGCTGCTTCCATATCCTACCTTCCTTCATTCCGGAGAGGTGTACATACATCTGCCGTCGATTTGTGAGATACTCGGCTGGGATGAACACTATTTTAGTAATGTGATCATAATAAGTCCCAGGGATAAAAGAGTTGAATTTAATACAGAAATGCATATCATCTATGATTTGATCTACTATCTGAGCAGCGGTAAAGCATCGATCGGCCTGAAGCTTTCAGTTAAAGAAATCAGGGATATCGAAAAAAGCTCAGCCTATGCCAGGGCCGCAATAGAATCCCTTGCGGAAAAATCCATAATTTCCGGAGATGCCAAAGGCAATTTCAATCCAAAGAACGGCGTTACCCGTCCACAGATGGTGAAGGTGCTCGTGAATGCAGTAGGGATAGACACTTCAGCACTACCAGGGACACCTACCTTCAGTGATGTCCCGAAAAACCACTGGGCATATCCCTATGTAGAGGCAGGATACAGGGAAGGCCTGATAAAAGGAGTTGACTCTGAAAGCTTCGGCATCAATGATTATTGCACAAGGGAGCAAATAGCCGTCATGCTGACCCGTGCACTGGGAGTCACTGATGATATGCTTCCTGCCGGTATTGTCCCGGACAGTCTTGTCAGGTTCTCCGACAGAAACGGTATATCCTCCTGGGCACAGAAATCCGTGGCTTTTGTATCATCAAATGATATTATGAAAGGCTCCGGAAAAGACAGCTTTGATCCCAAATCAACTGCAGTCAGAGAGCAGATGGCTTTGTCAATATACAGACTTATCAACAATAAGGCGTCTATATATGAGAAAATCAACCGTCTTGTGAAGGATAGGAAGATCAGGGTCTTTCTCAATGAAGATGAACTCAATCTGAACATCTTTCCGGTAACAGAAGTCGATGCCAATGCTTCATATCATGATCACAACCTGGTGTTTCAGAACAATGTACTAATGGCCCCTGTTATATTACTGCGTTTTTTGGATATCAGCATATTTGAAAACACCAGACCCAATGCAATAACATTAATGGAAGCAGCACCCCTCGGAAAATATACCAGCCTGTCGGTAAAGCCCAGGACTAAAAATGCCTATATGAACCTTCAGGGTGAAGACCCTTTTTCCGATCCGGAGAAATACAAGGATAAGCTTGTTGTACTTCCTGCAGCTCCTATGCTCATCAGGAACCACCTGTATGTTCCTGTCATTGAAGTCATACGCTTGTTTGGGGGCGAAGCTGCCTGGGATCAGCGGCGCCACCTGTTAAGGATCAAGAATAACAGTTCTCCAAGGTTCCCGAACCTGCGGTGGGTACCCCATATTATCGAGAGAACGGAAGCAGATTTTGAAATCAAAATGGCTTTAAGCCTCGGGGGAGGCTATACAAACGAAACCGGCAGGGTGGATTATACGGCAAAAGGTCATACCGACTCCGGAGAATATGTCAGCCTTGTGTCGGTCAAAGCTTCTTCAGACCGCTCAAGCCCATACAGCAAAAAAACCGAGTATGAGGTCAGAAGGATCTTTGATAAAGGCTCCGGCTACATATACCGTATCAAAAGCCTAAATGACCGGACAGGTACAGGAGCTTCGCCAACTTCTATGGAAAATGAGGAGGTGCTGATGACTGACCTGGAATATGTAAGAAATAAAATAGAACTGCTGGCACGGAACTTCCATGCTTCAGGCCTGCTGAAAAAACAGTCTGATATTAAAGCAGGGAGTCAGATAGCTGATAAATATTCCATTGTCATAAGTGACAGATCAGCAATAGCTGAGTTGCTTGAAATCAGGAAATTGCCACAGTTAGAAACTTTAAGCCCTATATATGGAGGAAGCAGCCTCAATTCTGCTGGTGCAGCACATGTTTTTGAAAACTTCAAAATGGAGCTACTGGTCAATAAGAAAGGACAGCTCATGAATTGTACCATTTCCTACAGTGGTTATATAAAGAATGAGTTTTGGGCGACGCAACGGGATATCAAAAAACTTCACAATATACCTTTCCATGTCTATATAGAGGCAGGCTTCTGTAATTTCAGCAAAAACTAGGTAATAGCACTGCATTTACTGTAAATGCAGTGCTGTTGTCTTTTTCATCCGTCTTATTTGTTTTTGGAGTAACTGCTCAGAGTCAGGGATAAATAAAAGCCTATCGCAAAAAGCAGAAAGCTGACAATATATTTGATATTGAATGCTATACCCGGAAATATTGTTATGATCGAGCCCGTGACAAATCCCAGCACAGCGTAATAGGTATATCCGTAAAACCTTTTGAACAGCAGGCTAACGAGCTTGGCAAAAGCGACAATGCTCACCAGAAATCCAATTCCTACAGGTATCATTACTGCCAGGTCCATTCTTGCCATACCCTCCAGAACTATCTGATATGCACCTATGTACATCAGCACAAAGGATGCACTTATGCCCGGCACTATGGTGCCGATGCCGATGATCGCTCCGTAAGCAGCCAGCTGCAACAGTCCTTGGCCCACCTCAGGAATGATGTTAATGCCCCTGTTCTCCAGTACCATAAACATTATTGTCATAACGAATGCGATAATACACGGCAGTATGTATATTCCCCTGAAGCCCTTCCTGTTGGCTTCCTTGAATACCGTCGGAAGCGTCCCCAGCATAAGGCCGATAAAAAGATACCTGACCTGCACTTCATAATTCAGAAAAAGATACTCCATGATGTTGCTGAAAGCCAGTACACCTATACCGCCTCCAAGAGCTACCGGAAAGAAAAATATCGCATTGCTTCTGAAATCCTTGAAAACATCTGCAATGGCATCGGTTATCCTCTCATACAAGCCGAATATTACAGCCAGTGCCCCTCCGCTTACACCAGGAGCAACAGCACCGATCCCGATAAGCATTCCCTTTATAAAACGTGATAAAAAACTCATTGCTTCACTCACCTTTTGCCTTAGCTTTACCTGTACTGCCGGCCGTCAATCCGGTCCGGCGCTAAAAAGATTCTATCACACATTCCCTTCTATGAACAAGTATAAAGCTTGATAAATCTCCGGCCAATTATTTATACGATTCATAATACACAAAAGCTTCAAGCGGCGATCTTAATTTATCGTGCCTGTCCGGAGATTCTGCCGCCCCGGCCGCATAGCCTACAGCAAGAATGTTCACAGGTTCAAGGTTTTCAGGGATGCTAAATTCCTTTTTCAGCACTACCGGATTGAAATGACATATCCAAAGGGTTCCCAGATCCAGTTCAGCAGCCTGAAGCATCATATGGTCGGTCACAATGGAGGCATCAATATCTGCTACATCCTTTCCATCCATGTGTCTTTTCCAGGAAACCTTATGGTCTGCACACACTACGATAGCCATGGGAGCTCCATAAATATTGGCGGCTTTTTTCAGCTTTTCCAGGCTGGAAGCCTCCCTGACCACAATCAGCCTGTGTGGCTGCCTGTTGGCTCCTGTAGGCGCTACCCTTCCTGCTTCCAGTATCTTCAGAAGCTTTTCCTCCTCAACCTCCTTCGGTTGATAGCTTCTCACCGAATATCTCTTTTTTGCCAGCTCCAGAAAATTCATTCAATACACCTTCCTTAACTATTATCTTTATAATATTCTACACCTATTCTTTCCAGAAAAGAAGCATAATAGTAGAATGATGCGGCATAACTAAAGTTTGTGGAAGCACTGGATTGCTGTGAAATATTATTCGGCAGCCGGAGTTCCGCAACCAGAGCTTCTAAACTCATTCCGGGCAGCATCAAAACTCGCTTCGCTCAAACACTTGATG
>DASPLL010000071.1:0-13691 GCA_035627615.1 Clostridia bacterium
TTTTAAATTTTTTGGTTATAATGTTAAATGGAGGGCAGATGCCGGTTTCCGGGGAAGCAATGCAGGGTATCGGATTGATGGACAACATGCTTGCTGTAAGGGACGGTAAGATCATAACCCACACATTGATAGACAGTCAGACAGTATTCAAATATCTCGGAGATATTTTTGTCCTCGGCAAACCTTATCCCAGGCCGAAAGTTTTCAGTATAGGCGATGTAATCATGGCTTTGGGAATTTTCATATATATTCAGGATATAATGACTAGAAAACTAAAAAAAGAAAAAAATGTGCAGTATATGAAGTAATACATATGCTGCATTTGTTTTTAAAAAATAAAGACTAACGTGCGAAATTGTGATAAAATATTATGTACGCAAAAACAGATACGAGATGCGAGATACGAGATACGAGATTCGAGGGCTAGAGCAGGGCTTCGAGGGCAGGCATAAACCTATTGCCCATCGCCAATTGCCAATTGCCCAAAAAGAAGGTGAATCTGAATGTCACAAAACAGCTACAACAGTATAAAAAAATATGCAGCTTTCATTTTCATGGTTTTTACAGTGCTTTCAGGCTCATCTGACAGCTTTGATACTGATAGCCTTGTAAAAATAGGCAGGAAAGCTTTTATTGACATACTTGCATCAAATAAGATGTTCATACAGGAGTCAAGGATTACTGTAAGCCAGTCGCACATCAGAAGCTCCGGTAGTGAAGATGAAGGCTTCAGGAGATTCCTGGATACAAATGTGGAGGCTTCGAGCTTGAATTATTTTCAAAGCTACGCAGCACCACTAATTATATCAGTATTCTATTTAAACAATCTTATTTTAAAAAATAATATATGGAAGAGTGCTGTATTCTGATTATCCTTATAATAATAGATACGAGATGCGAGATACGAGGGGCAGGGGCGATTCATGAATCGCCCGTACGAACTTTGAAGGCATACTTAATCCCATTGCCCATTGCCTCTCGCCTATTGCCCAATTTAAGTTATAAGGAGAGATAAAAATAATGTTTTTAGATAAAATATTTGGGAATCCAAATGACAAAGAAATCAAGAAAGTAATGAAGATAGTTGATAAGATAAATGAGCTGGAGCCTGAGATGCAGAAGCTAAGCGATGCAGAGCTCCAGAACAAGACCAATGAATTCAAGGATAGACTGACTAAAGGGGAGACTCTGGACGATTTAATGGTAGAAGCTTATGCGGTAGTAAGGGAAGCATCTGTGAGAGTACTTGGGCAGCGGCACTTCGATGTGCAGCTTGTAGGCGGAATAGTCCTTCACCAGGGTAGGATCGCAGAAATGAAGACCGGTGAAGGTAAAACCCTTACCGCTACACTTCCGTTGTATCTGAACGCCCTTACCGGCAAAGGTACACATCTGGTTACAGTAAATGAC
This sequence comes from Clostridia bacterium, assembly GCA_035627615.1. GTDB lineage: Bacteria > Bacillota > Clostridia > Lutisporales > Lutisporaceae > BRH-c25. The sequence goes on from DASPLL010000071.1 coordinate 1,411, forward strand.
TATCTGGCAACCTATCAGAGCCAGTGGATGGGAAAACTGTATGACTTCCTGGGCATGTCGGTAGGACTCATAGTCCACGGTCTTGAACCCGAAGACAGACAAAAGGCCTATGGTGCCGACATAACCTACGGAACAAACAATGAATACGGCTTTGACTACTTGAGGGACAACATGGTCATATACAAGGATCAGATGGTTCAAAGAGAACTGAACTATGCAATTGTCGACGAGGTGGACAGCATATTGATAGATGAAGCCAGGACGCCGCTTATTATTTCCGGTGCCGGGGATAAATCCACCCAGCTTTATTTTGTTGCCGATACCTTTGTCAGGGGCCTTAAAAAGGAAGTCGATTTTGCAATAGACGAAAAGGCTCATACAGTAGTTCTTACAGAAGATGGTGTGCAAAGGGCTGAAAGATTTTTTAACGTTGAAAACCTTGCCGACGCCAACAACATGGAGCTGCAGCATCATATAAACCAGGCACTGAAGGCGCGGAACCTCATGAGCCGTGATATAGACTACGTAGTAAAGGACGGGCAGGTAATAATCGTTGATGAATTCACAGGCAGACTGATGTTCGGTAGAAGGTACAGTGACGGTCTGCATCAGGCTATTGAGGCAAAGGAAGGGGTAAAGGTCGAAAGAGAGTCCCAGACCCTGGCGACTATAACCTTCCAGAATTATTTCAGAATGTATAACAAGCTGGCAGGTATGACAGGTACCGCAAAGACAGAGGAGGATGAATTCAGAGCGATTTATAATCTTGATGTAGTTGAGATACCGACAAACAGGCCTATGATAAGGGAAGACAATCCGGACGCCGTATATAAGAATAAAAAAGGTAAATTCAATGCAGTTGTTGAAGAAATAGTAAAGCTGCATGCCAAGGGGCAGCCTGTGCTGGTAGGTACAATATCGGTTGAAACCTCGGAGATGCTCAGCGATATGCTGAAAAGAAGAGGGGTGCCCCATGAGGTATTGAACGCCAAATATCATGAGAAAGAGGCACAGATAGTTGCCCAGGCCGGACAGCGGGGAATGGTCACCATATCAACAAACATGGCAGGAAGAGGTACCGACATAATGTTGGGCGAAGGAGTCAAGGAACTGGGAGGACTTCATATATTAGGCACAGAGAGGCATGAGTCCAGACGTATAGACAATCAGCTGAGAGGCCGTGCAGGAAGACAGGGAGACCCGGGTTCCAGCAGATTCTTCATATCATTGGAAGATGATCTGATGAGGCTTTTCGGCTCGGAAAGGATAATGAAGATTGTAGAATCCCTTGGCATGGAAGAGGATATGACCATTGAGCATCCGCTGCTTTCAAAATCCATAGAAGGCGCACAGAAGAAGGTGGAAGGAAGAAACTTCGACATCAGGAAGCACGTGCTTCAGTATGACAACGTGATGAACAAGCAGAGAGAAGTCATATACGGACAGAGGCGTCAGGTGCTCCTTGGAGAGAACATCAGGGAAAACATCATGGAAATGATAACCGAGATAGTGGAAGAGGCAGTTGCGACCTATACAGTAGGCAGTGAATATGCTGAAGAATGGGATCTTAAAGGGTTCCTGGAATATCTGCACTCCATTTTCCTGCCGAAGAATGCAGTCGGCATGGAGGAACTGTTAAAATACACCAGGGATGAGCTCAAAGCGGCTATGACTGAAAGAGCCATAAAGATATACGAGCATAAAGAATCACTGGTAGATATAGAAGTGATGCGCGAGCTTGAAAGAGTCGCACTTCTGAGATCTGTCGATACAAAGTGGATAGACCATATAGACGCCATGGATCAGCTCAGGGAGGGAATTTCACTGAGGGCCTACGGACAGGTGGATCCCGTGCAGGCATATCAGATGGAAGGCTATGATATGTTTGAGGAGCTGATAAGAAATATAAAAGAGGATACTGTAAGATTTATCTATAATATAAACACGGCAAACCTGCCCAAGAGGGAAAAGGTAGCCGATCCGGTGGCGACAAATCAGGAAGCAGGCCCCAAAAAGCCTGTGGTAAGGGAAAACAAAGTAGGCAGAAATGACCCCTGCCCATGCGGAAGCGGCAAGAAATACAAAAAATGCTGCGGCGCAAAAGAAAATTAGATACGAGATGCGAGATGCGAAATACGAGGTTTCGGGGTTCCAGGGTTCCCGGGTAGGGGCGATTCATGAATCGCCCGTACAGACTTCTTTGTGCATACAAAACACGAATACCCATCAGGAATACCAAGCATTCCACGGGCCTCGTGCCACGCGCCACGAGCCACGAGCCAAAATATAGGAGGTTTTAATCATGTTGGAACTGGAACAGTACAAATATAGTTTATCCGAGTTGGAGGAAGCAATAAGGGAAATTGAGGTGTCACTTTGACCTGCCGGTAATACAGGAGCAGATTTATGAATTGGAGCAGGAGATGCACCAGGACAATTTCTGGAATGATGCCGACAACGCAGGTAAAGTGCTTAAAAGGATCAAAGGATTAAAGGATAAGACAGATAAGATAGAGAGCCTGAAAAAAGAGTATGAGGACCTGGAAGTGCTAATAGAGTTGGGTATGGAAGCCCAGGATGAATCTGTGATACCCGAGGTGGAAACCTCCTTCAAAACCTTGAAGGAAGATGTGGAGAGCCTCAGGATCGAGACATTGCTTAATGGGCAATACGACAGGAATAATGCGATATTTACCGTACATTCAGGAGCAGGCGGGCTGGAAGCACAGGATTGGGCAGAAATGCTGCTCCGTATGTACACAAGATGGGCTGAAAAAAAGGGTTATGCAGTATCAATTCTTGATATGCTGCGTGATTATGAAGCAGGTATAAAAAGCGCCACTCTGCTTGTGGAAGGTGACAATGCCTACGGTTATCTGAAATCAGAAAAAGGAGTGCACAGGCTCGTGAGAATATCTCCTTTTGATGCAGCCGGAAAGCGGCATACCTCCTTTGCTTCAGTAGACGTAATGCCTGAGCTTGATGATGATATAAAAATCGAAATTGATGAAGAGGATTTGAAAATAGACACCTACAGATCGGGCGGAGCCGGAGGACAGCATGTAAACAAAACAGACTCTGCAGTCCGGATAACACATATGCCTACCGGGATAATAGTCCAGTGCCAGAATGAGCGGTCTCAGCACAGCAACAAGGAAATGGCGATGAAAATGCTTACAGCCAAGCTATTAGAGCTTAAGGAGCAGGAACAAAAGGACAAGGTCGACGACATAAAGGGAGAGTATAGGGAGATAGCGTGGGGCAGTCAGATACGCTCCTATGTATTCCATCCTTACAATCTCGTCAAGGATCACAGGACAGGACAGGAGACGGGAAACGTAGGCGCAGTAATGGATGGAGGATTGGACAGCTTTATAAATGCATATTTAAAACAGAAGGATAGTAAGTAAAGTGCCGGCTGACCTGAAGAATATCGGGTCAGCCGGTTTTTTCCGCTAATATGCGAAAAGTGCCATGATAACTCCAAAAGCAACAAAAGTATTGTCTATTTGCCATTACTATATTAAAATTAAATCAAATGCAAATATAATAAAATGAACGGGAGGGAGTACTTTGAGAAAGAAAGATAATTATTTTAGATTTCCGGTAACTGGTAATAAGCTGCCATCCAGGTCTAAAAGTAATTTTTTCGGATTCATAAAAAATATCAGGCTTCCCAGGTTGAACATAAAGCGGGCAGCCAAAGCTCCCAATCCTGGGAATCCTGATACCAATAGAAGGGTTGCATTCAGTCTTCCAAAGGTATTTGGCGGTATAAGAGGCAGAATAATCATACTTGTAATGCTTATGACCCTCATACCTCTGGCATTTCTGACAATATCAAGCATTAACACTCAGAAGGACAACATAATCAGCAGCATGAATGAGCTGAATACAGCGGTGAATAAAGCTCTTATTGAGAGGATAAATGCGAACATAACGCAGAGCCTCAGAAGCCTGGAGCTGATACCGCAGTCGGTGGACATACTTGCTATGGACAAGTTCCAGCAGGAAAGGATAATAAGAAAGATCGCCTCAAGCCAGCAAGCCTCTTTTAAGGTGCTTACGCTGACCGATGTAAAGGGTAATGTTCTGTGCTCCATGGATTTACAAGCCTCCGGCAAAAGCATGGCACAGGAAAGATGGTATTCTGAAGCTATGAGGGGACAAAGCTTTATATCTGATTCATATCTGGATAACAGGCTAAATGCCCCTGCTTTCGATATATCTGTTCCGGTATTGGACCAGAACAAGTCTGTAGTGGGAGTTCTGTATGCCCAAATTATATTGGATGAGATACAGACTTTGATCAACCAGACTAAGATAGGTGAAAGTGGAATTGCTTACATAACGGATAAAAACGGAATAGTGCTTGCGCATCCCCAGTACGAGGAAATGGTGATGGGAAGCTATAATACGGTGGAACATATGCTTGAAGGTCCTGTGAACCTCGTCAAAGGGAAGGAAGGCTCCTCACAGTATGAAAACAGCAAAGGTGAGGAAGTAATAGGGACCTATTACAGGATACCTGTCACAGGCTGGGGACTCATTACTGAGACAGGAGTCGCAGAGGCGCTGAAGCCTCTGAAGGAAGCCGAAGGCAAGGCTTATGTCCTGATTGCCGCAGCATCGGTAATAGCTTTGGCAGGCAGTCTGCTGCTGGCATTTCTGATTGTAAGGCCTCTTGTTAATATGGCAAAGGTTGCCGGAGAAATAAAGGATGGAAACCTTAAGAAAAGGTTGGCTGTTACTTCGAAGGATGAAATCGGAGAGCTTCAGAACTCCTTTAACCTTATGACAGATTCCCTTTGCAGGGTGCTGGGCGAGGTCGGCGCTGCAGTCGCCGAGGTTACTGATGCAGCTCACAGGCTGAGCGAAAGTGCCGGTGTAAGTACCGCTGCCACAGAGGAGATCTCAGCAATAGTAGAGAGTGTTGCCGAAGGGGCAGAGTCACAGATGGCGTCGGTAGAGGTAGCCTCGGGGGTTGTCCGGGAGATAACCGGTAAGGTCGATAAAACGGCACAGAAGACCCAGACTGTTGCAGGAACAGCTGAAGACGCTGCTCAAATTGCTAAAGAAGGTACTGAGAATATTAACATTATAAACGGAACAATCAGTATGATAAAGGAAATTGTTGTGGACTCCGCTTTCCTGGTTAAGCGTTTAGGCAATAAATCAACAGAAATGACAGGTATTGTGAAGGTAATAAAGGATATAACAGGAAAGACAAACATGCTTGCATTGAATGCAGCAATAGAGGCTGCACGTGCAGGGGATGCCGGAAAGGGTTTTGCAGTTGTTGCCAATGAGATAAGAAATCTTGCAGAGCAGACAAGAGAAGCATCAAAAAATATTGAAGCTCTGCTCCAGGAGGTCCGGCATGAGACAGAGGCTACAGTGATCGCTATGAATGAAGGCCTGGTGGAGGTTGAAAAAGGCACTGAAGCCATAGGCTCCACATACAGTACCTTTGAAAGGATCATGAAAGAGATACATCTTGTGGCGGAGGAAGTAAGGCTCGCCTCAAACTCAGTGCTTGAGCTCAGGGCGGAGAGCCTTCAGGTAATAGATGCTGTTTCTGAGGTAAGCAACATTGCAGAAACGACTTCAAGGGGCACTCAGAATGTTCTTGCCAGCACGGAGGAGCAATCCTCCGCAATACAGGAGATAAGCAATTCAGCAGTGAGGCTCAATGAGATGGCCGTCGCACTGCAGAACATAGTAAATAAGTTTGACATTTAAAACGTAGGGGCGAACAGTGTTCGCCCTTTCCTATTCCATTCCAATGATCTCTACCTTTTTGCAGCCCTTGCAGGCCAGCAGCAGCTCCACCAGCTCCTCAGGATTGATATCCATGGTTTTTGTATCAATGGATGCTGTCAATGAAGCCGAATCCATAACAGGTATGTTCTGATTTATGGTTATGATATTTCCTTTGACAGAGGCAATCCTGTTGATAATATCAGACAGCACCCCCGGAGTATGCTTGAGGATCATGAAAAGCGTAACGATCCTTCCCCGTTCCTGGGTAGTATAGTCAAATACACTGTCCTTATATTTATAGAAAGCGCTGCGGCTTATACCTATCTTCTGACAGGCCTCCTGGATCGTTGTAGCATCTCCAGTGCGGAGCAGAAGCTTTGCGGCTATGACTTTCTCATAGACCCTGGGAAGTATGCCGGAGTCTACTATGAACATTTTTGTATCTACCATTATATATACCTCCATGTCTCTGATTAATAAACACATGTACCTATATGGTATACTAACATAAATAACGGCTGCGGGCAACAGGTTTCGGGGCTGCGGGGCTGCGGGGCTGCGGGGCTGCGGGGCTGTGAGGCCGCGAGGAGTAGGGGCGATTCATGAATCGTCCCTGTTTTTATCTGGGGTTTTGTACCTATTGCAAAATATATACATAAAAGGTTAATATAAATATTGAATGTAAATATGGTAGGGGCGAACAATGTTCACCCGTACAGCGTTTGAATATTGCATAAACGAAAGGAAGAAAATTAATGGACATAATTGCAAAATTGGCAAAAGAATTGGCAGTCAAGCCCTGGCAGGTTGAAAACACAGTAAAACTCATAGATGACGGTAATACAATACCTTTCATCGCCAGGTACAGGAAGGAGCTTACGGGAGAGCTTTCCGACACAATATTGAGAGATCTTAATGAAAGACTCACATATCTCAGGAACCTGGAAAGCAGAAAGGCGGAAGTAATAAGGCTGATTGACGAGCAGGGCAAGCTTACTGAGGAGCTTAAGGCTTCTATAGATAAAGCTGAGGTGCTGCAGGAGGTCGAAGATCTATACCGTCCATATAAGCAGAAAAAGAGAACGAGGGCTACAATAGCAAAGGAAAAGGGGCTGGAGCCTCTGGCGGATATAATATGGAAGCAGGAACGCAGAGCGGAGTCTCTGGAAGAAATAGCAACGAGCTTCATAAATCCCGAGCTTGGCGTCGAGACAGTACAGGATGCGATAAGCGGTGCTTCAGATATTATTGCAGAGCTTATATCGGACACTGCGGAGTTCAGAAAGGAAATAAGGGAGCTGACCTTTAAAAACGGAACTGTCTTTACAAAGGGTACCAGGGAAGAAAAATCAGAGTATCAGATGTATTACGATTTCAGCGAGCCTGTTTTCAAAATAGCTCCCCACAGGATACTTGCAGTAAACAGAGGGGAAAAGGAAGAATTCCTTGCTGTCAGGGTTGAAGCTCCGGTAGACAGGATACTGACCTACCTGAACAACAGCACGATCATCGAGAATTCACCTTACAGAGAATTGCTGGAAGCTGTTGTAAAGGATTCATATAACAGACTTATCGCCCCATCAATAGAAAGGGAGATAAGGAACGAGCTTACGGATAAGGCGGAGGAACAGGCAATAAAGGTGTTTGCCGCCAATCTAAGGAACCTTCTTTTACAGGCGCCGATAAAAGGAAAGGCAGTAATGGGCTTTGACCCCGCCTTCAGGACCGGCTGTAAAATCGCAGTAGTGGATGATACAGGAAAGCTCCTGGAAACCACGACAGTATATCCCACACCTCCGCAAAACCAGGTGGCGGAAGCCAAAAGAGTGCTTGAGAACCTGATCAGGAAGCATAATGTGGAGGTCATATCCCTGGGTAACGGTACGGCGTCAAGAGAATCAGAAAAGATATGTGCAGAAATCATAAAGGATATGAATATACCGCTACACTATGTAATTGTCAATGAAGCAGGGGCATCGGTATATTCAGCTTCAGAATTGGCCGCACAGGAATATCCTGATATAAATGTATCGCTGCGTGGAGCTATTTCAATAGCAAGAAGGCTTCAGGACCCTCTGGCGGAGCTGGTGAAGATTGATCCTAAATCTATTGGCGTAGGTCAATACCAGCATGATGTGGCACAGAAAAAGCTTTCAGAGTCCCTGGGAGGGGTTGTGGAAGACTGTGTTAACAGTGTTGGAGTCGATCTTAATACAGCGTCTCCATCTCTTCTGCAGCATATATCCGGAGTGAACTCAGGTATTGCAAAGAATATTGTAGCCTATAGGGAAGAAAACGGCAAATTCAGAGGCAGGAAAGAACTCCTCAAGGTGAAAAAGCTTGGAGAGAAGGCTTTTGAGCAAGCGGCAGGTTTCTTAAGGATACCTGAAAGTGAGAATATATTGGATAATACCTCTGTGCATCCCGAATCCTATGAAGTAGCAAGGAAGCTTCTTGAAAAGGCAGGCTATTCCTTATCTGAGCTTAAGGATAAAGGCATGGGAAGCGTTGTAAGCCAGTTAATGAGTATGGATATGAATAAACTGGCAGCCGAACTGGAGGTAGGGGTTCCGACCCTCAGGGATATTATGAATGAGCTTCAGAAGCCCGGCAGGGATCCAAGGGATGAAATGCCGAAGCCGGTCCTCATGTCGGATGTACTGGATATAAAGGATTTAAGGCCGGATATGATACTTACGGGAACAGTCAGGAATGTAATAGACTTTGGAGCCTTTGTTGATATCGGAGTACACCAGGATGGTCTTGTGCATATATCCGAGCTGGCCGACAGATTTGTAAGGAGGCCCCTTGATGTCGTGCAGGTAGGTGACATAGTAAAGGTGAAGGTTCTGGACGTTGATCTGGACAGGAATAGAATAAGCCTAAGCATGAAAGGCTTGAATTAGTATAAAAGTGAAAGTCATTATAGTTTGACTTTCACTTTTTTTCTTAAAAGAATTTATCGACTAAAAAGAATAATTATTGATAAAAGTCCCTATAAAAAAATGTAAAATGCAGTGTCATTATGGGCTAAAAGCTAGATATATCAATAATTGAGCGGGAATTTGTATAGAGGGGAAAAGAATTAAGTATAGAATATATTGGGTTGCAGGGGGCTGTGACTTGCGACCTAAACTTGGGCACCTGGATCGCAATGAGCTGATGGTGCAACCGACCTGATATTGTAGGAATGTTTCTACAATATTGGGTCTTTTTTTTGCCGGTAGTAATGCACACAGGCGTATATGCCCCGATGTCGGTTTTGACGATCTTGTATAAATCTTTTATGGGATTTTGTGATACAGGGGAGGTGCTTATGAGACTGAAGCATGCATATATATATTCAAGGTACAAGAACAAACTTAAAGGAGGGAATTCTGTTGAGGATCAGAAGGTTCAGAAGCTTTATCTGTATTGCACTCAGTATACTTATGGTGATGACAAATCTTACTTATGCTGATACTGCAAAAACAGATATAGCAAAGTGCCCTGATATTGTGGGCAACAAATATGAAGCCCAATTAAGGGAATGGGTGGACAACGGCTTTATTAAGGGCGACCCGAATGGGAATTTCAGACCGGAGAATACCATTACCAGAGCTGAGTTCATGGCGCTGGTAAACAGGTCTTTTGGCTTTACAGAAGCAGTTGAGATCAATTACACTGATGTACCAAAGGATAAGTGGTTTTATAATGATGCGGCCATAGCTACAAAAGCAGGATATATGCAAGGCAGTAACGGAAGGCTGACTCCTCTGGATCCCATATCAAGACAGGAGTTTGCTACAGTTCTTGTCAGACTGACCGGCAGTACAGCTGCAGTAGATGATAAGGTAATAAGCGGTCTTGCAGACGGCAAGTCAATCCCCGGATGGAGCAAAGCATCAATCAGCACTGCGATGAGCAAAGGGTACTTTGAAGGCTTTGTAGATAAAAGCTTCAAGCCGACAGAGAAAGTATCAAGAGCAGAAACGGTCGTTGCTTTGGATAGAGCTTATAAAGGCATGTACAAGGCAGTATACAGCAGGAAAGGTACATATGGCCCTGAAAGCGGAATGCAGACACTGGAAGGCAGTGCGGTAATCATTTCACAGGATGTCACTCTTAAGAACACCACTGTCAATGGGGATCTCATATTGAGAGAGAGCATAGGGGACGGCAATGTATACCTGGACAATGTTGTAGTAAAAGGCACGACTTTTGTAAAAGGCGGAGGCGAGAACAGTATAGTGATCAGAAACTCCAGCCTGGGCAGAGTCATAGTAAGAAGAGAAGGGAATGTAGTAAGGATAATAGCAACCGGCAGCACAACAGTAGGAGAAGTGGACATACAGTCGGGAGCTACACTGCAGGAGGAATTCCTGACAGGAGAAGGCTTTGGCGATGTTGTCATACCGGATGATATATTTGAAGGGGCTACTATAGTATTTGAAGGCGCTTTTGACGATATACAGGTTGATTCAAGTAATGTCAGCATAAATGTGGAAACCGGTACGATAGGCAATCTAACCCTGACCCAGGAAGCGGCCGGCGCCACGGTGAATCTGTCACAGCAGGCCAGCGTAAATACTTTGAACCTCAATGCTGCAGTAAGTATCACAGGGCAAGGCACGATACAGACTGCCAATGTAAATGCCCAGGGGGCAACTATCCAGCAGACGCCTCAGAATACGGTTACAGCACCGGGTGTGACCACGCCGACACCGACCCCGGGACCAACTACTGGACCGACTCCGGCTCCGACCCCGGGACCGACTCCGCCTCCTACACCTCCAAGCGGTGGTGGCAGTGGCTCCGGAGGCGGCGGAGGTGGAGATGATGATGACGATGATGATGATAAAGGAACAATCACAATTGAAGAAATAAAGGATTTTGAAATAACGGAAAATAACTTTAAGGACATTACTGTCACGTGTTATCCCAACGATGCTGCAAGGACAGCGGTGACAAGCGATGCAAACATTGCCGCCGTAACTATGACCAATAATGTGTTAAGGGTAACGGGTGTTGCACCCGGTACTGCAAATATTACGGTTACCGCATCCGGGTCAATGTATTACAGCTCAAGCAGGACATTTAAAGTAACAGTTTTGAGGATGCCTACAGTAAACCTGGGTGAAATTGCCGATGTTTCGGTAAAAACAGGAGAATCCCAAATAATAACTGTCTCCAGTACAACACCAACTATATCTATATCCGCAGTATCAGATAAAACAAGTGTGGCGACCGTAGCTGTCGACGGCATGAAGCTGACGGTTACAGGAGTGGCAGAGGGCACTGCGGACATAACGGTGACAGCAAAGAAATCAGGACATTACGATACAAGCAGGACATTCAAGGTTACTGTTGAAGAACCAGCACTGGAAGTCAATAAAGAGGCATTAATAGCAGCGATCACAGCTGCCCAAATAAAAGCAGATAATGCTGATGTAGGAGTAGAAATAGGTGAATATCCACAATCCGCAGTAGATGCATTATTAGCTGCAATAGCAACAGCTCAGGCAGTAGCAGATGACGATGATGCTACTCAAGAAAACGTAGATTCAGCAGTAATAACTTTAAGTGAAAAAGTTAGAGAGTTTGAGGAATCAGTGATAAAAGCACAGGATACGTATATAGTTACTGTATTTAGTAATCCTGCTAATGGGGGCCAAGCGACAGTAACAGGGAAAGTTTACTTTGAAGCAGGAGATCAAGTAACTGTAACAGCAACTCCTAATATAAGATATAGATTTATAAATTGGACAAACGATAATGGGTCAGAAGAAAGTACAGATGATACTTACACCTTTAGTATGCCGACAAACAACGTTAGCCTGACGGCAAACTTTGAACTAGTCAAAATTAACATAATCAATATCACTGTTACAGGTGCGAATGGAGCAACAACAATTGGAACAAACGGTGGAACATTGCAAATAAGTGTACAAATAGAGCCGGAGAATGCAACAGATAAAACAGTAACATGGTCAGTAGAAAATGTCACCGGTGAAGCAACAATTGACGGAGATGGTTTACTATCAGCAGTAGCAAACGGTATAGTAAAAGTTATTGCTACAGCTAACGATGAATCTGGTGTAACAGGTGAGTTGGAAATAACCATTTCCAATCAAGGGGATGAAGAGCCAGAAGTTAACAAGGAAGATCTGCAAGAAGCAATAGATGCAGCTGATATGTTAAATGCAGAGGACTACACAGAAGAATCTTGGGCAGCTTTTCAGACAGCATTTGGTATAGCAAAAAATGTAAATGATGATATAAATGCAACCCAGGAAGAGGTAGATACAGCAACTTCAAATTTAAATAGTGCGATTGATGCATTAGAAGAAGTTGCAGATCCAATAGTAGTAACCCGTGCAGATAATGAAGTGACCCAAGACCCGGGCTTCACAGGTGGAACTGCATTAGTCTACAGCTTTGCAGGAGCAACAAAGACTCTTACAATAGATGCGAACAATACCAGCTTACCATATTATCTGGAAGCCGGAAGCACACCACCAACAGGAGCAAACTGGGTA
>DASPLL010000072.1:0-116411 GCA_035627615.1 Clostridia bacterium
AGACGCCAGAAAGCGTAATAGAAAACATTGAAATAAAGGAAATGCTGGTTGATGCTATCGGTATGCTGCCGGAAAAAGAGAAAAAGGTAGTTTCGCTTTACTACTATGAGGAGCTTACATATAAAGAAATAGGGAAGCTTCTCAGTATATCCGAATCACGGGTATCACAGCTTCATACAAAAGCTATTATCAGGCTTAAGAATAAGTTTAGAGTTGCATTTGAATGATAGGTGGTGTTATGAGATGGGAAATGAGTATATTATTCTAGAAGGCAAGGATTATGACAGATTAATAGCGGAAGCTATGCAGCGCCTTAATGTCAAGAAGGAGGATCTTAAGGTTGAAGTTCTTGAGAGCAAGAAAAATTTATTTTCTTCCTATTACAAGCTAAAGGTTTCATGTGGGGATTTGAAGAGTCTGGAGAGTATTGAAAGCAGCATAGACAACATTCTTGTTGAAAATCAGAGGGCAAGGGAAAAGAACATAGAATTTAGTTTCAGAGAAGATGGAGTATATGTAAAAATTGACAGTAGAGTTACGATAGTAGACATTGTAACCAAAATCGACCTAAAAAGGATACAGAGCGTAGACTTGACTAAAATCAAGCAGTTGTTGGAAATAGGCAGTTATGATAATTGGACAAAGATTGCCGAACCCCAGGAGGAGAAAAAAATAGACAGTGAGTGTATAGTAAAGCTTTCAAAAGATAACATGAAGGCTTATGTTACTTTGACCAGGCCTATTGGGGGAGCTGATGTAACTGAGAAAATAATACAGGAAGCACTTATGCTTAATCATGTTGTATTTAATATAAAAGAAGAAGAAGTAAGAAATGCAGTAATAAATAAAAAGTACGACAATGAAATACTTGTTGCCGAAGGTATTGAACCGCAGGATGGGCAGGATGCCAGGATTGATTATCACTTTGACGTTTCTGCAGAAAAATCGGTTAATATTGATAAGGATGGAAAGATAGACTACCATGAGCTTTCCTTAATAACAAATGTTAAAAGAGGACAGAAGCTGGTGACTCTTATACCGCATACCCAGGGCATCCCAGGTAAGAATGTGCTGGGTAATGATGTTCCTGGCAGGGATGGAAAGAAGCTTGCTCTGCCCAGAGGGAAGAATGTGGATGCAAGCGAAGACGGATTGGAGCTTATAGCTGCGGTAGACGGTGAAGTAAAAATATTGGATGGAAAGGTTAATGTATTTTCTGTATATGAAGTAAAGCATAATGTAGATAACTCTACCGGGAATATAAGGTTCAACGGTAAGGTGATTGTAATGGGTAATGTACTCACAGGCTTTGTGATAGAAGCTGAAGGGGACGTTGAAGTTTATGGGGTCGTTGAGGGAGCACTGATAAGATCAAACGGCAGCATAATACTTCATAGAGGAATACAGGGAATGAACAGGGGAGAGCTTTACTGTGAAGGCGATCTTATCGCTAAGTTTATTGAGAATAGTAAGATCGAAGCAAAAGGGAACGTGCAGAGTGATGCAATAATGCATAGTCAGGTTACCTGCGGAAAGAAGCTGGAGGCTAACGGCAGAAAAGGGCTCCTGGTAGGAGGCTCCTTTAAGGTAGGAGAGGAGATCAGGGCCAAGGTTATCGGATCTCCAATGGCCACCATTACTGAGCTTGAGGTTGGTGTCAATCCGGACCTGAGAAAGAAGTACGAAGATATTAAAAATGAGCTGAAGCAGATAAATGAAAACCTTGATAGGACAACTAAAGCTGTTGATCTTCTGACTAAGATGAGCAAAACTGTTGAATTGCCTATGGATAAAAAGCTTCTTCTCACAAAATCCGTGAAGCTGAAATTACAGCTTCAGCAAAACCAGGAACAGATAAAGAATGAGCAGAATGAAATGGAAGCATATTTCGAGGAGCTTTCAAGAGGAAAAGTAAGAGTATATGATATTATATATCCAGGTAGTAGGATTATCATCGGCAGTAGTATGATGCACATTAAGGACTCGGTAAAATATGTTACCTTCTACAGAGCAAATGCTGAGATAAAAATGGGTTCATATGACGATATTTAATAAGTTTTAGGGAGTGATTGTCATGACCATAAGACCTGTTGACCTGCAGACAATGATACCGAAGCTTCCGGAGGTTCAGAAGGCGAGAAGTGCAGAAAACGAAATAGAAAAGAACAATCTTAATATCAACATCCATAAAGAGCAGCAGCAGCAAGAAAAAAACACAAAACAAGTTGTTGAGAAAAAGAAGGCTGAGGGAAAAAGGATAGACAGGGAAAATCAGCAGAAGAACGGACAGGGGAAGCAGAAAAGGGAACAAAAAAAGGAGCTTTCTGAAGAAAACGACGGACAAAAAAAGGAAAATAATAGGGAATCTCTGACTGGAATTGATATTAGAATATGAATGAGGTGCTCTCATGATAAATTATGTATTATTGGCCTTTGGAATATTTGCCATATTAGCTGCCACAATAATCATATTTCTTGATAAAGTAAAGGGTGAAGACGTATATTTCAATATTGATGTCAAGGAACAGGAAATAAAAAAGGTAATTGAAGACGCGGATGAAATAATTTCAGAGCTGAATTATACCTCAGAAATGGTGGTAAAGGAAATTGAAGAAAAGCTGAGTAGTATACGGGATGATATAAGGAATCTCGGCAGTACGGTTGTAAATGCTCCTGAAACGGAGAAAAAAGAAAGTCCGGCAGCTCCAATGCCGATAGTAATTGCAGCCGGTAAAAAGAAGAAGATCACAAATGACAATGCAGAAAAAGAAAGCGTATCAGACGGTAAGCTCAGCCAGAAGCAGCAGGAGATATTCAGCTATGCTTCCCAGGGAATGAGCGTTACTGATATTGCAAAGCAGATGAATATAGGGCAGGGAGAGGTAATGCTGATTTTGTCCCTGAAAAATGAGGTAGAGTAATGGGAAATTATAGCCTTAAGAATATAATGCTGGGTGTAGGAATAGGTCTTGTATTCTCATCAGTTATAAATATAAGTATAGGCAGCAGAGAGCTGACATTGGAAGAGATAAAGAAGGAAGCCGAAAGGCATAACCTTATCGTACTTTCTAAAGAAGAGATTCTTAACAGTCAGACCCCGGAAGCGACTCCGACGTCTATACCAACACCCACACCAACACAGACAGCCCCAAGCCCTAAACCAACTACACCGGCTTCAACCGGCAAAATCAAAGTGAACGTGATAAGCGGAATGAGTTCTGAAAGTATTTCGGACCTGCTTAAGGAAAGTGGTCTTATAAAAGATACAAAGGCCTTTCTGAAGAGACTGGCAGAGGTTGATAAGGATGACAAGCTGAAGATCGGCACCTTTGAAATACCGGCGGGCTCCGGTTATGACGACATAATCAGGATACTGACAAAATAATGATGCTATAGCATTTATAGGGCTATAGCATTCTAATATTGTAGACTATAAGAAAAAAACAAAATGAATAAATACATAAAAATATTACATATATAATAACTGCAATACAAATAATACAGCGAGAGATCTTAATATAAGCAGTCATACCGTACTTGCAGGAGTGAATAAAAAAGCCACATAAAAAGTCAAAATATTTATTGCCAACAAATATGTTATATGGTAAACTATTTAAGGTGAAAAACACACATGTTCTGATCCTTTGGGGGGTGCTCACTGAGTCCTCGCAGGAAATGACGATCATGGAGGAAAAACCATAGGAGGTGAATTAATATGTCAGTAATTTCAATGAAACAGCTTCTGGAAGCTGGAGTGCACTTCGGACACCAGACAAGAAGATGGAATCCGAAGATGGCGGAGTACATTTTTACGGAGAGAAACGGCATATATATCATCGACCTTCAGAAAACTGTAAAGAAGGTTGAGGAAGCATATAACTTCATAAAACAAGTTTCTGCTTCAGGTAAGGACGTACTTTTCGTAGGAACAAAGAAACAGGCACAGGAGTCAATCGAATCGGAAGCTATCAGGGCGAACATGTTCTATGTTAACCAGAGGTGGCTCGGCGGAATGCTTACAAACTTCAAGACAATCAGGAAAAGGATCGAAAGATTGAATGAACTTGAGAAAATGGAAGAGGACGGAACCTTTGAAGTCCTTCCAAAGAAAGAAGTTATTAAGCTGAGAGCAGAGAAGGAAAAGCTCGAGAAGAACCTTGGCGGTATAAAGAACATGACAGGTGCACCTGGCGCACTCTTCATCGTTGACCCAAGGAAGGAAAAAATAGCTATACAGGAAGCGCATATTCTTGGTATTCCGATAGTTGCAATAGTTGATACCAATTGCGATCCTGAGGAAGTAGACTATCCGATACCTGGTAACGACGATGCTATAAGGGCCGTAAAGCTTCTTACTTCAAAGGTTGCAGATGCTATTATTGAAGCAAGACAAGGCGAACAGCTTGCTGAGTAATTCTTGGTAAGTATTTAAAAGGCGGCGTGTGCCGCCTTTTTCATAATATCGTAAAATATCGTATTACATAGGAGGCGTGAAAAATGGTTGAAGCTTCAGCTGTTAAGGAATTAAGAGAGAGAACCGGTGCCGGTATGATGGACTGTAAAAAAGCCCTTACAGAAAGCAACGGAGACATGGAAAAAGCCATTGAGATCCTTAGGGAAAAGGGACTTGCCGCCGCAGCTAAAAAGGCCGGCAGAATTGCAAGTGAAGGAATTGTAGACGCGTACATACACGGCGGCGGAAGAATAGGAGTTCTTATTGAAGTAAACTCTGAAACGGACTTCGTTGCCAAGAATGAAGAATTCAGACAGTTTGTAAAAGATATGGCAATGCAGGTCGCTGCTTCCAATCCTTTATATGTGAGAAGGGAAGAGGTTGATCCGCAGGTCATAGCAAAAGAAAGAGAAATATACAGGGCACAGGCATTAAATGAAGGCAAACCGGAAAAGATCGTTGATAAAATGGTTGAAGGCAGAATAGAAAAGTATTACAAGGAAATATGCCTGCTTGAACAGCCCTTTATAAAGGATACCGACAAGACGGTACAGGATATGCTGACGGCTTTAATTGCAAAAATTGGCGAAAACCTTACAATAAGAAGATTTGTAAGATTTGAAAAAGGTGAAGGCCTTGCAAAGAAAGAAGATAACTTTGTAGAAGAAGTAATGAGCCAGATGAAAAAATAAGGGAACACTTAGTGTTCTCTTTTTTTTGAAAAACAGAAGGATTTTTTTAGATTTTGTAGAAATTTTATGCTTAATTGGAGGTATAATATATATGAGTGACACAAAGTATAAAAGGGTGATACTGAAGATAAGCGGTGAGGCATTAGCTGGGGATAAAAGCTTTGGGTTGAATCATGACACTCTTCTGAGTATTGCACATAGAGTAAAGCAATTGAGAGAGCTTCAGGTGGAAGTCGCAATAGTGGTAGGAGGCGGTAATTTCTGGAGAGGCAGAAGCGGAGAAGGTATGGACAGGACAACTGCCGATCATATGGGAATGCTTGCTACTGTAATAAATGCCCTTGCACTGCAGGATGCATTGGAAGGTATCAATGTAGCTACAAGGGTACAGACTGCTATTGAGATGCGGCAGATAGCAGAGCCGTACATAAGGCGGAGAGCAATAAGACATCTGGAGAAGGGCAGGGTGGTGATATTTGCTTCAGGTATAGGAAATGCATATTTCTCTACTGATACTACAGCAGCGCTCAGAGCAGCAGAAATTGAAGCAGATATAATACTTATGGCCAAGAAGGTTGACGGTGTGTATGACTGCGATCCGGTCATAAATAAAAATGCCAGGAAATATGACAGACTATCATATATTGAAGTAATTAACAAGGGGTTAGGTGTAATGGATTCCACAGCGGCGTCTTTGTGTCGCGATAATAAAATTCCCATACTTGTATTTGACCTGAAAAACCCTGATAATATAATCAGAGCGGTAATGGGAGAGGAAATAGGTACATTAGTAAAGGAGGAATAACAGAATGATAAAAGATGTCGAGAAGAACATGCAGGACAAGATGGATAAAACTCTAAGCGTGCTTAAGCATGAGCTTTCTACGCTTAAGGCAGGACGAGCAAATCCAAGTCTTTTGGATCGTATTTCTGTTGAATACTATGGAACCGCAACACCATTAAACCAGTTGGCAAATATAGCTGCACCGGAACCCAGAGTGCTTACCATAAGCCCATGGGATGCCAAGTCGATTGCGGTCATAGAAAAAGCCATTTTAAAATCAGATCTGGGGATCAACCCTTCAAACGACGGGAAAATGATAAGGCTGGTAGTGCCTCAGCTTACTGAGGAAAGGAGAAAAGACCTTGTGAAGGTAGTTAAAAAGCTTGGTGAAGAAGCCAAGGTTGCTGTCAGAAATATACGTCGTGATGCAAATGAGCATCTGAAGAAGCTGAAGAAGGATGGAGAAATAACAGAGGATGAACTTAAGAAATCCGAAGACAATACACAGAAAATGACAGACAAGTTCATCAAAGAAGCTGATAAGGCTGTGGAATTAAAGGAAAAGGAAATATTGGAGGTCTGATGCATTTGGCTGAAATACCTCTGGTTATAGGCTATAAGCTGGATAAAGCACTGCAGCTGATAGGTGAAGGGTATAATGTTGTGGTTGATTCAACCACAACTCCCTATGAGGATAAAAAAGAAGAAAGACAGGGAAATACACCTATTGTAGTCAGACAAAAAGTTGCCAGTGACGAAATCAGACTTACAACAAGTCTTTTCAAATAGTTTCCCTCATTATGAGGGTTATTTTTTTAAGACTCACTATTTAATTAATGCAGATACAGAAGTAGAATATGAGTGGGTTCTTAATAAGGAGGTTCTTGGATGCTTGGAAAAATAGATTTAAAGAGGCTTCCTGAACATATTGCAATTATTATGGATGGAAATGGACGCTGGGCACAGAAAAAAGGCCTGCCGAGAGTAATGGGCCATAAGGCAGGTATGAAGGCCATTAAGAAAACCGTAAGAGCTTGCAGTGATCTGGGAATAAAAATATTGACGGTATATGCCTTTTCCACTGAGAACTGGAGACGTCCTCAGGATGAAGTAAACTATCTTATGAACCTGCTTGTTGAGTACATGAGAAAAGAAGTGAATGAACTCCATAAGAATAAAGTAAAGATAAAACTGCTGGGAGATATGGAAATGCTTCCTGAGCAGACAAAAAAAGAAATAGAAGACGCTTTGAGTCTCACTGAAAAAAATGAAGGTCTGCAGTTTAACATAGCATTGAATTATGGCGGCAGAACCGAGATACTTAATGCATGTAAAAAGCTCATAAAAGATGTGAGAAATGAAAACACAGATATTGATAATATAGACGAAGCATTGTTTAAAGATTACCTGTATACAGGCAGTGATCCTGATCCTGATATGATAATCAGAACAAGCGGAGAAAAGAGAATAAGCAACTTCCTGCTCTGGCAGGGAGCATACAGCGAACTGGTGTTTGTTAACCAGCTTTGGCCGGATTTTGATGAAAAGGTATTACATTCGGCAATTATTGAGTATCAGAGCAGGGACAGACGTTTTGGCGCATTGAAGTAGTGGAGGTAGAAATGTTAAGGATAAGGGTATTAAGTGCGTTGCTTGGAATACCACTTATATTGTTTGTTTTGTATTTTAGAGGACTGTATCTTTATTTATTTGTAGCAGCAGTATCTCTGGTAGGTCTTTTTGAATATTATCGTGCAATGAAAAACATAAGTGTATATGCAAACAAGTCCCTTGGCTATTTATCTGTTATTGTATACTATCTGATGTTCCTGCTGCCTGTTAACTTTGAAAGGCCAGGGCTCCTTATAGCGATTTCAGTTATGGCGTTGTTTACATATGAAATAGTCACACAGAAGCATGGTATTCCGGAGATCTCTATGAATATCTTAGGAATCGCATATATTCCATTTCTATTCAGCCACCTACTTTTCATAGAAAAGCTGAAATATGGAAACATTATATTGTGGCTTCCTTTTCTTACTGCATGGTTTACAGATACCTTCGCATATTTTGTAGGAGTATATATGGGAAGAGTAAAGCTATGCCCAAAAGTCAGCCCCAAGAAGACTGTAGAAGGAGCTTTGGGAGGCATCGCCGGTTCATTGGCACTCAGTACGCTTTCAGGCTTTATAATAAACAGTCTTGGAACAGACATTCCGCTAATACATTTCCTGGTCACGGGATTTCTATGCGGTATTGCATCAGAGATAGGTGATCTGGCTGCTTCATATATAAAAAGGTATACAGGAATAAAGGATTTTGGGAATTTGATCCCCGGGCATGGAGGGATACTGGATAGGTTTGATAGTATTCTTTTCACCGCACCAATTGTCTATTATTACTTTGTGCTTATAGGGGATATGATATAAAACAGATACGAGATGCAAGATACGGGGTGCGGGGCTGCGGGGTTTCGGGGGTAGGGGCGATTCATGAATCGCCCGTATTGTAGGGAACGTATTGCATACATTCCGATTTGGGATTAAAGATTAGGAGAGCATAATGAAGAGACTTTCAATACTGGGTTCTACCGGGTCTATTGGTACTCAGACCCTGGAAATAGTTAGGGAGAATAAGAACGGCTATGTGGTGGAAGCACTGGCCGCCAATTCAAATATTGATCTTCTTGAGGCGCAGGTAAGGGAATTCAAGCCCAGGATTACAGCTATCGGAGACAAGAATAAATATGCAGAGCTGAAATCACGTATCAACGGACTGACCCATATTACTGCAGGACAGGATGGCGTGGTGGAAGCAGCAGCAGCTGAAGGTTCTGATACTGTATTATCGGCAATTGTCGGTATAGCGGGCCTCATACCCACGTATAATGCTATAAAGTCAGGTAAAAATATAGCATTGGCCAATAAGGAGACACTTGTCACAGCTGGCAGGATAATAACCGGAGAAATAAAAAGAAACAAGGTTATGATGCTTCCTGTTGACAGTGAACATTCTGCCATATTCCAGAGCCTGAGAAGCGGCAGACACAGTGAAGTATCCAGACTGATACTTACGGCTTCCGGCGGACCCTTCAGGAACAAATCACAGGAGGAGCTGGAGAAGGTATCATTATCTGATGCCCTGAAGCATCCGAACTGGTCCATGGGTAGAAAAATCACAATAGATTCGGCCACACTTATGAACAAAGGGCTTGAAGTTATAGAAGCAAGATGGCTTTTTGATATAATGCCTGAGAATATTGAGGTATGCATTCATCCTCAGAGCATAATACATTCAGCGGTGGAGTTTGTTGACGGTTCAATAATTGCACAGCTTGGGCTGCCTGATATGAAGCTTCCCATACAATATGCACTTACATATCCGGACAGGATGCCATTGGGAGGGAAAAAACTGAGCCTGACGGAAGTAGGTAGTCTTACCTTCGAGAAACCGGATATGGATAGGTTTAAATGTCTTAAGCTTACATTCAAGGCTCTTTCCATGGGCGACAGCGCCTGTGTCGTTCTAAACGGGGCAAATGAAGAAGCAGTAAGGTTGTTCCTTGAAGGGAAAATAAGCTTCCTGGATATAGGTAATCTTATTGAAAAGACTTTAGATATGCATGAAGTGATTGATAATATGAATATAGATGATGTAGTGACTCTTGATAAATGGTCACGGGAAACATTGTATAATAAGTATCAGATGAGGTGTTGTAAATAATGACGATAATTATTGCGATTCTTGTATTCAACGCGATAGTGTTCTTTCATGAGGGAGGGCATTTCATAGCTGCGCGTCTTTCGGGGATAAAGGTTGTTGAGTTTTCACTGGGAATGGGACCAAAGCTCATAGGAACGAAAATCGGAGAAACGATATACTCATTAAGAGCGTTTCCTATTGGTGGATCATGTCTGATGCTCGGGGAGGATGAGGACAAAGCCGAACCCGGTGCTTTTAATAACAGTCCGATAACAAGCAGAATAGCAACTATCGTATCAGGTCCATTAGTAAATTTACTGGTTGCCATACTCATTTATTCACTGGTCATAACTCCGGTTGCTGCGCCTGTTATAGGCCAGGTGACAAAGGGGATGCCTGCGGAAACAGCCGGTA
Organism: Clostridia bacterium; assembly: GCA_035627615.1. Lineage (GTDB taxonomy): Bacteria > Bacillota > Clostridia > Lutisporales > Lutisporaceae > BRH-c25. The sequence goes on from DASPLL010000072.1 coordinate 10,046, forward strand.
TAGTTGCAGGAGATACCATAGTAGACATAAATGATGTAAAGATATCGAATTGGCAGGAAATGAAGCCCGAAATTGCAAAGCATGAAGGCGAAGAGATAACAGTTACCCTGGAAAATAAAGGTGTTCAAAGGGATGTAAAGCTTACACCCGTTAAGAACCCAGGCACTGATGATATTGTGATAGGGGTTGCCCAGAAGGTGAAGATAGGTGGCTTTTCCATTATCGAGGGTATAAGGACTACTGTTAATATATCCAAAATGATGCTTGATTTTCTGGGACAGCTGGTTATTGGCAAAGCAAATGCGGAGGAAGTAAGCGGACCCATATCAATACTGGTATATATGAATGAAGCTGCAAAGGCAGGATTTTTAACAGTACTATACCTTACAGCCATTATAAGTCTCAACCTGGCGATACTGAACCTGTTGCCGGTACCCGCCCTTGACGGCGGAAGGCTGCTTTTCCTGCTGGTAGAGCTGATAAGAAGAAAGCCTGTGCCTGCAGAAAAGGAAGGTATGGTACATTTTGTAGGACTCATGGCGCTTATGGCGCTTTCGATATTCCTTATGTACAGGGACATAATAAGGTTCAATCTATTGAATATATTCAGGTAGGGATTAATATGAGCAATAATACAAGGAAAATAAGGATAGGTGACAGATTTCTAGGCGGTGGTGAACCGATACTGATACAATCAATGACCAATACCAAGACCCAGAATGCAGCCGCTACGGTAGAGCAGATAAAACGCCTGCAGGAAGCCGGCTGTGATATTGTAAGAGTCGCAGTACCGGATATGGAAGCAGCTGAAGCATTGAAATGCATAAAGAACAATATTTCAATACCACTGGTGGCCGATATACATTTTGATTACAGGCTTGCAGTAAGTTCAATCAAAAACGGCGCCGACAAGATAAGGATAAATCCGGGGAATATAGGTAGCACCGAGAGAGTAAGGCAGGTAATTGATGCAGCAAAGGAAAGGAAGATACCTATAAGGATCGGTATTAACTCAGGTTCTCTGGAAAAGGAACTGCTGAAAAAGTACGGACATCCTACGGCTGATGCGCTGGTGGAGAGTGCCGTAAACAGCATTAGGCTTGTAGAGTCCATGGACTTCGAAGACATAGTCATATCAATCAAGTCATCTGATGTCATGCTTACTGTTGAAAGCTACATAAAGGCTTCGGAGGTAATTGACTATCCCATGCATCTAGGTATCACCGAAGCAGGAACAGTACTGGCCGGCTCGATAAAGTCCTCCGTTGGTCTGGGAATACTGTTGTATAACGGAATAGGAGACACTATCAGAGTATCTCTGACAGGTGATCCCGTAGAGGAAATATATGTGGCAAGGGAAATACTGAAGAGTATGAAGCTTATGAAGAGCGGTATAGAGATAATTTCATGCCCTACCTGCGGGAGAACGAATGTTGATCTTATTAAGGTAGCAGAAGAGGTTGAAGCCCGCACAAGGAATATTAGGGTCAGAAAACCGATGAAGCTGGCAGTTATGGGCTGTGCAGTTAACGGGCCCGGCGAAGCTAAGGAAGCAGATATTGGTATTGCAGGTGGACAAGGTGAGTTCCTCCTGTTCAGAAAAGGAGATATAGTGAAGAAGATACCTCAGGAAAATGCAATAGAAGAGCTGATAAAAGAGATAGAGGCTTACCAATCCGTATAATAATTATAAGTTATGCAATCATACTATTAAAGCATTAAAGTCCAAAGAGGAGGATCGGCTATGAGTGTAACGGCAATCATTCCTGCCTATAATGAAGAACAGACTATTGCAGGTGTAGTGAATTGCGTAAAAAGGGTTGATAAGATTAAAAGGATCATTGTTGTAAGCGACGGTTCTACTGACAGGACTGCAGCTATAGCGAGAGAATGCGGCGCTGATGTGGTAGAGCTTGCCGAGAATGTAGGCAAAGGTGGGGCAATAAAGGCCGGGGTAAACGCGTGCGGGACAGAAATGATCCTGTTTCTTGACGCAGATCTCATAGGACTCACTGAAAAGCATGTGCTGGATCTTATTGAGCCTGTAATAAGTAACAAAGCTGATATGACAATTGGAATATTCAGAAACGGCAGAATGGTTACGGACCTTGCACAGAAAGTCACTCCGCACCTTTCAGGACAGCGGGCTATAAAAAAGTCCGTTATTGACAGGATTCCAAACATAGATATCATGAGGTACGGGGTTGAGGTGGCACTGACCAGATATGTTGAAAAGATATCCATACGGGTTCAGGAAGTGGATCTCCCGGACATGACCCATGTGACAAAGGAAGAAAAACTAGGTCTCATAAAGGGAGTACAGGCACGTCTGAAAATGTACTGGGATATAGTGAAGATATTGGGCAACTACAATAAAGACAAGAAGTCGGAATAGAATATTTAATGGGTATTCCTATAGGGTATTGGTGCGAGGTACGAGGTGCGAGGAGCTGAGCAGATTCTTCGAAGCCTTCACAAGCAAGCATTGCTCGCAAAATATCCCCGAACCTCGAACCCCGAACCCCGTACCTGAATATATTTGGAGGTCAATATGCAAAACAGGGCTAAGTTAAATTCGGATCTGTTTCTTGAATATAAGGACAAGTTCGAATTAAAAAAGATACGAGTAATGAAAAAAGCCAATGAGTGGGAACTGATCATCAGTCTGAAGGGTCTTGTTTCCATATCCGAGCTGAATAGAATTGAAAACCGGCTTTCGGAGCTCTATAAACTGAACAGGGTACGCATAGTGATTGATGAATCATCTGTAAGTGTAGCCCCTGATGAATTTATAGAATCCCACTGGGAGGATCTGAAAAAAGTCATAATTACAAATAACCCGTCTTTTACGGGTTTTCTTATGGATTCGACAGTTCAGCTTGAAAAAGATAAAATGAGGCTTCTGGTTCTCTCAAAGGAAGCTGAGGGTTATCTGATGGCAAAAAAGTGTCATAGTATTGTGTCACAGTATATAAAGGACTATTTTAATATCGACCTGCAGGTACTTATATGCTTCAATGAGGAGGATAAGCTCTGCAGTGAGGAATATCTGAAGTGCTATATAGAGGAAGAGACCAAGATAGTGGCCGAAGCCCTGAAGCCGAGTAAGAGTGAGAATGGAAAGAACAAGGCAATGGAAAGAAAGGATGCTGTCATAATGGGCAGGTCTTTTAATGACATTCCTGTGAGTATTGCTTCAATTGCTGAGGATTCAGGAAGGGTCACAATACAGGGAAGCATATTCAATACTGAGGTCAAGGCTCTGAATAACGGAAAGACTATCATTATATTCAACATAACCGATAATACGAACTCCATAACTGCAAAAATTTTCATCAAGGAAGAGAACGATACGGCAAAACTGGTTGAAAACATTACAAACGGCAGATATGTAAGGATCAAGGGCGACATTCAATATGACCAATTCATAAAAGAACTGGTCATTTTCCCGAATAATATTGTTGAAGCCGAAAAGGCAGTCCGTTTGGATAACTCCGAGGAAAAGAGGATAGAGCTTCATGCACATACCGGAATGAGCAGCATGGATGGAATCTGCTCAGCTTCCGACCTTATAAAGAGAGCTAAAGCCTGGGGACACAAAGCCATTGCCATAACGGACCATGGAGTGGTGCAGGCATATCCTGAGGCTTATGAGGCTTCAAAAAAGCATGGGGTTAAGGTCATATACGGAGTCGAAGGTTATTTTGTAAATGATGGGGTACCGATAGTATATAATGCCTGCAGCAGAAGCTTTGATGATGAATTCATAGTATTTGATATAGAGACCACTGGACTTTCTGCAGTAAAGGATAGGATCACTGAAATAGGAGCAGTAAAAATAAAACAGGGAAAGCTCATAGACAGGTTCTCAGAGCTGATAAACCCGGAAATACAGATACCGGATAATATAACAAAGCTTACCGGTATAACGGATGCCATGGTTAAGAACAAGGAGACAATAAAGGAGGTACTGCCCAGATTCCTTGAGTTCATTGGTGACTCTCCGTTGATTGCACATAATGCAAGCTTTGACTGCGGTTTTATAAAAGCAAAAGCAGGAGAGCTGGGCTTTGAGATCGGCAATATGATAATAGATACTCTTCAGCTGTCAAGGACACTGCTGCCTCAGCTGAAGAGACACAAGCTCAACCTGGTATGCGAATACCTGGGAATAAGTCTTGAGAACCATCACAGGGCCGCAGATGACGCAGAAGCAACTGCTGGGATGATGCTCAAGTTCATAGAGATAATGAAGGATAAGGGAATAAAGGATATAAGTGAGATCAACAGGCTTTCCACAGCAGAAGGAAGCTACAAGACCTATGAGACCTATCATATCATACTGCTGGTTAAGAATATGACAGGGCTTAAGAATCTATACAAGCTTATATCAATGGCTCATCTTGACTTCTTTTATAAAAAGCCAAGGATGCCAAAGAGCTTGCTGATGCAATACCGTGAAGGTCTTATTATAGGTTCAGCCTGCGAGGCTGGGGAAATATTCAGAAATATAATGAACAATACAGATGATAATACTCTGGCTGAAATTGCAAGATTCTATGATTACCTGGAAATACAGCCTAACGGCAACAACGAATTCCTACTCCGGAGCGGTAAGCTTGCAAATATTGGCGCTCTTGAAGCGGTTAACAGGAGGATAGTTGAACTGGGTAAAAAATTCAACAAGCCTGTGGTTGCTACAGGTGACGTACATTTTCTTGAACCTGAAGATGAAGTGTACAGGCGTATCATAATGGCCGGTCAGGGATATTCCGATGCTGATGAGCAGGCCCCTCTGTATTTGAAATCAACTGATGAGATGCTTGAAGAATTCAAATATCTGGGGAAGACTGCTGCCTACGAAGTGGTAGTACAAAATCCAAATACAATATTTGCGCAGATTGAGGATATAATTCCGATTCCTGAAGATACCTATCCGCCCAAAATAGAAGGGGCTGAGGATCAAATAAAGGAAATGACCATGAGGAAGGTTCATGAGCTTTATGGAGAAACACTGCCGGAGGTTGTGGTAAGAAGACTGGAAAAGGAACTGAATTCAATAATAAACAATGGTTATGCCGTATTATACCTTATAGCACAAAAACTGGTGGCGAAATCTCTGAGTGACGGATATCTGGTCGGCTCCAGAGGCTCCGTAGGCTCCTCCTTTGTAGCGACAATGTGCGATATTACAGAGGTGAATCCTCTGCCGCCCCATTATTTGTGCCCGAAATGCAAGCACTCTCACTTTTTCCTTGATGGATCCATAGAATCGGGAGCGGATCTTTCAGATAAGGACTGTCCGGAATGTGGTACAGCAATGAGGAAAGAGGGGCATGACATACCCTTTGAGATGTTCCTCGGCTTTGACGGAGACAAAGAGCCGGATATTGACCTGAACTTCGCAGGGGAATACCAGCCGGAAGCCCATAAATACACGGAAGTGCTTTTTGGAAAGGGCTATGTGTTCAGAGCCGGAACTATCGGCACAATAGCAGAGAAGACTGCCTACGGCTTTATAAAAAAATACTATGAGGCTAAGGGCATAAAGGTCAACAATGCAGAAATGAACCGGCTGGTACAGGGCTGCACAGGGATCAAAAGAACCACAGGACAGCACCCGGGCGGGGTCATGATAGTGCCGAATTATACCGACATATATAATTTTACTCCGATCCAAAGACCTGCTGATGATACAGACTCCAGTATAATAACTACACATTTTGACTACCACTCTATAAGCGGAAGATTATTAAAACTTGATATACTTGGTCATGACGTGCCGTCAATAATAAGGATGCTGGAAGACATTACTGATTTCAAGGTGAACAACATACCCCTGGATGATAAGAAAACCATGAGTCTGTTCACATCAACAGAAGCTTTGAACATAAACCTGGATGAAATAGATTGTAAGGTCGGAAGTCTTGGAATACCTGAGTTCGGTACGAAGTTTGTAAGGCAGATGCTTATAGACACTCAGCCGAAGACCTTTGCAGAGCTTGTAAGAATATCGGGGCTTTCTCATGGTACCGATGTGTGGCTGAACAATGCCCAGGACCTTATAAGGAATGGTACTGCGACTCTGAAGGAAGTGATCGCAACAAGGGATGATATAATGCTGTTCCTTATGTATAAGGGAGTACAGCCGAAAACATCATTCAAAATTGCGGAAAATGTAAGAAAGGGTAAAGGTCTGACCCCTGAATATGAAGAAGCCATGAGGAACCAGAATATACCTGATTGGTATATACAATCCTGTAAAACAGTAAAATACCTGTTCCCGAAAGCTCATGCCACAGCATATGTAATGATGTCCTTCAGGATAGCATACTACAAGGTGTACTACCCGGAAGCTTTCTATGCCACTTATTTCACCGTCAAACTGGCCGACTTCGATGCGGACCTTCTTACAAAAGGGATCGAAGCAGTAAAGGCGAAATGGATAGAAATCGATAGAATGGGGAATAATGCAACTACAAAGGAAAAAAACCTGATGACTCTTCTGGAGTCGGTTTATGAGATGTATGTCAGAGATATCAAGCTCTTGCCGGTAGACCTTTATCAGTCTGATGCAAATAAATTCCTTGTTACAGAAAAAGGAATACTCCCGCCTCTGGGTTCTCTTCAGGGGGTAGGAGCAAGCGCAGCACAGAATATAGTGATTGCAAGGCAGGAATCAAGCTTCATATCAATGGACGATCTCAGGGAAAGGGCCAAGGTTTCCAAAACTGTTGTAGAAATACTGAAAAACCATGGCTGCTTGAACGGACTTCCTGAAAGTAACCAGTTAAGTCTTTTTTAACCGGAGATGTAGTCTAAATATTGAGGATCAAAGATGGAGAAACATTAAACTTGCAAGTAATATTAAAGAGTGCTATAATTTTTTGGTAGGTAGGAAAATTTTGTTTTCCAGTTTTATGGAAAAAGATAATACTGTGATATGCAGTGTTGTCAAATGACTTTTAAGATTAGAGTGGGCAATCCCACTCTTTCGTATTATTATATGAGCAATAGGCGATGAGCAATAGGCGATGGGCAATAGGTTCAAGTGTGTCTTCGAAGACTTGCTTCAGCTCTCGCATCTCGTATCTCGAGTCTCGAATCTCTTGTTGGCGGAGCCAACAAGTATAAATAGGATATAATAAGCAAAAATATCTGGTGAAAGGGGAGTAATATATGGCAAAACAAAAGGTTGAAGATATAGTTTATGAAATGGCGAAGCCAATAACGGACAGATTTAATTTTGAACTGGTGGAAGTTGAGTACAAAAAGGAAGGCGCTGATTGGTATCTTAGGCTTTACATAGACAAGGAAGGCGGAATAACAGTAGACGAATGCCAGCTTGTCAGCGAAGAGATGAGCGATTTGCTTGATGAGGTTGATCCTATTCCTCAATCGTATATATTTGAGGTCTCATCCCCTGGAATTGACAGGCCGCTGAAGACCGACAGGGATTATGAGAAAAACAACGGTAAGCCGATTGAAATAAAGCTGTTTTCCCCAATGAATGGAAAGAAGGCTTTTGAGGGCATTCTTAAGGGGCATACTACAGACAAGGTTGAGATTGAAGCTGAAGGGAAAACAATGGATATAGATAAGAGCTCTATTGCCTTGATAAGGCCTTTAATAAAGTTTTAATCAATAATTGTATGGGAGGGAGTATTAAATGAATGGAGAGTTTCTCCAGGCGTTGGAGCAGATAGCAAAAGAGAAGGGGATTTCTAAAGAATTGCTGATAGATGCAATTGATGCTGCATTGGTTACTGCTTTCAAGAAAAATTTCGGAACCTCACAGAATGTGAAAGTTACAATAAACCGGGATACAGGTGAAGTTGATGTCTATGCACTCAAAACAGTGGCGGAAGAGGTGGAGAGCGATTTACTGCAGATTAGCCTGCAGGATGCCAAGTCCCTGAATAAGAATTATGAAATAGGGGATGTTGTAGAAACTAAGGTTACTCCCAGAAATTTCGGTAGGATTGCTGCTCAGACCGCAAAGCAGGTAGTTGTACAGAGAATCCGCGAAGCGGAAAGAGGTATCATATTTGATGAGTACATAAGCAGGGAGAATGAAATTGTGACCGGTCTCGTACAGAGAAAAGAGAAGAACAGTGTATTCATTGACCTGGGTAAGACCGAGGCAGTTCTGGGGCCCGGTGAACAAACACCCAATGAAGTATATAACTTAGGTGACAGGATAAAAACCTTTATCGTTGAAGTAAAGAAAACAACAAAAGGCCCTCAGATAGTACTTTCAAGAACTCATCCGGGATTGGTGAAGAGATTGTTCGAGCTTGAGGTTCCGGAGATACAAAGCGGCATAGTTGAAATAAAGAGTATTGCCAGAGAGGCAGGCTCAAGAACAAAAATAGCCGTTTATTCCCATGATGAGAACATTGATCCTGTGGGAGCTTGTGTAGGACAGAGAGGGCAGAGGGTACAGGTAATTGTTGATGAGCTAAAGGGAGAGAAGATCGATATTATAGAGTGGAATGATGATCCTGTGATATTTGTCGGCAGCGCACTTAGTCCTGCAAAGGTTATAGCTGTTGATATAAACAAGGAGCTTAATGCTGCCAGGGTAATAGTAGGAGATTCCCAGCTTTCACTTGCCATAGGCAAGGAAGGACAGAATGCAAGGTTGGCAGCGAAGCTTACAGGCTGGAAAATCGATATAAAAAGTCAGTCACAGGTTTCCGGTAGTTAAAGGAGGTAGATTCTATGCTCAAGAAACGGAAAGTGCCTCTCAGAAAGTGTCTTGGCTGCAACGAGATGAAACCTAAGAAGGAGCTAATAAGGATAGTAAGAAGCCCCGAAGGAAAGGTTAATATAGACAAAGTAGGAAAGGCGCCGGGAAGAGGATGCTACATATGTCCTGACATACAATGTCTTGAAGCCGCGATTAAAGCAAAAAGAGTGGAAAAAGCACTGGAAGCACCGGTAGACGCAGAGGTGTACAATAAATTAAGAGAGCAGCTTGCTGATGAATAAAGCATATTCCATGATAAGCCTTGCCAACAAAGCCGGTAAGTTGGTTTCAGGCGAGGATGCTGTAAGAAATTCCATAAGAGGCGGCAAGGTAAAGCTTGCAATAGTTGCAGAGGATGCTTCGGAAAACACTAAAAAGCGCTTCTATAATTCAGCAGCATTCTATAATACAGCAATAGTTACATGGGGCTTGAAGGAAGAGCTGGGAAGCTGCATAGGAAAGAACGAAAGATCGGTATTGGGAATTACCGATGAGAACTTCGGCAGGAGTATTAATGAAAAGCTTATGTCTGAAGGAACCAATAAAGAAAAACCTGGGGGTGATTTACTTGAACAAAGTAAGAATATATGAATTGGCCAAAGAACTGGGAGTTCAGAGCAAGGATCTTATTACGATAGCACAGGAGCTTAAAATTGACGTGCACAATCATATGAGCACCTTGGAAGATAGAGATATAACTGTGATTAAAGGACATCTGAATAAAAAAACAACTCCGGCTCCTATGCAGGAAGCTGCAGCAAAAAAGGCTGAAGAGAAAATTCATGAACAAAAACAGCAGAAGCCTGCTCCGGCAGTGCAGACACAGAACACAGAACAGAAGCCTAAACAAGTGCAAAGTGCAGAGAAAAGGCCTCAGTCACCGCAAAATGCTCAACAGAAGCCTGTGCAGCCACAGAATACTCAACAGAGGCCTGCACAGCCACAGAATACTCAACAGAGACCTCCTCAGCAGCAGCCCCAGCAGCGGCCTCAGCAGACTCAGAACAGGAGATACGAACAAAGGCCTCAGAGAACTGAGCAGAAGAATGAACAGAATAATAACAATAAAACATACAATAGAAATGACAAACCGGTTAATGGCACGCAACAACATCCTGCCAGGGATACAAGACCGTCAGGGACCCCAGCAGGTAGACCACCGGTGAATAACGCTGCTCACGAGGAAATCGATGAGGAAGCAGTGCAGTTGAACAGCAAGAAGGATTTCACCAAGGTAGAGAGAATCGGTAAGAAACCTCAGAACAAGACCCCTCAGGGCAAGCCGCCTTTCAGGCATCAGCAAGGCAGGCCGAATAATAAGAACTTCAGGCAAAGAGGATATGAAGAACCCAAGAAGGAAGAGGTTCATACCCCCAAAAAACCTATAAAAATAGGGGATTCCGTTTCGGTCAAAGAACTGAGCGAAAAGCTTGGAAAGCAGGCTACAGAGATTATAAAGAAGCTTTTGCTTCTGGGGATAATGTCAACTATAAACCAGCTGTTGGATTTTGATACTGCACAGCTTATATGTGAAGAATTCGGTGTAAGTGTGGAAAAGCTGGTAGACAAGGCAAGCGAAGAAGTACTGTTAAAAGCAGAGGAGGACAAACCGGAAGATTTATTGCCAAGGCCTCCTGTTGTAACTATTATGGGACACGTTGACCATGGAAAGACCTCGCTTCTGGATGCAATAAGAGAGACAAATGTTATTGCCACAGAGGCCGGAGGGATCACACAGCATATAGGTGCTTATACAGTAAATATTGGAGACAAGAAGATAGCTTTTCTGGACACCCCGGGACATGAAGCTTTCACAGCTATGAGGGCGAGAGGTGCCAAGGTAACGGATATAGCAATATTGGTGGTTGCAGCTGATGACGGTGTTATGCCTCAGACCGTTGAAGCAATAAACCATGCAAAAGCAGCCAATGTAGCCATCATTATAGCTATCAACAAAATTGACAAACCAGGCGCAAACCCTGACAGAGTGAAGCAGGAACTCACAGAGTACGGACTGCTTTCAGAGGATTGGGGCGGAGATACTGTAATGGTTCCTGTTTCTGCTAAGAAGAAAACAGGTATAGATAATCTTCTTGAAATGATACTTCTGGTTGCTGAAATGCAGGAGCTTAAGGCTAATCCGAACAAAAAGGGAATCGGTACGGTAATAGAGGCCGAGCTTGACAAAGGAAAGGGTCCTGTGGCTACAGTATTGATACAGGAAGGTTCCCTGAGTGTCGGAGATTATTTCATAGCAGGGAATACTCATGGAAAAGTGAGGGGCATGATTGATGATAAGGGAAAAAGGCTAAAGAAGGCCGGTCCTTCAACACCTGTAGAAATACAGGGACTTGACGAGGTTCCTGATGCAGGAGATATTTTCATGGTTGTCGACGATGAGAAGGTTGCCAAGACGATATCTGAAAAAAGAAAGGATAAGCAGCGGCTTTCACAGCTGCAGAGCAAGCAGACGGTATCACTTGATGAGCTTTTCAGCCAGATACAGGAAGGCAAGGTCAAGGAGCTCAATATAATAGTTAAAGCTGATGTTCAGGGTTCTGTGGAAGCAGTGAAGCAGTCCCTTGCCAGACTCAGCAATGAAGAGGTCAAGGTCAATACAATACATGGCGGTGTTGGCGCAATAACAGAGTCCGACGTAATGCTGGCCTCTGCTTCAAATGCGATAATAATAGGCTTCAATGTAAGGCCTCAGCCTACGGGAATCGCCCTTGCAGAAAAGGAAAAGGTGGATATAAGGCTTTATAGAGTCATATACAATGCAATAGAAGATGTAGAAGCCGCTATGAAGGGTATGCTGGAACCGGAGTATAAGGAAATAGTATTGGGGCATGCTGAAGTGCGCGCTACCTTCAAGGCTTCAGCTGTCGGAACTATTGCAGGCTGTTACGTAACCGACGGTAAAATCAACAGGAATAACGACATCAGAATAATCCGTGACGGGATCGTAATACACGAAGGAAAACTGGCATCCCTGAAGAGATTCAAGGATGATGTAAAAGAGGTAAACACAGGCTACGAATGCGGTTTGAACATAGAAAGATTCAATGACATAAAAGAAGGAGACGTAATAGAATCCTTCACCATCGAAGCAGTACCGAGAAAGTAAATATAGATACGAGATTCGAGATACGAGATGCGAGGTTTAGGAAAGGGCTTCGAAGCCTTTCTAAAACTCTCGAGTCTCGAATCTCGCATCTCGTATCTGATAATAGGCAGGTGCAAAATAATGGCTAAGCATAGGATTGACAGGATATCGGAAGAAGTGAAAAGAGTTGTAAGTGACATTATCAGGAATGAGTTGAATGACCCAAGAATTTCGACACTTACCAGTGTAGTTTCTGCGGATGTGACTCCTGATCTGAGATATGCCAAAGTGTTCATCAGCGTACTTGGAAATGACGATGAAAAACAATCTACATTAAAAGGACTGAACAGCGCAGCTGGTTTCATAAGGCGTGAGCTTGGAAAAAACATAGAACTCAGGTACTCTCCTGAGGTGATGTTTGAGCTGGATTTGTCCATAGAACATGGGGCACATATTGCCAAGCTGTTGAATGAGGTAAAGAAAAAGGACGGAGGAGAGAGCCTTTGATTTATCCAAAGATAATAAGCAAGATCAAGGAAAGCAAAAAGATTGCAATAATGTCTCATATTATGCCCGACGGTGACAACGTCGGGTCATGCCTTGCCCTTTATAATGCATTGAAAAAGTCCGGTAAAGCTGTGCGCTTGATACTTGATGATGATATCCCAAAGATATACAAATTTCTGAAAGGTTCCGACGAGGTTATCAGGCCGGGACAATACGAAAGCTTTGACATTGTGATAGCCCTTGATTGTGGAGATGCTGAAAGATTGGGGAAATCCCGGCTTTACCTGGATAATAACTTTGTAATCAATATTGATCACCATATAAGCAACAATGAATTCGGTAATCTTAATATGGTAGATACAAATGCTTCTGCTACGGGAGAAATAATATATCACATCATAAGAATACTGGGAATAGACATGGACAGAGATATTTCCGAATGTCTTTATACTGCGATCGTTACTGATACCGGACAGTTCCAGTATAGCAATACGACCTCCATAACCCATCAGATAGCGGGTGATCTCATAAACAATGGAGTAAATGTGTCGTTGATGTTTGAAAGAATATACCAGAACGTCTCAAAGGAAAAGGTAGTCTTGATGAAGACAGCTCTGAGCTCTCTGGAGTTTTATCATAATGACAGGATTTCATGTGTAAGCCTGACTTTGGAGCAGATGAAAAAGGCAAATGCCATGGACGAAGATAGTGATGGCATTATTAACCTTGCTAGGGATATTGAATGTGTGGAAGCTGCTATTTTTTTGAAAGAGCTTGAGACAGGCAAAATAAAAGTGGGTCTCAGGTCCAAGAAGATAGTAGATGTAGCTGCTGTGGCTCTTAAATTCGGCGGAGGCGGTCATGTCCGTGCAGCCGGCTGTACTCTTAACGGCACAGTAGCTGAAGTTAAGGAAGAAATACTTGATGCAGTTATTGCAGAATTCAGAGGAACAAAATGAATGGAATAATAAATGTTTTAAAGCCTCCGGGAATGACCTCACATGATGTGGTAGCCTTCATAAGAAAAACTTTACATATGAAAAAAGTAGGACATACAGGTACGTTAGACCCTGAAGCAGCAGGGGTGCTTCCTGTCTGTACAGGCAAAGTCACAAAGGTTGTCCAATATCTTACAGACAAGCAGAAACACTATAGGGCAAATATAAGGTTCGGCGCAGTAACAGATACCTATGACAGCTACGGAAAGACTATAAGGGAATCAGGACAGGTGAGGATCGAACCGGAGAAGCTTGAGGAGGTTCTGAAAAGCTTCAGAGGTACGATCAGTCAGAGGCCTCCGATATATTCTGCATTGAAGGTAAAAGGAAAAAAGCTGTATCAATATGCTCTGGAAGGCAAAGAAGTCCGGATAGAGGAACGGCCTGTGGAAATATATGAACTGAAGCTTATTGATATGCCGGCTGAAAACGAAGCAATGCTGGATATTATATGCTCAAAGGGTACATATATCAGGACCTTATGCTATGACATAGGCGAAGCTTTAGGCTGCGGCGCATATATGTCCCAGCTTATCAGGCTTGGCTCCTCCCCTTTTACAATAGAAGAATCAAATACACTTGAAGAAATAAAGGCAGCAGCTGCCGAAAACAGGCTTGATGATATCGTAAAGAGTGTAGAACTGCTGTTTTTACACTACAAGGCCATCGTAGTAAAACCATCTGCCTTAAGCTCAATAATGAATGGCAATCCGCTCTTTGAGCAAGGAGTGGAGAAGGGCTTTGCAGGATTAAGTGAAAAAGAGGATGTAAGCATATACGGAGAGGCCGGGTTCTTGGGAATAGGCAGTGTACTGTATGATGCCGATAAGCAGAGATTATATATAAAAGCAAAAAACATATTTATTTAGCTTTTCATAAGAATATAAGGGTGGTTGTCTTGAAAATATATGAACAATATGAAGAAGCATTAAAATCAACAGCATGGTGTGTGGCTTTAGGCAGCTTTGACGGTGTTCACCTGGGACACAGGAAGCTGATCGAACTCCTGAAAGAAGAAGCCAATACCTACGGAACCGGAAGTATGGTATATACCTTTAAAGTACATCCGCGTAAAATATTGATTCCCAATAAGCATATCTACCTGATAACAGATAATGAAAAAAGGGCTGAAGTAGTAGAAGGTATGGGAGTCGATATGCTTTATCTTGAAGATTTCACAAATGTGAGGGATATGAGCGCGGAAGATTTTGTGAAAAAGATACTTATTGGGCGCTTTGGCGTAAAATCTGTGGTTGTCGGCTATAACTACAGATTCGGGCTCAAAGGTGAAGGGAATGCCGACATGCTGAAGCAGTATGGAGAAAAGTACGGTTTCAAGGTAAACGTGGTAGAAGCAGTGGAAGTAGACGGGCATACTGTGTCCAGCAGCTTCATAAGGCACATTATAAGAAGCGGCAATGTCGATAAGATCGCAGACTATCTTGGAAGAGAGTTTTCAGTACATGGAGAGGTGGTCTACGGTAAGCAGAACGGCGAGGTCATGGGGATCAAAACTGCTAATATCGAAGTCAAAAAAGACATAACGCTTCCCAAAAAGGGAGTTTATTATACATCAACAACTGTATCCGGCAAGCTTTATAAAAGCATAACGAACATAGGCTTCAACCCTACCTTTGACGGTGAGAGCCTGAGTGTGGAAACCCATATTATTGATTTTTGTGAAAACATATATGGGGAGGAAATAGAAATATTCTTCCACAGGCATAAAAGAGATGAGTATAAGTTTGTTTCAATGGAAGAACTGGTGAAGCAGATCCGCAAGGATATTCAGGATAGACTGGCCACGTAAAGAATACTGCATAATTCATATGATTAGAATAAATATCCTTTACATGGAGAATTATATATGTTAAAATCATATCTGTTACATGGATTCCAACTGCTAGGTATACCGATTCACCGACGGTTTGCTTGGCTTTTGGGGATAATATAAGGAGGTGGAATAAATGTCATTTACAAAGGAAACTAAAGGCGAAGTTATACAGAAGTATCAGACCAAGGAAGGTGACACTGGTTCTCCGGAAGTACAGATAGCTATACTTACAGAAAGAATCAACAACCTTAACAGTCATCTACAGACTAACAAGAAGGATCATCACTCAAGAAGAGGGCTTCTCAAGATGGTTGGACAAAGAAGAGGGCTTCTGAATTACCTCAAAGCCAAAGACATCGAGAGATACCGTGCTATTATTGAAAAATTAGGTTTAAGAAAATAGTAGTTGAAGGGCGGGGATCAAACCCGCCCTTTTTGTAAGATTTTTTTGACGCTAGAAGGAAATAATAATACTCATATAGAAGTAAATCTTTTGGAACTGGTAAATTTATCTTACGACAGTTTCAAAAATTCAAGTAGTCAATATATATAGAATCGAAAGGAGGCAAAATTGTGGATGTATTTGAATTAGAACTGGGCGGCCGGAAATTAAGCATAGAGACAGGAAGGATAGCCCAGTTGGCCGATGCAGCAGTACTGGTCAGATATGGTGATACGGTTGTACTTGTAACAGCTTGTGCTTCAGATCAGCCGAAGCAGGGGATCGATTTCTTTCCGCTGAGTGTTGATTATGAAGAAAGGTTATATGCAGTAGGCAAAATTCCAGGCGGCTTTATAAAAAGAGAAGGAAGACCAACAGAAAAAGCCATACTATCAGCAAGGCTGATAGACAGACCTATAAGGCCATTGTTCCCTCACGGGTACAGGAATGATGTGCAGGTGGTAGCTACCGTATTGTCAGTAGATCAGGATAATCTGCCGGAAATTGCAGCAATGGTAGGCTCCTCAGCAGCACTATCCATTTCCTCAATCCCTTTCCAGGGCCCTACAGGCTCAGTATTAGTAGGAAGAGTTGACGGAAAGCTCACACTCAATCCGAACAATGAAGAAAGGGAAAAGAGCGATCTGCACCTGGTCGTTTCAGGTACCAAGGATGCAGTAATGATGGTAGAGGCAGGAGCAAAGGAGATTCCTGAGGATGTAATGCTTGAGGCAATAATGTTTGCCCATGAGAACATCAAGAAAATTGTTGCATTCATTGAAGAGATCACTTCAAAGGTAGGCAAGGAAAAGAAGGAGTACACAGTTTTCAAGGTAGAGGAGGAGATCGAGAATGCTGTCAGGGAATATGCAACAGACAAGACTCTTGAAGCAATCAGAACTCCGGATAAACTGGAAAGACAGGCAAAAATAGATGCTGTAAAAGTAGAGACCTTTGAGCATTTTGCAGAGATCTTCCCTGAGAAGGAAAAAGAAATTGACGATGTGTTGTATGACATTCTCAAGGAGCAGGTAAGAAAGCTCATAACTGAAGAGGGTGTAAGACCTGATGACAGAAAGCTGGATGAGATCAGACCAATAAGCAGCGAAGTTGGAATACTTCCGAGAGTACACGGTTCGGGGCTTTTCACAAGAGGACAGACACAGGTTCTTACAATCGCCACCCTGGGTGCTCTGGGAGATGTACAGATACTAGACGGTCTTACTGAAGAAGAGACAAAACGATATATGCACCATTACAATTTCCCGCCCTACAGTGTTGGTGAGACAAGGTTCATGAGAGGACCAGGCAGAAGAGAGATAGGTCATGGAGCACTGGCAGAAAGAGCCCTGGAGCCTATGATACCTTCTGAAGAAGAATTCCCGTACACAATAAGGCTTGTATCCGAAGTAGTAAGCTCAAATGGTTCAACTTCACAGGGAAGTGTTTGCGGCAGTACTCTGGCGCTTATGGATGCCGGCGTACCGATCAAAGCTCCTGTAGCAGGGGTGGCAATGGGACTTATGAAGGAAAAGGGCAACGTAGCCATACTTACAGACATACAGGGTATGGAGGATTTCCTGGGAGATATGGACTTCAAGGTTGCCGGAACAAGCAAGGGTATAACAGCAATTCAGATGGACATCAAAATAGCCGGTATTGACAGGCCTATACTTGAAAGAGCACTGGAGCAGGCCAGAGTAGGAAGACTCTTCATACTTGATAAAATGCTCAGTGTAATCAGCACACCGAGAAAAGAATTGTCACCCTATGCTCCGAAGATAATAACCACCAGGGTGGACCCTGACAAGATAAGGGATATAATAGGCCCGGGCGGAAAGACCATAAACAAAATAATCGCAGAAACAGGTGTTAAAATTGACATCGAGGATGACGGAAGGGTATTCATAGCTGCTACCAATCAGGCAGCCGGCGATAAAGCCCTGAAGATAATCGAGAGCCTGGTGAAGGAAGTAAAGGAAGGCGAGATATATCTCGGCAAAGTAGTCAGATTGATGACCTTTGGAGCCTTTGTAGAAATACTTCCCGGCAAGGAAGGTCTTGTACATATCTCCAAGCTTGACACAAAGAGAGTTGAAAAGGTTGAGGATGTAGTAAGCGTTGGCGATGAGATACTTGTAAAAGTAACAGAGATCGATAAGCAGGGAAGGATAAACCTCTCCAGAAGACACGCGATGGCAGATACAGCAAAGGAAGAAGATAAAACAGAAGAGAAACCTCAAGAGTAAAACATAAACCTAGGTTTATGTTTTTCCTTTATAAAAGAAAGGGTGAGCGTATGGAAAAAACACTTGTAATCATTAAGCCTGACGCTATGGAAAGGAAATTGATGGGTGAAATCATATCCATATATGAGAAAAAAGGGTTAAGCATATCCTCAATTAAAATAATGAAGCCTTCTGTAGGAATTGCGGAAACTCATTATACCGAGCACAAGGGAAAACCGTTTTTCGCGGAGCTTATAAATTATATTACAAGAAGCGAAGTATGCGTATTTATAGCAGAAGGTAAAAATGCCATAGCTGCAGTAAGAAAAATCAACGGAGCAACCGATCCGATGGATGCCGACGCGGGCACCATCAGAGGCAGATATGCAATATCAAAGACCGAGAACACAATTCACTCCTCAGATAGCATTGCAAGTGCAGAGCGTGAGATCAGGATATGGTTTCCGGAAATATGAATAATAAGAGGATAGGAGAACTATTATGCTACGTTTTGCTAAATTACAGGATGCGGAGCAATTCTGCGACATATATGCCCCATATGTACTGTCTACTAGCATTTCCTTTGAGACAGCAGTACCATCAAAGGATGATATGGAAAGAAGGATAGAGAAAATAACAGTAGATAATCCCTGGCTTGTTTTTGAGGATGAAAAATGCATCATGGGCTATGCATATGCTTCAAGACACCGGGAACGGGCTGCTTACAGGTGGTCGGTGGATACTTCCATTTACATCAGGCAGGATGAGAGAGGAAAAGGAATAGGTAAGGAACTGTATAATGCACTATTGTCCATTCTGAAGCTGCAAGGATATTACAATGCATATGCCGGAATTTGCCTTCCTAATGAAGCAAGCGTTGGAATTCACGAATACCTTGGCTTCAAAAAAATAGCCCACTACAATAAGGTAGGGTATAAATTAGGTCAGTGGCATGATGTAGGATGGTGGGAGCTGCTTCTGAAGCAGCATGAATCTACGCCGGAGGAGCCACTTCACTTAAGCAGCATCAGTGAAGAAGAAATATTGAGAATATTAAGCTTAAAAATGTAAAAACACCATGATCCGCCCAATCTTCATATCTTGCCTGGAACAGCATTCTTTCATATTTGGTTATCAATTTCAAGTGCTCAACCATAATAATCACAACCTTGATTCAGTGCCTCGCATGCGCAAGAAGGGATATACGTTACGAGGCACTTGCTTTATAGTAATGTCTTATATCTATTATTATCCTCACATTTTATTTATTGATTTTTTTGTTTTAACTTTGGAACAGGCTGCTTCTATAAATGAGGGTGACATTACATAGTATGCTGGAGCAGAAATGTGTGGTAAAATAAGGTAGGGCTCTTTGATCTCCCAGGTAAAGTATTTTTATCCCGCTGCTTATGGCGCCCGGCCTTAAACATAAAAAGAACATTATGTATGGGAGGAGAAATATGAAGGTCACGGTTCTTGTAGATAATAATACAATGATAGATAGGTATTTCCTGGGCGAACCGGGAGTGTCCTTCTATATCCAGGAAAGCGGGAAGAACATAATATTTGATGTGGGATACTCTGATGCTTTCATAAGGAATGCACAGAAAATGCGGATAAATATCTATGATATAGATTATGTTGCAATTTCACATGGGCACATAGATCATACCTGGGGTTTTGTACCTATGATAAGCTTATATAATGAAGCTGCAAATGAAAAGCTGAGCTTCAGAAAGCCTGTGCTTTTAGCCCATGAAGAAGCATTTTCAGGGAAGTATCATGGAAAAGATGTAATTGGATCTGTCGTTAATGAAAAGGCCTTAAGTGATTACTTCGAAGTAAAGTTGAGGAATGAGCCTTTCTGGATCACGGAAAAGCTTGTCTTCTTAGGCCAGATCGAGAGAACTAATGATTTTGAGAATAGAGAGCCCATCGGCACACATATTCACAAAGGTATAGAAAAAGAAGACTTCTTGCTGGATGATACAGCTCTTGCCTATAAATCCGGTGAAGGACTGGTGATTATAACAGGCTGTTCACATTCAGGCATCTGTAATATTACAGAGTATGCCAAAAAAATATGTAAAGTTAATAGAGTTGACGATATTATTGGTGGACTTCATTTATTAAATCCTGATAAAAACCGGTTGGAATTGACCAGTAAATATATAAGCAGGCTGGGGCTGAAAAAACTGCATGCATGCCATTGTACCGATCTTCGCTCCAAAATAGTATTGTCGGGAGTGGCCGATGTGGCAGATGTAGGCGTGGGGCTGCAGCTTGAATACGAATAAGGGGGGATGTATAATGAAAGCATTGGTGGTCTACGACTCAATATTTGGCAATACGGAAAAAATAGCCGGGGCAATCGGTGAGTATCTTGGCTCTCAGGGGACTACTGCAGTAGTACGTGCAGCTGACATAAAGACCGAACAATTGGAAGGTATCAATTTGTTAATAGTCGGATCTCCTACAAGGGCATTCAAGCCAACCAAGGCAATAGTAGACTTTCTGATAAAAATTCCTTTGAATGGGCTGAAAGGAGTTTATGTCGCTGCTTTTGACACAAGGATTGACACAGCAGAAGTGAATAACAAGCTGCTTAACGGCTTTGTCAGGATATTCGGTTATGCAGCCAGGCCTATAGCTGATAAGCTTGAAAAAAAAGGCGGTAGATTGGTAGCGCAGCCTGAAGGGTTCTATGTAAAAGACTCTGAAGGTCCATTGAAGGAAGGAGAGCTTGAGCGTGCAGTACTATGGACAGAAACAGTCTGCAGGCTGCAGCCTGAGATTAAGGATAAATAAAGGGGAGAAAATATTGCGTGTATACAAAACAATATAATATCATAAAACAAAAAGTTCTTTGAAGGGAGAAAACAAATGCCTAATACAGAAGATTTAAGGCTTGCGGTACTTATTGACGCAGAAAACATTCCATATAAGAATATCAGGGGCATACTTGAGGAGGTTGCAAAGTATGGAACGCCAACAATAAAAAGGATCTACGGCGACTGGACGAAAGCAACCCTTTCCGGCTGGAAGAATTCCTTATTGGAGAATGCCATAACACCGATTCAGCAGTATGGTTATACCACGGGAAAGAATTCCTCAGACTCTGCTCTGATTATTGATGCAATGGATATCCTGTATTCCGAAAAGGTTGATGGATTCTGCATAATTTCAAGTGACAGTGATTTTACAAGATTGGCTACAAGACTGCGTGAGGCAGGAATGAAGGTGTTCGGAATAGGAGAGAGAAAAACTCCCAACGCATTCATTGTAGCCTGTGATAAATTCATTTATATTGAGATCATTAATGCTCCTGTCAAGCATGATGAGGCAGAAAACACCGGAAATCAAAAGGCGGATGTTGCTGAGCAGGGTTCAAAAACAAATGCACTGGATATTGGAGACGAACTGATCAATCTGATATCTTCATCGGTAAACGATGTAGCTGATGACAATGGCTGGGCTTTTCTGGCCGATGTAGGCAACCTGATATCCAAGAAACAGCCCGATTTTGATGCAAGGAACTACGGCTTCTCCAAGCTTACTCCGCTGGTCAAAAGCCTGAAGCATTTCCAGATAGAGGAGAGGGAGTCCAGCAATTCAAGGATAAAGCATATATATATCAGGAATAAGATAAAATGATAATATCATACTGAAAAGCAGCTTGGAAATACTTAAAAAGGGGGTTAAATGATGATTGAACTTAGAAAACTATCTATTCAGGATGGAATGGATATATTCAACATGCTTGTAGAGATTGGCCCGGGGGAAAATGGTTTTATGAACAGTGCCTATGGCATAAGTTCTGAGGAGTTCCCCGCATTTCTAAAAGAAAATGACGATCATTCAAACGGTATCAATCTTCCTACTGGTTATGTGCCCCAAACGATATATTGGCTTTATGTCGATTCAAAGCCTGTAGGAATAGGAAAGCTCAGGCACTTTCTGAATGATGCCCTGCGAAAGCACGGAGGGCACATCGGTTATTGCATAAGGCCTACCGAGCGCGGCAAAGGGTATGGAACTGTTATTTTAAGAGAGCTTCTGAAAAAAGCAAGGGGTATATCAGTTGATAATGCTCTTCTCTCATGCGACGAAGGCAATATAGCATCAAGAAGGGTAATAGAAGAAAACGGCGGGGTACTGGAAGAAATCAATGAAGGTGAATGCAGATACTGGATTAAGTTGTAATTCATTTCTGCTTTAAGGGGGGTAAGATATGTTCGAATACAGGACTTTAGAGGGTGTAGATACAGAGATATTGCATAAAGCATTTGTAGAGGCCTTCTCTGATTACCAGGTAAAGCTCGACCTGCCTTTATGGAAGCTTCAGCGGATGCTTAAGAGGAGAGGTTATGTTCCTGAGAAATCATTGGGTGCACTTAAGGATGAAGAATTAGTCGGATTCATACTTAACGGGTGCCGGAAGTGGAAGGGTCGGTATACAGCTTATGACATCGGAACAGGTGTTCTGCCTGATTACAGGAAGCAGGGCCTGACGACAAATATGTTCCGGAAGGCTTCTGAGCTCCTTAGGGCTGAGGGAGTGGAGCAGTATCTGCTGGAAGTGATCCAGGAAAATACAGCGGCATATGAGCTCTATAAAAAGCAGGGCTTTAAGGTAGAAAGAACTTTTACCTGCTATAAGCTGGATAATAATAAGTGTAAAATTGAAGGTAACATAGAGGTTTCGCACGCTGATGGTTTAGAAACTGCTGAATGGGAACAGGTAAAAGCCTTCTGGGATGCAGAACCTTCATGGCAGAATTCTATTGAAGCTGTCCGCCCATTACCTGGAGGATTCTTATACTCAACAGTCCGTTCCGGTAATAAAATAGTCGGCTATGGGATAATGGAAAAAAGGACGGGGGATATACCTCAGTTCGGAGTAGACAGGGATCACAGAGGTCAAGGAATCGGAAGAAGAATAATTGCTGATCTGATCAGCAATAGTGAAACAGGCAAGGCTGCAGTGCTTAATGTAGATGACCGGTCAAAATCCATCAAGGATTTTTTAAGCTCAACGGGCTTTGAGCCGTATGTACTGCAGTATGAGATGATTTTTGATATGAATGCATAAGGAGAAGCATTGAATGAACATACAAATCTTCGGGATAGACAAATGCTTTGATACCAAGAAGGCTCAGCGTTATTTCAAAGAGCGGAATATCAAGTTCCAGTACATTGACCTGACAGTAAAGAGCCTGAGTAAAAGAGAACTGGACAGTGTAGAGGCTGCCGCAGGTCTGGCAAACCTTATAAATAAGAATTCAAAGGACTATGAAAGGCTTAATATCGGCAAGATAAACAGCAGTACTATCAAAAAGGAACTATTGCTTGAAAATCCCAGGCTGTTTGTTACACCTATTGTCAGGAACGGGAGGCAGGCTACGGCAGGGTATGTACCTGATGTCTGGAGAACATGGGAATAAGGTAATAGCATGTCAAATATTAAAAAAATGTATATCTGTATAATCTTATTGATTATAGCGGCCTTATGCATCTGGTCTGTTATATTGGATTTTTCAAGGTTCACTGATATGGATTACACCTATGATATTTTCCCAAGCGCTGTTTTAAAACGGATTAACGTAGTACTTGCCGCTATGATCGCTTTTGCTGTGGGCAAGGACGGGCTGAGCCCAGGGGATAGCCGCAGGATGAAGGCGGCTTTATTATTTGCATGCCTGGGAGAAGCTTTATTTGCAATGAGGCATATGCATACAGGAATCCTGATGTTTGCTGTATGCCAGATTCTGCTTATAATCAGAAACGGTACAGGTATTGCGGGCAGTTTGAAGGATGCAGATAATAAACAAAAAATAGAACTGATCATCCCGGGCATGATACTTATGCTTATACTGACTGCATTTCCGGTATTGCCCGGATCCTTTTTTAAATACAACTGTACATACATTATTGTGTACTTATACGGAATAATTCTATGTACATCCTTGTGGACGGCTGTTGCCTCCCATATACTTAAACTGCTTCCGGTAAAGAATTCAAGGATGGCCGCCTGTGGGATGCTGTGCTTTTTTTTCTGTGATGTGCTTGTGGGACTTGATGCATTTCTGGAGCCGGGATTACCATGGTTATTGGCAAACAGCTTTATATGGGTGTTTTATATCCCCGCTCTGGTATTGCTTGCACTAAGCTGCTACAGATTCATATAGTAAAATGCTTTTCGCAGAATGTATATATTGACAAACGAACATTTGTTCTGCATAATATTACCATGAAATAAAAATCGAGGTAATAGTTGAAATGGAAGAGATTATAATAACTAAGCAGCAGGCCCGTCAGTTCCTGCTGACTTATCAGGGTTTGATGGGCAAACGTATGTTCTCTGGCAAGCAGGGTATTACAGACTATATCGGCAAGGTTGGCTGCATTCAGTTTGATCCGCTGAATATTGTGGGACATAATCATGAACTGGTACTGCAATCAAGAATCAGGAATTTCAAGCCTGATATGCTGCAGAGACTTCTGTACAAAGAACGGAAGCTTATTGACGGTTGGGATAAGAATATGTCCATATACTGCACTGAGGACTGGCCTTATTTCAGGAGGCTGAGGGAAGCTGCCAGGCAGAGACTGGGGAGAAGTGACAAGCCTATAGAAAATGTGCTGCCTCAGATACGCAGTGAAATTAAGGAAAGAGGTCCGGTATCCTCAACGGACCTTGACTATCCGGAGACTGTGGATTGGTTCTGGGCGCCTGCACGGATGTCACGGGCAGCATTGGAAAGCATGTATTTCTGGGGAGAGCTTATTATACATCACAAGGCCTATACACGAAGGATATATGATTTTGCTTACCGGAATCTGCCGGAGGAGCTGCTGTCCGCGCCTGATCCGAATCCAACGGACGGGCAGTATTTTGCATGGTATGTGCAAAGACGGATAAGCGGTATTGGAATGCTCTGGAACAAGGCAGGAGATGCCTGGCTGGGTATAGAGGGCTTAAAAAGCAAGGAACGCAATGAAGCCTTTGAACTGCTGCTTAAAGAAGGCAGGATAGTTGAAATTTTTGTTCAGGATATAAAGTATCCCATGTACATAAACAGTGAGTATAAACAGCTGTTGTACAGTGTGCTGGATGGCAGGCAGCCGGAAAAACATGCCTCTATTATGGCTCCGCTGGACAACCTGCTGTGGGATAGGAAGCTTATATTGGAGCTGTTCGGCTTCGATTACCGTTGGGAGGTATACAAGCCTGTTTCAGAACGGAGCTACGGTTATTATGTACTGCCGGTGCTATACGGCGACAGGTTCATAGCAAGGTTTGAGCCGGGCTGGGACAAGAAAACAAACACCCTGCTGGTAAAAAATTGGTGGTGGGAGCCTGAAGTAAAGCTTAATAAGAGGCTGAAGGAAGTACTAAGAAAATGCTTTGTACAGTTCTCATGTTTCCTTGAGGCGGAGGGAATGAGGATCGAAGCAGGAACTGAAGTATTGAACGGTATGGAGTGGCTATATTAAAGATATTGAGGGGTTGTAGTATGAAAGGTATTATATTTTCAATTGCCGCAGGAGTATTCATAAGCTTGCAGGGAGTTTTCAATACAAGATTAAGTGAAAAGATAGGTTTTTGGGAGACAAATACCTTTGTTCACGCAACGGGGTTTATATTCACATTTATTATTATGCTGGCAGCAGGAAACGGAAGTATTACAAGAATAGGAGAGGCAAACAAGCTGTATATGGTGGGCGGCATGCTGGGAGTAATGATATTGTTCAGTGTCATGAATGCGATATCACTGCTTGGTGCAACTTACAGCGTAGCTATATTATTAGTAACACAGCTTATAGCTGCAACGATTATTGATTCCTTCGGACTGTTTGGTAGTCCTGTCATTAAGTTTGACATGACGAAGCTTCTTGGACTGTCGATTATGATTGCAGGAATAATAGTTTTCAAGCTCAAGGGTTAATAGTCTGTAGCTCAAACGACCAGAATGTTATTTGTGATTGAAGACAAAGCAGAAAATTGGAGCAGACACGTCATAGCCACATATATGTATAAAGAAATTGATGGTACTAAACAACTCAGCCTTAGAAAAACCTAACGTCCTAAAATGTTCATCCATGACCTTTAGGACTTGCTTCGGCATCCGTGCCTCGCATACGGTTATTTCTAAGGCTTCATTACTAAGTACCATAAACAATTTCTATATAAGCATATTCAGGCTATGACATGTCTGCTTCTTAGCTTGTCTTCCCCTGAAACGACCATAAGGATTTTTTTCCAAAAGAACAACTATTATACCTTGCTCCATAGAATTACTTTAATACGCGCAGCTCGAAACACGAAACCACTTCCCCGCAAAGATTAACAGAATACAATATATTTCATTTATCTGTATTATGGACTTACTCTCTGAATATGAATTACTAATATCATATATTACAATTTGGAGGGATAGTCTTGAAATCCAGGTTAATAATAATCAGTAAGAAAAAGCTTATGATAATACTCACGATGCTTGCAGCACTTCTTATTTTTGTAATTGCTTTAAGGACAATAAGCATAAACACCTTGAATTATTATGATCCGATATATAAAGGCATTGAGGATGAAAAAAAAATTGCATTCGCCTGCAATGTTGTATGGGGCGAGGAATACCTGCCTCAAATGCTGAAGCTTTTCAAGGATAATGACATTGAGATAACCTTTTTCATCGGAGGCCAGTGGGCAGAAAAAAATGAGGAACTGTTAAAACAGATACATAATGACGAGCATGAGCTGGGCAATCATGGTTACAGGCATCTGTACCACAGTAAGCTTACCCCTGAGGCTAACAAGCAGGAGATACAGAGGACAGAAGAAATAGTAAAAAGGATCACAGGCTGCAAAACAAAGCTTTTTGCTCCGCCTTACGGCGATTTTAACGACACGGTGGTTCTCTCTGCAGAAGCCCTGGGGTATAAGGTCATTTTGTGGAGCATAGATACAATAGACTGGAATACAAAGGATTACAATAAAATACTGCAGCGGCTTGAGAAGAAGCACCACAACGGAGCAATAGTGCTGATGCATCCGACAAAGGTAACCATAGAGGCTCTTCCCAAAATGATTGAGAGTCTACGGACCCATGGATATGAAATAACTACTGTCAGTGATGTCATAGAAAATAATTGAAAAAAAGTAGCACATTATATATAATGAGATGTAAACTTTATAAAAGATAGCATCAGGAGGTTAACGATGTTTCAGAAAGAACTTTTGATAAATGGCATACGTGTGGTTACAGAAGAGATACCCTATGTTAATTCAGTCTCCATCGGCATATGGGTCAAGGTGGGTTCCCGGTATGAAAATATTGAGAACAATGGAATCTCACATTTTATTGAGCACATGCTTTTTAAGGGGACAAAGAATAGATCTGCAAAGGAAATAGCCAACAGTATAGACAAAATAGGCGGACAGCTTAATGCCTTCACATCAAAGGAATGTACCTGCTTTTATGCCAAGGTGCTGGATACACATTTTGACATAGCGCTGGACGTGCTTGCAGATATGTTTTTCAACTCAAATTTCTCCGGTGAAGAGATTGATAAGGAGAGAGGCGTAGTCATAGAAGAGATAAACATGTACGAAGATTCCCCGGAGGACCTTGTCCATGACCTTTTCAGCCAGGCAGTATGGTCGGGTAATCCTCTTGGAATGTCAATACTCGGAACGGAAAAATCCCTGGAGAACCTCAACAGGAGCAAAATAATCGATTATTTTAATGAAAACTATATACCGCAGAATGTTGTAATCTCTGTTGTAGGAAATTGCAAGCATAATGATACAGTTGAAAAGATAAGGAAATATTTTGAGAAAGCCCCTAACAGGACTAACAATAACTCGCATTTATTAATGCCAAGCTTCGATCCGGAGTACACGCTTAAGAATAAGGTTACTGAACAGGTCCACCTTTGCATGGGTTTTAACGGAGTTGATATTAAAAGTGAAGCCTTCTACCCAATGCTGGTTCTGAACAATGTATTCGGAGGAGCAATGAGTTCAAGGTTGTTCCAGAAGATCAGAGAGGACAGAGGACTAGCGTATTCGGTATTCTCTTATCCCTCAGCCTTTGAAGACTGCGGATTGTTTTCCATTTACGCCGGTGCAAAGCCAGACAACCTGAAAAGTGTAGCAGAGCTCATTATGGAAGAAATACATGAAATGAAGAAGGCAGGAATAACAGAGGAAGAGCTGTATGATTCCAAGGAGCAGCTTAAGGGGAGCTATATACTGGGACTTGAAAGCACCAGCGGCAGAATGATTTCCATTGGTAAATCTGAGCTGCTGCTTGAGAGGATATATTCACCGGCAGAAATATTGGAGAGGATAGACAAGGTAGATATGGGGAGTATCAACAACATAATAAAACATATATTTAATACAGAAAGCATGGGAGCAGCTGTAATAGGATCAATGGAGAACGGTACAGATCTCAGGAAAATGTTCAGTTAAGAGATTTGGAGGAATTACTGTGGAAGAGATAATTATAAAGTATGTTAGGACAAGCATTGATAAAGGCCGGGAGGTAAAAATACCCGAATACGCAACGGCCGGCTCGGCAGGGATGGACTTAAGCGCATGCATCCAGGAGGAACTCATTATAAAACCAGGCGAAATAGTAAAAGTGAGCACTGGAATAGCTATCCAGATCCCACACAGCGGTATAGGGGGCTTCGTTTTTCCAAGAAGCGGATTATCGAGTAAACATGGAATTTCCCTTGCAAACTGTGTTGGAGTCATTGATTCAGATTATACCGGTGAGATAATCTGTCCGGTAATCAACCACAGCAGCAGTGATTATACAATAAAGCCCGGTGACAGAATAGCCCAGATAGTATTCCTGCCTGTGCTCAAAGCGAAGCTTCAGGAGACCGGCAAGCTTGAAGCCACAGAAAGAGGCGCCGGCGGCTTCGGATCCACAGGCAATTAAAAAGAGTAATATTTGTCTACTTCATTAATATAATAAAATAGATATATATTGGTGAGGTGATATCATGAGATTCAGCAAATTAAGCGGAAAGGAAATCGTGTCGCTTCCGGACTGTGAGAAACTGGGATACTTGGGCGACTGTGACCTTGTCATTGATGGAGAGACCGGAAGGATAAAGTCTCTGATAGTCCCTGAGAATAAAGGTTCCCTGGCATTTTTCATTGACAGGAGATATATTGAGATCCCCTGGGAGAGAATTAAGAAAATCGGCAATGATATGATAATAATAGATTTTGCTGATATATTGAAATGACCCAATAGAGCTGCAGGCATTGGCCACAGCTCTTTTTTAATCTTGAAAGACTGATACGGCCAAGGATAGGACAATCACCACTCAGTCTAAAATGACATATTATATACTAGTTTTATATTATGGAGGAATTTGATATGAAAAGCTCAAGATACCTTATTGTAGGCGGTGACGACAGGTTTGTTGAACTTGCGGCAATATTTGAAAGGAACGGCATGAATATCTCTACTTATGGAATGGATAAGGCGGAGATAAAAAACGTTAAGAATCATACATCCCTTGATGATGCACTGAAGAATTCTGATATAGTGGTCTGTCCGATACCGTTTTCCAAGGACGTGCACAAGCTCAATACCAGGTATTCAAGCGCTGATATTGAAATCGAAGAACTGTTTAAGAAACTCGGAACAGGGAAGAAGCTTTTATTGGGTGCGATTAACAACTATTCAAAGGAGCTTGCGGAAAGATACGGAATAAAATATACGGATTACTTCAAGGATGAGGGTTATCAGATACTGAACACCATCCCAACGGCTGAAGGCGCTCTGTCGATCATAATCAACGAAACGAGAGAGACTCTGTTCGGAAGTAAGATTCTCGTACTTGGTTATGGGAGAATAGGCAAGCTGCTTTCCGAGTATTTGAAGGCTTTAAAGGGGTCGGTATACGTGGAAGCGAGAAAGGACTCCGACCTTGTCTGGATAAATGCGAGGGGTATGAAGGCTGTGCCGCAAAGGGAGCTTCCTGAGTACCTGGGGGAAATGGATGTAATAGTTAATACAGTTCCTGCAATGATGCTGGATTGCAGGCTGCTTGATCATGTCAGGGAAGACGCATTCATACTGGACCTGGCATCAGCTCCCGGAGGAGTTGACTTTTCTTATGCGGCGAATAAAGGTATAAGAACAGTCCATGCTCTTGGAATTCCCGGGAAAATTGCATGCAGGTCAGCGGCGGTTTATATCTATGATACTATAAACAAAATTCTATGCAGTAATTAGCAGGAAGGAGTATATTATGAAACTGGAAGGACTGAATATCGGATTAGGTATAACCGGATCATTCTGTACCTTTGACAAGCTGTTGCCTGAGGTGGAGAAGCTTGTTCAGCAGAAGGCCAATGTGCTCCCTATATTTTCGGCAAACGCGGCTACCATGGACACAAGGTTTGGAAAGGCGTATGAGTGGGTAAGGAAGTTTGAGGAAATAACAGGACATAGTGCCATAAGGACTATTGCTGATGCTGAACCAATAGGACCAAAGGGGCTTATAGACATTTTAGTAATAGCACCCTGTACAGGGAAAGCTTCATAAATACAAAACAACACTTATTTCATCCCTAAATGCTTCAATATATCTGACAAGGCAATACAAACGTGGAAGCACAGCCCGCTCCTGTGCGGAAAGTCTTTCCTTCAGCCTGCAGAAGTACTCTTCATAATTCACTGGCGCATTTGCTGTCAGAGCAGCTTTGACAGCTTCAGCCTTCTTTTTTTCAAGCATTTTCATCCGTAGTTCTATTTCTTCCACTCTGTCTAAAAAGACTTTGGTATCTGAGATTTTATAGCCCTCAAAAAGGCTGAGATAGCGGGACTTGCTCTTTTTTAGAGTATTAATTTCAGCTTCTATAGATGCTATCAAGGCAGCATCAGGCCTGATACCGTCAGGCACCTGTTCTACCAGGCTGTAAGCCTTAGCTAATACGGAATTATCATCTAGAAGCTTGAGGATCGCATCCCTGACAGCTTCTATAAGTTTGACCGCATTTACATAATTAGAGCAGCTGCAGCACCTCATATACTTATACTTTTTCCCTCTTGAACAGGCATAGAATACTCGCATTAATGAGCCGCATCTCATACAAATAACCGGGAAGTGCAGCGGATCAGTATCGTAATCAGCTGATGCCGGGATTCTTTTCATCTCCTTGCCTCTATTCTGTGCTTTATTCCATATTCCGGCATCAATGATTGAAGGGTGCATTCCCTGTACGCTGTATTCATTCTCCGTATTCATACTGTGTCTGTTCAAGCCTATATAGACTGGATTGTGAATAATATATGAAATATTGCTGCAACGGAACTCACTGCCTCTCTTGGTCCTGTAGCCCAGACTGTTCAGATACCCGGCGATGGCTGTACAGCTCATGGCTGCTTCTGTGTAAAGGCTGAATATGAGCTTGACTATACCTGCTTCATGTTCATTTACAGTAAGCTTCTTATCTGCATTATCATACCCGAACACAGAGGATGCCTTTCCTCCTTTCCTTGCAAACTCCCTGAGTCCAAGCTTTACATTTTCAACAATTGTGTTTCTTTCAAACTCTGCTATGGAGCCCAACAGCTGAAGGGTCATTCTGCCTACAGGAGTGGAGGTGTCGAACTTTTCGGAGCAGCTTGCAAAATGGACATTATGTTTTTCGAATACATCTATAAGATATAACAGATCCTTGAGGTTTCTGGAGAGCCTTGAAATTTTCCAGACAAGTACCAAATCGAACTGTCCTGCTACACAGTCCTCCACCAATCTCGAAAGCTCCTTCCGGTCTGCAAGTTTTTTCCCGGAGAGACCAAGATCCATATATATGTCAAACACCTCTATCTTATAGGCAGAGCAATACTGCTTGAGGGTTTCAGCCTGTGCAGAGGCCGATTGGCCGTCTTCAGCCTGCTCTTCCGTGCTGACTCTAATATATATCGCTGCTTTCAGGTACTTTTGAATTTCCATATACTCACCTTAAAAATCATAATCAGTTAATTATATTAACCTATGCAGAATAATAGGCATGTTATATGTTTCGCACTAAACATTTAAATTGAATTCGCACTTTGCCCAAGGAGAATGCTCATGTGCGTTCAATTTGATAACACAAAATTAGACGCTTCAACTGATTTTGTATTGATAAATCTTTTTCACGATATATATAGTATAAAATTGAAAAAAGTGCTGTGTATTTTTTAGCATTTTCAGTATGTTGTACACAAACTGTTTAATTGGTATAATTTTTATAGAAGGACTAATAGAAAGTGCATTATTAACATTTCTAAAGGAACAGTACCAGTTGTGTTGATAAGCACTAATACAAAAAGGGGATATCGTATGAGTATAATTGACAGCTTTCTGCTCAGATACGCCAAGGAATATGATTTTTACAACGAGCTGGCGCATCAGGTTGCAATGATCTGCGAAACCATAATACAAAGAAGCGGCATTAGAGCAATAGTGACCTATCGTGCAAAAAAGCCGGACAGCCTTAAAGAGAAGCTTATCAAAAGGAATGCAGTAAAGAAATATCAGAGCATAGATCAGATATACAGGGATATAGTGGACCTTTCGGGAGTCAGAATAGCCATTTATTTCCCGGGAGACAGAGAAGAGATAGGAAAGCTTGTGGAGTCGGAATTCAATACTGAAAAAGTAAAGAGATTCCCAAATGCAGAGCAGAAGCATCATCAGGACGATCCGTTCAAGAGGCGTTTCACAGGTTATGATGCAATTCATTATAGAGTACGGATAAAGGAGGATAAGCTGGAGGAAAACAATAAGCGATTTGCACATGCCCAGGTAGAGATACAGATCGCTTCAGCCCTGATGCATGCATGGGCGGAGGTGGAGCATGACCTTGCTTATAAACCTCAGATAGGGAGGCTTTCCGAGGAGGAGTTCAATATTCTGGATGAACTGAACGGCCTGGTGCTTTCCGGAGAAATCGCTCTTGAAAGACTGCAGAAAGCCTTTAAACATAGAATAGCCACCATAGAACAGCAGTTCAACAACCATTACGAGCTGGCTGCACTGATAAGGGAAAAGACCGGCTGCAATCTTCTGGCAGACTATTTTATGGGCAGGGTGGATATATTACTCAGATTCCTTCAAAAGATTGAAATGGATAATCCGAGAAGGATAAGCCCGTACCTGCACTCTCTATGCGGTATAAGAAATGCAAAAGGCTACAAAACAATAGTTGACTATTTCATTGATCTGATCGTGAACCAGAATCCGGATCACTACAGTGCCTTTGTTGATGCAAAATACGAGTCCAGCTACAATAATCCCTATGTATCCATACAGAAACAGATAATGCTGAAAAGGGAAAACGAGCAGTTAAGCTTTTTCATCAGGAGATGGATAATGCTGGAGAAAGCGGTTAAGAGCTTGACAGGAGAAAAAAGCAGGCAGGCTGACAATCATTCAGCCGTTGCTCCAAGGGAATCCCTTGTAAGCATGGTAAGGAGAGCTTCATCTGATGACGGGCTGCTGCTTGAAGAAATAAAATATCTTGAAGAAACCAGAAACAAAATCATGTACAGCATGGAAATCCCGGACGGCATTCAGCTTAAGAATTCAGCCGAATCAATACCTGTAGTGCTGAAAGAGTTAAAGGAGTTGGCTTCAGAAGAACAGAAGGCAATAATAGATGAAATTGTGCAAATGTAGAAAAATGCGCCCTATGGGCGCAGGCTGCGAGGAGTCAGGGGATTCCTTAACAGTATAGGAACAGAAACCACTGAACACACTGAAATCCACGGAACGCACGGCGGAAAAATACTGAACACTTGATGGTATTCGACAATCTCAAAAGTACCGCTACTCTATAATGCGCTAATACAAGAACAATAAAATCTCCGTGTCCATCCGTGTAAATATTCGTGTATTCCGTGGTATCCGTATCTGGACCCGTAAGGAATACCCGGGCTTTCCTCGCAGCCTCGTCGCCCCGCAGCCTCGCAGCCAGATATCGCATCTTTATATTTGTATGTAGTTTATTCCCTACAGGCAATACTTTGGCAAAACTGGCCAATGCTATTACAGATACGCCGGTACTCATGGCGGCTAAAGCCCATTTGCGGATTGGAAAACCTATAGTAATAGGGATATCCTCCAATGACGCACTGGGTCAGAATGCAAAGAATCTGGCGGTACTTCTGAATTCAAAGCATTATTATTTTATTCCCTTTGGGCAGGATAATCCGACAGCAAAAAGAAATTCTCTTGTTGCAAAAATGGAGCTTCTGGTGCCGACTGTGGAAACGGCAATGGAAGGACAGCAGTATGAGCCCATGATAATAGAGAATTTTTAACTGTATACAGTTTGGAGAGGATATATATGAAATTACTTGTTCAGAAGTTTGGTGGAACATCCGTAGCTACCCAGGATAGAAGAGAAATGGTAGTGGATAAAATAGAAAAAGCAATAAGTAACGGTTTTTTTCCCGTTGTAGTCGTATCTGCAATAGGAAGAAACGGTGATCCATATGCAACGGATACCCTGATAAGCCTTGCAGATTCAGTAGGGGTAAGAAGCAACCCAAGAGAAATGGATATGATAATGTCCTGCGGTGAGATCATATCCTGTGTCATACTGGCAAATACAATAAAAAAGAGGGGTTATGACAGTATAGTGCTTACAGGTGGGCAGGCCGGTATAATTACTGATGAAAGCTTTGGTGATGCAGAAGTCCTGAGAGTTGACCCACAGTTCACCTATGACTGTATAGAGAAGAATATAATACCGGTAATTGCAGGTTTCCAGGGAAAATCAGAAAAAGGTGAAATAACGACCCTGGGGAGAGGCGGCAGTGATGTCACCGGTGCTATAATGGGCGAAGCTCTTAATGCTGAAGCTGTAGAAATATATACTGATGTAGAAGGCGTCATGACGGCCGATCCAAGAATTGTTCCGGATGCCATGGTAATGGACACCATATATTACAATGAAGTATTCCAGATGGCTGAATACGGAGCAAAGGTGATACATCCCAGAGCAGTGGAAGTAGCAATGAGAAGCAGCATACCCCTTCTTATCAAGAATACGCTGAGCAATTCGGCAGGAACGCTTATAACAAACTGTGACAAGAACCGGAAATACAGATATGATAAACGTGACAAGCTTCTTACTGCAATAGCCCATGTAGGCGGCAGAATAAGAGCAAGGGTGTTTTTTGACGGTTCTGCAGGAGAATATGAAAATGACAATATGCTCTTCAGTTGTATAGCATCTGAAGGAATAAGCATCGACATGATCAATGTCAATCCGGACTTCAAGGTATTCATAATAGAGGACGTTTACCTTGAGAAGCTGGAAAAGGTATTGAAAAAATATAGCTACAACTATGAGCTGAAGGCAAGCTGCAGCAAGGTTACAATCATAGGAAACAAAATGAGGGGTATTCCCGGTGTAATGGCAAAGGCTATAAGTGCCCTGGCAAAGCAGAAAATAGAAGTGCTGCAGACTTCAGACTCACATACTACCATTTCCTGTCTGATAGACAGCACAAGAGCCAATGAAGCTGTCAATGCGCTTCATCAGGAATTTGAGCTGGGGAAAGCAAAATAAGCATGTCCTAGGATAAGGCGCTGAGTGAAACTAAACTGTATAAAATAACGTCTAAGTATAAAGGAATTTCATGGAATGCCGGACTGCATTACACGGAATTCCTTTTTTAAATTTTGAATAACTGACAATATATGTTATTATATAAATAAAAAATATTTAGTGCCTTGTAGCGTATATCACTTCTTGAGCACGCGAGGCACTAAATCAAGGTTGTGATTATTAACACTATGAAAGGCAAGAAAATTGTTGTGTTAATAATCACTGGGACAAGCATGGTATTTATTATGAAAGAGTGGGTTGAATGGAGAATATCATTGAACTATCAAATGTAAGAAAAGTATACAGGATGGGAGATGAAAAGGTAGTAGCACTGGACAACATAAGCTTTGGAATAGAAAAAAGTGAGGTCTGCTGCCTGCTAGGCACTTCCGGTTCGGGTAAATCCACCCTGTTGAATCTGATGGCAGGGCTGGAAAAGCCGACTAAAGGAGAAGTAAAAATAAAGAATTATAACCTGGAACGCCTGAATGAGAAGCAGCTGACAAAGCTGAGGCAGAAATATATCGGCTTTGTTTTCCAATCATACAATCTGCTTGAACATTTTACAGCTTTGGAAAATGTGACGCTGCCGCTTATATTTAAGGGGATACCGAAGGCTATCAGGGAAAAGAAAGCCCGGAACATGCTGAAAGCCGTCGGGTTGGAAAACAGGATGAACCACAGGCCGTCCCAGATGAGCGGCGGACAGCAGCAGAGAGTCAGTATCGCAAGGGCTTTCATATCCAATCCTGAGATAATATTCGCCGATGAACCGACCGGCAATCTTGATACAAAAACAACTACAGAAATAATGGGCTTAATAACAGGAATGGCTGAAGAATATAAGCAGACACTCGTAATAGTCACTCATGACCTTGAAATATCAGCCTATGCCGACAGGATCATACATATAACAGATGGAAATATTGATAAGAACGAAATTCAGAAGGAAAAGGCGGGAAGAGATATAATATGAAGAGAAGATTATTTATGGTTATTTTGGCAGCTATGTTTGTATTTTCAAGCATTCCGGTTATGCACGTATCAGCAGCGGCTGATATTGAAATTGATTATGATGTAGATGAGGAGACTATTCGTAAAGACGAGTTTTTTACACTTCATCTGTTCCTGAATGAAGGAGATGCTAACATAGATGAAGAAACTGTAAGCTTCAGCATTGATGAAAGCAATGGTTTCTTTAAAGTGATCAATAGTCCGGATATAAGTGATTTTGAATTTGGTAAAGATTACACGTTCGGTATGCAGTATCTGGGAGGAAGTGACAAGGTACCTGTAAAGGTTGAATATGAAGATGAGGACGAAAAAGACCAGACAATTACTATAAATGTGGAGATAACACAAATTGATGAGGATAGTTCCTCTTCATCCTCAGGTAACTCAGATAAAGAGCCGAAGCTCCTTATCGAAAGCACCAGCATACCGTCAGCTGCTGCCGGAGATACAATGAAGATACCGCTTACCATTAGAAATGATAGCAAATATACGGCCAGGAATATAAGTGTGAAATTGGCGCTGGATGATATGGAGAACAGTCCCTTTGACGTAGATAGCCTCAACCTTACCCAAACAATAGATTCACTTAGTGCCAATAAAGGCGAAGGAGTAATTTTCAATCTGAAGGTAAAGCCCTATGCCGAAGAAAAAACTTACGTCTTGAGTGTAGAATTCAAGTTTGATAATGGAAGAGGCACCGACTTTACAGATGAGGAAACCATATATGTCAAGGTTACAAATAACAAGAACGAACCAGCATTGATAATACAGGATATCAGGTACAGCACCAATCCTGTAAAAGCCGGAGAAAAAATGCAGGTAAGCTTTAATGTGTCCAATATGGGTGACCTGGATGCGGAAGGAGTCAAGGTTTCTGTTGAAGGACTCAAAAAAGAGGAGTTTACCCTATCAAGCGGAGTTGACAGCTGGTATTTTGACAAAATAGAAGGCAATGAGAAGAAGAATATAATTCTGAGTCTTATAGCAGCTGACTCAATGGGAAGTGGAAATTATGGCCTTGAGATCAAAATGGATTATAAAGACCAGAGAAATACCGCTTATTCCAATTCATCAAGCTTTTTCGTCGGTGTGCAGGGAGAAACCAAAAGCTCCAATGTTGCAGTGGAAACCATTACTGTTATGCCCCAGGAAGTAAAAACCAACGAAAATTTCATGTTAAGCTTTGATATTTATAACAAAGGCAAGTCAACTGCAAGAAATGTCAAAGTGACTGTAAAGGGCGACGAGGGCATAATATCCAAATCTCCCGATGTCACAATAGTCGAACAGCTTGCGGCAGGTGAGCGTAAAAGGCTTGAGATCATACTTTATGCAAATAATGAAGCAAAGGCACAGAACTATAATATACTGATAAATATCGAATATGAGGATGTGGAAAAGGAAGACTCAAAATACTCGGTGAATCAGTATGCCGGAATATATGTAAATGGTGTAAACAGCAAAATTACTCCAAAGATAATAATAAGCAACTACAACTTTGAACCTAAGCTTGTCAGGGCAGGTGATGAATTCAGCCTGGATCTGACCTTCATGAATGCAAGCAGTACAAAGGAAGTGAAGAATGTAAAGATATACCTGACAGGTATTGATTCGGATAAAGAAGGTAATGTAGTATTCACTCCAGTCGGTAGCAGCAATACATTTTTCGTGGATTCAATAAAGCCTAAAGGAACTGCTGTAAGAGGAATTACAATGTACACCATCCCCGATGCACAGCCTAAATACTATAACATAACTGCAAATATCGAGTACCAGGATGATGACGGGACTGAGTACAAAGCTGCGGAGCTTATAGGAATCCCGGTAATACAGCAGTCCAGGCTGGATGCATCGGAAATAAGCCTTCCGCCGGAAGTCTATATAGGACAGCCCTCGCCTGTAAGTCTGCAGTATTATAATAAGGGAAAGACAAAACTCTCGAATCTTATGATAAAGATAGAAGGGGATTTCCAGGTGGAAAATGGTGAAGCCTTCATAGGGAATTTTGAATCAGGCTCCAGCGATTATTTTGAAGCGATGCTTACAGCAATGAAGCCAGGGGCTGCCAACGGAAAAGTGATTTTCAGCTATGAGGATCCTTCCGGCGAGGAATTCACATATGAAAGGGAATTCACTATAAATGCAATGGAAATGCCTCCTATGGAAATGCCTGGAGAAATGCCGCCGGCGGAAGTCAGCACCAAGGATAAAATAATGAATATGACCATAAAGAATAAATTCTTCTGGATAGGTGCTGCTGTTATTGCAGCTGGGATTTTCACTTCCCGCAGACTGATAAGAAAGAGGAGAAGGAAGGACATGGAGCTGGATGAATAGTATCGATATAGTAAGAATGACTCTGAAAAACCTTCTCAGAAGAAAAACAAGGACTCTGCTGACTGTGATGGGGGTTGTAATTGGGACTGCTTCGATTGTCATAATGATTTCCATAGGTATTGGTATGAATGAAGGCTTCAAGCAGGAAATATCCAGGATGGGAAGCCTTAATGCAATAAATGTAAGGTCCCCGGAGCAAGGAAGGTTTTATGTCAGCGAAGAGGAGAGCAGACAGGGAAATGCCAGAAAAATGCGCGAGCTGGATGAGAGAGCTGTAGCTGACTTTTCAAGGCTCAGCGGTGTAGAATCGGTGATACCCTTTATTGAAACTCATGGCAAAATCAAACTGGGAAAATATATAGGCTACGTACAGCTTCAGGGTATTGATCCGGAGTATATGGGAAAGCTTGGCCTTGAGGCGTCTCAGGGAAGGCTTCTGCAAAGCGGTGATAAAACAAATGTTGTATTCGGCTTCGGAGTAAAGGATAATCTATATAATCCAAAAGCTTCACACAGCTACAGATGGAGTGGTGGTAGTCCCAAGGTAGACCTTTTAGAAGAAAGAATCACCTTATCTCTTGATATGTCTTATGGTGACGATTTCATGCAAGGTGACGGAACTGCTCAGAAAAAGCCTCAATCATACAAAATCAGTGGTGCCGGAATACTTGAAGAAGGAAATTATGAGCACTATAACAGTGTTTTCATAGATATTAACGAACTGAAAAAAATGGTGAAGGCCTTCAACAGGGGAAAAAACCAGAGTGATAACTCATCTGATTACAGGAACATAAAGGGTTATTCAAGGATAATTGTAAAAGTAAAGGATATAAATGATGTACAGGGCATACAGACACAGATCAAGGATATGGGCTTCTATGCAGATAGCCTAACCGATATACTGGAATCAATGCAGAAGACCTCTTCAAGCATAAGAATAGTACTTGGCGCGATCGGTGCAGTATCTCTGCTGGTTGCATCCATAGGCATCGCCAATACTATGGTAATGTCAATATATGAACGTACCAGGGAAATAGGCATTATGAAGGTGATCGGCTCTTCCCTGGGTGATATAAAAAAATTATTTCTTTTTGAAGCTGCAGCGATAGGACTTTTAGGAGGGATCATAGGACTGCTGCTGAGTTATGGAGTATCATACGGCTTGAACTCGGCAGGCTTTGCACTGATGGGCTTTTTCGGTCCGGGGGGAGAAGGAACCAAAACCTCAATAATACCCTTGTGGCTGGCAGGCAGCGCTATGCTGTTCACTACGATCATCGGTCTGGTTTCTGGATTTTACCCTGCCAGAAGGGCAATGAACCTGAGCGCCCTGGAGGCAATAAGAAAGGAATAGAATTAATTTGATAAAGCGATCACAAATAAGCAAATCTGATGGATTTGCTTATTTTTTGCATACCGATTTGTTTTAAGGTAAAAATACTAATTATAAGTTTAGTATAAATAGAAATAGAGAGGTAAATAAAAATCCGGGAGTGTGATTTTTTTGACAGATATGTATGGATTCAGGTCTGATGAGGCCAATGAGGCTGAAGAAACAGATAATAAAAAGGAGAGCAGGGATAAATCCGCAGAGAACATAAAGGAGCTGGGCGAGGCAAGGGTTCCGCAGTTCAGGAGCAACATACACTGTATAACCATCATAGGCCAGATAGAAGGCCATGTGCTGCTTCCTCCTCAAAACAAATCCACAAAATATGAGCATATAATACCTCAGATCGTAGCAGTAGAAGAAAATCCGGAGATAGAAGGATTGCTGCTGATACTTAACACCGTAGGAGGGGATGTTGAAGCAGGCCTTGCACTATCGGAGCTTATAGTCAGTATG
Source organism: Clostridia bacterium (assembly GCA_035627615.1). GTDB lineage: Bacteria > Bacillota > Clostridia > Lutisporales > Lutisporaceae > BRH-c25. The sequence continues at coordinate 50,754 of DASPLL010000072.1, forward strand.
AAAAAACCGTCAGTATCGCTTGTACTAGGCGGTGGTCATAGTATCGGAGTACCTCTGGCAGTGTCTGCGACCTGCTCCTTCATAGCGCCGACCGCTACAATGACCATACATCCCATAAGGATGAACGGTCTGATCATAGGTGTGCCGCAGACCTTTGATTATTTTAATAAAATGCAGGAGCGCATAATAAGATTCATAGTAGAACACAGCCACATAGATCTTGAAACCTTGAAGAAGCTTATGTTTACAACCAGTGAGCTTGCCAATGATGTCGGAACGGTATTGGTAGGCCCTGAGGCAGTAAAATTCGGGCTTATAAATGAAATAGGAGGGCTGCACCAGGCTCTTACAAAGCTTCAGGACCTTATAAAGGAAGCAAAGCAGGAAAAAAAAATGCAATGAAAGAGAAAACTGCCTCCAGCATATGCTGCATGAAGCAGTTTTTCTATTTAGTTTCCTGCTTAGTTGCAACCATTGGCAAATAAAGCTATAATAACAATAGGGTTAAGCAGATGAATTTATCTGGAGAATGTATTTATGAGGTGATATCTTGTCGAAGAAAAGCACGCAAAACAATATAAAATATGAAATAGCAGGAGTATCCTTGATATTGGCCAGTATATATATATACATAAGCCTTTTCAGTAAAAATTCAGGTATAGTGGGCGAGCAGATACGGCTGCTTATACTTGGGGTATTCGGACTCGGCGCTTATATAGTGCCTGTGCTGATAATAATACTTGGGCTTGCCATGGTGTACAGGAAGAGCGAGATGCAGATCAACATCAAGTTTTATTCCTTCTGTATGTTTCTGCTAGCTACACTCATAGCACTTTTCATAGCTAATTATACGGAAGTGCAGGAGGTTGACGCAAATTGGCTTGATACAGTGAAATACTACTATGCTCTTGGTGCTCTTAATGCCGGCGGAGGTGCTGCCGGAGGTATCTTCGGTTATGCTTTTGTAATGCTTTTCGGTATGGTGGGCACCATTACGATCATAGCCGCACTATATATCATATCTGTTTTAATGTTTACAGAGATATCCTTTGTACATATTCTGGAGTATATTAAGAATGCAGTTTTAAATCTATATGCCCGCTTGAAGAGCAAGGACAGAGAAGCAGCTATTACTAAGGAACTGCAGAAAAAAACAACGTCAAACATGCCGGAAGTGACAGAATTACAAGAGTTTGATGATGAAGAAAGGATAAAGAATATAGATAAAAAGATCAAGATACTTGATTTTACAAAACATTTTGATAAAGGCTTCAGGAACAAGGAAGATGTTGAAGCCCCCGAGAAGCCTAAAGAAATCACAGAAGCTAAAGATCATAAGGTAAGACCGGGTAAGGAGAATCCTGCAGCTAAGCCTGATACGGAAGCGCATGTGATACCTGTAAGCAACAAGCATTATACGAATTATAAGCTGCCCGGGCTGAATCTTCTCACACTGCCGCCGGAAAACAAGACAGGCAGCGGAAAAAAGGAAGTAATGAATAATGTTAAGATATTGGAGGATACATTAAAGAACTTCGGGGTCAGCGCCAGCATCGCACAGGTTTCAGTGGGACCGACCATTACAAGATACGAGCTGCAGCTAAGCCCAGGTGTGAAGGTGAGCAAGATACTCAGCCTCGCTGATGATATATCCCTCAGTCTTGCTTCACCGGGTATCAGGATAGAAGCTCCTATTCCGGGAAAGGCTGCAATAGGAATCGAAGTACCGAATAAAGATGTATCCAGCGTACTTTTAAGGGAAGTGCTGGAATCTGAAGAGTTTAAAAATCAAAAATCAAAGATATCCTTCTCAATAGGAAAAGATGTAGCCGGCGCAAATATAGTGGCAGACCTTGCAAAAATGCCGCATCTTCTTATAGCCGGCTCCACAGGCTCAGGCAAAAGCGTATGCATAAATACTTTGATAGCGAGCATATTGTACAAAGCCACCCCTGAGGAAGTCAAGCTGCTGCTCATAGATCCCAAGGTTGTTGAGCTGAGTATATACAAGAACATTCCCCACCTTCTGGTTCCGGTGGTAACTGATCCGAAGAAAGCGGCGGGAGCTTTGAATTGGGCTGTAATGGAAATGACTGAGCGTTATAAAAAGTTTGCTTCTAACAATGTGAGGGACATATACGGCTATAACGGCTTGAACAAGGAAGGCATCGACAAGCTTCCTCAAATAGTTGTAGTAATAGATGAATTGGCCGATCTGATGATGGTTTCTCCCGGGGAAGTGGAGGATTCCATATGCCGTCTGGCGCAGATGGCCCGTGCCGCAGGAATACATCTTGTCGTTGCAACCCAGAGGCCTTCTGTAGATGTAATAACAGGACTGATAAAAGCAAATATTCCTTCCAGGATATCCTTTGCAGTTTCCTCCCAGATCGACTCAAGGACAATACTGGATATGGGCGGTGCAGAAAAGCTCCTGGGTAAAGGGGATGCCCTGTTCTATCCTGTAGGAGAAGCAAAGCCTTTGAGAGTTCAGGGTGCATTTGTATCCGAGAAGGAAATTGAAAGGCTGGTAAACTACATAAAGGATCAGGTACCTGTTAATTTCAACAATGAAGTTATAAAGGAAATAGAGCAAAGTGTGGAATTCGATGAGGATGCTGAGGTTGATGAACTGTTGAAGGATGCCATTGAGATAGTTGTAGAGAGCGGACAGGCATCGATACTAATGCTGCAGAGAAGGCTGAAGATAGGTTACAGCAGAGCGGCCAGACTCATAGATCAGATGGAGGAGCGCAGGATAATAGGAGGCTATGAGGGAAGCAAACCCAGGAAGGTACTTGTCAGCAAGGAAGATATTGACGAAACTATATAATGCTTTGACACCGGAGATACAATATAATATACTTTTCATAGGAATTTTATATAAGCTTATATATACTATACATGTTTATGGAGGAGTGTAACTTTTGAGGCTGAAAACGGCAATTGTGTCCCTGGGATGTTCTAAGAACCTGATCGATTCAGAGGTGATGGTTCAGAGCATTCTAAATAATGATTATGAAATAACCAACGATGTTCGCATTGCAGAGATAATAATAATAAACACCTGCGGTTTTATAGAGAGTGCAAAGCAGGAATCAATAGATACCATACTGGAAATGGCACAGTATAAAAGCAATGGAAAATGTAAGGTGCTTATAGCATCAGGCTGTATGGCGGAGCGCTACAGGGAAGAGCTGCTGAAGGAACTGCCTGAGCTGGATGCAGTTATCGGTACCGGCGATTATAAAAGTATAACAGAGGTCATACAGCAGACGCTGAAGGGTGAAAAAGTTGTGCTGTATGGACATCAGGAGCTGGTTGACATAGATAAGCTCCCAAGACGGATATCCACCTTTGGAGCATCAGCTTACCTGAAGATTGCGGAAGGCTGCGACAACAGATGCAGCTACTGCATCATACCCAGCCTGCGCGGAAGATACAGAAGCAGGAGAATGGAGGATATCCTTGAAGAAGCAAAAGAGCTTTCAAGGAATGGAATAAAGGAACTGAACATAATAGCACAGGATATTACCCGTTATGGTATTGACCTCTATGGGAGGTACCGGCTAAGCGAACTTCTGCGGGAACTTGCTGCTATCGGGGATATAGAATGGATAAGGCTTTTATACTCCTATCCTGATGAATTCAATGATGAACTGATAGAGACTATGGCAAAGGAAAAAAAGATATGCAAATATCTTGATATTCCGGTACAGCATGCCAGCAATGCCATACTCAAGAAAATGGCCAGAAGGAGCAGTAAGGAGAAAATGCTTGAACTGATTGGGAAGCTTAGGACAAGTATGCCGGATATAATTCTCAGAACGTCTCTTATTGTTGGCTTCCCTGGAGAGACCGAACAGGATTTTGCCGAGCTTTATGACTTTGTTTCCGGGGTAAGGTTCAACAGGCTCGGAGTGTTTGCGTATTCGAGAGAAGAGGATACCGCAGCATATGATATGCCCGGTCAGGTTGATGAGGCAGTAAAACAGGAAAGACTGGAGAAAATAATGCTGCTTCAAAGGGAAATATCCCTCGAAAACAACAACATGTTTGTTGGAAAAACCATCAGGGTCCTTATTGAAGGCTATAGTGAAGGAGAATATTTCGGACGGAGCTATATGGATGCACCTGAGATTGATGGGAAAGTTTATTTCAAATCTGACAGGGATCTGATACCTGGTGATTTCTGTCATGTAATAATCAAAAAGGCTTATGAATACGATTTGGTGGGGGCGATAAAAAATGAACCTGGCAAATAAGATTACTATGATAAGGATATTGATGATTCCTGTTTTTATTGTATTTATGCTTATGGATTTTACTTATCATATGGAAGCGGCGCTGGCTGTTTTCCTCCTGGCTTCACTGACAGACAAGCTCGATGGGCATATAGCCCGGAAATACAATATGATAACTGATTTTGGCAAATTCATGGACCCTCTTGCAGATAAGCTTCTGGTCACCGGTGCTTTTGTAGTGCTTATACAGCTTGGAAGGATAGAAGCCTGGATCGTTTTTGTAATACTGGCAAGAGAATTTGCCGTTACAGGGCTCAGGAGCCTTGCAGCAGCACAGAATGTTATCATCGCAGCAAGCAATTATGGAAAAATAAAAACAGTGACCCAAATTATTGCAATTATAATACTGCTCCTTGGCAATTATCCATTCAGTCTTATTAAACTGCCCATGGACATTGTAATGGTTTATGCAACACTTGTTATCACTGTACTATCAGGAGTTGATTATTTTGCCAAGAACAAACAGGTATTTATAAAGGTAAAATAATAGAGAGTATAGAGAAAAAGGCTTTTTCCTTTCACGATAAGGCCTTTTTTCATATTACAGACATATATTAGATAGGTTGCGATAAAGAAGCTTCAAGGAAGAATCAGGCAACCTATGAAATCAAGGTATATGTTTTGCAATATTTGAATTTCGTTGTAAAAGGTTTATTACAAAACATATAGATGTGGAGGTTATGAGATGAAGAGCGAGATCATAGCAGTAGGCACTGAGTTGCTGCTGGGCAACATAGTAAATACCAATGCGCGGTATCTGTCACAGAAGCTGGCAGATATCGGTATAGACGTATTTTATCATGTAACTGTGGGAGACAACCTGGAAAGGCTGAAAGCAACCATAAAAGAAAGCCTGGAGCGCTCGGACCTTGTTATTACAAGCGGAGGCCTGGGACCCACTGCAGATGACCTTACAAAGGAAGGAGTGGCCCTTGCATTGGGCTTAAAGCTGCTGCCTGATGAAGCAAGCATCAGAAAAATTGAAGCAATGTTCAAGACCGTGGGAAGACCTATGACACAGAATAATATTAAGCAGGGGTACATACCGGAGGGCGCTGCAATATTGGAAAACGACAACGGTACCGCTCCCGGGGTATTGATAGAGAAGGAAGGAAAGATGGTCATAATGCTGCCCGGTCCTCCCAAGGAATTGTATCCTATGTTTGAGAATAAGGTGCTGCCATATCTCAGAAACAAGGTACATTGTACAATACGGTCCAGAATGCTCCGTGTAACAGGAGTCGGAGAATCAGCTGCCGAGGATATGCTAAAGGAGATTTTCCAGAATCAGTCCAATCCGACAATAGCTCCTTACGCAAAGGATGGAGAAGTGCACCTGAGAATTACCGCAAAAACTGATACCCCGGAGGAAGCCGACAGGCTTATAGACCAGATAGAGGAAAAGGTAAAGGCGGTACTGGGTGAAAATATCTACGGTTATGATGAGGAAAGCCTTGAAGAGGTAGTTATGAAGCTGCTGCAGGCTGAGAAACTGACCATATCGCTTGCGGAATCCTGTACCGGAGGGCTTATAGCAAGCCGGCTGACAGATGTACCCGGAGCATCTGCAAGCCTTATGTACGGAATCACCAGCTACAGTAACGAATCGAAAATAAAGATCCTTGGGGTAAAGGAGGAGACAATAAAGAGCTATGGGGCTGTAAGCAGTCAGACAGCAGAAGAAATGGCCCTTGGCGTAAAAAAGATCGGCGGTACTGATATCGGAGTCTCGATCACCGGTATTGCAGGACCGGACGGAGGCAGCAGGGAAAAGCCCGTAGGGCTGTGCTATATCGGATTAGCGGCAGGAGATTCGGTAAAAGTACATAAGCTCATGCTGACCGGTAACAGGAAACGGATAAAATGGAACTCCAGCAGCCGTGCCCTTGATTATTTGCGGCGGGAGCTGCTTCTAAAGAAAAAAAGTTAAATTCTGTAATTTCCTTGACTATTATATAGCAATATAATATAATATAAATATAAGAACATTTGTTCGATGTGCTGTTTGAGGCATACGTATGAAAGGAAGGTGTAGCAATTAATGTGCGCCGTAATGAACGATAAAAAGAAAGCGATAGAACTGGCTTTGAGCCAGGTTGAAAAACAATTCGGCAAAGGCTCAATAATGAAGCTGGGCGAATCTACAAAAATGAATGTGGAATCTGTATCCACAGGCTCGATAGAGCTTGACATAGCTTTAGGTATAGGTGGGGTTCCAAGGGGAAGAATAGTTGAGATATTCGGGCCTGAATCCTCAGGTAAGACAACAGTAGCACTTCATATAATTGCCGAGGCGCAAAAGAATGGCGGAGAGGTCGCCTTCATAGATGCGGAGCATGCTCTTGATCCCGTTTATGCCAAGAATCTTGGGGTTGATATTGAGAACCTCATTGTTTCTCAGCCCGACACAGGGGAACAAGCCCTTGAAATTGCAGAAACACTTGTTCGCAGCGGAGCCATAGATGTGGTTGTTGTTGACTCTGTTGCAGCCCTGGTTCCGAAAGCTGAAATAGATGGTGAAATGGGCGATGCACATGTGGGCTTGCAGGCCAGGCTTATGTCCCAGGCGCTCAGAAAGCTTGCAGGAGCTATCAGCAAGTCCAAAACAACAGCAATTTTTATTAATCAGCTAAGAGAAAAAGTTGGAGTCATGTTTGGAAATCCCGAAACAACACCGGGGGGCAGAGCTTTGAAGTTCTATGCCTCAGTCAGACTTGAGGTCAGGAAAATTGAGAATATCAAGCAGGGTAATGATGTAGTAGGCAGCAGAACAAGAATCAAGGTAGTCAAGAATAAGGTCGCACCTCCGTTCAAGCAGGCAGAGTTTGATATCATGTACGGAGAAGGTATTTCAAAAGAAGGCAGTGTCCTTGATGTTGCAGTAAATAACGATCTGGTACTCAAAAGCGGCGCATGGTATTCCTATGGTGACACAAGAATCGGCCAGGGCAGGGAAAACGCAAAGCAGTACCTGAAGGAGAATCCTGAGCTTACAAAAGAGATAGACAGGAAGCTCAGGGAAATGTTCAGCCTTGGAATATCCAAAGCCAAGCCTGTTGTTTCAGAAGATGCTGAAAGCGATGATGAATTATAAAATATAAAATTATTATAAAAAAGGGTTGCTGTAAAATTCATCATTTTACAGCAACCTTAATTCATATTTAAGGTTGTGAAAATCATGAGGATTACAAAAATCGAAGAACAAAAAAAGAATAAGAAAAAATACAGCATATATATAGATGGTGAATATCATAGCTCTATCGATAAGGAAGTACTTGAAGAATTGGATTTTCGTGAAGGAATGGAGCTAAATAAGGATGAATTCAATAAAAAGATGGAAATAATACAATATAAAAGTGCCCTGAGAGCTTCACTTTTTATATTGGCACATTCTTCAAAAACAGAGAAAGAAATCATAAAGAAGCTTAAGGAAAAGCAGCATTCTGATAGTGCCATAAAAAAAGTACTGGAATATTTAAGGGAACTTGGTTATATTAATGATGAAAACTATGCTGATAGCTTTATCAGAACAGTGAAGGATAATACAGGAACAAGCAGGAGAAGCCTTTACAACAAGCTTGCAAGTAAGGGAGTCGACAGTGAAGTTATCAGGCAGAAGCTTGAAGAGTCAGATATTGATGATTATGCTTCCGCATTGAAAGCTGCGCAGAAAAAGCTTCCGGGTCTGAAAGGTAATAAAAGTGAGAAAGCTGCTAAGCTTATGGGCTTTCTTTATAGAAAAGGCTATGGAATGGATGTATGCAGGAGGATAATCGAGGAGCTTGAACTGGATGAGGGTTAAATGCCCCATTTAGCAATATTTAAGGGGTATTACTAATCATTGTTAAATTGTTTGAATTGTCACAATAACTTGACAAAATTTTGTATAAGTAATAGAATTATTGTGATATGGTGCATCAATTGTTAGTGGCGTGTCCTTATAAAATTTTGTTGATTATGTAAATGATGATTATGAAAAAGGTTTAGTGGAAGCCGTGCCGATAGTCGAAAAATATTTAAAACAAGGAGGTGAAAATGCTATCGAATTTGTAATCTATATAGCAATTGCACTATTTACCTTTATTTTTGGGTATTTAGTTAGAAGATATATTGCTGAATCAAAGATAAAGAATGCTGAGGAGCAGGCAAAAAAGATAGTCTCTGAAGCCGAAAGACAAGCGGAAACAAAGAAAAAGGAAGTTGTGCTTGAAGCTAAAGAGGAGGTTCATAAGCTCAGATCCGAGCTTGATAGAGAGACAAGAGACAGGAGAAATGAAATTCAGAGGATCGAGCGCAGATTACTCCAGAGGGAAGAGCTTTTGGACAAAAAGGTTGAAAACTTAGAGCAGAGAGATGAAGCAATCTCAAAGAAACAAAAAGAAATTCAGAAATCCCACGAAGAAGTGCAGGAACTCTATAAGAAACAATTAGAGGAACTTGAAAGATTATCGGGCTTATCATCGGAAGACGCGAAGCAACTACTTTTGAACGATATCGAAAAACAAATAAGACATGATGCCGCAATGATGATCAAGGATATTGAGACCAAGGCTAAGGAAGAAGCAGAACGCAAAGCCAAAGAGATCATTTCCGGCGCCATTCAGAAGTGCTCGGCCGATCATGTTGCAGAGACAACTGTTTCTGTTGTTCCACTGCCAAATGACGAAATGAAAGGCAGAATAATAGGGCGTGAAGGTAGGAATATCAGAACTTTAGAAACCCTTACAGGCATCGATTTAATAATCGATGATACACCGGAAGCAGTTATACTATCTGGTTTTGATCCAATTAGAAGAGAAGTTGCAAGGGTTGCCCTTGAAAAACTCATTGTAGATGGAAGAATACATCCTGCAAGGATAGAAGAAATGGTAGAAAAGTCCAAGAAGGAAGTGGATAACTACATCAGGGAACAGGGGGAACAAGCTACCTTCGATACTGGAGTTCACGGATTACATCCGGAGATCATCAGGCTTTTAGGAAGATTGAAATTCAGAACCAGTTATGGACAAAACGTTCTGAAGCACTCAGTAGAAGTGGCACATCTTGCCGCTGCAATGGCAGCAGAATTAGGAGTCGATGTCAAACTTGCCAAGAGAGCCGGCTTGTTGCATGACATAGGTAAAGCAGTGGATCATGAGGTTGAGGGTCCACATGTACAGATTGGTGCAGATCTGGCAAAGAAATACAAGGAATCAAGTGATGTGGTACATGCAGTTGCAGCACATCATGGTGATATTGAAGCTACAACAATTGAAGCAGTTCTTGTGCAGGCAGCCGATGCAATATCTGCCGCAAGGCCGGGAGCTAGAAGAGAGACTTTGGAATCCTATATCAAACGTTTGGAAAAAATTGAGGAAATCGCAAATTCTTTCAGTGGAGTTGAAAAATCTTTTGCTATTCAAGCCGGTAGGGAAGTAAGAATAATGGTTAAGCCGGAGGATGTCAGCGACAGCGAAATCGTCTATATAGCAAGGGACATTGTTAAGAGAATAGAAGACGAGCTTGAATACCCTGGTCAGATCAAGGTCAATGTAATCAGGGAAACTAGGGCAATTGAATATGCAAAATAGAAAATGTGCGGCGATACATGCGAAATGCATGTAGCCGCCTTTTTTAATAATAATATAGATACGAGATTCGAGATACGAGACTCGAGGCTTAGGGCAGGTCTATGGAGCTGCAGGATGTAGGGAACGCATTGCATGCGTTCCGCTTCGGAGACGATTCGCAAACCTTCGAAGCCATGCTATAATTCTCGTATCTCGTATCTCGCATCTCGAATCTAAAATCTGGAGGTACTTATGAATATATTGTTTATCGGTGATGTCGTCGGTCGGCCGGGTAGGAATTACCTGGAAAAAAATCTTACCAGGCTCATAAAGGAATATAATATTGATTTTACAGTTGTAAACGGCGAAAACAGCGCTGGTGGAGTCGGCATAACAAAGAGTACATATGATGAGCTCTTGGGTTTTGGAGTTGATATGATTACTTTAGGCAATCATTCCTGGGCAAAAAAAGAGATATTTGAATTCATAGAAGAATCCGACAAGCTTGTCAGGCCTGCCAATTATCCAAAAGGCACTCCCGGCAAGGGTTTCCGGATAGCTGAAAAGTCAGGCAGAAGATTTGCCATAGTAAATTTGTGCGGAAGAGTATATATGGATTGTATTGATTGTCCATTCAGGGCAATTGATGAGATACTTGAACGGATTAAGGACAGTGCAGATATAATAATCGTTGATTTTCATGCGGAAGCCACGTCAGAAAAGCTTGCCATGGGCTGGTATCTTGATGGTAAAGTCCATGCTGTACTGGGAACACATACCCATGTCCAAACATCCGACGATAGAGTATTACCCGGTGGAACTGCATATATCACAGACACAGGAATGACTGGTCCCAGAGATTCGATACTGGGTGTTGAAAAGGAAATAGTAATAAAGAAGTTTATCACCGGTATGCCTGCACGGTTTGAGGTGGCCGGCGGCGATACGTTGCTTGGAGCTGTAATCATAAAGCTTGATGAGAATAATAAGGTTACAGGAATAGACAGAATTGTAGAGTAACCTTATATATTTAACCCTTTAATCGGTAAAAAAGCATATCGTGATAACTCAAAATTCAAAATTGTAGAAAAAAAGAGGAATTTAGAAAATTTTGTAGAATAATCATCTATAATGATTTTTAGTATATTTTGGATTTGTCCGATTAATTAAGGGGGGGCTTTTTATGGAAGTATTGAAGGTATCAGCTAAATCAAACCCTAATTCCGTTGCAGGAGCTTTAGCAGGAGTTTTGAGGGAAAAGGGCTCCGCGGAAATACAAACAATTGGCGCCGGGGCATTAAACCAAGCTATTAAAGCAATTGCAATAGCCCGAGGATTTGTAGCACCAGGAGGAATTGATCTGATATGCATACCGGCCTTCACTGATATTATGATAGACAGTGAAGAGAGAACGGCAATAAAACTGATAATAGAACCAAGATAATTATCAATACCTGCTTTTTTTATAGGCAGGTATTATTCATTTATTCAGGTATTCTTGTAATACTTAAAATTCTTTTTTTGCGTTATATATAAATAATGATATAATATTATTTATTAGTAAAATATATATCATATATATATTTTTGCTAATAAGTTACGGTATATTATACAGATATGCTGTGCAGGAGGCTTAATATGCAGAAGGCAGATTTACATATACATACAACCGCTTCCGATGGTCTCTTAAGTCCTGATGAAGTAGTGCTGTGGGCAAAGGTGAAAAGACTGGCGGCAATAGGTATAACAGATCATGACACTATAAATGGCATCGACCAGGCTTTAGAGGCCTCAGCCAAATATGTAGTTGAAGTAATACCAGGAATAGAGCTCAGTACTTTATTTGAAGAAGAGGAAATACATATTCTTGGTTATTACATTGATTATAAAGCGCCCTGGCTGCTGGACATACTCAAAAAGATACAGAATTCCAGGTATGAAAGAGCTGAGAGGATCGTAAACAAGCTTAATAATCTGGGAGTCAACATTACATTGAAGCAGGTAAGGGATATAGCCGAGAAGGGTGCCATAGGGAGACCTCATATTGCCAGAGCAATGATAAGTAAAGGTTATATCAATAATATAAAGGATGCCTTTAATGGGTATATTGGGAAAGACTGTCCCGCTTACGTGGAACGATATAAGCTCAGCTGCAGCGAAGCGATCGATCTTATTAAAAAGCTCGGAGGCATTTCTGTGCTTGCTCATCCCGGGCTTATAAGAAACAAGTCCAATATAGGCAGAATAATTGATCTTGGTCTGGACGGCATTGAGGTATATCATTCAAAGCACGATGATGAGACAGTAAGGAATTCTCTGGCTATTGCAGCTTCCAGAAGCTTATTGATAACAGGTGGTTCAGACTGCCACGGTATGAAGGTAAATAATGAGCCGATACTAGGGAACTACTCGGTTGATTATAAATATGTTGAAAAGTTAAAAGAAAAAATAAACAGCAGAAAGTGGAGGGAAAGAGATGGAAATCAAAATTTCTAAGAAAATCTCAAATATCGCTCCGTCTATGACACTTGCAGTAGACGCTAAGCTTAAGCAAATGGTTGCAGACGGAATAAAGGTTTATGGCTTTGGCGCAGGTGAGCCTGACTTTGACACACCTGAATATATAAGAAACGCTGCAGTAGAAGCTATAAATAAGGGTTTTACAAGGTATACGGCAGCACCAGGGACCATTGATCTGAGAAAAGCCATTTGCGAAAAATTCAAGAGGGACAATGACCTGCATTATGAGCCTGGCCAAATAATAGTATCTAGCGGCGCCAAGCACTCATTATCCAATGCATTCGCAGCAATTCTCAATCCTGGTGATGAAGTTGTTGTGCCGGTTCCTTACTGGGTCAGCTATACTGAAATTATCAAGCTTAATGATGGGGTTCCTGTACTGGTTCCGACAAGAAAAGAAAACAACTTCAAAATGACCGGGGAAGAGCTTGAGAAAGCACTGACTCCAAGGACAAAGGCAATACTGATTAACTCCCCGAGCAATCCAACGGGAGCCGTATATACGGAAAAGGAACTCAGAGATATTGCTGAGGTTGCAGTAAAAAATAATCTGTTTGTCATATCGGATGAGATATACGAAAAGCTGGTATATGACGGAAACAAACATATAAGCATAGCTTCTTTCGGAAAAGAAATAAAGGAGCTTACCATAGTGATAAACGGTATGTCAAAGGCCTATGCAATGACGGGCTGGAGGCTTGGATACGCAGCCGGAAATGAAAGCATAATAAAAGCAATGTCAAGTATTCAAAGCCACGCGGTATCACATCCCAGTTCCATAACGCAATATGCTTCAACTGCAGCTTTGAACGGGCCGCAGGATGATGTAGTAAAAATGGTAGCTGAATTCGAAAAGAGAAGCATCTATATGTTTAAGAGGATAAATTCTATTGACGGTCTCAGCTGCATTAAGCCGGTAGGAGCCTTCTACGTTTTTGCTGATATAAGCAATTATCTTGGAAGAGAATTTTGTGGTACAAAACTCAATACCTCACTGGATTTCTCACAGACTATGCTTGAAAAGGGCCATGTAGCCGTAGTTCCTGGAGCTGCATTCGGGATTGACAATTACATCAGACTTTCTTATGCAACTTCAATGGAAGTCATAGAAAAAGGTCTTGATACTTTTGAACGCTTTATTAAAGATAATCTAAAATAGGAAGGTATAGCACAGTGAACAGGAAGGAATATCAAAATCCTTTAATAAGCAGATACGCAAGTAATGAAATGTCCTATATATTTTCAGAGGACTATAAGTTCTCAACCTGGAGGAAGCTTTGGGTGGCCTTAGCGGAAAGCGAGATGGAGCTCGGCTTGAATATCACCCGGGAACAGGTGGATGAATTAAAGGAACACATACATGACATCAACTATGAGGACGCAGAAAAAAGGGAGAAGGAGACAAGGCATGACGTGATGTCCCATGTTTATGCCTATGGTCTCCAATGTCCCAAAGCCAAACCGATAATACACCTTGGAGCGACCAGTGCATTTGTAGGGGATAACACTGATGTGGTACAGATGTCGGAGGGCTTGAAGCTCGTAAAGACTAAACTCCTTAATGTAATCAGCAATCTCGCTGCTTTTGCAGATAAATACAAGAAGCTGCCTGCTTTGGGTTTTACACATTTTCAACCGGCACAGCTGACCACTGTCGGTAAGCGGAGCTGCTTGTGGCTGCAGGATTTTCTTATGGATATTGAAGAGCTGGACTTTCAGATAAGCAGACTCAAGCTTAGGGGAGTAAAAGGCACTACAGGTACTCAAGCCAGCTTTATGGCACTTTTCAATGGCGACCATGCCAGGATAAAAGAGCTGGACAGGAGAGTCACCGAAAAGATGGGTTTTAGAGAGAGCTTTGCAGTCACAGGACAGACATATTCCAGAAAGCTGGATAGTCAGGTTCTGAATGTACTCACCCAGATAGCAGAGTCAGCCCATAAATTCAGCAATGACATACGCCTTCTCCAAAGTCTTAAGGAAGTGGAAGAACCTTTTGAAAAGAATCAGATAGGCTCCTCCGCAATGGCATACAAGAGGAATCCTATGAGATGCGAAAGAATCGCAGCTTTATCCAGGTTTGTGATAACTAATTCTCTTAATCCTGCTATTACAGCAGCAGCCCAGTGGTTTGAAAGAACTCTTGATGATTCAGCCAATAAAAGGCTTGCTGTTCCACAGGCTTTTCTTGCGGTGGACAGCATATTGAATATCATCATAAATGTTACGAATGGTCTTGTAGTATATGAAAGGATGATAAAACGCCATATTGATGATGAACTTCCTTTCATGGCTACTGAGAATATTTTGATGGAGTCTGTGAAAAATGGCGGAGACAGGCAGGAGCTCCACGAAAAGATAAGGCAGTATTCGATTGAAGCCGGCAGAAGAGTGAAGGAAGAAGGCCTGGATAATAATCTTATCAGCCTTATTGAGAGGGATGGGAGTTTTAAGCTGGGTAAAGACAGAATCGAGGAGCTTCTGGATGCGCAGAACTTCATAGGAAGAGCCCCGGAGCAAGTTGAAGAATTCCTTGGGGAGCATGTCTATCCGCTTCTTAAGGAAAATAATGATAAATTGAATGTAAAAGTTGATCTTAAGGTATAAAAAAGGCTTCCATTGAAGCACTTTAACAACCAAGGAAGCCTTTTTTGAAACTCGTTTACGGGGCATGTAAAATTATGGTGGAATAGATGCCCCTACTCGTTATAAAAAGGTTAAGCATATAAAGAATTGCACGAGGAGGAATACATATGAGCAGCATAATGATAAAACAGCTGTATAGAAACGCTGGAGAGTATCTGAATAAAAATATAAAGATATCCGGGTGGGTGAAGACTGAGAGAACCTCCAAGAATTTTGGTTTTATAGAGCTGAATGACGGAAGCTTTTTCAAGAATCTTCAGGTGGTATTCGAAGAGAGCCTTGAAAACTTCGATGATATAGCTAAGCTTTCGGTAGGCTCTGCAATAAGCGTGGAAGGCCTACTGGTGGAATCGCCCGGGGTAAAGCAGCCTTTTGAATTAAAGGCAGCGAAGATTGAAATTGAGGGACTATCCACACCGGAATATCCGCTGCAGAAAAAAAGCCATTCCTTTGAGTTCCTGAGGACAATAGCACACCTGAGACCAAGGACAAATACTTTTTCTGCAGTGTTCAGAGTGAGGTCACTGGTCGCATATGCCATACACAGATTCTTCCAGGAGCAGGGCTTTGTGTATGTGCATGCTCCAATTATCACAGGAAGCGACGCTGAAGGAGCCGGAGAGATGTTCAGGATTACTACCCTGGATATGGAAAACCCGCCAAGGACCGAAGATGGATCTGTTGATTTTTCAAAGGATTTCTTCGGCAAAGCTACAAACCTTACGGTAAGCGGACAGCTTAATGTGGAGTCCTTCTGCATGGCCTTCAGAAATGTATACACCTTCGGGCCTACCTTCAGGGCAGAAAACTCCAATACCGCAAGACATGCCGCGGAGTTCTGGATGATAGAGCCGGAGATCGCCTTTGCAGAGCTCTCGGATAATATGGAGCTTGCGGAGAGTATGGTGAAATATATTATTAATTTTATATTGGAGAATGCTCCGGAGGAAATGGAGTTCTTTAACAGATTTATTGACAATACCTTGCTTGAGAGATTGAATAACATAGTTAACTCAGACTTTGGAGTTGTTACCTATACAGAGGCAGTAGATATACTGATGAAATCCGGAGTGAAGTTCGAATACCCTGTAAAATGGGGGACAGACCTGCAGACGGAGCACGAAAGGTATCTGACAGAACAGGTGTTCAAGAAACCTGTATTCGTAACAGACTATCCCAAAGAAATAAAAGCCTTTTATATGAGGATCAATGATGACAATAAGACAGTGGCAGCAATGGATCTGCTGGTTCCCGGCGTAGGAGAGATCATTGGCGGAAGCCAGAGAGAAGAAAGACTTGATGTGCTTGAAAAGAAAATGGATGAAATGGGACTTGATAAGGAGAGCTACTGGTGGTATCTTGATCTGAGAAAGTACGGCGGTGTCAAGCATTCCGGCTACGGACTCGGTTTTGAGAGAATCATAATGTATATAACAGGAATCAGCAATATAAGAGACGTGATGCCATTCCCAAGAACGGTTAAATCCGCTGACTTTTAAAGATTTCAAAAACTGTTGAATTTTCAACAGTTTTTTTATTAATAAAAATCCTTTAAATGCAATTCATGTAAATATTAAATAGTAAACATAACCTGACGTTAATAACAAATAATATTTATAATGAAGGCACGAAGGAGGAATTTTATGCATTTCAGATTGATAATTGCTGCAATACTGGCATTTTCAATATTATCTTCTGGAGTATATGCAGATCCTGATACAAACTTAATAAAGGAGATTATGGAATGCCCGGAAGAGGAAGTGATTTCAGTATCGAGAAGCTACGAATATATTGAGGTATTAAAATCAATGGGGTACTATAAGAATGACTATAAGGATGATTATATTAATTTAAGGAATGCCGTACTGAGGTTCCAGAGTGATTGCAACCTTCCTGCAGACGGCATCCAGGGTCCGATATTCAAGAGTGCCATGTTAAAAAGACTGATGATGGGATCCATGTTCAGGTCTCCTGACATTATAGCAAGAGCGCCCTCCAAAGGTCACTGGATCACAATTAACCGCACAAATAGAATTCTTACATTATATAGGGGGAAAACCGTTATAAGAAAATATCCCATTGCAATTGGAAGAGAGTCTCACAGGACACCTCAGGGAAAATTCCATGTGTACTTAAAGCGGAAAAACCCTATGTGGTCCGGGGGACGCAACGCAAAGCCTGTGGCAGGAGGTTCCCCTAAAAACCCCCTTGGTAATAGATGGATAGGCCTTTCTCCAGGAAAGGGAAACATTTACGGCATCCATGGAAACAACAGCCCTTATTCCATCGGGCACAGGGTTTCAAAGGGATGTATCCGGATGATCAATTCCGACGTTTTGAGTTTATATAGTATAATCCAAATTGGTGCTCCGGTCTGGATAGGTGATGATAATACATTGAGAAAATGGGGAGTGACCCAGAAGAGCTTTCATTAATATACAGTTAAGAGCTATACAATTTACTCAATTAAAAAGGAATACTATAATAGTATTCCTTCAATGTTTTATATGTAATTTCAAGTTGTTCGGTTTTTGTGCGATTTAAAATTTTAAGATTTGGCAGGGGCAGTAGGACTTGAACCCACAACCAACGGTTTTGGAGACCGCTACTCTACCAGTTGAGCTATACCCCTGCGATACTTTTATATTATATATAAAAAAATGAGTCAAGTCAATAGCTTATTATAACCTTTATTAGCATTTCAATGTTAATATTACAGTAATAATTATCTTAAGGTATATACATAATAGATATGTATATACCTTTTTTTACGATTATTCACTTAAGAGGTGCACCATGGAAATATCCAATATACTTCAGGATAATATTGCTGCTTTAAAAAAAACATTTATAGCCGACGAGTCTTTGCTTTTCAGAGAGTTTTCCATTGGAGGGGCAAAAAATGTAGAATGCGTTGCTGTCTATGTGGATGGATTGGTTAATGTAACAAGGATAAATGATGAAATAATCAGCCCTTTACTGGACATGAAAGCCTCAGAAACAAATACAGATATTTATCTGCCTTCAGTTTTGAAGAATAAAATAACCTCCGCACAACTGGAGACTACAGGCAATTATAATGAATTGACAAACTTTTTACTTAACGGATATACTTCAATTCTTATGGATGGTTATAAACAGGCAATTGTAATAAATACTTCAGGTATGGAAAGGAGAAAAATAAGTGAGCCGGATACAGAAAAGGTGGTCAGAGGCCCGAGAGAAGGTTTCAATGAGTCTTTATTCACCAATATCTCATTATTGAGGTCCCGGATAAAAAGTGAAAGCCTGAAATTGCATTTCAGGGAGGTCGGAAGGCTGACAAAGACAAAGGTGTGCCTATGTTATCTTGAAAACGTAGCCTCCCTTGACACAGTTAAAGAAGTGGAAAGAAGACTGGATCATATAGATATTGATGGGATACTTGACTCCGGCTATATCCAGGAATTGATTTCAGATGAACGTTATTCTCCTTTCAGGACCATAGGTCATACAGAAAAGCCGGACGTGGTTGCAGGCAAGCTTCTGGAAGGAAGATTGGCAATTTTCTGTGATGGCAGTCCCTTTGTGCTGACCTTGCCGTATATTTTCATTGAATACTTTCACGTCAGTGAAGATTATTACAGCAATTACTATTATGTCACATTCAACAGGCTGTTGAGCTTTACAAGTTTTTTCATTACTACAAGTATACCGGCAATATATACTGCTCTGATAACCTTTCACCAGGAAATGCTCCCAACGCCTCTTATACTAAGCATTTCAGCTGCCAGGCAAGGTATACCGCTGCCTACTATTGCAGAGATGATACTGATACTCTTTGTATTTGAAGTTTTGAGGGAAGCATCCTTGAGGATCCCGACTGTTGTGGGACAGACAATAAGCATAGTCGGTGCCTTGATCATAGGCCAGGCTGCCGTTGAAGCAAAACTGATAAGTGCTCCGATAATCATTGTTGCAGCGGCCTCCGGATTGACAAGCTTTCTTGTTCCTAAAATGGAACAGGGAGTAATAATAGTCAGGCTGGTTTTTCTTCTTTCCTCAGCCTTTTTGGGTCTATATGGATATATTTTCAGCGTAATAGCTATGTATATTCATCTTGCATCAATGAAGTCCTTTGGCATACCATACATGCTGTTTATCAGCTCGTTGTCCGTTGAGGACCAAAAGGATGTTCTTATCAGAGCTCCATGGTGGCTTATAAAAAAACGCCCCAAATTAATCGCAGAGAAAAATATAAGAAGACAAAAAAGCTGATACTTGAATGGATGATTAATATGAAAAAAATAAATACTCTATTTCTGATCGGTATTCTACTGTCAAGTACCTGGCTTTTGTCCGGCTGCTGGAACTACAAGGAGGTTGAGCAGCTTTCCATAGTTTCAGGGGCGACAATAGACATGGTTGAAAAGGATAAGGTTCTTGTTACTGTAGAAATAATAAGCGTGAAGCAGGATCCAAAGCAGTCAGCCTTAGAACCTGTGTATATTCAAGCAATCGGAGATACTTTTTTTGACGCTGTGAGACAGATGGTGGCGGTGCAGGGCAAAAGGCTCTACTGGAGCCATGCAAAAGTCATAGTACTCGGTGAAGAAGTCGCAAAGCGTGGGGTCAGCCATGTTCTGGACTTTTTGAATAGGGATGCGGAAATAAGAGAGGACATGTGGGTGCTTTTATCCCGGGAAAATACTGCAAGCGCTATATTTTATGCAAAGCCCGAGACAGAAAGCATACAAGCCTATGAACTGGATTATACGTTACGTGCCCAAAAAGCAATATCCAGATATCCGGCAGTGGAGCTGTACCGATTTCTGGATATGATATCCAGTAAAAATACAACTGCAATACTACCAACACTCAAACTTATTTATGAAAGAGGAAAAACCACAACTTATGTTACGGGTTCCGCAATTATCAAGAGCGATAAGCTGATTGGCTACCTGAATGAACAGGAATCAAAAAGCCTGCTTTGGATCCGTGAGGAGTTGAAAGGAGGCTTGTTTGTAGTCAGGAATGCAGGCAAAGTTGGTATAGATGTTACCCTGGAAATAAATAAAAGTAAAACAGAAATAAAGCCCTTTGTGGAAGACAACAAGCTGATAATGAAGGTTTATGTGGATGTGGATGTAAATATCGCAGAAATAATGGGCCGCGAGGACTTCATCAGTGAAGATGGCAGAAACTCGCTTAAAAAGGAAGCAGAAAAGCAAATAAAAAAAAGTTTGGATAACCTTATAGAAAAATCACAAAAAGAGCTTAAGGCCGACTTGTTTGGCTTTGGAGAAACAATTGAACGCAGTATTCCCGGTATACCAGAGAACATAATAGAGGATTGGGATGAATTCTTTATTGATCTGGAAACTCTTGTTGATGTAAATGTCACCATCACGGGGAGTGGAACCAGCAAGACCCCAGTAAAGGTAGGAAAATAAAAATGTGGATGATCATGATATTTTCATATACCCTTGTATCAATAATCGATATCAGATCCTTTACAAAACCAGGTAATAAGAGTCCCCTTGTACTATATATAATCTTAATGGTGATTTCCTGCGCAATAGGTATAGCAAATGGCTACATAGAAGATATGCCCAGCCCTGCGATCCCAATCAAGGCTATAGTAGAAGCGATTAAAGGCAATTAATGGAGGAAATATGAAAAAGGAGACTATTTCAGACATACAAGGTATCAGCTTATTGATACTTTTCATTTATGGAAGTACCTTGGTAATGGGAACCGGGGGAAATGCAAAAAATGACATATGGATAGCTATTATGTTGGCTATAGCAGTTAGTATTCCTACTGTGCTCATGTATGCACGGATCCTCGGCAGATATCCGGGTAAGGATTTATATGATATCCTGTGTGAGGTATTTGGAAACTATGCTGGTAAGTTATTCATCCTGTTTTTCATATGGTTTTCTTTTCATCTTGGTGCATTGGTGCTCAGGAATTTTGGTGAATTTCTGGTCACAGTCGGTCTGCCTGAGACACCTAAGATAGTACCGATAATTATTTTTGCCCTTGTATGTGTTATAGGTGTAAAATGCGGTATAGAAACTCTTGCCAGATGCAGCACATTTTTTGTATTATTTGTTTTTTTCCTGCTAATCATGTTGTCTTCTTTCGCTATTCCCATTATGAAGCCTGAAAACTTGCTGCCAATCCTTAAGAACGGCCTGACGCCTGTATGGCAGGGTGCATTTGCTGCTTTTACCTTCCCTTTCGGAGAAACGGTTGTGTTCCTTATGGTTTTTGACTCTTTAAGCTCATCTAAAACAATTCATCGGGTATACTTAAAAGCACTGATTATCAGCGGCATGTTTATTGCTTTTGTATCTGCAAGAAATATTATGATATTAGGCTCAGAAACTGCCGGAGCTGTTTACTTTCCATCCTATTCTGTCATAAGCAGAGTCAATATAGGAAACTTCTTACAAAGGCTTGAAATATCAGTAACTATTGTATTTATTATCGCAGGTTTTATTAAGATATGCATTTGCCTGCTTGCTGCGTCAAAAGGGGTAACAAAGCTGTTCGGGTTTAAGGATTACAGATATTTTGTAACCCCTGTGGCGCTATTGATGGTCAACCTGTCATACCTGCTGTATGACAGCATAATGGAGATGTTTGAATGGGCAGAAGAAATATATCCATATTATGCTCTTCCCTTTCAGGTGATACTTCCACTGATTATACTCATTGCAATTGAGATAAAGTCCCGGCTGCAAAAGAAGGAGGTGAAGACAGAAGATAAAGCCCAGGTGTAAACTA
This sequence comes from Clostridia bacterium, assembly GCA_035627615.1. Lineage (GTDB taxonomy): Bacteria > Bacillota > Clostridia > Lutisporales > Lutisporaceae > BRH-c25. The sequence goes on from DASPLL010000072.1 coordinate 72,547, forward strand.
CCAGGGCTTAATCTTTGAATAAACCTCCGAACATTTTACTGCTTATATTTGGAAAGAAAAGAAATATGATCAATAGTACAACCCACCAGTTGTCATTTAAAACCAAACCTCTTACAGTATTGCTGACTCCGCCCAATAACTCTCCCACCGGCAGCGGAGGTAGGGAGAAAGGCACAGGAGCAGCAGTTGTTTTTGGAACAAGAGCCGAAAGCAGGCTGCTTACCGGTGAAACCGCCGGAGCTGGAGCAGGCGGTCATGGAGCTGCAGCCGGAGGTAACGCAGTATAACTTGTTGATGAATGCTTATGGCTCATTTTAAAGCCTCCCTTCAGGGTTAGCGGATTGAACAAACCCTTAATTCCATAATATGAGGCTTTGCCTTTTTAGTGACAAAAAACTAATGTTGCGACATTCTAGGTTACGAGGTCGCGGGGTTTCGAGGTTTCGAGGCAAGCTCGGGTATTTCTTGCGGGTCTAGGTATGGGCAACACAAGCTATATAGTACTTTTCGCAGTGTATTCGGTGGATCTAGTCCTATACTCATAAGGAATACCCTGACTCCCCGCAACCTCGTAACCTCGAAACCTCGAAACCTGCGCACGTTAGTACGCATTTTTCTACAGATACGCAAAATTAAAGGAGAGTCTTATACTCTCCTTTATATTAGAACCTTGTTCTCATTGTTCCTGTTATTGTTGTTCCGGTTGTTCCAGCCATGTTCCTTTCAGCTGTTTCGATCAGCCTTTTTACCATCTGACCGCCGATTCTTCCTGCGTCTCTTGCAGTGATGTCCCCATTATATCCTTCTTTTAAACTAACACCTACTTCAGTAGCTATTTCAAACTTAAACCTGTCAAGAGCTGCTGATGCCTGGGGTACTACTTTTTGATTGTTTCTTGCCATTTATACTCACCTCCCAAAATGAATATGTATAATGAGTTAATAATTATTAACTCATTATTATTTTGGTTTGGCTTCATGTTTTTAATTCAAGTAAATTCTGGTTAAAATGGAGCTTTAAAAGCTTCATGAATCTGCCACAAAATCCATTACAAAAATAGATGAATAATTGCAAATAATAATATTGTCATGATGAATGATAATAAAAAGAAAGGAGATTGATTAATGAAAAAAGCAAATAAAGCAAAAAGGATCGTTTGTGCAGTATTGATCATGTGTATGGCATTTGCATCAGGTACTACAGCTTTTTCTGAAAGTAATCCGATTACAGCATACAGATTGGATCCCGATGAAAAAATAAGCTCCCGCACGAATAAGAAATATTTGGAGGAAGCTGTTATCAAGCTCATGCAGGAAGGTAAGCTGACAAAGGAAAAAGCAGAAAAAATACTTGAGTATAAGAAGAAAAGGGCTGATGAGCTGAGTAAGCTGACAAAAGAACAGATAAGGGCTTTGAAAAGGGATAACAAGAAAAACAGCCTTCTTGGAGATTTAATAAAGGATGGAATAATAACTGAAGAAGAAGCACAGGTCATCAAAGCTAAGCTTCGTGAAATGAAGGATATAAGAATGAACGACGGCATGCAGGGCCTTGTTGATAAAGGTGTGCTCACAGCAAAGGACATAGAAAATATCAGAAGCTATATGCTCAAAGTCCGTGAGGAGAGAAAAGCAAAGCTTGAAAAGCTGAAAACAATGACTGCGGAAGAACGTAAGCAGTATTTTATTAATGCCAAGAAGGAAAGAAAGGATATACTGACCAGAATGGTTGAAGATAAAGTGATAACCAAAACTCAGGCCGAGGAGATCGACAAAGCCATTCCGGAGCTGAATAGATTAAGGCACAGGAAATTCTGATATTCATAAATCCGGCCCTAAGAAATTAGGGCCGGATTTATAATTCTACAAAACAGGAAGGTCCAGGATGAATGCTGCGCCGGTTCCGGAATTTTCAGCAGTTAATTTTCCGTTGTGTTTTTCTACAACAGCCTTTGATATGGCAAGTCCAAGGCCAAAATTACCTTTTACTCCCTTATAGAACCTTTCGAAAATATTCGGCAGCTCATTGTATCCGAAGCCCGGACCATCATCCGATATAATGGTTCTTACCAGCTTGTCGGAGATAAGCTCTGATTTTATAGTTACAGTCTTTTCGGCGTATCTTATACAATTGGTCAAAATATTGGTAACTGCTCTTGAAAGCTTTTCTTCATCTGCATTTATAATAACTGCTGTTTCTATTGCAGTTACCTTGATACTAATACTATTTTTTGCAGCAATTCCATTTATCCTGTCGACGCAACTGTGTATAAGCTCATTATAGTCCAGTGTACTGAAGCTGTAACTCTCCTCGATTGCATCAAGCCGTGACAGGTACAGCAGGTTTTCCACCAGATGGGTCAGACGCTTGGATTCGTCTATTATAATATCAGCAGAAGCTTTTGTATCAGTGACGTTGTATTTGATTCCTTCTGCATAGCTCTGTATGGACATGAGAGGTGTTCTGAACTCATGGGATGCATTCTGCAGGAAGGTTTTTTGTGCTTTATCATGGGTCTCAAGCTTTTCAGACATTATATTGATATTATTAACAAATTCACTCAGCTCATCATATACCGGAGTATCTATCTTAGTACCGAAGTTTCTTTCAGCTATTGAGCGTATATGCTTGTTGAGAGTGCTGAAAGGAGCAGATATCTTTTTTGATACGACAGAGGAGAATATTACAATTATAAATGCTGACAAAAGCAGAATCACAAGAAGGATGGTGTTTATACCTATCTGAAGCTGGTTGACCTTTTCAAGGCTGGAATAAATTACAATCCAGCCGAGACCGAAGCTGTTCTTCTGGGATACGGGCTTTACTATTGCGACATATTCGGTTCCTGAAAGAAAAAAGTTCAGATAGCTTTCCTTGCTTATTTTCTTTGATTTATTAATCTCTGTTGATATTTTTTCCAACAGGTCCGCACCCGCAGTGGAATGCCATTCAATAGGGGAGTTGATGATGTTGGTATTCTTGTCCAGCAGTATATAATCCGCATTCAAAACTGACAGCGGCTCCCGCAAGGATCTGTCAAGAAGTGCATAAAATCTGAATACCTCAACGCCTCTGACCTTCTCCACAGGAAGAGCAGGTGGGGTATTTTTATTGAAGATGAATATATCCGGGCCTCTCTTCAAAGCTGTATCCTCAGTACGGGAGGCAATTCTGCTCAGTTGTTCGATGATATCCTTTTCAATGTAGATACGTATGCTTACATTGAATATCACTGCAACCAAAGCAATAAGAGTTATGATAACTACAAGGTTATATTTGAAAATTCTCCATTTAATTGTGTTAGTTTTCATAATATCATTCCTTTTTATAATACGCAGTGCACTTAAGCTATCAGCCTGAAGCCGAAGCCCCAGACAGTTTCGATTTTCAGTGCAGAGCCTGCGTCAGAAAGCTTTTTTCGGATACGCTTTATCATGTCATCCGTAGCCCGGGTCTCTACTTCATTTTCGAAGCCCCACACCTTGTCCAGCAGTTCGCTGCGGCTGACTGCCCTGTTTTTATTGATTGCCAGGTAATAAAGCAGTGAGAATTCCATTCCTGTGAGTCCTATATCCTTCCTGTTGAATTCCACTTTTTTAATGTTGTGATTAATAGTAATATCGGGTAATTTTAAAACTTCTATTATTCCGGTCTGTGCTTTATCAAGCTCAATTCTTCTGAAAACGCTTCTGATCCTCGCAATAAGCTCCATAGGACTGAAGGGCTTTGTGAGATAGTCATCACAGCCAAGAGTCAGTCCTGCAATTTTATCCGGCTCGGTATCCTTGGCCGATACTATAATGATAGGTACAGCACTTGTATGGCGCACCTGGGAACATAAGGAGTATCCGTCCATCCCGGGCATCATTACATCTATAACAAGCATATCAGCCGGTTTTTCATTAAAGGCTTCAAGTATTGATTGTCCGTTGTTGAAGGTTTCAACTTCATAGCCTTCCTTTACAAGGAAGGACTTTATTATATTGCAAATATTGACCTCATCATCTGCTATATATATCCGCTTTTTATCCATGCTTATTCACCTCTTGCTACATTTTGCGGAATACAACAACGTTTTTATTCACATTCCGCACTTTTTTTGCAGTGTAATTGTGTCATAAGGAACACTTTATAACCTATTTTAACATGAAAACTTAATAATTACATTTCTAAAAATTTGTTGCTTTAAATTTGCCACAGTTTTGCGGAGATTTTGTTGCCCCTGCAAGACTAAAATAGGTTTGTGGTACAGAACCACTGAACAATAGCCCAAAAAAATACATATCATAAAGGAGTGTAAAAAATGATTGATAAGAAAAAAATTCTGGGAGCAGTACTTGCAGGAGTACTCACAGTCGCGGGTGCGACTTCAGCCTTTGCAGCCGAACCAACCGCTAACCAGCCAATTGTAAAACAAAAGCCTTTCATCAAATTCGATAAAAGTGAGCTGACGGACAAAGTAAAAGCTGCTATAAACGGTCTGGTATCTGCAGGAACCATAACCCAGGCCCAGGCAGATGCTGTAGTAAAAGAATACACCCCGGGCGAAGGAAGGAAAATGCTTGCTATACAGAGCATAAGTCCGATGAGTGAACTTGTGAAGGCAGGTACCATAACCCAGGCTCAGGCAGATGCAGTCAATAAAGCAGTAAAGGAAGGAATTGCTGAAGAAAAAGCCCTGGAAGATATATTCAAGGGGCTTGTAGCCGATGGGACAGTGACAGAGGCGCAGAAAGATGCAATACAGAAGGTTTTCCCACAAAAAGGTATATTTGTAAAGCCTGCCTTAAAGAACTCATTCTCATTGGATAAGCTTGTGGAAGCCGGCACAATCACCCAGGCCCAGGCTGACGCTTTTAGTGAGTCCATGAAAACTGCAAGAGCAGCTAGAAAATCTTCAGCAGATGTTTTGAAGGATTTGGTAGCTGCCGGCACAATCACCCAGGCCCAGGCTGATGCATTTGATTCCGCATTAAAAGCTATAAGAGAAGCTAAAAAATCTCCTGAAGAGGTCTTGAAGGATTTGGTTTCTGCAGGAACGATCACCCAGGAGCAGGCAGATGCGATGCAAAAAACCGTACCACCCTTTGGTAATAAATTCTCTTCCAGAGGACTAAAAGGCAATTCCCTGGAGGAGCTTGTAAAGGCCGGCACAATCACCCAGGCCCAGGCTGATGCTATCAATGCTGCAATTAAGGAAGCGCTGAGTTCATCAGGCAGTAAATTGTCAACCGATAAAATATAGGAAGTCTATTATAAAAGCTTCCTTTTAGATAAATTTGAAAGAGTCCGGATAATCGGGCTCTTTCATTGTTTGCCACAAACTTGCCACAAATATATATGGAAAATTAACCGATAAATAGAAAAGGATATATTCATGCACGGATGCGAATATGAAGGAGGTGACATTTATGAGCTTCTCACCGGTATTGGCATCGGCAGAAAGTATATGCAGCTGTAGTTCAGGTATAGCAGTCAAGAATGCCCTTTTAAAGCCTCGACATAAGAAAAGGGAATGAACAGGAAGAGGATGCAGCAGTTTCAAACCGTTTAGTATTTTGGTTTGAAGGGGGAGGTATAATATATGTTTCAAGTATATCTAGCTGTGAATGATGTAAATTTGAATCATTTATTTTCTTTATATTTACAGAAAGAGGGCTTCAATATAACATCCTTCCTGAATGGAGAAAAAGCTTCCGAATATATTGATAAATGCCCTCATCTATGGATAGTGGACAGTTTGCTTCCGGACATAGACGGGTATCAGCTTATGGGTGAAATCAAGGAAAAATTCCCTCGTATTCCTGTTATTCTGATGTCTGAGCGTAATTCAGGCATGGACAGGGCATTGGGCTTGGAGATGGGATGTGATGATTACCTGTCAAAGCCATTTTTGCCCAAGGAACTGGTGATACGAGCAAAAAAAATACTTGAGCGGACTTACAGAGGCGGTCCTGTTTCCCAAAGGACTTTGGTATACAACATTAAGCCTTATGTGATTGATGAGTACAAAAGAATTGCCTGTAAGGATTCGAATATTATCAAGCTGACCTCAAAGGAATTTGATCTTTTATTGTTATTTGTCAAAAATCCCCTGAGGACTTTTTCCAGGGAACAGATACTAAAATACATATGGGGGCAGGATTACTTCGGTTCCGACAGGTCGGTGGATGATCTGGTAAGAAGGCTGAGAAAAAGAATGAAGTTTATCCGGATCGAATCAGTTTACGGATATGGTTACAGAATGTTGAACAACAATTAAATAGAAAAAACATGGTCTCAGGTGTTGCTTATGCCTGAGACCATGTTTTTTCTATTTATTACATAATTTATCACAATATACCACACTTGAACATAATGCTCTGATAATTATTCCGCATTTGCTTGTTAACATCAAAATATAAATACAAATCTATGAGAGGTGAAGCAAATGTCAATAAACCCGCTTAACAGCACTAATCAAATGACCGGCAGCAATAACAACAGGATACCGTCATCAGAATTGGGAAAGGATGATTTTTTAAATCTCCTTGTTACACAGCTGAAATACCAGGATCCCTTAAGTCCGATGGACAACACCGAATATGTTGCCCAGCTTGCGCAGTTCAGCACCCTTGAGCATATGGAGAATATGAGTAGCGGAATATCCTACATGGAAGCATTGACAATGACCGGAAAGTATATTACAGGGACGGTGGTGGACACGGGCACCGGTGACAGTGAGGGGATTTCAGGTGTTGTAGACTCGGTAAAGCTTAAGAGCGGCAGTGTCACACTGCTGGTTCAGGGAGTTGAAGTCAGGCTGGAGGATATTACAGATGTACAGGACTATAACAGAAGTGACACTGCAAGTCTTTCCTCACTGATAGGCCAGACCTGTGAAGGCTATATATATAATTCCGAAAATCTTGACCTGATAGGAGTAAAAGGCAAGGTGACAGGTATTGCAAAAGGTGCCTATGAAGACTATGCAGTGATGGATGGGGTTCTGTGCGAAGTAGAATCAATCCTTTCCGAAGACTATTCAAGCTCACAGAGTATGCTTGAATATCTCCAGGGAAAGCTCGGTTCAGAAATTGATATTGACGTTACCGACAGTGAGACGGGAAAAATAGTACCTGTGACTGCAGAACTGGAATCAGTATACGAGGAAGACGGTGAGCTGAAAGTAAAACTGAACGGTGTTAATGTTCCAGTGGACGGATTATTCAAAATAGGTGAGTGAAAAGGAGGCGATTATTATGATGAGATCATTATTTTCAGGTGTATCAGGACTCAGAGCGCACCAGCAGAAAATGGATGTAATAGGCAACAATATTGCTAACGTAAACACTGTGGGTTTTAAGGCTTCGAGGGTTACCTTCAGCGACATACTTAACCAGACTATAAGCGGGGCTACCTCTCCTGATTCGAATACGGGGAGAGGCGGCAGAAACCCTATTCAGGTAGGTCTGGGTGTGGTGATAAATTCAATAGGTACAATAACAACAGACGGAAGCACAGAAAGCACCGGGTATCAAAATGACCTCTCAATCAGTGGAAACGGTTTCTTTATTGTAAGGAACGGAAATGAAGCCTCGTACCAGTTTACCAGGGCAGGGAATTTTACATTGGATGAACTGGGCAACCTTGTGACCTCAGAGGGTATGAATGTATATGGGTGGCAGGATTACGGCGGAATACAGCAGGAGGATGGGACCTATGAATTTGATACAGACAAATTAGTTGAACCGATCAACCTGTATTCAGATGCGTATAACTATAATAAAAAGATAATAGCTGCTGAGGCAACTGAAAATGCGACCTTCAAGGGGAATCTGGATGCTGCGGAGGAAGCACTTGGAACTGCGCTCAACAATATTGGAACTACAATACCGGATCCGCAGTTCACAACCACTCTGACTGCATATGACAGCCTTGGCAACGAATATGAGGTAGATGTAGAATTCACCAAGTGTTTTGTCGACAGTACAGATGCAGATAATCCCATCACCTCATGGTATTGGCAGATACAGGATTCAGAGGATGTCACCCTGGGAGATGACGCCAGCGGCTATATTCAGTTTAACAGCAAAGGCAAAATTATCACCGGTGAGGATGGATACTCCACAACTCCTGCTGTAGATTTCATACCTGATGCATTAACAGGTGCGGGTGGATTTCCTGTAAAGCTTGATTTCAGCAACCTGACGATGAACAGTCAGGACAGTTCAATAAAGTCGGATGATGTAGACGGCTGCCCTTCCGGCACATTGGAGGACTACAGCATAGGCTCGGACGGGATTATTATGGGCGTTTATTCCAACGGAAAGCAGCAGCCTCTTGGTATGATAGCCCTCGCAAGCTTTGATAATGCCGCAGGACTTCAGAAAGCCGGTTCCAACACCTATTATGCTACTGCAAATTCCGGAGATTTCACAAATGGAACAATGGCAGGTACCGATGGGGCAGGCACACTGAATGCAGGGAGCCTTGAGATGTCCAATGTGGATTTGTCCAGCGAGTTCAGCCAGTTAATAATAACCCAGAGAGGCTTCCAGGCAAACAGCAGGATAATAACCGCATCGGATGAAATGCTGCAGGAATTGGTAAATCTAAAGAGGTGATGATATGAGTTCAACCTTTTCTTGTTATCAGATCGCAAAATCGGGAGTATACACAAGCCAGAGAGCTTTGGAGGTTATAGGGCACAATCTGTCCAATGCTGATACTGTAGGATATGTTAGGCAGCAAATGTTGCAAGCAGATAACAGACCGCAAATATACTCTGGAAAACAGATAGGTACAGGAACGTCGGTAAGTGAAATAAGGCAGGTAAGGAGTGCTTTTCTTGATAATGCCTACCGTAAGGAGAACAGCTTGAAGGGGTATTGGAACGCAAGGCAAAGTACCATTGAAGACGTAGAATCGATTCTTGATTCATTATCTGAAAACAATGGACTGGGCGCAGCAATTGATGATTTTTTTCAGGGCTGGGAAGAGCTTGCCAAGGACCCGGAGGATAGAACATCCCGTGAAGCGGTAGTTGAATATGGAAATTATTTCGCCGAAATAGTCAATGAAATAGCTGAGCAGCTGGACCAGCTGCAATCGAACCTGGATGAACAGATAAACTCACTGGTTAGTGAGATAAACTCCATAGCTGACCAGGTAGCAGAATTAAATCAGATAATCCTTGTAAACGAAAATAACGGGCAGAATGCAAATGATTACAGGGATCAACGAAATTTGCTGCTGGATACACTTTCCGGGTATATGGGAATAGAAGTAACAGAAGCGGAAAACGGCATGATTAATGTTTATGCAGGAGGCCGCAGTATTGTAAGAGGTAATAATTCCTGTCATATGGACTGCAGCTATAACACTTCAAATGGCTCGTTTGCAACTGTTGTTTGGGAAAACTCCGGCGAAGAGGTCAGGTTGAAGGATGGAAAGCTGTTTGGCTTTATTGAAGCCCGGGGTGATGTGTATGGCGGTGAAGGCAGTGTTGACAACGGTTCACCTATAGAGTCGGCTGTTGTAGATGATGATTCAGATTCATATACCTTTTCTTCTGAATCAATGAATTTCATTTCCGAGTTGCGGACTGGACTCAACATGCTTGTTAGTCTCATGACAAGAAAGATAAATTCCATACACGGGCAGGGCAAAGGTCTGGATGGCAGTAACGGATTGAGCTTCTTTGCAAGGATAGATGAGAATCTGCCCTTTGAAGCAGGAAATATCAAAGTAAATCCGGAGCTTTCAGACCCGAACAAAATAGCAGCCTCAAGAACCGGTTCAGCCGGAGATGCCGATATCGCAAATGAAATTGTTGATTTCAGAAATATTGATTATTTCAAGAATGACTCATTGAAAATGAACATTAATGATTTTTATAACCTTCTTGTTGACTGGGTCGGAACTGCCGGTCAGGAAGCCGCGTCATTTTTCGACAATCAGAGCACACTGGTGCTGCTGGCAGATAATAACAGGCAATCAGTTTCTGCTGTATCTATGGATGAAGAGCTTGCAAACATGATTAAATACCAGCATTCGTATAATGCCAGTGCAAGAGTAATGACCACAATCGATTCCATGATGGAGAATATAATAAACAGTATGGGCAGAGCGGGGAGGTAATAAGCATGAGTTCATTCCTGGGCTTGAATATAGCAATGAAAGGTATTTTTGCCAGCCAGAGATCCATATATGTAGTGGATCACAATATAAGCAACGCCGATACAGAAGGCTACTCGAGGCAGATAAGCGGCCAGACTGCCTCATTGCCCCTTAAGGCAGGCAGGAATCTGGGCATGATAGGAACCGGTGTAAACAGCACTGATGTAACAAGGATCAGAGATATATTTCTTGACAAGCGCTACTGGGAGCAGAACCCCAAATACGGGGAGTGGAATGTGAAGAGCAGTTCCCTATATCAAATTGAAGCAATTATGAATGAAACCTCGGAGAATGGACTGAATGGTGTAATGGCATTATTTATCTCATCAATGGAGGAGTTGTGTAAATACCCTGAAAGCGATGAAGTCAGAACAATTATTAGACAAAACGGTGAAGCTCTCTGTAAGTATCTGAATAGCTCGGCAGCAACCTTGACAGACTTCAGGGAAGATTATAATCAGTGTGTCAAGATCAAGATCAATGAAATAAACTCCTGCGCAAAACAAATACGGGATCTGAATGAGCAGATATATAAGGCGGAGCTTAACGGAACAATTGCCAATGATCTGAGAGATAAAAGGGATTTGCTGGTAGATAAGCTTTCACAGATTGCAGATGTTGAAGTAAATGAAATAAAAACCGGCACCCTGCCCGATGGAAGACAGGATATACGGTTCCAGGTGACAATAAATGGTCAGAATCTGGTAAGTCATTTCCAGGTAAATGAGCTTCAATGCTATGAAATCGATGATGATTCAATTAACAATGGAATGTATGGAATCAAGTGGGAGAATACGGGAAACGAGATCAGAATAGAAGGCGGGGAATTAAAGGCATATCTCGATCTGAGGGATGGCAATGGAGAAAAAGGAAGCTATAAAGGTGTACCTTATTATATGAATATGCTGGATACCTTCGCAAGCACCCTTGCAAAAGCATTCAATGAAGGTATATATGCAGATGGAATACAGCAATGCAGCGGACATGCGGCAGGCTATGGCCTGGATGGCAGTACGGGTGTGAGATTCTTTACCTGTAATGGCATGAGCTCTGAGGAATTCATGGAAAGCGGTGCAGATACAGGGTCGATTTATTCAAATATAAGTGCAGCAAATATATCGGTTTCATCTGATATTTTGGCTGATACAGATAAATTGGCTGCTGCTTCATCATCCGGAGGAGCAGGTAATAGTGAAAATGCCGATATACTGCTTTCAATTTTCAGCGACAGCGGTGTATTTGATGAAGGCATGCCGGAGGACTATATAAACACGATTGTCTCAAATATGGGTATAAATTCCGATTATGCCTCACGTCTGTCAGATACACAGGAAAGTATACTTAATAAAATAGAAAACAGCAGGATATCGGTATCGGGGGTATCTCTCGATGAGGAAACGACAAAGCTGGTAAAATACCAGCAGACTTATAATGCCGCTTCAAAAATGATAAGTGTGCTGGATGAATTACTGGATACCACAATTAATAAAATGGGTATGGGTTAACTATAAACTATATATGAAGGAGTGGTAAAATGCGTATCACCAATGGTATGATGATCAACAACATGCTATGGGGATTAAACAACAATCTTACAAAATTGGAAAAAGCACAGAAGCAGATAACCTCAGGGACACAGATACAGGTTGCCTCAGATGATCCTGTACTGGCTGCGAGAGTATTAAGGATGCGCAGTTATGTTAATGAAACTGCACAACTGCAGAAGAATGCAGATGATGCAGTATCCTGGATGGAATTTTGTGATAGTGCCCTGGATGGGTTGGGGGATGCCGTAGAAGACATAAAAGTGCTTGTAATACAAGCTGCCAATGATACATATAATGAGGAAGATCTTCAGTCAATAAAGTCACAAATCATTGAAATAAAAAAGGGAATCATGGACCTTGGCAATTCCAGCTTTAGCGGGAGATATGTTTTTGCAGGCTTTGATACCGATGAAGCTCCTTTCGTAGCGGAAAACACTGCAATAGGAGATATGATAATGTACCGAGGCAAATACTTATCCCTTGGCGGGATCGTTCCGGCTTCAGTTTCAGATGAAGACTACATAAGCTTCTATCTGAGCAATAAGGATAATTGTGTGACCGGCAGCGTCAAAGAAGAAATCGAATATAAAATAGGAGCTTCAAACAAAGTTTGCATAAACGCTGAAGGAAATGAAATTTTCGGGCAGGAAGGCAGCAGCATTTTTGACAGTATCAAGAAGCTGGAGCTGGCATTAAGTGGTGAAACAAGCTACAAAACAGCGGTTTATAGTGAAGGACCGCCGGAAGAAGTGACTATAGAGACCCATGAGCTCGATATAAGCAGTGTTTTGAGCGATTTGGAGGAGGATACCGGCAGGTTGTTAAAGGCAAGAACAGATTTGGGAGCCAGAACCAGTTATGTAAAGCTTACGCAGAACTGTTTATCAAACAATTATACTATTTTTACAGAGCTGCTCAGCAAGAATGAGGATGCGGATTATGCAGAGACAGCAATCAAGCTTTCCACAGCCGAAACAATATATAACGCATCACTTTCAGCCGGTTCCAAGGTAATACTACATAGTCTCCTTGATTTTCTTGGTTAAAGTGAGGTGCAGAAAATGAGTTCAATCAGTAATACAACACGGATTAGCGGTTTGGTGAGCGGTATGGATATTGACTCTATGGTTGCGAAGCTGATGGATGCTGAAAGGCTACCTCTGGACAAGCTCTACAGAGAGAAGCAGCTTACAGAGTGTAGACAGGATGCTTACAGGGAGATATCCAATGCATTAAGAGCCTTCAATGATAAGTATTTTGATATTCTTAACAGAGACAGCTATATGCTTACACAATCAGCATACAACAGCTTTTCCACCACTATAAGCGATCCCTTGTCAGTAAAGGTAACACCAGGATCAGGAGTTAAATCAGGCTCCCATTCTATAAAGGTAAGCAATCTGGCAACTGCAGCAAAGTACAAAAGCACTGCAGCTGTATCAAAGGATATTATTGCAGCTGCTGAACCGGATTTTGCCGCTGCGGCAGGAAAAGAAATCGTTCTGGAGCTGGATGGGGAAAAATACAGCCTGGAGCTTGGAACAGAAATGTCGAGTATAGAAGACCTCCAGAGCGCTGTTGATAAAGCTGTCGGAGAAGGAAAGGTCGAAATAACCCTGGACGACAGTGGGTATATAGTGGTATCTGCAGCTGCGGACAGCGGTGTGGGCAAGATCACTATCAGCGGGGAAGCTGACAGTGCTTTACCTTCTCTGGGCTTTACGGACGGAGCAAATCTAAGCAACAGGATCAGTATATCAGACACCCTTGAAACGTTGTCGGGAAAAATGGAGGTTCCACTTAGCTTCACTTCAGACGGCAAACTAATATTTTCCATAAACGGCACAAATTTCGAATTTGATAAAACTGATACATTGACTGATATGATGGATGAAATAAATAGCAGTTCTGCGGGCGTGACAATGGAATACAGCCAGATATCCGATACCTTAACATTAACAGCCAAAAAGACCGGAGCAGGCAACAGAATAAATCTTTCCGAAGCAGAGAGCAGCTTTTTTGAGAGCACAGGTGTGACTAACTACACGGCCGGTGAAGATGCCGAAGTATATCTGGATGGTGAAAAGCTGGTAAGGAGCGGCAACACAATCACAGCCGGCGGTGTGACCTATGAGCTGCTGAGTGAAACCACTACAAATGTATCAGTATCAATTTCCCTTGATACTGATGACATTTATGAGAAAATTGAGACATTTGTCAATGATTATAATGCATTAATAGACACTATAAATGACAAACTGACTGAGGAATATGACAGGGACTATCCTCCGCTTACCAGTGAAGAAAAGGAAGCTATGTCGGAAGATGAGATCGAACTGTGGGAATCCAAGGCAAAGACCGGCTTGCTGCATAACGATTCAATATTAAAAAAACTTACAGATGATATGCGTTCCGCACTTTATGTGTCAATCGAAGGTATGTCAAAAAGCTTGTATAACATTGGAATCACTACATCCAGCAGCTATAGTGACAAAGGAAAACTAATAATAAACCAGGAGGTTTTAAAGGAAGCTATAAAAAACAATCCTTCTGAGGTTGTGAATATTTTCTCAAAACAGTCGGAAACCCACTCGGGTACGGTTTCGGTACGCTCCCTGAACAGTGCTGAGAGAGCTGTAAGGACTAGGGAGGAAGGAATTGCACATAGACTTTTTGATATAATGCAGGACTGCATATCTACATACAGGGATTCCTCTGGGAGAAAAGGCACATTGATTGAGAAAGCCGGTCTGGAGGATGATCCAACAGAATTCAGTAATCTAATGTATGATGAGGTTCTTGATTATGAGGAGCAAATAGAGAAGTTTCTTGACAGACTGGCAGAAAAAGAGGAGCAATATTATGCAAGATTTACAGAAATGGAGACTTATATAAGCAATATGAATGCACAGCTCAGTTCACTTCAATCGATACTTGCATAAAGGGGTGTAATATGAATGCAGTTGAATACAAAAAATCTCTGATCATAATGCTTAGCCTGACAGAAAAAATTTATAACAACACATTATATCAATGTCAGGCACTGAAATCAAATAACCTGGAACTTCTTGGCAGCCTTTTGAAGGAGCAGCAGGAAAACATAAATAAGCTGCCGGAATATAAAGGTTCACATCAATTGACTGCCTGCCATGCGGAGGATGCTGAAATCGAAAGCATTGAAGAAAATATCAATTTGATGCTTGATATAATAATAAAAACAATAATTTCAAATATATCCATTGCAAAAAAGCAAAAAGATGAAATAGGCAGTTCCATATGTCTGCTGAAGGTAAACAGGAATACCATAAGGAACGGATACTTCAAAAAGAGCAGTCAGCAGTACGGATATTTCATTGATAAAAAAATTGGAAGATAGCTTAATAATAAAAAGGCCTGCAAAAAATGCATGCCTTTTTATTATTATATAATTTTGCCACAATTTTGCGGAGATTTATAATAAAGAAAAGAGGTAGAATTGAGTATGAAAGCGAAAATATATATAAGCAACCGGAAAGATGCAAGGAGGTATAGTCAATGAATTCAAACATGGGGGTCAGCAGTAAACCTGCAGGTAAATTGCCTGTAAAAAAGCTGATAATAATCGCTATAGCTTTACTGCTTATTGCAGCAATAACATTTGCAGGTATTAATTATTTCAAATCAAAAGGTGCAAAAAACGCTGCTGTTCAGCAGGCAACCGCTTCCGCACAGGTGGGAGACCTGACTGTTTCAGTATCAGGCTCCGGGCCTATAAGCTCTGCGAACAAATATGATCTGACATCCAATGTAAACGGAACTCTTACAAAGATATATTTCAAGGATGGCGACAAGGTCAAGGCCGGTGACCTGATTTTTGAAATAGATGACAAGGATACACAGCTCCAGATAAAGCAGCTTCATAACAGTATCGCACAGGCACAGCTTACCAGGGACAGTAATATTAAGGATCTCGAGTCAAGCACTGTCACAGCTCCTATTGACGGAGAAATACTGGATGTTCAGATAAAGGAAGGAGACAACATTTCAAACAACAGTACTTTGCTTACCATAACGGATAAGTCAAAGCTGAAGCTTCTGGTTCCCTTCAACAATACATATAGAAATAAGCTCTCTGTTGGACAGAAGGTAACAGTAAACGCATATGATTCAGACAAAGATGAGCTGTTTGTTGTGGAAGGCAGCATCTCAAGCATCAGTACTCCCAGCTATAGTACAAGTAACGGTGCGGAAGTTTATAACGTTGATGTGATAATGGACAATTCCAGTTCCTTGAAGGAAGGAATGATCGGAAATGTTGAGATAAATATAGACGGATTTATTGCCAAAAGTAAAGGCAGCAATACTCTCAGCTACTTGAAGAGCATGACGGTCAAGGCTGCATCGGGAGGAACTTTAAGCAAGCTGAACGTTCAGAATGGCCAGAACGTCAAAAAAGGCGATATACTGGCAGAGCTTGATAACGATGACCTGGAGCTTACTATTCAGACAGATAACCTGAAGCTGGAGGACCTGGGCCTGGAGCTCCAGACCGTAGAAGAAAGGCTCCTGGATTTCAAAATATATGCCCCCTTTGACGGAACCTTCACTTTAAACGATATAGAACAGGGAAACAGTATCAAGCAGGGGGATATACTCGGCAGCGTAGCAAATTACGATACAATGGAATTCATCATAGATGTTGATGAACTGGATATCGCCAAAATCCAGACCGGTCAGAATGCCAATGTAACGATAGACGCTCTTTCTGAAACGACTGACAAACCTCTGAAAGGAACTGTTTCTAAAATTGCGGTAGAGGGAACCTCCTCTAATGGAGTATCAACTTACCCGGTAACTATCCAGATCGAAAAAAATCCAGCCCTTAAAGGCAGTATGAGTGCAAATGCTGAAATAGTAGTCAGCCAGAAAACAAATATATTGTATGTTCCTGTTGATGCGGTTACGAAACGAAACGGTAAGAGCTTTGTAAGGGTCGTAAGCACAGCAGCCGCTGCGGACAAGAATGCCAATAGTCCTGATAATGAAGGAAAGTCTGAAACAACCAAGAAGGTGAATAACCAGAAGAATGGTGAGCAGCAGCAAATAGAGATGCGTGAAGTAAAAACAGGGATAAGTAATGCAGAATACATAGAAATAACAAGCGGATTGAAAGAAGGAGAAAAAGTTGTCGTAACATCTGCATCAGGCTCCGGTAATAATATGCAGAACCGGATGATGATTATGGGCGGTCCTCCATCAGGCGGCGGTAATGTCAGAAGGTCTAATTAGGAGGGGAATCCATGATAGAAATTAAAAGTATGAGTAAAATCTACAGGATCGGTGACGTAGAGGTCAGAGCGTTGAATGATGTAAGCCTGAGTATACAACAGCATGAGTTTGTTTCGATAATCGGACCCTCAGGCTCAGGAAAATCCACGCTCATGAACATGATAGGATGTCTTGATGTGCCGACCAGAGGAGAATATTACCTTGACGGCGTGGAGGTAAGCAGACTTAATGATGAGCAGCTTGCCAACATCAGAAATCACAAGATAGGCTTCATATTCCAGGGCTTCAACCTGCTTCAGAAGCTTACAGCAGTGGAAAATGTAGAGCTGCCGCTTATTTACCAGGGAGTGCATACAAAGGAACGGTATGATAAGTCTGTAGAGGCATTGAAGCTGGTAGGCCTGGAAGACAGGGTGCATCACAGGCCTACGGAGCTTTCAGGTGGACAGCAGCAGCGTGTTGCTATTGCAAGGGCTCTGGTAGGAAACCCTCCAATGATATTGGCGGATGAGCCTACAGGGAACCTGGATTCAAAGTCCGGCAAGGAAATAATGCGCATGCTCAAGGAGCTGCATCAGAAAGGAAATACAATAGTATTGATAACCCATGATAATGAAATAGCAATGCAGGCCGAAAGGATCATACGCATACAGGACGGAGAAATCATAGAGGACAGGATGGTGGGATAGATGGGTTTTATGCAGGCATACAAAATGGCAATTAAAAGCATCCGCAGCAATAAGGTACGTTCCTTTCTCACCATGCTTGGAGTAATAATAGGAGTGTCTTCGGTAATAGCTGCAGTGGCCTTTGCCCAGGGCAGCACAAAAAGTATAACGGACACGATAGAAAGCATGGGTACCAATCTAATTCAGGTCAATATAATGGGGAGGAACAGCAATAGGAATGTCACCTATGCACAGATAAAGGAATTCTCAGATAAGAACAGTGCTGAAATAGCAGCGGTAGCTCCTCAGACAAATTCAAATGCTACAGTAAAGTACAAGACCAATACCAGAGAAACAAACATTCTGGGGACCAGTCCGGACTACCAGACAATAAGAAGTGTCAAAGCACAAACAGGAAGGTTCCTGATTCAGAATGATGTTGACAACAAGCAAAAGGTAGCAGTCGTAGGCACTGCTGTGGTAAACGATATATTTGAAGGGGGCAATCCCCTGGGTGAGAAAATTAAAATCAACGGACAATTGTTTACAATAGTCGGTGTTCTGGAGGAAAAGGATGGAGGACAGGATGAAGGAGCAGATGATACCGTAATAATACCGGTAACTGTGTCACAAAGGCTTTTCCGTTCAGGTACCATCAGGAATTTTGCCATACAGGCGACAAGTCCTGAAACCGTTGACAGTGCGATGGATAAATTAAACGAATTCCTTGAAAAAACCTACAAAGATACAGATGCCTTCAGAGTATTCAACCAGGCAGCGATGCTTGAGAACCTGAACAGTATGACAGGTACCATGACAGCTGTACTGGCGGGCATAGCAGCAATTTCACTCGTCGTCGGCGGTATCGGGATAATGAACATAATGCTTGTGTCTGTTACGGAGAGAACCAGGGAGATTGGTATAAGAAAGGCAATTGGAGCCAAGAAGAAGAACATTCTTGTACAATTTCTCATAGAGGCAATCATTGTGACAGGAATAGGAGGGCTTCTGGGTGTTCTGATAGGATTGTCGATAATACGTTTTGTAATAGGCGGACTTGAAATTGTGCCGGAAGTATATTCCATAACATGGACAATGCTTTCCTTCGGAATATCTCTTATTGTAGGTGTAGTATTCGGGCTGTTCCCTGCATATAAGGCTGCCAGCCTGAACCCAATAGAAGCTTTGAGGTCGGAATAGCGCCCCGTAACGTATATCCCTTCTGGGGTATGCGAGGCACCAAATAAATGTTGTGCTTATTAACACTATGAAAGACAAGAAATTTGTTGTGTTAATAAGCACTAGGAGGAGATAGAATGAAAAAAAAGCACGCAGCAATATCTATAGCTCTATGTATAGTGATCTTATGCTCCAGCTTGACAGCTTCTGCTGATGACAACCGGCAAGTCGTACTGACCCTTGAGGATGCACAGAAGAGAGCTCTGGAGGTAAGCCTGGAATATAATTGGCAGAATGATAATATCAATGACGCCATAGATGAATACAATGACACTGAAGAAAGTGCCGACGAGCAGCGAAGTGAGATTTCAAAAGGCTTTTACGATTACTTCATGAAGCCGATCAATATTGATGATTCGGTTCAAAGTGCAACAGACAATGTAAAGACTGAAAAATTCAAGAAAGAGGATATGAAGAGAAAATCAGACTATAATGTTCTGGAAGCCTTCATAAACATAAAGAAAGCACAGTATGCCCTTGAAGATGCGAAGCTGCAAAGCGGCATTAAGTCAAAGGAACATGAAGCTGCAAAGCTGAAGTACAACCTGGAGCTGATAAAGAAGGACGAATTGAGGCAGGCGGAGACTGCTTACGACAGTGCGGTAGATGCAGCTGAATCAGCACACAGAAGCCTGCAGGAGGAGTTCCAGACCCTTAACAGATATATAGGCAGGGAGCTTACTGATTATAACCTGCAAATTGTATTGGACCTCGAAAATATTGACATTACCATAATAGACCTGGATAAGTTGAGAGAGGACTACATAGCAAACAGGGAAGACCTCTTCAGTCTTGAGCTTAAGGCTGACAAGGCCAGAAAAAAGTATGATGCAACAAAGGAAAGATATGATGAATTTGCGGTAAGACTTAAGGTTGAAAACTCCAGGGAACAAATGGAGGAGGCTTTTGATGATGCTACAAGGGAATATGACACTGCCAGAGAAGCTTTCGAGGATGCGACCATAGAACTTGATATGTCTTTGAATACGAGCTATGAAAACCTTAAGACCGCATCTGATTCCATAGCTAAGCTGCAGGAGGAGATTCAACTGGCAGAAAGTGATGCAAAGTTAGCCGGAATACGGTATGACATGGAACAGATCTCCAGAATCGAAATGGAGAAGGCATTGATGGAAGTAGAAACACTGAAAAACAAGCTGAAATCCGAAATAGCCGATCTGAACCTCAAGTATGAAGGTCTTATGATGTATAGTGAAGAATTGGAAGAATAAATTGATGGTGGGATTAACAAAAAAAATGTATAATCAAATGTAGTAGATAGTATTTGCATCTGGCTGCCAGACACAGAAAAATGTAATTAATAATGAATAACTGAAGCGATAAGTACGTCGAATCGCTCCTGTTACGACATGCATAATGTCGGAACAGGGGTTTTTATTTTTTGCTTATATGAATATACAGTTATGATATTTGTATTGCTGGCATAAATGTATATAAATAACATAATATGATGGATAGACAGATAGTAAAATATATGGAGAGACATGGAGGAATTAAGGATGCATGATACTTTTTTGGTGAAAAGAATTTCAGAAGCTCTGGGTGAGCTTTTTGAAGAAAAAAAGCTTGGAAGAATAACAAAGCTGCGGATCATAACAAGTAAGGACAGTCATATAAGGCAGAAAGACCTTTATGAGCATCTGCTGGAGGAATATAAGGGCATAGCAGGTGAATGGACTGAAATAATCATTGAGCACCAGGATATTGAAAGTCTTACTGCAATTATAGAAAGTGTAGAAGGCGATATACTTGGATAATTCAATCAGAAGGCGCTATGATATCAGGTTGTACGAGATAATACAGGGTGTAGGCTTCACGCTGTATATCTACCGGAAGGCAATAGAACAGCAGAGAATAGTATTTACTGTCTTCGAAAAATAATAGTATATAAAGGATTTTATCGAAGAGGTGTAGTATATGAAGAAAATGCTTGTTTCGCTTCTGGTTGTTTTATTTATATCAGGAATGCCGGTGTTTATTTCTGAGGATAAAGACCTTGAGCAGTCTTGGGATGCAATAGATAAGGAAGTGAGTTCGGAAATGAATAATAAAGGCAGTAATACAGTGGCAGATCCCGATAATAATTTATTCTTCCATAAACCGGACAATTTTCCGGTACATACATATATCAAGGTTTTCAAAAAGCAAAGGGTTCTTGAGCTTTACGGTGACGACAAGCTTATAGGCAGATTCAGGATAGCACTTGGCCGCTCCCCTGAAGGGGACAAAACCAGTGAGGGAGACTCAAAAACCCCGGAGGGCAGATATTACATATGTACAAGAAATGCAAACAGTAAATTCACTTTATTCCTTGGCCTGAGCTACCCAAATACGGAAGATGCAGATATCGGCCTTAAGAATGGTTCTATAAGCCCGGAGGAATATGATCTCATAAAAACGGCGGAAGAGAGGCAGCAAAGACCTCTATGGGATACTGCACTTGGAGGGGAGGTTGGAATCCACGGCGGAGGAAATGACTCAGACTGGACCCAGGGCTGTATAGCAGTGTCGGATGAGGATATCCGCATCTTATGGGCTTATACCTCATTTAAGACACCGGTGGTGATATTTGAATAACCAAAGCCGGGATGTCTACGATATCGTGGCTATGTTATTCAGTAGTCCTTATGGCAACGTGTGGAGTTATCATAAGGACTCATTTTTTGTGATCATGCTCCTTAAATATGGTATAATATGTAATATGATGCTGAATACGAGTTTTATCATACTAAAAAGGAGTGAACTGCATGTTTCAGGGTTTTTCCATAGAGACGGTAAACTATCTGAAAGGTTTGAAAGAAAATAATAACAAACAGTGGTTTGAGGAAAACAGGGACAGGTATAAGGAGTATCTGCTTGCTCCGATGCAGCAGCTGGTTCTGGAGCTGGGGCCTCACATGCTGTCTATAGACCCGCTGTTTGAAGTCAGTCCCAGAAAATCAATGTCGCGGATCAACCGTGATGTGAGATTCTCAAATGACAAGAGCCCCTACAGGGCAAATATGTGGATTTCCTTTAAAAGAGTATATCTGGACTGGAAGGAAGAACCGGTATATTTCTTTGAAATATTCCCGGATTATTACAGATACGGAATGGGGTTTTACAACATTCCCAAAGAGGCTTTATATACGCTTAGAAGTATGATCGGCGAGAAAAAGAAGGAATTCAACAAGGTTCATTCCCTGTATAAAAAGCAGAATACCTTTTTGATTGAAGGAGATAAGTACAAACGTATAATCAATCCTGAACTGACGGAGGAATTGAATGATTGGTATCAGAGGAAGGAAATATATTTTGTATGCAACAGGAAAATAGATAGCCGGTTGTTTTCTTCCGGGTTGGTAAAGGATATTACCGATGGCTTCAAGCTGCTTGAACCGATGTACAATTTTTTCTTAAGCTTAAGAGAAAAATAAAATTTGTCAATATTTATATATATAGAGCATCGTATATGTGTGTTAATTCTATGTAAATTTTTAAGGTCAATATTGACACTTTGGAGGACTTATCATATATTATATATAGATATATATCTATATATGAGGTGATAAGGTGAATACGGAATACACTGAAAACGCAAAAATAATAAAAGCACTTTCTGATTCCAGCAGGCTGAAAATAATAGACATCCTGTCCTGCGGCGAAAGATGCGCCTGTGATATACAGGAATACTTTGATTTTACACAGCCTACACTTTCGCACCATATGAAGGTACTGATGGATTGCGGCATTGTGGAATACAGGAAAGAAGGATTATGGAGCTATTACTCATTGAATAGCTCAAATTGTAACAAACTAATATTGTTCCTGATGAACCTTATAACAGATACTGATGACTGTGTATGCAAAAACAAATCTAACTGTAAATGTAATTAATGGAGGGTATGTAAATGAAAAAAATGATAATCTTCGAGCCGGCTATGTGCTGCAGCACGGGAGTTTGCGGTCCGTCCGTAGATCCTGAGTTATTGAGAATTTCAGGAGTAATTAATAACCTGAAAAATAAGGGGATAATAATAGAAAGGCATAATCTTTCCGGCAATCCTCAAATATTTATTGAGAACAAAGAAATAAACAGAATTTTGAACGAAGAGGGAGCAGAAGCACTTCCTGTTACAATGGTTGACGGCATCGTAGTTAAGAAGAAAGCTTATCCGACAGATCAGGAGTTCTGCAAGCTTATGGGCTTGCCTGAGGATTTTCTGAGAGCTACAGTAAGAAGAGCATCTGGAGGCTGCTGCTGCAAAAGCGGACGTTGTTAAAACAGAAAAGAGGTATATGATATTTGTATAAAACTTTTGATATCAAGCAGATACAATTAACTAAATATTTGTTTTTTACCGGAAAGGGCGGAGTGGGTAAAACCTCTGCAGCCTGTGCCACAGCAGCAGCTTTAGCCGATGAAGGCAGGAAGATCATGCTTATAAGCACTGATCCCGCATCAAACCTTCAGGATGTTTTCAATATGGAGCTTGATAATAAAGGAGTTGCCATAAAAGGTATTCCCAACCTGACAGTTGCAAATTTTGATCCGATGGAGGCAGCAGCTGAGTACAGAGAAAGCGTAATAGGCCCCTACCGCTGCAAATTACCTGATGCAGTTCTGAAAAACATGGAGGAACAGCTTTCCGGATCATGTACTGTTGAAATTGCGGCTTTTAATGAGTTTTCGGGCTTTATAACCGATGATAAAGCAGCGGCGGAATACGATCATATAATATTTGATACGGCGCCGACGGGGCATACCTTGAGAATGCTTCAGCTGCCTTCGGCCTGGAGTAATTTTATTAGTGAGAACACCCATGGTGCATCGTGCCTGGGGCAGCTTTCCGGACTTGAAAGCAAAAAGGATATTTATAAAAATGCAGTCCTGAACCTGTCGGATAAAGAAAAGACCACGCTTATACTTGTAGCCCGTCCTGAAGCATCGCCTCTCAAGGAGGCTGAAAGAGCATCAAAAGAACTTCAGGCTTTAGGCGTAAACAACCAGATATTGATTATCAACGGTATACTTGAAGAGCACGATGACTATCTTTCAGATGCGATTCATGCAAAGCAGCAAAAAGTATTAGCAGCTATGCCTGAAGCGCTCAAAGCAGTTGAGACCTTTAAAATACCCTTGAGACCTTATAATGTGACAGGTATTGAAAATGTAAGGGCATTCCTTAAGCATGACAATATCAGATATAGCAATGAAACAATCAATGCCGGCAACATGCCCGGATTAAAAGATGTAATTGAGGACTTATACAAGAGCGGCAAAAAGGTAATATTTGCAATGGGCAAGGGAGGTGTGGGCAAAACCACGATAGCCGCTGCCGTAGCTTTAGGCCTGGCCAGGAAGGGCAGGAAGGTACACCTTACAACTACCGACCCGGCAGCCCATCTGAAGTTTATATTGGATGAAAGCTATGGCATTACTATAAGCAGTATAGACGAAAAGAAAGAGCTGGAGAGATATAAGGAAGAAGTATTGAGCAGGGCAAGAGAAACAATGAGCGAGGACGACCTTGCTTATGTCGAAGAGGACCTGCGGTCTCCATGTACACAGGAAATTGCGGTATTCAGGGCTTTTGCGGAGATAGTCGAAAAGTCGGAAAACGAAGTTGTGGTAATTGATACAGCACCAACAGGTCATACTCTGCTGCTGCTGGATTCCACCCAGAGCTATCACAGGGAGATTCAGCGTTCTCAGGGTGATATCCCTGATTCTGTGAAAAAGCTTTTGCCCAGGCTTAGAAATGAAAAGGATACGGAGGTCATTATAGTAACCCTTGCAGAGGCTACTCCGGTCCATGAAGCCATGCGGCTATTGACCGATCTGAACAGAGCAGGCATTCACAATAAGTGGTGGGTCATCAATTCAAGCTTCTATGCGGCTGACACGACCAACACCATTTTGAAAGTAAAAGCAAGCAATGAAGTGCAATGGATCAACAAGGTCTATGAAATATCCCGGGGTAATTTTGCAGTAATAAAGTGGCTGCCGGAGGAGGTTATAGGCGAGCAATTAATTAATCTGTAAAAAATAAAAATATAATTGAGATCAGTTCAATGATTTTATTCATCATCAAATTTAAAGAACAGCAGCTTAGCCTGCCAGTATAAATGCAGGAAACAGCTGCTCTACGTTGTAATTTTGGAGGTTTATACATGACAAAAGAAAAAAAGAATAAGCAAAATGGCGGGCTGGATTTTTTCGCCAAATATCTGACTGTGTGGGTTGCAGTCTGTATAGTGGTCGGAGTCATCATAGGCCAGGTATTTCCTGCATTTCCGGAGACTCTCAGTAATTTTGAATACGCACATGTATCAATACCGGTAGCTGTACTTATATGGCTTATGATATACCCCATGATGCTTAAGATTGATTTTTCAAGCATTGTAAATGCTACTAAGAAACCAAGGGGATTAATTGTTACCTGCGTCACCAATTGGCTTATCAAGCCTTTTACCATGTATCTCATTGCCTCATTTTTCTTTAATACGGTGTTTAAAGCCCTGATACCCGCCGAATTGGCTAAGGATTACCTTGCCGGTGCAGTACTTTTGGGTGCAGCTCCCTGTACAGCAATGGTTTTTGTATGGAGTTATTTAACAAAGGGAGACCCGGCCTATACCCTGGTGCAGGTTGCAGTAAACGATCTGATACTGCTTATTGCCTTTACTCCCATAGTGGCTTTCTTACTTGGCGTGAGTAACGTAACTGTACCCTATGATACATTGTTCCTGTCAGTTGTATTGTTTGTAGTTATTCCACTGGCAGCAGGGTATTTCACCAGAAAATCCGTTATTAAGAAAAAGGGCCTGAAGTATTTTGAAAATGAGTTTTTGAAAAAGTTCGATAATATAACGATAATAGGTTTGCTGCTTACTTTGGTGATAATTTTCTCATTCCAGGGTGAAATAATATTGAATAATCCGCTGCATATTGCACTTATTGCTGTCCCGTTAACCATACAGACCTTCCTTATATTCGCTATAGCGTACGGTTGGTCCAGGGCATGGAAGCTTACGCATGATATTGCCGCTCCTGCCGGTATGATCGGCGCAAGCAACTTCTTTGAACTTGCGGTGGCGGTTGCCATTTCTCTATTCGGCCTTGAATCAGGCGCTGCTCTGGCTACAGTCGTAGGAGTGCTTACTGAAGTACCAATAATGCTCGCTCTGGTACGTATAGCAAATCAGACAGGACATTGGTTCGGTGAAAGCAGGTATATATCGGAACCTGGCAGGAGAGCACTGCAGGAGGCAGCTATAACTGCCAAAAATTCAAAAAAGGATGAGAGAAAAAGATGAGAATAGCAGTAATTGCAGATATACACAGCAATATATTTTCCTTAAATGAAGTACTCCTGGATATTGATAATAGAAATGCCGATCTGGTTGTATGCATGGGCGATCTTGTAGGCTATGCAACCTATCCAAATGAGGTTATAGACACCATCCGTGAAAACAGGATACTGACCATCAAG
The DNA here is from genome assembly GCA_035627615.1 of Clostridia bacterium. GTDB lineage: Bacteria > Bacillota > Clostridia > Lutisporales > Lutisporaceae > BRH-c25. The sequence continues at coordinate 98,926 of DASPLL010000072.1, forward strand.
GGAAACTATGATGAAGCAGTCGGAGAAGAGCTTATGGTCTGCGGCTGTGACTATCCGGACCCAAAGGACGCTGAAAATGCAGGAATATCGCTGAATTGGACTATTGACGAAACAAGAGAAGACAACAAGGAGTTTTTAAAAAGCTTGCCAATGGAGGTTAAATTGAGCTTTGAGGGTAAGACCGTCAGATTTGTTCATGGCAGCCCAAGGAAGATAAACGAGTACCTCCGGGAAAATTCCGCTGAGGCTGAAGAGGTAATGTCCGGCCTGGAAGAAGACATACTGGTCTGCGGTCACACTCACAAGCCATATTACAGAAAATACGGCAATAAGCTGCTTGTAAACGCCGGCAGTGCAGGCAAACCCAAAACTGGTGCTCCAAAGGCGAACTATGTGATAATTGACCTGAAGGGTACTGCCGCAGAAACTGAAATATACGAGGTCGAATACGAATATGAGAAGACCGCAAGGGCAATAGAAGAGATGGGGCTGCCTCAGGAATTTGCCGATATTATCAGAACTGGAAAAGCTTAAAATCATAAAGGGGGTCAAATTATGAGGAAGGCCTCAATATCTTCATGGTTGTATGACTATGTGAAGCAAAGAGGAGACTCTATGAATATAACCTTGAGGATTACCATACATGGCTGATGAACGGCTTTTGAAGCTCCATCTGGACTGATGGGCAAGCCGGCAGCTACTGAGCACTTTGAAGCCTTTGCTGTAAATGACATTACTGTTTATGCAGCAAAAGACGTACTGGAAAGCGAACTAAAAGATAATTTTCTGGACTTTTATATTGAAGGCTATGGCAAGTATAAGCTTGAGATAATGGAATAAGCTCAATAATAGACTAGTATTAATAATAGACTAATATAAATATTAGTCTATTATTAAATTTAGTATTTGTATATTGCAACTATTGCATATCGCAAGCATTGTATGTTACAATAATATGCGAGGTGGTTAATGTTGGATAAAAGCAAATACATAAAAGAACTGCGTGAGCTTACAAGACAGCTGGTCAGAAACTTGAGCTTCCTTGATAAATCAGAAGCATCCTGCTGCGGAACTACATTAGGTCAATGCAATGCAATTTTTGAAATAGGAAGGGTAAAAGAGATTTCTCTGAATGAATTGGCTGATTTGCTGGAGCTTGACAACAGCACCATGAGCAGGACCATCAATAATCTGGTGGATCAGCAGCTTGCAGTGAGGAATGTTGATCCGCAGGACAGGCGATATGTAAGAATAAAACTGACTGACAAGGGCTTTGACATATACAGAACAGTAAGAACAAATATGAATATGTACTATATGTCTATATTGAAGGACATACCGGAAGAGAAGCATGATCAGGTATTGGATAGCCTGACATTGCTGCTTGAAGCGATGAAAAAGAATAAGTGTTGCGGAAAGGAGTAAAATATGAGTTATGATGTTAAGAAAAAAGTAAAAGCATACTATGGAGGAATAGCAAAAAAGGTCAATACACAGTCAAAAAGCAGCTGCTGTGGAGGTTCCTCCTGCTGCAGCAGCGTTAGCAATGATTCAATCATTTATAAAGGTGAGGATCTCGGTCATTTGCCCATAGAAGCAGTCAATGCATCCCTGGGCTGTGCAAATCCTCTGCTGCTTGCACAGCTTAAGGAAGGGGAGACTGTGCTTGATCTTGGAAGCGGCGGCGGCATAGATGTGCTTCTGGCTACCAGATATGTGGGAAGTACAGGAAAGATATACGGGTTGGATATGACGGATGAAATGCTTGAACTGGCTAATAAGAATAAAAGGGAAATGGGCGTTGAAAATGTCGAGTTCATCAAGGGTTATATAGAAGATATCCCTCTGCAGGATAATATGGTTGATGCAGTAATCTCCAACTGTGTCATAAATCTTTCCGAGGACAAGGAAAAAGCACTATCTGAGGCTTATAGGGTGCTAAAGGCAGGGGGAAGGCTGGCAATCTCAGATATTGTTGTACTGAAGGATGTTCCGCAGGATATCAGAAGGATCGCTGAGCTCTGGGTAGGCTGCATAGCCGGTGCGCTTAGCGTGGAGCAATACAAGACGATTCTTGAAAAGGTGGGTTTTAAGAACATTGAAATAACACCTGTTCATATATACACAAAAGACGTTGTAACAGAAATACTGCAGCAGAAAAAGCACCTGCTTGACATTAAGCTTGATGATACACTGGAATCACTGGACGGTGCATATGCAGGAGCGTACATTAAAGCAATAAAATAATAAAGACCATATTCTCAGGCCCATGGATAATAGAGATCAGTCCATGGGTTTTTTATTTTAATACTTGACAAATTATGCAAATGGCAATAATATATAAATATACCCATATGCGTATATACGCATTTCCATATTAGAATAATTTTTATATCATAAAGGAAGTGATGATGTGGAGAAGCTTATAAATACCTTTAAGGTATTGTCCGATGAAACGAGGATAAGAATATTGATCATGCTTTATCATAAAAAGCTTTGCGTTTGTGAGCTTTGCGGTGTGCTCAGAGAATCTCAGCCGAAGATTTCCAAACATCTGGCAAAATTAAGGGATATGGGCTACGTAAAGGATGAAAGACGGGAGCAGTTCATATTCTATTATCTGAACAGCGAGGATAAGCTGCTCATAACTTTTTTGAAGGAGATAGTAACTAATATTAAAGATTATCCTGTATTAATAAAGGATCTTACACAGCTGGAAACGAGGGAAAACTTTTTAGATGCATGTAAACAAAACTGCTAATTCAAAATAAGGAAGGTGCCAATTTTGAACTTTTTATCTCAGATATTCAGTTGGATAAACGCTCAATTCCTGAAAATGACATGGCTCTATGAGCTTATAAAGGCATTGGTTGAGAAGGTGTTTGGCTTATCGATCGAAACAAGGCTCGGAAACAGCTTACACTTTTTCATATACGATACAATAAAGATTTTCATACTACTATCTTTTCTGATATTTATTATCTCATATATTCAAAGTTATTTTCCACCTGAAAAAACAAAAAAGCTGCTCGGGGGTATTAAAGGGATAAAAGGTAATATCTTAGGAGCTTTACTGGGTACTATAACTCCCTTTTGCAGCTGCTCCAGCATACCGATATTTATCGGTTTTACCTCAGCCGGACTGCCTCTTGGTGTAACGTTTTCATTCCTGATTTCATCACCCCTTGTGGACCTGGCTTCCATGCTGATACTAACCTCATTCTTTGGAATCAAGATCGCAGTTGCCTATGTTGTTGTTGGACTGTTACTGGCAGTTGCAGGTGGTACTTTAATTGACAGGCTTGGCCTTGAGGAATATGTGGAAGGCTATGTCAGGGAAATAGAGAATGTAGATATTGAGCCTGTTGAAATGACCCACAGTGACAGAGTTTCATACTCAAAACAGCAGGTCGGAGATATTATCAAAAGGGTCTGGTTATATGTGTTGATTGGTGTAGGAATAGGTGCTGCAATTCATAATTGGATTCCACAAAGTATTGTAGAAAACGTCATAGGCGTGAACAATCCCTTTGCAGTGGTATTGGCAACTGCAATAGGAATTCCGATGTATGCCGACATATTCGGTACTATTCCGATAGCTGAAGCGTTATTTTCAAAGGGTGTAGGAGTAGGTACCGTCTTATCCTTCATGATGGCTGTAACCGCACTTTCACTTCCATCGATGATTATGCTCAGCAAGGTTGTGAAGCCTAAGCTTCTGGTGATATTTATAACGATAGTCTCTACCGGAATATTGATAATAGGTTATTTGTTCAATGGAGTTTCCTATATTTTTATTTAGTTGGTAGCTAAATGCGATAAACATGATGCAAAAGCTGCCAGCAACCTCCCTGATTGGTATATATAGCCGGTTATGGAGGTTTTTGTTTGATAATATATTGACATACCAGAATAAAAGATACATAATTATATTAGAACTTTCTAATATGCTTATACAACTATCTCTGAAAAATTTTGTACGGAGGAATAGTATGGAAATAGATAGCATGGAAGTAAATGTTTTTAAAGCACTTGCTCACCCCATAAGGCTAAAAATCATTAAAAAACTTAGTGAAAAGGTTTACTGCGTATGTGAGATGAATGAAGATGTGGAATTCAGCCAGTCGAATTTGTCCCAGCACTTGAGAATTCTTAAGGAGGCAGAGATCGTTTATAGTAAAAAGGAAGGAATGCGTATTAATTATTACATCAAAAATCAGGATACTCTTCAATTAATCAGTATTGTAGAAGAACTAGTAAGGAAAAACATAAAAGAGATGAACGAAAAGTTTGATGATTAATTGAACAGCGCAAATTTCCACTTCGTATATGTAAGCTAAGGGGGTGAATAAATGGGTAAAAAGAAGCTTGTACTGATTTTCGGTATTTTGGGGATCCTGATCGTTCTGATATCATTTAAAAGCATGGTAAAGCCACAGGGAGTTCAATCAGAAGCCAATGCTGGATCAGATCTGAAAAGTAAGTACACCAGGCTTGTAAATTCAGGCAATACTGCTATGATAGTCTTTTCTTATGATTCAGATTGCTGAGAGACTACCCGGGTATTCTTTGAAGAATACGATGCCAAGGTAAAAAAGCTATTAGAAAAATATGGTCCGGAGCTTGAAGTTCTTATTCTAAATACCGGCACGCAAATTGAAAGTGAAATGAATACTATAATAGAAATCGCAAAGGGAAATGGTGTTACGGATATTCCTTCTGTTCTTTTACTTAATAACAAAGGAAAGCCTGTTAAAGTGGTGACAGGAGTATTTAACCCATCAGATATGGAAAAAGCAATTGATGAGGTCTTGAATAAAAAGTAGAAATACATAAGGTCTATTAAATAATCTATGGGATGGTGCAGAGATGATAAGCTTGGAAATGGACGCAAATATGCTGACGACCCTGATAGTTATTTTTTCAACCGGCTTTTTAGGCGGCTTGAGCCCGTGTACTTTACCGACTATTGTTCTTGTAGTAGGCTATGTAAGCGGTTACCGTGACAATTCCAAATTAAAAGGGTTCATTCTTTCTTTCTTCTTTGTGCTGGGTATTGCTTTCACACTATCTGTGCTGGGAGCGTTAGCAGGTGCAATCGGCAATATTATGCGGAATACCAGACTTTTGAATTATATCGTTGCAGCTGTTCTCGGTGTTATGGGGCTATGGATGCTTAAAATCCTTGATTTCAATAAAGGATTTGCCATCAAGCTACCAACTCCTAAAAAGGGCAGCGGCGCATTCGGTGCATTTGCACTGGGTATACCCTTCGGAATTACTGCATCACCCTGTACACTTCCGATCACAGCATCAGTGATTGCATATTCAGCAGCAAAGGGAAGTGCATTATATGGAATGGTGTTGATGTTTACATATGCAATTGGACGAAGTATACCTATCCTTCTTGTCGGAACCTTTACAGGCTTGCTGAAAAATGTGAAATGGCTTGAACGATACAATGATAAAATCGAAAGGGTTGGCGGCATTATCCTTGTTCTCCTGTCATTATACTTTGTCTGGAAAGCTTAATTAAAGAATGGAGGTCTTTTTGTGAAGGATATATGGAAAAAGTTATTGGCGCTTATTTCCGTATTTTTGATTGCCTACTATCTGCCTGTTGAAAGCTCAAGACTGCAGGGAGCATTGGTGGAAGCACTGGCAATGCTGCATGAGTACGCAAGGGAACACGTTCTGCTGTGTCTTGTTCCGGCTTTTTTCATAGCAGGGGCAGTTTCTGTTTTTGTATCACAGGATTCAGTCATCAAGTATTTTGGACCCAATGCCAAGAAGTGGGTTGCTTATTCGGTCGCTTCCGTTTCCGGAGCAATTCTGGCAGTGTGTTCGTGTACAATATTGCCGTTGTTCGCCGGCATTTATATGCGTGGTGCAGGCTTAGGACCGGCTACTGCTTTTCTGTACTCCGGACCGGCTATAAATGTATTGGCGATTATCATTACAGCCAGGGTGCTGGGAGTAAAGATCGGCATTGCCAGAGCCGTGGGAGCAGTGGTCTTCAGTGTTGTCATTGGTTACCTGATGCACTTGCTGTTTATCAAAGAAGAAAAAGCCAGAAATGAAAAGGACAGCTCAATGTTTGAAGCTCATGAGGTCAACGATAGACCATTATGGAAGACTATGGTTTTTTTCTTCAGCATGGTTACCTTTCTGGTATTTGCCAATTGGGCAAAGCCTATAAACACAACAGGCGCCTGGGCTGCTATACACGGAGTGAAATGGATCCTGGCCGGAATATCCTTGGCTGTTGTGCTCTATGCTGTTTTTGCATGGTATAATAAGGGTGAAAGGATTCAATGGCTTAATGAAACCTGGAAGTTCGCAGAGAAGATCATACCTTTACTTTTTGCCGGAGTACTTGTTGCCGGAGCTCTTCTGGGCAGACCTGGACATGAAGGCCTTATACCGTCCGGATGGGTCGAAGGCCTGGTCGGGGGCAATTCCCTGGGTTCCAATCTCTTTGCATCCGTTGCCGGTGCATTTATGTATTTTGCAACCCTGACAGAAGTGCCTATCCTGCAGGGGCTTATAGGTTCCGGTATGGGTCAGGGCCCTGCTCTGGCGCTGCTGCTGGCAGGACCGGCTTTATCACTGCCAAGTATGCTTGTTATCAATAAGGTTATCGGACCTAAAAAAACTATTGCCTATGTTACTTTGGTTGTAATCATGGCAACACTTACGGGTATACTCTTCGGCGGCCTGTTCTAAGAATAGCTGCCAGGATCAGTTTTTAAATCTAAAATATAAAAGGAGGAAGCATATATGATTATAAAGGTATTAGGACCTGGATGTGCAAACTGCAAAAAGTTGGAGGCTAATGCAAAAGAGGCTGTAAAAGAGCTGGGTATTGAAGCTGCCGTGGAAAAGGTTGAAAATTTTAAAGATATACTTGCTTATGGAGTTATGAAAACTCCCGCTCTTGTAGTGGATGAGCAGGTAAAGGTAATGGGTAGAATCGCTACGGTTGAGGAGATCAAAAAGCTTCTGAAATAACGTATTAGGGGGAATAAGGATGTCGAAAAAATGGTATCCTGTGCTGAACTATGAATTATGTGTGGAATGCGGCGCTTGTTTCAATAAATGCTCTCATGGCGTTTATGCAAAGGATGGAGACAGACCTGTAGTAGTACAGCCGGAAGGCTGTATAGATAACTGCCGCGGCTGTCAGAAGCTTTGCCCTTCAGGTGCCATAGAATATATAGGAGATACGGATAAGGCCAATGAGGGCGGTTGCGGCTGCAACTGCAGCTGCAGCTGAGACTTCATTGACAATAATAAAATATAATGATAAAATGGGTAACATAAATTGAGCGAAGGAGTTCGCCATTAATTGTCCTGGTGACTGATGACTCCTGTATTTTAATAATACAGGTGTTTTTATTTATGGAGGTATGGAATGCGAAGATACATATACATAGGCATTGGAGCCTTTCTGGGGGCTATTGCAAGATATGTGCTAAAGAACTGGCAGTTCTTGCATGTCAACAGTCCGCTTCGTCCGGAAACTATCATAATAAACATTACAGGCTGCTTCATTCTTGCATTTTTCTTAGGACTTGCATTTGATATATGGGAGTTGGACCCTGACTTGCGTTTAGGAACGGCAACAGGATTCATCGGCGCATTCACAACCTTTTCAACACTATGCCGTGATTCGGCCGATTTATTGCTTAGCGGTTATATATTTTTATCCGCTGTCAACTTATTACTATCTGTAGCAGCAGGACTTACCGCAGTATATCTTGGAGACATATCCGCAAAAAAGATTATTGCTTTAAAAGAGCAGCTGGAGGATAGCTCCAAAAACTAAAAATATATTAGGAGACGTAGTAATGGTCATGAAATACTTTATTGTTGGAGTGGGCGGCATGCTTGGCGGTATCACCAGGTATGCCCTTGGTAAATGGATATCGGAGCGATGCACCGGCATTATTCCAATCGGAACATTGCTAATTAATATTTCAGGTGCCTTTTTGTTGGGAATTGTAAGCAGCATGTACCTGTCGAAGGAAAACCTCTATTTGCTCTTGGCAGAGGGATACCTGGGTGCATATACCACATTTTCAACCTTTATGTATGAAGGCTACAACCTTTATAGGGAGGATGAAAGGAAATCTGCAGTTATTTACATCCTGGGCACTTTATTGCTTGGGATGATTGGATTTATAACAGGGGGATTACTGGTTTATTTACTAAAATAGCATAGAGCCTGGCTACCTAACAGAGTTAATCCTGCCGGCCAGACTTTTCAAAATATCTTTTTGCGTATAGCTGTATATTGATGAAATACATTCCCTTGTGATTAGTTTAATATTCATTTTCACAGATACATCTGTTTGATATTCCCCGATACTTATATTTTTAATTTTATTAAGCGGTATATAATTCCATACGACTAAATATTTTTTAGTCCTGAAACGTTTTATATCCTGATATTCTTCCTCGATGAGGATCAGTTCTTTGCCTGTCAGTATATACATGTGAGCTTTGCTTAACGGCTTGCTGAAAAACCGGAAATACTTTTTTGACATCGCAGGCTGAAATAAATATTCAAGTATTCTCTCATCAGGCAGTACACTTCTCTTGGCATAGTTCATGAACTTGTAGTCTATTGCAGATAAAAGATCCAGCTCCTGCAAATCAGGGCAAGCTCCCGCCGTCTCTATACCTGCAGCATATTCTGAACTGCTATATTGAATACGTATCATTGACAGAAGCTTTTCAAAAAGCTTCTCTGTTACCGTATTAAACTCTATTGTCGTAGTTTTTAGCCTTCCATTTACATAACCAGCAAACTTGATCCATGAATAAAGAAGCATTGCGCCTCTGTTCAAAAGTACAATATCCTCAAAAGGATAAGCGATTACTTGCGTATTTCCATTATTTACCTCAATAATATAGATCACTTTGTCTGTAAGACATAAAAGCATTTCGTTAGTTTTTCGCTCATCCCAGCTGTATTCAGGTAAGTAAACAGTATATGGAAACAGTTCTGCTCCGTTAATTATTGAATTGAAGGAGCGCTGAAAGCAGTTTGGGATCTCCTCAAAGGAACTGATCAAACGGGGCCAGCTTTGAATGCGGCTTTGCATATGTATTTCCTCTTTTCTTAATGAAGTAGGTAATAATGACTTCTGCCTGTTATACAGGCAGAAGTCATTATTTATGAAATAGAAATTGTACTTAAAGCTTTTTCTCCATAATTTTCTAATTCAATTATAGCAAATGGTATAAAACTGTCAAGGCAGATCGAATTATGAAAAAACTAATTAATAAGCAAAATCATTATCAATTGAGAACGTATTACAATGCGCATACACTGATATTACACATATTATATTATCATTTGCAATTGACAAGAGCTGCATAATGTTATATTATACCATTAGAAAGATCAATTTAATATGTGATCTTATGATCAGGCGGATATGGATTTTCGTCGCCGGGCTAACATATTTAGCAGCAAGTGCATGAACTTGTGGGACTATCAGAATATTGTCCTGCAAGTTTTTTCATCGGGTGAATGAATCGCACAATCTTTATAGGAGGAGAGACATGAATAATATAGTAAGCAGAAGTACTGACTACTTTATTATGAAATTTATAAAGAATACAGGTTCTGATAAAAGGGTGACAAATCCATTGGAGAGACGCAAATATGCTTATCTTGAAGCCTATGTGAGTATTGCCGGAAACCTTGTTCTTGCAGCAATCAAGGTCGTAATGGGCCTGATGCTTAATAGTATTTCCCTGCTTGCCGACGCAGCTCATACTGCTGCGGATGTATTGACTTCGATCGTTGTGCTTCTGGGCTTCAAGCTTTCAAACTCTCCTGCAGATGAAAAGCATCCATACGGGCATGGCAGGATCGAGTTCATAGCAACACTTATAATTTCAGTAATGCTGCTTGCTGTTGGATTTGAGTTCGGAAAATCTTCCTATGTCCGGCTCATATCAAATACAGCTGTCAAGGGAAGCTATGCAGTGGCGTTCATAATGCTTCTCGGTGCTGTATTCAAAGAATGGATGGCCAGGTTTTCGATTGACCTGGGATACAGGACCAATGCAACAGCCCTTATAGCGGATGCCTGGCACCATAGAACCGATGGAATAGCTTCCTTGCTTGTGGCTGCAGCGATAATCGCCTCCCGGTATGGATACTATAAAGTAGATGCAATATTCGGGCTACTGGTTTCAGCATTGATTTTCTATACAGGCATAAGCATATCGAAAGAGGCTGTCTCCAAGCTGATTGGGGAAGTACCGGAGGAGGAGGAGCTGCAGAACATAGAATCCATAGCTTTATCCATATCCGGTGTATCAGGTATCCACAAGATTAATGTCCACAACTATGGCTGCTACAAGGAAATATCGCTCCATGTACAGGTTGACAATGATATGTCTCTGATTAAGGCTCACGATATTTCCGAACAGGTTGAAAGAAGCATAGAATCAAATATTGAATGCAGGGCAACTGTTCATATTGAACCGGTTGAATTGATAAATATTATGAATTAGATTCATAGCGGCAGAAGAGATGATCGCAAGCATCGGAATACCATTTTACAGCTTCCTATATAGCTCCCGGCGCCGGTATATCCACTCCTTTAATGCGATGTCTGTGGCCATCATCTTCTGTCGTGTAAAAATCGTAATAGTGGACATGCATACCTCCGCCAGCCGGTATTGCAGGCCCAGACCATGCTTTGTAGTAGTGGTTATGACCATCTTCAAAAAGTACATATCCCTCGGTATAATGAATATGGGTGCCGTCCTTTGAAGGTGTAGGAGGATAAGTTACATCAAGGCACTGATGTACGTGTCCATCCTCAAGCGATGTATAATCTACCGAACCATGATTGTGTTCTGGAACAAATCCTGGAACAAAATCATCTTTATATATCTCTTCTTTTTCTTCCTGTTTTTTAATTTCATGCTTTTTTCCCTCAGGAATCCTATAGTCCTTTATATCCTCAGGCATTGTATATTCACTCTGCAGCACCGGACAGTGAGGATACTTTGTGCAGGTATAATAATTTGGATACAAAAAAACCACCTCCATGCAAATTCATTATCAATATATTTCTAATAATGTATTTTGGTACATTGTACACCAAAGAGTAATGCTGACATTCATGTGATGGATTTATACAGGGCATATTTACTCGAACAATATTTGCATTATTTTTCTAGGCAGTAATAATATATGCTATAATTTATTTAAGGCAAAACTTGGTACAGCTAGTAAAAGGAGGTGTCTTGAATGGATATGAAGGAAATGCTTAAGCAGTTCAGGGAAGACTTTTTACTTTTCCTGAAAGGCGCTTTTGATCTCAATGATAAGGCCACCCGTTTCTTGAGAAAGGAAGCCTATGACGCCCAGGATAATTTTATGCTGCTTTGCTTCGGTGATCTGCTGGGATTGCCAGTGCCCACATCATATTATGAAATTGAGCTTTTGCCGTATCTTCTGGATGATATTCAGGGATGGGAGAGAAGAATGATCCGCAGGAGTGAGATCTGGGAGCAAAAATGGGCTGATTACGATGTATTCGGATAGGAGGTTTCTGATGAATAATAATAAGAAGTTTATATTTTTCGGCGGAAAAGGCGGAGTAGGAAAAACCACCTGTTCATCTGCATTTTCCAAATGCTGCGCAAAAACAGGCGAGAAGACGCTTGTTGTTTCAACTGATCCTGCCCATTCTCTGGCTGATATTTTCGGAATATCCATAGGTCCTGATATAAAACAGATCGATGATAATCTATACGGCCTTGAAATAGATGCAGCACTTGAAAGTAAAAAGTACATAGATAAGATAAAAGGGCAGCTGACTACAGGAATAAGCCCTGTAATAATTGAGGAAATATATAGGCAGATAGATGCGGCCATTGTCTCTCCAGGTTCGGAAGAGGCGGCAATATTCGATAAGCTTATGGAGATAATTAATGAAAACGGCCCGGGCTACGACAGGATAATTTTTGATACAGCTCCAACAGGCCATACCTTGAGACTACTGTCTTTGCCTGAACTGCTGGGAGGATGGATGGATAGCCTTATAAAAAAGAGGAGGCATGCTCTTGGACTTATGAAGATGATACATTCCGGGGATAAAGCTAAAAAGGATGAGATTGAAAATGACCTCGTGCTTTCTCTGCTGGAAAAAAGGAAGAATAAATTTGAAAAGACAAGAAGCATACTGATAGACAGCAATAATATGGAATTCGTATTCGTATTGAATCCGGAAAGACTGCCGATACTTGAAACGAAAAAAGCCATAGATGTACTTGAGAAATACAGGATCCCAGTGGCAGGAGTAATTGTGAACAGGACAATTCCGGAAGAATTCTGCAAAGACAATGAATTCTGGAGAAAAAGGAAAAATGTTGAGAACCAGTATATGGATATAATAAACAGTGAATTCGAAAACAAAATCATAACGGTGCTTCCATTGCTTGATGAGGATGTGAAGGGAGAGACCCTCGATATAGTAGCACAGCATTTTATTGAAGTTAAGTATAGGTTATTAGGAGTTAATTGATAATAATTATCTATTAGCTGTATAAGATAATCGAAAAGCAAATTTTATATTTAACGTATACAGAAATAAATTACAAATATGATATGAAAATTATGTTATGGATTCCAGAAAACAAATTTAGTTTCAAATTATAAAAATATATAAAAGTTCTAGTCAAATCAGTATAAATGATCAATTAATCAAATAATATTGAAACGCGCTTGAAAGCTGGAAAACTGAAATGTAATGGCAGAAAAACGGCGCGTTTAAATCGCTTTAGAGCGATTTTTTTTATAGAGGCAATACAAATGCTTTATGAGGTTTTTGATGGAAAAGAGTATATAGCCCAAGAACGAAGAGCTTTAATTGTCCAGAATATAATAAAACACAAATTTGACGAGAGAGGTGGATTTTTAGAACCAGATTATATAATATGTGAATATAGGCGATTAATTTTTGTAAAATAAAATTTCAACAGGTAGAAATGGCTCAAAAAATATTTTATTACAAATATAGAAAAAATGTCAGTTCCAGGAGGAATTTGCCTCTTCCGTGTCGAATATTTAATTGCGCGAAATGTTTATTTCGCGCAATATTGATAAATTTTAGTGTGAAAGGGGGTCTGTAGTATGTATAAACTGCCGACCATTGCAATTGAGTTCCTTGACTACATGGAAACAATCCGCGGTAAATCAAAAAACACTATTACCGCCTATGGCTATGATCTTGCTCTCTTTTTCAAATTTATAAAAATCAAACGCGGTTATGTAGCAGCCGATACGGAAATCGATGAAATTCCGATTGATGATATCGATACCTATATTATAAGTAATGTAAGTCTTGCTGACTTCTACTCCTTCCTCTCTTTTGCCGCTAACCAGAGAGATAACAAGAATTATGCCAGGGCAAGAAAGGTCGCTTGCCTGAGATCCTTCTTCAAGTACCTTCATAAAATGAAAATGATAGAGGAAAATCCAAGTATAGAATTGGAATCACCAAAAATAAACTCAAGGCATCCTGTGTACCTCACCCTGGATGAGAGCAGACTGCTGCTGTCCTCTATTGAAGGTGAAAATAAAGAAAGGGATTATGCAATAATAACTCTGTTCCTGAACTGCGGGCTGCGTCTTTCCGAGCTGGTCGGCATTGATATAAACAAAATAAGCAACGATATACTTACCGTCATCGGCAAGGGCAACAAGGAAAGGACGGTTTACCTCAATAATGCCTGCATCGAAGCCATAAACAATTACCTGAAGATTCGTCCGGCCGATGATGTCAAGGATAAGAATGCACTATTTCTAAGCGAAAGGAAGCACAGGATAAGCAAAAGGTCTGTGCAGTATCTTGTTAAAAAGTATATAGGTATTTCCAACCTGGATACGGAAAAGTACACCCCTCATAAGTTGAGGCATACAGCGGCCACCCTGATGTACAAGTACGGAAAAGTGGATATCAGATCTCTGCAGCAGATTCTCGGCCATGAGAATATTTCCACTACGCAGATTTACACACACCTTGATGAAGAAATACTTAGAAATGCGGCAAAATCAAATCCTCTATCCGAAGAAAAGAAATAAAATGTCTGAAGATTAACATATAATATTTTATGTTAATCTTCGTTTTCTTCATTCTCATAATCTACAATATAATCTTCTTCATACTTCCAATCTTCCAGATCCTCTTCGGCTATTGGGGTATTTTCATCTTCTATTATCTCGTCTATTTCTATCCCCATATAGTCAGCAGCTCTATCAATACATACACAGCAATTGTCACAAATCTTTTCCGGATTAAGGTCGCATATGTTGCATTCACCACAGTCAATACATTCTCTCTCCATCAGAACACACTCTTTTTTATAAGCCATGTCATAGCCTCCGTTTTATAAATTATATATCACAACAATATGTTTCGTGCTAATGATCAATTTTTCACTATATCTATTATATTAGAATTACAGTAATATAAGCAATATAGATAAACAGATGTTAAAGAAAAAAACATATATTCCGATAAATTATATATGAACTGTTTCTATTATTACTAAAAGGTGGTGTTATATTGTTCAGCATAACAACTAATATATTTATGTTCGCAGTTTATATTCTGGTTTTGCTTGTTGAATTTATTTTTGCAGAAATTTTCAATCTGGAGGTAACTACCCCCTGGCTTGTAACTACTCTGGTATACATACTCCTCATCGCCTATCAGATATTGTCAAGGACTAATGAGTATCTGGAAAAAGGTAAGGTCAAGGAAATACTTTATAGTATCATGGATGCAATAAACGGTATACCGCTTGTTAATAGAGACAATAAAATCGTCATACAGTGGGATGTTATTTTTAAAAAACTGATCGATAAAAAAGCGTTCTATCTATATGATAGTATAATCAAGCTGAAGACAAAAACCATAGACCACTATGTTAATCATTATCCCTCCCTCCTCTTGAACAGCTCTATGGATATGGTGGAAAGAAACAATAAGATTAATACCAAGTCTGTGATTAAAGGCAGAAATGATAACGGAGAAATCAAGGATCTGGATATAAGCCACGAAATCATGAATAAGCTTTTTATAAAATATATAAGTGCCGACAAGGTTACGATCGGAAATTTCGACTCATCAATTTATATCGATTTTATTCTGAATGATGAATATGAACCTCCTGAGTATGAAAAATACGGCATGAAACCCGACAGCAGGTATGATGGCTTCTCAGTACTAGCTTTTCATAAGGATCAGAAATTTCAAATCGTGCCAAGAACAATGGTGTTCGGAAAAAGGATCGATAAGGAAAAGTGGCTGTATCAGAATGTTAACAGGTTGATGCAGTGTGCAGAGAATATCTCTGCCGGTGTATCAGAGTATGGAATAATTATAGATGAGCTTAGCCTGAAAGATGTAATATCTGATTATGTTGAAGATGAACCTGGGAAACTGCCTGATTTTCATTTTGAGTGCATAGAAGATGATTTATTGGTATTCAGCGGAACAGATAAAGGCATTGAACGCGCAAAGGCTTACTGCGTTTTGGAAACAAGCCACAACGGTTTTGAAATAAAACTGGTAAAGTACGAGCTTATAATTGACGATGTAAGCGAGGTTGTGGAGGAGGACAAGACAATTGCCATAGGTAATGCATATCAGCCACTGATAACTATAATGGAAAAGATGCAGATAATAACCAAGAATATTAAAATGGCGATAGCAAGGAAGGACATAGAGGATCTGGTAATAAAATCGTAAAAAACGGGGCTTTATAAGCCCCGTTTTAATTGTATACCGGGAAGTACAGCAGATCTCCCGGCTTTATATTTGCACTTTGTAAATCATTAATATCCATAACCTTTGATATGTATTCCCTTATATCCATATCTCCGGCATAATTCGTAGACAGACTCCAGATAGTATCACCCTCTTCTACATATTCAGCCGTTAATGCTGCTTCACTGCTTCCCTTTGCGCTGACTGCCAGCGTAAACACCGAGGACACTGCAATGATCATAATTATACTGACCGAAATCAGAAATCTTATTTTGCTCTTTATAATATATCTTTTCATATAATTACCTCCAATACGAACATTTGTTCTTATTACCATTTTATACGAACATATGTGCTGTGTCAAGATATATTTTTTATTTTATGAATATGATTATAAGTGTGCAATATCAATGTATTTCACTGCATTATCCGTTCATGGAAGCAAAACTTGTTTTATAAAATTACGAACGTATGTTTGAAATTTAAATATCGTTATGTTATAATTACTTTGATTAAGTGCTTATATTATCCATATCAGAGAAAATGGAGTGTTAATATGAATATTGATGAGTTAAGTAAAAAGCAGCTGGAAGTGTTGAGTTTTATTAAGAAGGAGATAAATAAAAAAGGTTATCCCCCTTCCGTCAGGGAGATTTGTGATGCAGTCAGACTGAAGTCCACCTCCACTGTCCATGGGCATCTGGAAAGGCTGGAGAGAAAAGGTTACATACGAAGAGATCCTACAAAGCCCCGTGCCATTGAAGTTCTTGATGGCAGCAGTTCTGTAGTTACAACAAAGGAAATGGTCGACCTGCCTATCGTCGGTAAAGTCACTGCCGGTCTTCCCATTCTGGCTGAAGAGAATATAGAGGACTCCTTTCCTGTTCCGGTTGACTTTGTTGGAAATCAGGATGCATTTATGCTGATAGTCAAAGGCGACAGCATGATCAATGCCGGCATATTCGATGGTGATTATGTTATTGTAAGGCAGCAGTCCGTTGCTAAAAACGGAGATATTGTTGTGGCATTGCTAAATGATGAGGCCACTGTCAAGACCTTTTACAAGGAAAAGGATTATTTTAGACTGCAGCCAGAGAATCCTTACCTGATGCCTATAATAGTCAAGGACCTGTCAATACTTGGCAAGGTTATCGGAGTATTCAGGGCAATAAGATAATATCACGGTTATATTGGAATTAAAGAGGCTTTTTAAGCCTCTTTATTGTTTCCCTTTACTCTCATAAACAGCTTGACTATTTCATTTATTACAAAGGGCACCAGGGCAAATAGTATAACCAGCATCCAGTCTCCGGCCGAAAGCATTTGAACTTTGAAGGCGCTTGCCAGGAAAGGCACTGATATTACTCCAAGCTGCAGTATGAGTCCAACGATTATTGCGCCTATCAGGTACATATTAGAGAACAATCCCACACTAAACAGCGATTTGGTCGAGCTTCTCATTGTCAGAGAATAGAACAGCTGCGATGCAGCAAGTACAACAAATGCCATTGTTCTGGCATATGTCAGCACATCTTCAGGTATGTCCTTCGAGCCCAGGCTAAAGCCGTGTTCTGTCAAGCCGAAGTAGAAGGCTGCCAGGGTAAGTATTCCTATTAATACGCCGCCAAGTACAGCCCTGAAACCGGCGCCTTTTGCAAAGAAGCTTTCTTTCGGATC
>DASPLL010000073.1:0-4003 GCA_035627615.1 Clostridia bacterium
TCTTCTACAGATACGAGATTCGAGATGCGGGATACGAGGAGGTCTTGGTATTCCTTAAGGGTATCGGAAAAAAGGGAACCTGGACCCGTAAGAAATACCAAAGCTTTTCTCGCATCTCGAATCTCGTATCTCGCATCCTTCATATAATATGCAAAATAGCAGGTGAGAGTAAGTGTAGTTATATTCTCACCTATATTTATATTTAAGGAGTTGAGATTTTGATAAAAGTTTTGTCAATATTCGGGACAAGGCCTGAGGCGGTTAAGATGGCACCCCTTGTGAAAGCGCTGAAGGCGGACAGCCGTTTTGATTCTTACGTATGTGTGACAGCACAGCACAGGGATATGCTTGACCAGGTTCTGGAGATATTCGATATAAAGCCTGATTTTGACCTGGACATAATGAAGGACAGGCAGACTCTTTCAGATATAACGATAAATGCGCTTACAGGGCTTGAAAAGGTGATAAAGGAGCTGCAGCCTGATATCATACTGGTGCACGGGGATACAACAACAACCTTTGTAGGCTCCCTGGCAGCCTTTTACAATAAGGTTCAGATCGGTCATGTGGAAGCAGGCCTCAGGACCTTCAATAAATACTCCCCTTACCCGGAGGAGATGAACAGGAAGCTTACCGGAGCAATGGCCGATATACACTTCTCACCTACATCCACTTCAAAGGCGAACCTTCTGAGGGAAGGTGTCGGAGGAGACAGTATATACATAACAGGCAATACTGCCATAGATGCATTAAAGACTACGGTAAAAAAAGATTTTAGATTCAATTCTGAAGAATTGATGGAGCTCGATTATAATGGTAAAAGAGTTATAATGGTGACAGCCCACAGGCGGGAGAACCTGGGTGAGCCCCTGGAGAACATCTGCAGGGCGTTAATGGTAATAGCAGAAAAATATGAGGATGTTGAAATAGTATATGCCGTACACAAGAATCCTGCGGTCAGAGAGATTGCTTTCGGCATTTTGGACAACATCCCGAGGGTGCATCTTCTCGATCCCCTGGATGTAGATGAAGCGCACAACCTTATGGATAGATGCTATATGGTTCTCACAGACTCGGGAGGTCTTCAGGAGGAGGCTCCCTCCCTTGGCAAACCGGTGCTGGTGCTCCGGACAGAAACAGAAAGACCTGAGGCTATTGAATTCGGAACCCTGAAGCTGGCAGGGGTAAACGAGAAGGACATCCTTGAGCTTGCAGAGACCTTGCTCACCGATGAAAAAGAGTATCTTAAAATGGCCAATGCGGTGAATCCATACGGTGATGGTCATGCGTCGGCCAGAATAATTGACAGCCTGCTGTTCCATTTTGGAGTGACGAAGGTCAGGCCTGTGGATTTTGAGCCGCACTGTTAGTTATAACCGGATCTTATGCCGAATAATCGGCAGCATTTGGATACTGCCTTGAATTGTCTGCTTCTTTCTGATTCTTTACCTCGAGGTATACTATAAGTGCAGGGGATGAAGTGCATTCAATGCCGAAATTTAGGCTATAACTGGAACTATTCCTTATGACCTGATGAGAGAACTTATTGATAAACGGACGTTTGAATACGGGTGTTGATTTGTGTTGCAGTTGGCATATTACTTGCTTATTTATTAACAAAGTATGCACAATATTCATGCGTTAAAATATGGGAAATCACGTTTGATCATTAACATTTTGGAGGTGGAGTTGTGAACAAAATAAAGACAATTGATGAAGCAGTTGCCTGCATAAAGGACGGCATGACTGTTGCTGTCGGAGGATTTATGGGCGCAGGTACTCCTGAAAAACTCGTTGATGCTGTTATTGCTAAAGGCATTAAGAACCTTACACTTATCTGCAATGATACGGCTTTTACAGACAAGGGAGTCGGCAAGTGGGTTGTAAACAGGATATTAAGCAAGGCAATAGTATCCCATGTAGGAACTAATCCGGAGACAGGAAGGCAGATGAATGCTGGAGAGCTTATAGTGGAACTGGTGCCTCAGGGAACTCTTGCAGAGAGGATAAGGGCTGCAGGAGCGGGACTTGGTGGAATATTGACACATACAGGTGTTGGTACGGTGGTAGAAGAAGGCAAGCAGAAAATAACTGTTGACGGAAAGGAATATCTGCTGGAACTACCCCTGAAGGCGGATGTGGCCCTTCTAAGAGGCAGTATTGTAGATAAAAAAGGGAATGTATATTACAGCAAGGCCACAAGGAATTTTAACCCGATAATTGCAACAGCAGCTGACATAGTTATAGTCGAAGCTGAGAAATTAGTGGAAGTGGGAGAGCTGGAGGCCTCTGATGTAATGACACCATCAGTATTTGTGGATGTAATAACAATGTAAAGGAGTGAATCAAGTGATCCAGGATAAGGATAGAAAAAGAGAAGTCATAGTCAAGAGAGTTGCTAAAGAACTGAAGGATGGAGACTTGGTCAATTTGGGTATTGGAATGCCAACCTTAGTTGCTAATTACATCCCGGAGGGAATTGATATACTGCTTCAATCTGAAAACGGCTATGTAGGGTTGGGACCGACACCTGAGCCGGGAAATGAAGATCCTGATATAGTGAATGCAGGAGGACAGCCCTCAAGCGTTGTACCCGGAGGCGCATTTTTCGACAGTGCCATGTCTTTTACTGTAATAAGGGGCGGACACCTTGATGTAACTGTTCTTGGCGCTCTTCAGGTGGATCAGGAGGGAAATCTGGCCAATTGGATGATTCCCGGTAAAATGGTTCCCGGAATGGGCGGCGCTATGGACCTGGTTGCAGGGGCAAAGCAGGTTATAATAGCTATGGAGCATACAGCCAAGGGAAGTCCCAAGATACTGAAGAAGTGTAATCTCCCTCTGACGGCTAAAGGAGAGGTTGACCTTATTGTTACCGATATGGGAGTCATTAAAGTAACACCGGAAGGCTTGCTTCTGACTGAATTAGCGCCAGAGACAACAGTTGAGGAAATAGTGGCTGCTACTGAAGCAGAACTTATTATATCAAAAGATCTTAGGGTTATGGATGTTTAAAAGCATATAACATGCCAATTGAAAAAATGGCGGCAAAACAATTGCCGCCATTTTTTCATTCCTTCCAAACTGAATATAAATCCTCTCATGAGGCAATAATTTAAAAGAATGGGAGGAATCAATATGAGGAAAAGAATTTTACTGCTGCTTGTCTGTGCACTGCTCACTTCAGGAAGCTTCGATGCGGCGGCATATCCAGCCAAAGTTTATACGGAAGAGGAAGCGCTTATAACTTCCTTTAAGAGTACCGGGGCAGATGTGCTGGAAACTACGATAAGCTGCTGGACAAAGCTCAACAGCAAGTTTCTTTCTATAACGCAGGTTGAAGCTGAAATGGGCAGAATAGTAAGCCGTATAAACCTTGACAGGACAACAGTAGAGAAAAATATAGAGAGTGATGATCAGATAAATAAGATAGTATTGTATGGTTCCAGTGGTGATAAGGCCTGCAATATAGCAATAGAATCAGTAAAACAGGAAGCCGGCGGGGAGACTTATATTGTTATTGATGTGTCCATGGGCAAAGATTGTAAGGATTTAATAAATGAAAGACAAAATATAATTAATGCTGTACAGTTGGATGAAAGCTCTATTAACTTCAGCAGCTGCATTATAGGTACTTATGAAGGCCGGCTGGAGGAGAAGGAAATGGAAAAGAAGTCCAGAATTGCACTGCAGTCTATAAATGCAAAAAAGGTGGAAGGTATTGAAGATGATGAATTGAAAAGCATATCTGCCTTCAGCACCAATGTAGGCGGCTATGTTATGTCCGAACAGGCCAGAGTGAATGTTCAGCTTGCCATTAGATACAGCTCCTACGACGATAAAACCTATATCTGGATAGGTACACCGTTGATTCCCATGGGATATTAGGGAGTTGACAGCGCAGCAAGATGTTACAATGGGAGGAAGAATATTGACAAAAATAATCATTGAAGATAGATGCATTCTAAAAGGTGATGTGAGGGTACACAGTGCAAAAAATGCC
>DASPLL010000074.1:0-87796 GCA_035627615.1 Clostridia bacterium
GCTGCTGGTCACTTCTCTTTTCTGTTCGAGTAAATCATCCAGCGATACTATTGAATATGTCGTAATATTCTGTATTTTCTTCTGAAAATCCTCCACCGACATTCCAAAACTCTCTGCCATTTCTTCATCAGTAGCAGGTCTGCCCAGCTTGTTCTCAACTTCAAAATATGCTTTTTCCAGTTCCTTTGATTTTTGTCTCACTGAACGGGGCAGCCAATCTATCTCTCTAAGTTGATCTATTATAGCCCCTCTGATCCTCAGCTGTGCATAAGTGTCAAATTTCACCCCTCTGGCAAAATCATACTTGTCAATTGCATCGATGAGACCGAAAATACCGTAGCTTACAAGATCGTCATACTCCACGTTATTCCCGTAACTGGCGTAAAGTCTGCCAGCCACAAACTTAACAAGATATATATATTTAAGTATAAGCTCCTCACGAATCGCTGCTGCCTTTGTTCTGGAATATGTCTCCCAAAGGTTTGTCAATTCCATGTTATACCTCCGTTTAGTATGTAATGCTAATCCTGTTCACTTTGTCCGTAATTCCTCATGCGAACAGGGTTTACTTCAACAAATCCATTATCGCTGTCACTATCCATGTCCATTAATTCTTTATCGTCCAGAGGAGGTACTTTAATATCCAAGGTCGTTTTACTCTCATTCAGGTTGTTGCCATCTGCCGTTACAGAGGCTGCACCCTTTTTGTTTGTGAGTTTGCTCAGATTGCTGCATTCTATTGCTTTTTTGACTGTTTCTGTTAACATGTATCCAAACACTCCAAAAACTATTGTTACAATTATGCATCTTATCATAAGCGCAGAAAAACCTATACCGTTTTTTATCCCTATTGCGATATTTGCCATTAGCGCTGTAACAATAATTATTATTGGCATATTATCAATAATCTTCATTTCAGAAAACTCCATTCAGCACTAATGAATTATCAGATCTGTTTCATTCCATAACCAATTGTTTTTATTAATAATATACCAGTTTCTGAATATAATTCAATAGTACGTCCGTAATTTCCTCCCGTATCTTCTGCTACCAGTGGTATATTGAGCTGCTTCAGCGTCTCTTTAGTAGCTGTGACATTTCTGGTACCAATCCTCATAATGTCACTGGCATCGTTAAAGTTGAACATCTGTGAGCCGCCTGCTATCTTGCTTACAAGCTTACTGCGTTTCGCGCCCATTCTTACCATATCCTCAATCAGCTTTGCTATACCTGTATCTGCGAATTTTGCCAGATTACTGTTATTCTTTATTTGTGCACTGCTTGGCAGCATAATATGAACCATACCGGAAATTTTAGTTGAAGTGTCATATAAGCAGATTCCTACACAGGAGCCTAGTCCAAGTGTAGTCAACACTCCAGGACAGTTTGTCGTATTCATATCAGCCATTCCAACTTTAATCAAATCCGTCATTCTATACTACTCCCAAGCTCTTTAACAAAATTTCAAAAGAATCCTCATCAGGTATTAAGAAAAAGTTGCCCTTTACATGATTTGTGCCTTCAATGAAGTCTGTTTCAATAAGCATGACTTTATCTCCAACCTGTCCAAATAGTATTACCGGTACGCTAAGTATTGCACCTGCCATGTCCATCGCAAGAGAAGGTACTGATACGACAAGCTTCAAGCCGGTTAAGGCTGATAAAGAAGACAGATAAGAACCTGAAAGTATATTTCCTACTTCCTGTAAAGCGGAAAAGTCCATATCATCCAGGGATTCTCCCTCATCTATTTTACTCATCAGCAAGTTTGTCAGCATTTTTGCTGACTTTTTCTCCATCAGAAACATTATGCTTCCGTCTATGTCACCTGTTACTTTAAAATATATACCTATTACCTCAACTTCAGGCCCGCCTACCAGTTCAGCCACATTTCTGAATTCCAGGATATTTACCTTGGGAACGTCCATATCAATTCTTTTTGATATCATTTTGGATAAAGCTGTTGCTGCATTACCCGCTCCAATATTCCCTATTTCCCTCATGACATCAATTTGAAGGCTGTTCAAGTCATCTAATGATATTCCCATTACATCACATCCTTTTTAACGCTTATTAAACCGCAGAATCATATGTTTCGCACTAAACCTATCAGATAATAATTCAATAGTGCGAAACGTTTTCATTGATGCTATAAATCGCAACTATTCGATAAGCTCTTAGCGCGATTTATATAGTGACTATTTTCACTATATCCAGTAATATAATCAACCTTTCTCCTACCTTGCCTATACCGTAAATAAACCCCTGATCCACACTTCCAGTGACCTCCGGCGCATCTTCTATTGCTTTATTGCTTATCTCTATTACCTCTGATGAGGTATCCACAACAAGTCCGACCGTGATATCATCAACTGAGACAATTATGATTCTGGTGCTGCTGTTCTCTTCCCCCTCCGGCAGGTTGAACTTTTTACGGAGGTCGATAACAGGAATTATTTCTCCTCTCAGATTTATAACTCCACGTACAAAATGAGCTGCCTTTGGAACCCTTGTCATACGCATCATTTCTTTTATCTCTTTGACTCTAAGGATATCAATTCCGTATTCCTCATTCTCAAGTCTGAATATGACGAATTGCTTTGTATATTCTGCTGTTTCCATTATCAGCACCTCCCTATATTAAAGAATTAGTGTCTACGATTAGGGCTACCTGTCCATCTCCGAGAATGGTCGCGCCTGCTATAAACTTAATACCTGACAGGAACTTTCCAAGGGTTTTTATTACTATTTCCTGCTGTCCGATCAGGCTGTCCACTATGAAGGCCGCATTTTTCTCACCCTTTTTCACAACTACCGCTGTAAGCTCTTCTGCTCCATCACTTGCAACATTTCTTACCTCCAGCATCCTTCCAAGCCTTACTATCGGAAGCACGCTGTTTCTGTTGAGTACTACATCCTGACCATGTACATTTCTTATCGTTGATGCGTTTATGGTGTTTATATCCCTTATAACATTAAGCGGTATTGCATATTTCTCATCACCTATCGTGACCAGCAGTGCCTGTATTATAGCAAGAGTCAACGGCAGCCTTATAATAAACTTGCTTCCTTTTCCTTTTGAATTCTCAACTTCCACTATTCCGTTCAACGACTCAATCTTTGTCTTCACAACATCAAGGCCTACTCCTCTTCCAGAAAGGTCGGAAACCTTATCTGCAGTACTGAAGCCAGGCTTGAAAAGCAGCTCAATTGCATTTTTCTCATCCAGTTCATTCGCATCAGCCTGAGATATAATGCCTTTCTCAATTGCCTTTTTCTTAACCTTTTCTACATCTATGCCTTTTCCGTCATCTTCCACTTCTATAACTACACTGTTCCCATCCTGGTAAGCTCTGAGATGAACTGTGCCGTTTACAGGCTTGTTGTTCTTAACCCGCTCTTCCTTTACTTCAATTCCATGGTCTATGGCATTTCTTATCAAATGAATGAGAGGATCGCCGATTTCATCAATAACTGTCCTGTCCAGCTCCGTCTCTTCCCCTGACATATTGAGTGTTATATCCTTCGAAAGATCCTTGGAAAGGTCTCTTACCATTCTCGGGAACCTGTTGAATACTCTTTCTATCGGCACCATCCTTACTTTCATAACTGCATCATGGAGACTTGTAGTAATCCTTTCCAGGTATTCAACTGCTTCAGTCATATCCTGATTCTTTGAATCATTGCCTACACCTTCAAGTCTGGTTTTTATTA
The DNA here is from genome assembly GCA_035627615.1 of Clostridia bacterium. Classification (GTDB taxonomy): domain Bacteria; phylum Bacillota; class Clostridia; order Lutisporales; family Lutisporaceae; genus BRH-c25. The sequence goes on from DASPLL010000074.1 coordinate 3,715, forward strand.
TAATAAGCTCGCTTACAAGGTTCATAAGGTTGTCCAATCTGTCAATATCAACCCTTACTGTTTTGCCCATTTTGGCTTTCTTGCCCTGGGATTCCTCACTATTTTCCTTTTCTTCGTTAGCCGGTGCTAATGCTTCATTTTCCTGCAGTTCTTGCTCTGCATTAACAGTATTTGTGTTTTCTTCTTCCGGTGATACTTCAATCTTCGTAAATCTTGCCTCAACTATTTCCGATATTGACTCCAGTTCTTTCTTTATCAAGGCTTCATGCTCTTTGGTAATTATAGCAATTGTAAACTCATTGTCGAACTTCTCGTCTTCTATATCCTCAACCTTGGGTACTGCTTTAAATATCTCCCCGTATCTCTCAGCAGTCTGGAATACTATGAAAGCCCTTGCAGACTTCAACATGCAGTCGTTAACAAGCATTACCCTTACTTCATAAGCCGACATGCCTTGCTGTCCGGCCTTTCTCACAATGTTTTCCTCGTATTGGTTAAGCTTCATTGTTTCATTCTTATTGACTTCAGTATTATCAGGCCGTTTAGCTTCTGCAGCCGGCTTCTTAAGCAGCACTCCGTTAAGACTTGCAATAATGGCATCCGCTTTATTGCTGCTTTCCTGTCCTGTATTGGCTATTGCACTTATGGAGTTATCAAGATAATCAAGACACTCGAAAAGTATATCTACAATTGCTGTATTTACTTCCACCTTACCGTTTCTGATTGCATCCAGTACATTCTCCATCTGGTGGGTGAGGCTGGTGATTCCGGTATAACCCATCGTACCCGCCATGCCCTTTAAGGTATGTGCCACTCTGAATATTTCATTAAGTATCTTCATATCCTTAGGATTTGTTTCAAGGCCCAGCAAGCTCTGATTTAGTCCCTGCAAATGCTCCTGCGATTCTTCAATGAATATTTCCAGATATTGATTCATGTCCATAGTTTACACCCCCATATTTTTTAATATTTCTGTTGTTATATTGCTTAAAGGAGCTATAGTATCGATAGCACCAATTTTTACAGCTGATTTCGGCATTCCGTAAACTATACAGGTACTCTCATCCTGAGCTATGGTTTTCCCGCCGGTATTTTTTATTTTCAGTATGCCGTCACTTCCGTCACTTCCCATTCCTGTCAGCATAACGGCTATTATGTTTTTATGTCCCGATTCTGCTACTGATTTCATCATAACATTTACTGACGGCCTGTGTCCAGTTACTGGAGATTCTTTATTGATTGATATTCTATATTCATCATTCATACTTCTATTTATTACCATATGAAAATCGCCTGGAGCGATATAAGCCCATCCTTGCTTCAGTACATCGCCTTCCTCAGCTTCCTTGACATTTATCTGTGATAAATTGTTCAATCTGTCGGCAAGTGATTTTGTGAAGCCCGGAGGCATGTGCTGCACAACAAGCACCGATGCAGGAATATTCTGAGGCAGCTTTGGCAGTACCTCCTGCAATGCTCTCGGACCTCCTGTAGAGGTGCCTATTGCAATTATGTGTTTCAGATTTCCACCCGGGCTGCTGCTCAAGGCAGTTTTTTTCTTTATTGAGGGTATTTTCTTTAACGTTTGTATCTGAGGGGAAGAAGTCATTCCTGACCTTCCGATATATTTTATTTTTTGTATAAGCTCATCCTTTATATTTTCAGCATTAAAATTAATAATTGAGGTGGTTGGCTTTGCAACAAAATCCAGAGCGCCAAGCTCAAGGGCTCTTAATGTTGCTTCACCGCCTTCATAGGTCAGGCTGGACAACATTATTACCTTTGGAGAAGGCTTAAGCTTCATTAGCTCCGCAAGAGTCTCCAGACCATTCATAACCGGCATCTCAACATCCAGTGTTATAATATCAGGCTTCAATGCTATTGCCTTTTCCAGACCGTCCCTGCCGTTTCTTGCTATGTCAGCCACTTCAATATCCGGATCACTTTTAAGCATGTCAGATATTATTTTTCTCATAAATGCTGAATCATCAACAATCAGTACTCTCACTTTTTTATCAACATTGGTGAACATTTAAATTAACCCCTTTTTTATCAACCTTCGCTGTTCTTCAAAAATAAACTTGTTTATCTCATTTCTCTCAAACTCACTCATTCTATCATATTTGACCCCATAAATATAGTGCATTCTGGAATTAACTGCTAAAGACCGCCGGATTATTATCCCAAATACAATAAGCTTCTTGCCGTTCAGATCGAGTGTGAATTCAAGCAGATCCTTTTCCTCAAGCTGCTTGTTTGAACTGAATAACAACCCTCCGGCACTGATGTCATGAAGGGTGCATTTGAACTTTTCTCCATATTTCCTCTCCTTGATATTCAATACAACCCTGGCGTCTGTCTCTCTCATCAGCTTAAGCCTGTAAAAATCTCTCCTCTGTATTTTGTTTATCTCGGAGAGTATTTTGAACCTTAATAAAGGGATCCTCCCAAAAAGCTTTTCAGATAGTACTGCCCTGAACTCATAAACTGCTCCTTCTCTTTGCACAATAAGCTTTACGATCGTTTCCTTCTCCAGGTATACATCCTCGTTCTTATGTATCGGTATCAGTACATCTATAAACTCATTGCCATGAACTTCCACCACCTGGCTTGTGAATCCTATTAAATGTCCTCTTTTATCCATATAGTCCATTTGTATTTTCTCAGAAACTTTAAAATATCTATTCAAATTCAACATAACATTCTCCTTATGAGCAGGCGGAACTTTGATATTCATTTAAATAAAACCGGATAATGGGTATTGCTTAATTGAATAAGCTGGTCAGCTTGTTAATGAACATTTTTATTCCGGATACTGAGCTTGAAGTCAATTCTTTATTATCCATAAGCGTCAAAGCTATGTCATTCAGATTCTTTGAAGCCTCGCTTCTGCTGAAGCTTACAATAAAAGGCTGCTGTATCTTCACTGCTTTTATTACACTGGCGTCGTTCAGTATATAGCCAAGCTTATGGAGCTTGATACCAAGGAACTTCTGTGTCACAACATTCAACTTATCCAATATATTAAAGGCTTCAGCCGCATTGTCAGCTTTATTTACCACAACTTTTATAGTTTTTGTTTTATCCTTGTGGGTAATGGTTTTTATGAGAGCATATGCATCCGTTATTGATGTAGGCTCAGGAGTAGTCACTAATATGACTTCCCTGGCCGCATGCACGAAGCTTATGACATTTTCCGAAAGTCCTGCCCCAGTATCTATTAATATTACATCTGCCTCCTCATCAAGCTTTCCCAACTTCATCAGAAGATCCACCAGCTGCGTTTTGTTAAGCTTTACAAGCTCCTGTACTCCCGAGCCTCCGGAAACAAATTTGACTCCATCAGGGCCTTCCTCAAGTATTTCAAGTATGTCCTTGTTGCTGTTTATAACATCCGACAGATTGTACTTGGACATCTTGCCCATAACTACATCAACATTTGCCAGACCCAGGTCAGCATCAATTATTACCACTCTCTTGCCCATCTGTGAAAATTTAATGCCAAGATTTACGGTGAAATTGGTCTTGCCTACGCCGCCTTTTCCGCTTGTTATTGCTATTACTCTTGATCCCGGCTTATCTGTCAAACTGCCTGTATTCTTTTCTTCTTCCTTATAATTCTTAATGCTGCTTATGATTTCTCTTAATCTTTCAGCTTGATCTTTCATATAGTTTATCTCCCAACAAACAGTTTATTATTTTGCCGTTATCAGCAATTTCAATATCATCGGGCACACTTTGTCCGGTAGTAATATATGAAATAGGCTTTTTTGTAATGTAAGCAACATTAAGAATAACACCATAGGTTGAAGTTTCATCCAGCTTGGTAAAAAGCAGTTTATAATCATCAAGGAAGCTATAGCTTTTTATTATTTCTATACAATCCGAGAATTTTGTCGTAGCGCTCATAACCAGATATACTTCATAATCAATGCTTGATTTGATCAGTGTCTTAAGCTCCATAAGCTGATACTTGTCCTTATGACTTCTTCCTGCAGTATCAACAAGTATCATATCCTTATCACTGTAGCTTTCTATAGCATTAAGTATCTCACCGGGCGTATATATTATAGATACGGGTACCCCGATTATCTCGCTGTAAGTCTTTAGCTGTTCGACAGCTGCTATTCTATAGGTATCTGAGGTAATAAGCCCTACCTTCTTCTTTTCTGCAAGCACCATGTTTGCCGCAAGCTTGGCTATGGTGGTTGTCTTTCCAACGCCTGTAGGTCCAATGACGATTATGACCTTCTTGTCCTTTGTGAAGGTAAACGGTTCAGGTTCCTTCATATACTTGCTCAGTATATTGTAGACGGTATTCCTTACAATTGCGTCACTTTGCTGTTTCTCAGCGTCCAGGATCTCAATAAGCTTCTCCTTTATTTCATTTACAATTACCTTGTCAACGTCACATTCCTCCAATATCTTCAGATACTTCTTTACAATATCGGACAGCTTGACATTCTCATAATCAACTTTTACAGCATCATAAACCTTGCTGAGCATGTTCTTGAGCTCCATAAAATCCTGCTGGATAAGCTCTTTATCATCGCTGCGGTTCTGCTGCTTTGCGCTATCCTTTGCTGCATTCTTATGTATCTGCATGTTCTCATTAAGCTCTTTTATAAAATTATTTGCCGTATTGTTGTATTCATTCTTAACATATTGCGCGGAAGGTTTTATATCCTGCAGTTTATTGGAACTTCCTACTGAGGGAATGTCACTGTCTATTGTTGCGACAACTTCAATAAGAGGCTTTGCAAAAAATCCAACCAGACCCTTTTTCCTGATTTTCCTTGTATTAAGTATTATTGCATCTCTTCCCAGGTCGGACTTTACTTTTTGAAGCGCCTCCTGAGCTGTTTCTCCTACGTATCTTTTTACTTTCACTATATACTCACCACCCCTACTGATTGTACTTCTACTGATGGATCCAACTCATTATAAGACAATACTACAAGACCTGGAGCAACTTGTTCTGTCATCCTTTTGAAATAGAGCCTGACTACGGGAGATGCCAGTATTATAGGCTGTTCTCCAATGGAAGCCAGCTTCTGCACCTCTTTTAACAGATTGCTGATTATCCGCTGCGCGGCATTGGGTTCCAGATTCAGATAAGAACCATATTCCGTCTGCTGCACTGAATCCATAATGATCTGCTCAAGTCCTGCATCCAGTGTTATAACTTTTGCCTGTCTGTCAAAGATAAAACGTTTTGTAATATTTCTTTTCATTGACTGCCTTACATATTCGGTAAGCATGTCACTGTCTTTTGTCATGGGGGCATAATCTGCAAGCGTCTCTATAATTGTGACCATATCTCTTATGGATACCCCTTCTTTAAGCAGATTGGCCAGAACCTTCTGAACATCTCCTATACCAAGCATCTTAGGTATTACTTCATCTACCAGTGCAGGATAGCTGTCCCTGATATTATCAACGAGTTTTTGCACATCCTGTCTTCCAAGCAGCTCAAATGCATGATTCTTTATTATTTCCGTAAGATGAGTAGCTATGATAGAGGGCGGATCCACTACAGTGTAACCCATCATTTCGGCCCTCTCCTTCTGGCTCTCATTAATCCAGACCGCAGGTAGTCCAAAGGCCGGTTCAGTGGTTTTTATACCTTCCAGCTCACCATCTGCAGTACCCGGGTCCATTGCAAGAAAGTTATCGAACATTAGTTCCCCACTGGCAATTTCAATACCTTTAATTTTTATTATATATTCATTGGGCTTCAGCTGTATATTATCCCTGAGCCTTATTACAGGTACTATCATTCCAAGGTCAAGTGCACACTGCCTTCTTATCATCACGACCCTGTCCAGCAGATCTCCACCCTGTGATGCATCTGCCAGAGGTATGATTCCATAGCCGAATTCCAGTTCTATAGGATCAACCTGAAGCAGTGTCATAACATTTTCCGGCTTTCTTATTTCTTCGACTTCTATATCCTGAGCCTTGGCTTCCTGATCCTTTTCAGCATTCTTTATTGTCCTCTGCAGAGTAAATCCCATGAATGAAAGGAATAGGGCGAGGATAATATTCGGTGCCGGCGGAAGTCCTGTAAATGCCAGTATAAGCAAAGCTCCCGCTGCTATATACAATACTCTTGGCTCTGCAAGCAGCTGCGATATTATATCATTTCCGAGGTCTGATTCTGAAGCAGCTCTTGTGACAACCATACCTGCAGCTATAGAAATGAAGAGTGCGGGAATCTGACTTACAAGGCCATCACCTATAGTGAGTATGGTGAATTTTGAGAGAGCTTCTGCAAAACCCAGATCCATCTGCAGCATACCAATGATAAAACCACCGGTGATGTTTATAACAGTAATTATTATACCTGCTATTGCGTCTCCTTTTACGAACTTGCTGGCTCCATCCATAGCTCCGTAAAAATCAGCTTCACGCTGTATCTTTCTTCTTCTTTCCTTGGCTTCCAGTTCATTTATCAACCCGGAGTTCAGATCTGCGTCTATAGCCATCTGCTTCCCAGGCATCGCATCAAGAGTAAATCTTGCCGATACCTCTGCAACTCTCTCAGAACCCTTTGTGATAACCATAAACTGTACTACTATGAGGATCAAAAACATTATAAATCCGACTATTGGATTGCTGCCCGTTACAAAGTTGCCGAATGCATCTACGACTTCTCCGGCATAGCCCTTTCCCAAAATCAGCCTGGTTGTTGAAAAATTCAATGACAGACGATATAGCGTTGTGATCAGGAGCATTGTCGGAAATATGGAAAACTGCAGCGGTTCCTTGATATACATTGATAACAGGAATATCACAAGAGACAGCGAAATATTCAATGTCAGCAGTATATCCACCATAAATGTAGGCAATGGTATTATTATAAGCATTATTACAGCCATGATTGCGATAGCTACTATATCCCCATATCTGCCCATATATAAGTCTCCTTCTATTTTTCTCTCAAGCTGTATACATATGCCAGCACTTCTGCCACAGCCTTGTATAACTCTACAGGTACCTTCCCGCCGATATCAACACTTTTATATAAAGCCTGAGCAAGCGGCTTGTTTTCAACGATCGGAACTTTATTCTGTTTTGCTGTATCCTTTATCTTTTGTGCAATAAGGTCCTTACCTTTAGCAATGACTACTGGAGCATCAGAGGCTCCTGCATCATATTTCACAGCTATTGCATAGTGGGTCGGGTTTGTAATTATTACGTCTGCGCCGGGGACTTCAGCCATCATCCTTCTCAGGGAAAGCTGCCTTTGCTTCTCTCTTATCTTGGACTTTATCTGTGGATTACCTTCAATCATTTTATACTCATCCTTGATTTCCTGCTTGGACATTCTGATGCTTTTCTCAAAATCCCATATCTGAAACCCATAATCAAAGATTGAAAGGATCAGGAGAACTGCAGCAGCTCTTATTCCAATATTAACAACTGTATTGCCTATGAATACCATTGTGCTTTCAACATTCAAATTAAGCAGTTCCGGGACTATCCTATAATTATCGACTAAATAATCATATACTACATATCCTATGATTCCTATTTTAAATATTGATTTCAGCAGTTCAACAAAAGCAGATTTTGAAAACAACCTCTTGAAGCCTTCAACCGGATTCAGCTTGTTGAGATTCGGCATCAGGGGCTTGGCAGTAAATACAGAACCTACCTGTACATAATTAACGATTATTATAACAAGTGCAATAATAAGCAGGATCGGTGCAAGAACTTTAGCCAGAACAAGCATGTATTCCACAAGCAGCCGCATTATGTTCTCGTTGGTAAATCTTGAGTCCATATCCTTCGGAAAACTCAAAAATGTCCTTACCATTGCGACCAGATCCTTGAATATATAGGAGGAAAGCAGCTTTATACTCCAGAAGGAAACCAGCAGCACTATTGCAGTAACAAGCTCCTTGCTCCTGGGAATCTGACCTTTCTCCCTCATCTCCTGCCTTCGTTTGGGGGTGGCAGGTTCGGTTTTTTCTCCGAAAAGCTGTAGGTTTATCCTGAAGTTAGTATAATCCATCATCCTTTAGCCATACTCCTTATTATCAAGTAGATATAGCCGTACATCCTGTCAAAGGTCACTGTCATTATCTGTATGAATACCGGCATCATGATGTATAATGTAAGAAGGCCGATTCCTATTTTCAAAGGCATACCAACCACAAATACGTTCATCTGCGGAACGGTCCTGGAAAGTATACCAAGAGCCACTTCAGCCAGTAAGGCTGCTGCTATGACGGGTATGCTTATTTTAAATCCCAGGACGAAAGTATCTGTAAAAACTGATATCATATTGTTCACCATGGCCTCAGTAAATGCAAATCCGTCTATGGGTAAGACACTATAGCTTTTATACAATGCTGACAACAATATATGATGTCCGTCTATAGACAAGAAAAACAAAGTTGTCAGGATATATATCAAGTTTCCTGTAATTGGTACCTGAGTGTTCATTGTAGGATCCAGAACATTTACCATTCCAAAACCTATTTGCATATCGATTATCTGCCCTGCCACATAAAGCGCGGAGAATACAAGAAAGCTCACATAACCTATGATGATCCCGACTAGAAATTCCTTACCTGCAATAACAGCAAAGCTTAACAGGTTGGAATACTCGGTACTGACATCCCCGAGCATGGGAACCAGAATGTACGAGCAGAAAAATGCAAGACCTATCTTTAAATACGAAGGCATTTCCCTTCTTCCGAATACCGGAGTAATAACAAAGAGTGAAGACATCCTTACAAAAACCAAAAGCAGTATTAGAAATTTATCAACCAAAATAACACTAATACTATCCATAATCACTTTATATAATTAGGAATATTCTCAAAAAGCCTTACTGTGAATTCATACATAATGTTCATCATCCAAGGTCCGAAAACCAGCATAGTTAAAGAAATTGCTACTATTTTCGGTATGAATGACAAAGTCTGCTCCTGTATTTGCGTAGTTGCCTGCACTATGCTCACTATAAGGCCGACGAGAAGTCCCAATCCCAGTATTGGCGCTGAAATCATCAATACCACCTTTATTGCTTCCTGTGCTACATCAATTACTACTCCCTGATCCATAGACAACACCTCATTTATTTAAATCCCATAATGAGAGACCTGACTATCAGATTCCAGCCGTCAACCATTACAAAAAGCAGTATTTTGAAGGGCATAGATATCATAATAGGCGGCAGCATCATCATACCCATCGACATAAGAGTACTGGACACTATCATATCTATCATTAAGAACGGTATATATAAGAAAAAACCAATCTCAAAGGCTGTTTTAAGCTCGCTTATAATAAATGCAGGTATAAGCGTAGAGGTTGGTATATCGCTCTTGGCCAAAGGCTGACTTACCTGCCCCAGCTTTAAGAACAATGCAAGATCTTTTTCTCTTGTATACTTGAACATAAAAGTGCGGATAGGCTCTGCAGCCTTTTCAATAGCTTCTTCCTGACTGATTTCTCCATTGGTGAAAGGTGTAAAAGCCGTTTCATTGATTTCTGTTATTACCGGTGACATTATAAAGAAGGTCAGGAATAAAGCCAGGCCTATGAGCACCTGGTTGGGTGGCATTTGCTGCGTACCCAGCGCATTTCTTGTAAAGGACAATACGATTATGATCCTTGTAAAAGAAGTAAGCATTATCAAAAGTGACGGTGCAAGTGACAATATGGTCAGCATAAATAGAATCTGCATACTTAGTGCTACATCCTGCGGGTTTTCCGCCGCCTCTATATCAAGGCCTATCTTTGGTATGGGAAGAGGTTCGCACCAAGTATTTATGATCCCTGCTGAAACTATAAGAACTATTATTATTGCAATTTTAATAATACTTTTTTTCTCAAACATCTATCTTGTTACCTCTAACAATGGATTTTAGTTTATTCAAATTATGCTTCACCGAATTCATACCTGTTTTTATGTCTTCATCCGTTATCTTGTCCATGTATGACTCAATGCTTTCACCATCCAAATTGCTGTAAACTTCGCTTGTACTTCCAACTGCTAGCTTTTCCTGTTCTATTACTGTAAGCAGGCTTATGTTCTTTTGTGTGCTTCCAAGCAGTAGATACTGCTCTCCGACCTTAACAAGCAAAATGCTTTTGTCGATCCCTAGAGGAACTGTTTCGATTATCTTGAGATTTTTATTGTTTGCCGGATTTAAACCCTTTCTGGCTAAATACTTGGTAACATAATAAGCAGCACCCAATATAACGGCTGACATGAACAAAAAGTAAAGGATCCCGTATATCGTACTTCCTGCAGTCACCGCCAGTCTGTTTGCATTTGATTGCCTTACTGCAGCCGCAGCTGCGAAAAATGAAAAGGTTGACACTAGCCAAGCACCTTCTTAACAGCTTCAATAATTCTTTCAGCCTGGAAGGGCTTTACTATAAAATCCTTAGCACCTGCCTGTATAGCTTCTATTACCATTGCCTGCTGTCCCATTGCAGAACACATTATGACTTTTGCTGAACCATTTATTTTTTTAATTTCCTTTACCGCTTGTATACCGTCAACCTCGGGCATCGTAATATCCATTATTACCAAGTCAGGATCGAACTCCCTGAATTTTTCAATAGCTTTCGCACCATTTTCAGCCTCTCCGCATATTTCAAAGCCGTTTTTCGAAAGCACATCCTTAATCATCATTCTCATAAAAGCTGCATCATCAACAATCAATATCCCATTAGCCATTTGAATCCTTCCTCCTCGCATGTAATAATAATAAATTATTGAATTTTACTAAGGCGCTTTGATGCGCTAACAATATCAGTTATTCTCACTCCGAAGCTTTCGTCTATTACAACTACTTCTCCCTTGGCAATATATTTCCCGTTTACCAGTATGTCTACCGGTTCTCCTGCCAGCTTGTCCAGCTCAAGTATTGTACCGGGACCGAATTCAAGTATATCCTTTATGAGTTTCTTTGTGCGGCCCAGTTCAACTGTGATTTCAAGAGGTACGTCCATAATAAGCTCAATGCTTTCTCTTTCAGTACTCCACTGTTCACTTTCAAAGGTCTGGTACTGAACAGGCTGTACATTCACTACCTTTTGTTCCTCTCTTCTTACAGGCTCACTCTCATGCTTCTCATCATACCTGTTACTAAGTATATTAGGCTTTGCAGGTTGTTTAGTCTGGCTTTCCGGCCTGCTGCTTGCCTGGGGCTTTACCTGCTGCGGTACTGCTGCAGGCTTTTCCTTCACTACAGGTTCTTCAACAGCTGCCATATTATTCATAAGATTGCTTACAAGGTCTCTGGCAAAATCTATCGGGATAAGCTGCATGATCTCACTGTCTATTAAGTTGCCGACCTCCATCCTGAATGCAATCTTGACAACCATTTCATCAGGGTTGAACTGGTCAAGCTCGCTGAAATTCTGAAAATACAGTATAAATGCCTGTGGAGGCGATATATCTATTCTTTTGTTGAACATGGTGGATAATGATGTTGATGAGGAACCGATCATCTGGTTCATAGCTTCACCTATAGCACTCAGATGCAGATCGTTAATTGGCTCGGAATTATTCTCTCCTGTACCTCCCATCATAAGATCAGTAATTATCCTGACGTCATCCTCTTTCATGATCAGAAGATTTGAGCCCTGCAAACCCTCTTTATAATGCACCTGTACTGCAACATACGGGGAGACATACTCGCCCGAAAGCTCCTCCCACGTAACAACAGATACCTTAGGAGTAGTGATACTTACCTTGTTGTTAAGAAGAGTAAATAGTGTTGTAGCTGAGGTACCCATGCTTATATTGCCGATCTCACCAAGAGCATCCTTTTCTTCACTGGTTAGTACATCGTTCTGATCAGCTTCTGAAGATGATTTTTCCTGAGGCGCCGCTGCGCTGTCTCCCCTAAGAAGGGCGTCTATCTCTTCCTGTGACAGCATTTCACTCATCGTAATCATCTCCTTTCTTTTCAACTCTTGTTATTTTTACTGCTACTCTATTCTTTTTTAACCCTGGCTTCCCATGAAACTTAAGCAAATTACCCACGAAAATCTTCAAATCCTCATTCACTGCAGTATTGATAGGTATTACATCTCCGATATTAAGTCCCAGGAAGTCTCTTATCGTGAGATCATTCCCCCCGAGCACCACCCTTACCGGGAGCAGTGTGCTTTGTATCTTCTTTTCTATTATCTTCAGGTCACTGCCGGTTATTTCCTTGTTTATGCCTGAAAACCAGAACTTTGTGCTGAGCTTTGGTATAACAGGTTCAATAACCAGGTGTGGTATACAAATGTGTATCATTCCTTCAATATTTCCAACTTTAGTATTAAGGGTTATCAGCGCAACTGTCTCGTTGGGTGACATTATCTGCGCAAACTGCGGATTTGTTTCTATTTTCTTGAGTCTTGGCTTCAGCTCTATGACATTTTTCCATGGATCTCTGAAAAAGCTGATGATCTGTCCCATGATTTTTTCAATAAGACTTAGTTCAATTTCTGTAAAGCCTCTTGCTCTTTCAAAGGCATGTCCTGTACCACCAAGAACTCTCTCAATCATGGCAAAGGAAATCGGTGGAGTCATTTCAACTATTATCGATCCGCTAAGGGGAGAAAAGTCTACAATACCAAGCACCGACGGATTAGGCATTGAATTTGTGAACTCGTTGTATGTAAGCTGATCGACAGAAATTACTTCTATCTGCACCAAGGCTCTCAAATAACCCGAAAGATATGTCTGCAGGAGTCTTGAAAAATTTTCATGCAGAATTTGCAGAGTTCTTGTATGGTCCTTAGCAAATTTATTCGGTATTTTAAAATTATAATCTTTGACTTTTCTTTCTTCTTTTTCTTCTTTTATTTCATGTACATCTATCTCACCGGAATTCAACGCACTTAACAGCGCATCTATCTCATTTTGCGAAAGAACCTCGGACACACTATGCCACCTCCTTCTCTACTGCACTATGAATTCGTCAAAGAATACATTCCTTACCTCTTTTGAATTTATTATCTTTTGAATCATTGCAAGAATTTCCTTTTGAAGCTTCTCCTGACCTTCCTTTCCTGCCAGGTCCGCCTCGGTCTTTGACCTTACCATTGCGTTTATCTTGTCTCTGATTTCAGATTCCCTGTAAGTAACCAATTCTGCCACTTCTTTGTTTAATTCGACTTTCATCGTTATCTTACAGATTTTTTTACTTTCTTTGACATTATTTACAAAGGATTCTCCTATTGCCACCATCATCAGATCTTTGTCGATTTTTATAGGTTCTTCCTTGACTTCCTTTGGGGTGTTAAAAAGCATATATATTATTATACCTGAAACAATTACCAAAAGTAAAAGTATAATAATTGCAATAAGTATGATATTCTTCTTCATTCCGTCTCCCTCCCTTGTCTTACATATCTATGGATTGACATCATTTTTTTCTTCTCTGAGTATTACCATGTCAACTCTTCTATTTTTTTGTCGGCCTTCTTTTGTGCTATTATCATCCACAGGATGCTGATCTGAATAACCTGAAGCTGAAAGCCTGCTTGCCTCTATACCGTTTTCTTCAATCAGGTATTTGACGACATTCACTGCCCTGGTCGTCGAAAGCTCCCAATTTGACGGGAATCTAAAGGTATTGATCGGTACATTGTCTGTGTGGCCTTCGATCCTGACATTCCTGTCATTCTGTTTTATTATCTCAGCAACTGTATTAATAATCTCCCTGGCCTTCGGTGTCAAATCTGCCTTACCAGAGTCAAAAAGTACATCATCCATAAATCTGACCAGCAGCCCTCTTTCATCCAACCGCAAGGTTATACTGGCTTCCAGGTTGTTTTCCTTTATATACTCGCTCATATCCTCATAAAGATTTTTGAACTCTTCCACTTCTTCTGCGGGGGTATCAACAGGAAAGGAATTAACCATCGGTTCCATGCTCATCGTCACGCCGGATTCCAGGACTCCAAGGGCTCCACTCATTGATTGTGAAATCGCCTTGAATTTCTGTACATCAAGAGTGGCAAAAGAAAACAATAATACAAAAAAGCACAAGAGAAGCGTTACCATATCTCCATATGTAGCCATCCATGCAGGTGCGCCTGCCGGCGGCTCATCCGGGGCTTTTTTCCTGGCCATAGCTATTCCTCTCCCTCTTTTGGTTCTTTTGCCGAATCAAGCATGCTTCTAAGCTTCGGCGACATAAAGGCTTTAAGCTTTTCTTCAATGATTCTTGGATTCTCACCGGCTTGAATGGAGAGCATGCCTTCAAGCATTACTTCCTTCATAAGGGATTCCTGTGAGCTTCTAAGCTTAAGCTTGTTTATTACCGGGTTACATAAAACATTCTGAATAAGTGAACCATAAAAAGTAGTTATAATGGCAACCGCCATATTGGGACCAACTGTAGACGGGTCCGAAAGATTGGCAAGCATGTTAATGAGTCCTATCAGAGTACCAAGCATACCAAAGCCCGGTCCGATAGACGCCATATATTCAAAGACCCCCTGGTTGCTTTTGTGTCTGTCTTCAATAAAAGACAGTTCTGTTTCCAAAATATTTCTAACAAGCTCGGGATCGGTACCGTCAACTATCAGAAGAACCCCTTTCTGAAGAAAGTCGTCCTTAAGCTGCTGGGCAGCCTCCTCCAAAGCAAGCAGACCTTCTTTTCTCGCTATATTTGCCAGGTCGATTATGGATTTTATTACATTTTCCGCATCCATTTCCTTGTAAACGAATACGTGCCTTAATGCACCAAAGCCTTCCTTCAGCTTCTTAAAGGGAAATGCCATGACGGTCATAGCTATTGTGCCGCCAAAGGTACAGAGTAATGACGGCGCATCAATATATCCCATCAGATCGCCGCTTAACATTATAGTTACAGCTATTACCGATAATCCACCAACCAATCCCAAAACTGACGCTAAATCCAATTATCCGCACCTCACTTTAGAAGTTATCCCTTATTAATTAGCGATGAAAGGTCAAAAATCCTCTTTTTATATTCGATAATTTTTTCAATTATCTGCTCAGAACTTTCAGAAACCAACAATTTTTTACCATCCCTCAAGGTTATGATAGTATCGGGAGTACTCTCTATGGTCTCTATCAGCTCGCAATTGAGGTAATAGCCTGCTCCGTTGAGCCTTGAAACCTTTATCATAAAAACACCTCCATTTTTGATTTTTTTAATCCCTGGGCTGAAAGCCCAGGGATTATTTTGTTAGTCTATTTATCTCTTGAGGTTTACCAGTTCCTGCAGCATCTCATCCGAGGTGGTTATTATCCTTGAGTTTGCCTGGAAGCCTCTCTGGGTGCTTATCATATCCGCAAACTCACGGGATATGTCAACATTCGACATTTCCAGGGTACCTGAGTTAATTGCACCCAGTCCGCTGGAACCTGGAATTGAGGTTATCGGATCCCCTGAATTCGGTGTTACCTGGTACATATTCTCTGCGGTCTTTTCCAGACCTGCAGGGTTTTTAAACGCTGCCAGTGCAAGCTGTCCGATAACTTTACTCTGTCCATTTGTAAATATGCCGCTGATTTCGCCTGTAGGTCCTATGCTGAAGGTGTCAAGGGAACCCTGGGGGTATCCGTCGGAGCTTGTTACTGCTGCATTGGACTCATTGGCAAACTGTGTCAGCTTCTTGAAATCTATCTTTACATTTAAGTCTTCAGTTATAGAATTTCCTTCTGTGGATAGTGTAACAGAATTCACAAAACCCGAAGTAGTTGTATCAAGCGTACCGTCTTCATTGAATTTTATTGGTATAACTAAATCTGCCAAGGTAGCTCCAGTATCTGAGGGTTCGCCATCTTCAGTAAAGTACGCTTTTGTGTCCTGATCCTGAATTATAACGCCCCAATCATTTTCCGCACCATTGGTTGCTCCATCATCTGTTAAGCCTCTAATAAAGGTGAATTTGTAATTATGCTTCCCTCCCAGGCTGTCATATACCGTTGTCGTTGTCTCCCAATATTTGGTTTCGGTTGCGAGATGTAATGTACCAGTGGTATCATCATATGATGGATATGCGGGTATATTCGGTGTTACTGAATTATCCGCCAGTGTAGCGACTGGAATCCTTTTAATTGCCAGATCCAGATTTCCTTCAAAATTTGCATATGTAGTAGCCTTTGCCTCAACCATTTCCGCTTTTGATATCTTAATACCCTCAAGAGAGCTTTTCATAACTCCTGTGTCTGGATCAACCATATATCCCAGCACCTTATATCCGTTTGCTGCAACCAAATTTCCGTCGTCATCAAGGGAGAAGTTGCCTGCTCTTGTATATGTCCTGTTCAAGGTATCGTTGCTGTTAGACAGTATGAAGAAGCCGTCTCCGTTTATTGCCAGGTCTGTCAGGTTGTCGGTCCTCTGTACCGCACCTCTTACATGGAAGGTGTCTATTGAGGAAAGGGATATACCAAGACCTACCTGCTGCGGATTGGTTCCGCCCTTGCCTGCCTGTGGAGAGCCGGCGCCTCTCAGGGTCTGGTTGAATACCTCCTGGAATGTGGCTCTCTGTGATTTGTAGCCTACTGTATTTACATTCGCTATGTTGTTACCGATCGTATCCATCTTGAGCTGATGCGCCCTGAGTCCAGATACACCGGAAAACATTGATCTCATCATAATCAGTGACCTCCTTTAAAGTTTTTGTGCACCTTTCTTCTGTCATTCCGAAAGGTTAAGCCTCCTTAAAAAGGTCCGGCTTATATTATTACTGCACCATCAATATTTGTGAATACATTGTTTTTAAGATTGTCTTCAGTAGCAGCCGTGATAATAAGCTTGTTCTTCACATTTGCTATGAAGGCTGAATTACCCATTATAATAAGTGTTTCCTTTACGCCCTTCTCTGCTGCTTTGTTCACTGCTTCGTTTATTCTGCTCATATCTTCATCCGAAAGCTTTATATTTCTTGTCTGCAGCCTTTCCGTCGCATGCTTGGAGAACTTTACTCCCGAATGCTTGATAAGCTCCTGCTGAAAAACAGCGTCAAAGCCTGCATCCTTGCTGATGTTCCTGTTTTCTGTGGGTTTGGTCGAGGGCATCGGCTTGCCTATGGGTATTATGGGCTTGTTATTGTATATTACGCTCATCTTTTCACCTCATTTGCAGGTCTATTTTACCTCCGTAACATCCTCCAGATATACATCGTGACCGTTAACAGTAAGGTAAATTATCGCTCCATCCTTCCTGACCTTTTCGACTACTCCTTCAATCTCCACATCCTTTGTCCTCTTCACTCCGTCTACTGTCTCTTCCTGCTCATATGTACCCTTTATCGTCTTTCCTATCAGATTGTAGGCTGTAGTACTCCTCATACTCTGGTTCATAAGGTATATCTGTTCTACTGAATTCTCAAGCTCAGTCACTTCCAGGACATCATCAAACTTGACCTCGTACTTTTCTCCATTTGAATCTATTGATAGGTGTATGTCGTTGTTCTTTATCGTCACTTTCTCAACCAGTCCTACGATTTCCTTCGACTCGGTGGCATCCTCAGCCTTGTATTTTGCTATTACCAGCTTGTTCACCATGTTGTTTGCTGAGTTCATCCTTATAGCCATGTTGGTGTTCTGTGCCTGCTCAAGTGCGCTGAACTGCGCCATCTGCCCTATGAATTCGTTGTCCTGTGTCGGCTGGAGCGGGTCCTGGTATTTAAGCTGGGTCACAAGTATTTTCAGGAATGCATCCTTGTCAAGGTTGCTGTTGAACTCCTTCGGTGCATTGGCACCCTGGTAGGTATTGTACTGTCCGTTTATTCCATCTACTGCCATTATTTCACCTCCTATGCTCTGTGGTCAAATCTGCCGTTATGGACACTGTACGGATTGATTATCCTTGGTGTCCCTTCACTCTCCTGATGGTCTCCGTAGCTGCCGCCTCTGCTTATGCTTCTTGCATTCAGTCTGACGGTCTCCTTCCATTGCTGGAAAGTATTACTGTTATTATATCCTTCTTTGTCATGCCCTACAGAAACGCTTAAGTTCTGGACCTCCAGGCCCTTTTCCTGAAGCATGTCCTTCAGCTCGTTGAAGCTTGACTCAATAACCTGCTTAACCTCATAGCTTTCCGCTACAAACTTTGCAGTAATCAGACCTCTTTCCACAGCGACTTTCAGTGTAAGCTTTCCAAGGTTCTCCGGTTCCAGCTGCATCCTCATTTCATGCTGTGCATCGCTCATTACTATTTCTGCTTTTTTTACGATCTGATTGATCACTTCTGCCTTGCTCACTGTCTGCTGCCTGGGTACCTGCACCTGTACCTGCTCCTGCACTGCCTCTGCTTCACTGTCTGCCGCTGTTTGATTCTGGTTCATCACATTCATTTCTTCAGTGAAGGCCCTGCTGTTTACCCCGGCAGTTGTTTTATGAACCGCTTCAGTAGCCTTCTCCTCAGTTCCTGCTTCAGCATCCTGCCTTTTGCTTTCCTTGCCCTTTTCTGCTTCTACAGTCACTTTTTCCGCTTTACCATCCAGAGCTGCCTTTAAATTTTCTTCATTTTCTTCTGCTGCCGGCTGCCCATCTTTCTTTATCTTACTCACTTCTACGGCAGATGCTTCTGTCTTTGTTACTATTCCCTGATTTTCCGGTGCTTCCTCTGTGGATATGCTTTCAGTACTGGTGCCGGCCTTGTTTTCCGTGCTTTGCACTTTTATGCCGTTTTCAGCTTCATGACCCTCGGTAAGCTTATTATCTGCTGTGTTAATATTATCTGTCTCCTGCACAGGAAGCGGTTTTACCGAAGCATTATTTGTCTTGCTCCCAGAGTCTCCTTCATATTGTAACGGAGCCTCTTTGACTATTGTCTCCAGCTGCTTTGCCAGATCTGCAAAAGCAGTACCTTCTGTACTTTCATTTTCATTCAGTTCTTTCTGCATACCTTTCAATATTTCGGTAAGCCCTGCTGTTTTTGTCTGAATTCCCTGGACTTCGGCTGAATTACTCTTTACGGCGGCTTCCAGCTCCTTCAAAGCTTCTTTGATATCTGCCAGCAAATTTTGCTTATCAGAAGTCATATCACCAGTCTGCCGCAGATTGGAAAGCTCTTCCATATTAGCTAATAATTCCTCAAGTGTAGTATCCTTTTTTACGGTTTTCTTTTCTTTATCTTCAACCTCTGATACAGTTTTTTTGTTATCAGCTTTATCCGGCTCTTCTACACTTTTGAGCTTTGATTCCGCTCTGTTCAGCATTTCTTTCCTGATAGTGCTGTTATCCGGTTTTCTTTCTTCCTGACCCCTGCTTCTTATAGCTTCCTTCAAGCTGTCCCGGAAGCTGTATGGCTTGTTTGCACGGCTGCCTGTGAAATCTGCTGCTTTACTCTTGTTATCTAGCTTGCCTGTATTAAGTACAGTAGAAAAATCAATATTTACTGCCACTGTTTCACCTCCTCTCCTTATGCTGTATATATTACAAAAGCGGCTGTGCCGCTTTGCAGTCTTATGGTTCTGCTGCTTCCGCTGCTCCGGCCGAAGGAGGCAGCTCAGCTAAATCCTCAAGCAGCTGAGCTGCCTGCAGGGGATCCATGAGTGCAAGTATTGCCGCAGCTTTTTCCTTTTTCATGTTTCTCAGTATCTGTACTGCTGAGGCTTTGTCATCCATGCTCAATATTATTTCCATTGCTTTTGCATTATCCACCTTTTCAAGATACAGGACCTGCTCCTGCACACTTGTGAGCTTTTCACTCAGCTTTTGAAGCGTGTCGTTTATCTGCAGTTCTTTCGCAGCCAGATCCTTTTCAATTTTTTCTATCTCTTTTTCTCTTACATCCAGTTCTTTCTTCTTTTCATTTATTCCCTTCAGTTCCACTGCATTTTTTGATCTTTCCAGTTCTATTTCTTCCCATGCAAGCTGCTCCTGAGTTTTGTTCTCCACTACAGGCTTCACCAGCTTTCCTACAACGGGTATTCCTGTAAGCCATTTTGCGGTTTCTGATTTCAGCCCTGCGAAGTTGAACATGAATATAGCGCCAAAAGTCACTATTACCGCTAAGATCAGTATTATTACTATCAATAATAAGGTGTTACCCTTTCTTTCCTTCTTCTTATCCCCTTTTGCATTTGCCATAGTATTAGTCACAGGGACGGTTTTTTTTGTAGTGCTCTGCTTTGCATCCTTATCTGACGGTTGAGTCATAAGCATATCCCCCTATGAATTGTTGCTTTCTTTAAAGGAAACAAGGTCATCAACCAGCTTTTCCTCTTTTTTCTGTTCTCCGTATAAATACTCTCCGTAATCTATCTCTTTTAGCTTTTCTATCATCTTTTTCTCCTGAGTCGCTTTGATAAGCTCATCCCTGCAGGCAGCCAGATAATCCTCAGCCATTTTAACTTTTACTTTCTGAGCTTTTATTCCTCTCTTATAATAATCGATATAACTCGCCAATAACTTTAGCTCATTTACTGTCATTCCTTGAGAAGTTTTTTCAAGAAATGTCCTGTTTATTTCATTTTGCTTCTCTCTGAGCAAAGTAAGCCTATCCTTTTCTTCTTCAAGCCTTTTAGATGCCATACCAAGCTCATTCTTTTTTTCTTCTTCCATGCTTATTCTGTAATCGAGAAGCTTTTGGAGCTTGAACTTATATGCAGCCATATGAATCTCCCTATGACACTATATTTTTCATAGTGTTTATTACCTGTTCCATTTCCACCTTTTCTTTAACATCCTGCCTGAGAAAGCTGTTTATTGAGTCTATCTTGTCTATCGCCCTGTCTATGCTTTTGCTGCTTCCCCTGACATAAGCACCAATATTTATAAGATCCTCTGCATCCTTATAAACCGACAGTATGTTCTTCAATTCATTTGCACAGCTTTTATGCCCGTCATCAACTATATTGGGCATGACCCTGCTGACACTTGACAATACTTCAATAGCCGGATAATGATTTCTATTGGCCAGATTCCTTGATAATACTATATGGCCGTCAAGTATACCCCTGACCGTATCTGTGACAGGCTCATTCATATCGTCACCATCAACAAGAACAGTATACATTCCTGTTATCGAACCCTTATCCGAGGTTCCCGATCTTTCCAGAAGCTTTGGCATGACTGCAAAAACAGACGGAGTATAGCCTCTTGTGACAGGAGGCTCTCCAACGGCCAGTCCGACTTCTCTCTGAGCCATTGCAAAACGAGTAAGAGAATCCATCAAAAGCATAACATCTTTTCCCTGATCCCTGAAATACTCCGCAACCGAGGTAGCCAGCTGCGCTGCTTTCAATCTGACAAGGGCAGGCTGGTCTGAAGTTGCCACAATCACCACTGAGCGGGCGAGCCCTTCCTCCTGAAGGTCATTTTCTATAAATTCCCGGACCTCTCTGCCACGCTCCCCGATAAGGCCTATAACATTCACATCGGCTTTGGTGTTCCTTGCGATCATCCCCATAAGAGTGCTCTTTCCAACACCACTTCCCGCAAAAATACCGATCCTCTGCCCTTTTCCAATGGTAAGCAGCCCATCTATAGCCTTAACACCTACCGGAAGAATTTCGCTTATCTTTCTCCTTGTAAGAGGATTAGGAGGACTATTCTCCACAGGATACAATGCACAGCTGTCAACGCAGCCCTTGCCGTCGATCAATTCACCCAGTCCGTCAAATATTCTGCCCAGCATACTGTCCGATACTCCCACAGAAAGGCTATGTCCTGTTGCCTCTATTTTGCTTCCGGGGCCTACTCCGTTCATATTGCCGAAGGGCATCAGGCATACTATGCTGTCCTTAAAGCCGACAACTTCAGCTTTAATTGGTTTATCTCCCTTCAGGGGGTAAATGTAGCAAAGCTCCCCCAAATTAACAGCAGGTCCATGGGACTCGATAGTAAGCCCAACAACCTGCGATACCCTGCCGGTATACTTTATCAGTTCACTAGTTGATAAAGCATCCCTATATTTTTTTAAATTGATATTATTCATAACAGATCACTCATTTCTCAGAATATAAGTGAATATCTTCTCAATTTCTCTGATCTGGACATCTATGCCGGAATTGATCTCGCCGGAGGAGGTTTCAATAATACAACTTCCCTGAGCAAGTGACAAATCCGGTACTATATCAATATCGGATATGCCCTCTGCCATCATGCATATCCTGTCTTTATTCTCTATGATCAAATCTGAATCCTGGGGGGATACTTTTAAGATAAGCTTTTTCTTGAAGGCGCATTTTTGTAATGCCTGATTTATCAGGGATAGAATTGCTTCCTTATTTTGTGTCAGTTCATCACCAATAACTTTTTTGGCTATATCCAAAACCAGCTGCACAATTTCCTCTTCTGCTTCCCTATAGATTTCATCCCTTCTGCTGTCAATCAATTCCCTGATCTCAGAAGCTTCATCAATTACCGACTGGGCATCCCTTCTTCCTTCAAGGTAACCGGCCTCATAGCCCTGTCTCTGACCTTCTTCCATCGCTTCCGACCTAAGGAGCTGTGCTTCCTTTTCCGCAGCTTCAGCTACTGCCCTGGCTTCAGAATTTGCTTCTTTGATTATTTTCAGGTACATTTGCTTAGCATCTTCTATTATATTATTTGCAGCTTCCTCCACTTTGGCGTCGTTTTCCTCAGGTAAAGCTGTTTCCTTGTCGTCCGGCATAGACTTTATCATACTCTTGAAAATGTTGACTATAGGCTTTGGAGCACCTATTGAAATATTATCGGATTTGTATATCTTAGACAATTATTTCATCTCCTCCGCCTCTGGAGATTACGATTTCCCCTGCATCTTCCAGCTTCCTTATTACATTCACTATCTTCTGCTGCGCTTCTTCAACATCTCTGAGCCTTACCGGGCCCATATAATCCATATCTTCCTTTATCATTTCCGACAGACGTTTTGACATATTGCTGAAAATCGCTTTTCTGACTTCTTCACCTGCATTTTTAAGCGCCAGTGCCCAATCGTTGTTTTCAACCTCTCTTGTGACTCTCTGAATAGATCTGTTGTCAAGGGTAACAATGTCGTCGAATACGAACATCCTCTTCCTGATTTGTTCTGCCAGATCGGTATCCTGAACCTCAAGGGTCTCCATTATGAACTTTTCAGTACCCCTGTCCACCGAGTTAAGTATGTCAACAACTGCAGTCAGACCTCCTGCAATGGTGTAGTCCTGTGTGACCATGGAAGAAAGCTTCCTTTCAAGGACCCTTTCAATCTCCTTTATGATTTCAGGAGATGTCCTGTCCATTATGGCAACCCTTCTCGCAACATCCGCCTGCTTGTCCTGCGGCAGTGATGATATTATGGCGGCAGCCTGCTGGGGCTTCAGATAAGCTAAAATCAGCGCAATGGTCTGTGGATGCTCGCCCTGTATGAAGTTCAATATCTGCGCAGGATCCGCTTTTCTGACAAAATCAAAGGGTCTTACCTGCAGTGAAGCAGTAAGTCTGTTTATAACATCCAGTGCTTTCTGTCCTCCAAGAGCTCTTTCCAATATATCCTTTGCATATGAAATACCACCCTCAGAAATATATTCCTGAGCAACACATATCTGATAAAACTCGTTAAGTACCTCTTCCTTTTCCTCTGGTGTTACTGTCCTCATATTTGCTATTTCCAGGGTAAGCTGTTCAATATCTTCTTCCCTGAGATGCTTGAATATAGCTGCTGATTTTTCGGGTCCAAGGGTTATTAAAAGAACCGCTGATTTTTGTCTGCCATTTAGGTTCCCTTTCATTCCTCTTGCCATTATTAACCACCTCTAATCCTCGTTTAACCAAGTTTTCAGGAGCTGAGCAACTGTCTCCGGCTTTAGCCCTACAAACTTTTCTATCTTCTTCTTTACTTCATTCTTATCTTCAATATCAATTTCATCAACATGGTCCCCGGACAACATACTTACCGGTATTGTCCTTCCTGTGTTATCGGTGGTGTACTCCACATTCCCGGAGCCTCCGGATCTCTTCCGGAGCAGGAAGAACATTGCAGCTCCAAATACCAGCACTGCACCTATTCCTGTCCCTATCATCACCATAAGCTCTCTTGACCTCATTCTTGCTTCTTCTGCCTGAGCATTCCTTATTCCGTCCTCCAGTGTTGTATCAAATTTCATAAGTGCGACGTTTATATTATTATCCTGTGTCAGAGTCTCTGCATTAAAGCCCTGGATGGAGTATTTGACCAGATCCCTTACTTTAAGAGCAAGCTCTTCCGTATCAGCCAGCGCCTCCTCTTTAAGCCCGTTCTCATTAATAAGCACTGATACGGACAGTGACTGGATATTTCCAATTTCCTTCACAATGTTTTCTTTAATCTCATTGATCTCATAGTTTACAACAGTACTGGCCTCGCTGTACTGAGCCTTTGACGCATCCACCTCGGCATACTGATTTATATCGGTATTGGTGTCTGTACCCGGAACACCTCCCTGGCCAGCATCCACCCATTCCTTCTTTATATCCTGCATATTCCGTACAATACCTGCATTCTTTTCTTCATCAGGAGCAGTATAAGTAGTTATATCCTTTGTGGAGCTGTTGAAATCCAGTTTTACAGCGGCTGTTACCTTTACATTATTCATTCCGAAGGGAGCTTCAAGGAATTTGGTGATACTTTTCTCAATCTTGTCTTTCACTGCTTCCTGCATCTCCATCTGTGTCGATATCACAGCATTAGGTGTACCGGCATCCGGTACCAGTGATCTTCCATTCTCATCTATTATCGATACTTTATCGGGCTGCAGTCCTTTCACACTCTTTGACACATACTGCACTATTCCGTTGACCTGGTTCCTGTCAAGGGGCGGAAAACCCGGCTTCATCTTTATTATCAATGAAGCGGTGGATTCATTGCTGCTCTGATCTATGATGAAAGTCTGATCCTCGGGTATGTAAAGATTCACATCAACATAATCAACGCCCTTTATAGCCTTTAAGCCTTTCTTAAGCTTATTCTGTTTGGCTATCAGATACCGCTGGTTCTTGTCCTCGCTGGTCTCATAAAAGGAAGCCTGGGTTTCCTCCGGATATGTAGAGTCCTCACCTAAAAGACCTTCGACCGCCAGCTGGGCTCTCAGTTCATCAACCTGGTCCTTCGGAACATATATCGTAGTGCCTTCTATCCTTGCACCTACATTCATTTCTTCAAGTCTTGAGTATATCATTCCCGCATCAGCCTGACTCAAATTTGAATACAAAATTTCAAGCTGTGGACGGTTTGCATATAATACAAATCCGGTAATCAATACCAAAGACAATGCGGCAGCAATTATTATCCTTATCCTTTGGCCCTTTTCCAGACCACCCCAGAACTCGTTGATACTATTTTTAGTTTTGTTAAGAAATTCGCCCATCCGATCACCTCATGAAATCCCTATAGTATAATATTAAACAGCCTTATTTCATCCCTAAACAGGCATTCTCATTATTTCCTGATATGCTTCCAGGATTTTGTTCCTTAGCTGGACTGTAAACTGTAAAGCAATATCCGCCTTTTCCGCAGCTATCGTCACCTGATGTATGTTATCATTCAGCCCCGCTGCAAATGCTTCATTCAATCTTTCTGATTCCAGCTGAAGCTTGTTCACATCAGAAATAGCATTGTTCAGGAAATCCGAAAAGGAAACTCCATCGCTTTTGGACGTTGAGTTGTTTACTTTAGAATTGAGATTAATCTGTTGACCCGGAAAATCTATTTTCATAAGCTATCCTCCAATTTGTATCTGCCTGTGCCATTATCCTCTTCCTATTTCCAGAGCCTTAAGTGCCATACTTTTTGCAGAGTTTATCGCAGTAACATTTGCTTCATATGCTCTGCTTGCGGTTATCATGTTCACCATTTCCGTCATAACGTCTACATTGGGCATTTTAACATAGCCCTTTTCATCAGCATCAGGATGACCCGGATCATATACTGATTTGAAGGGGGTCTTATCTTCTGATATTCCCACGACTTTGACTCCGGAGCCAATAAGGCTTCTGCTGGCATCATTCAGGTAATCACTGAAGGACATGTGCTTGTCCCCTTCCTGAAAGACCACGACCTGCCTTCTATAGGGTGTTCCGTCTTCTGTTCTGGTTGTATTCACATTAGCAATATTTTTTGATATTACATCCATTCTGAGTTTTTCTGCAGTCAAACCGGAAGCACTGATATTAATTGAGTTCAAAAATGCCATTATTCTTACCTCCCGTTAATTACCATCTTTATTTTGCTGAATTCCTTCGACATCTGAGCTATCAAAGCGTTATACTTTATAGTGTTTTTTGCCAGCTCAGCCATTTCAACATCGATATCAACATTATTTCCATCCCTGCGCATCGAGGTGAAGCTCTCCTGAATGACTTCGGGAGTTGCTGCCATTCTCGCATCCTTCCCTATGGGCAGAAATCTTTCATCTTTTTTTATACCGGATATCTGAAATTTTGCAGCGTCACTCAAAAGCTCCTCAAACCTGACATAGGACTTCTTGTACCCTGGAGTATTGACATTCGCAATATTGTTTGATATGGTTTCATTCCGCATCCATGCTGCATCTAAAGCCTTCTCAAGGATCAAGGTCTTATTGCTTATCCTATCTATCATCACCAGGACCTCCTCTTTATCGCCGACACTAAAATATTTGGTCTCTATAAAAACTTATACCAGTTAACTATTCGACACTAATCTCACATTTCCTTTGTTACCTCCCCAATTAATACATGAATATGCAAAAAACTTTTTGCCATTTTTCGCAGATTTCCAAAGTACTATTCATCACAAACAAAACCCCGAAACCCCGTAGCCCCGTAGCCCCGTATCTCGTATCTCGTATCTCGTATCTCGTATCTCGTATCTCGTATCTCGTATCTCGTATCTATTATATATTATCGTACATAAAAAAGGATTAGTTAAACAATCAGCTTAACCAACCCTTCTATTATACTGTTATCTGACCTTCTTGAGCTCTTCCAGCAGCTTTTCATTCAATATCCTGATATGTGTACCCTTCATGCCAAGGGACCTGGATTCAATGACTCCTGCACTTTCAAACTTTCTTAATGCATTAACTATTACTGACCTAGTTATGCCCACTTTGTCAGCAATTTTGCTGGCTATCAGCAGTCCTTCATTACCTTCAAGCTCTTTGAATATATGTTCCACAGCTTCAAGCTCAGAATAAGACAGTGTACCTATAGCCATCTGCACTACCGCTTTCTTCCTTGCCTCTTCTTCTATTTCGTCATGTTTGGATCTTAGTATTTCCAGCCCTACTACTGTTGCGCCATACTCAGCCAGTACAAGGTCTTCCTCCGTGAATTCCTCGTTATATTTACCGAGTATCACTGTGCCAAGTCTTTCACCGCTGCCGTTGACCGGAACAATAGTTGAATATTTCGTACCCATCTGGCACTTCTCCCTGTTGTCAATCACACATACATTCTCTTTATTTATTATGTTTGCCCTTGTCTCATGATATCCGAGCAAGCCCTTGTTATAATCCTCCGGAAATCTTTTGTCTGCCAGAAGGTCATTTATAAGAAAATCGCATTCCTGCACAGTTCCCAATGCATATCCGAGAATTCTCCCTTTCCTGCTCAATATGTAAACATTAGCATTCAATACCTCGCTTAATATCTTACTCAGATCATGAAATGACACGGATTGTGTATCCGATGTCTGTAGCACCTTATTTACTTTCCTCATCTTTTCTAAAAGTGTAGAGCTCATATGTTTCCTCCTTATTAAATAATATACTTGCTGACATCTTTCCCTTTAATGTCATACATTAATGCCTTATGCACGTAGTCTTTTGAAATCACTAATTCGTTACCCTCCATATCCGGAGCTTCAAAGGAAATATCTTCAAAAAGGCTTTCCATCACTGTGTATAGCCTTCTTGCACCAATATTTTCATATTGTTCGTTCATGAATGCTGCAATAGAAGCCAGCTCACCAATGGCTTCCTCCTCAAAGGTTATATTTATTCCTTCTGTTTTAAGAAGGGCCTTGTACTGCTTTATGAGAGCATTATTGGGCTTGGTCAGGATTTCTTTGAAATTCTCCTTGCTCAGGCTGGATAATTCCACTCTGACAGGGAACCTTCCCTGCAGCTCGGGTATCAGGTCCGATACCTTCGCAACATGGAATGCGCCGGCAGCTATGAACAGCATATAATCTGTCTTCACAGGCCCATATTTTGTTATTACCGTACTGCCTTCCACTATCGGAAGTATGTCCCTCTGTACACCTTCCCTGGACACATCCGGTCCGCCGCCGTATCCTTTACCAGCTATTTTGTCAATTTCATCAATAAATATTATTCCACGCTCTTCCGCCTTTTTAACTGCTTCTTCAATGACATCATCCATGTCAATAAGCTTTTGAGCCTCCTGCTGCGTCAGCAGCCTCAAGGCTTCCTTCACAGTTACTTTTCTGCGCTTTGTTTTTTTGGGAAGTATCCCTCCGAACATGTCCTGGAGGTTTATACTCATCTGATCTATACCAAGTCCTGACATCATTTCGATGTTGTGCCCTGACGAATCTTCGATCTCAATCTCTACTATCTGGCTGTCCAACTCGCCGCTAATAACCTTTTTCTTAATATAATAACGGTTGGTTGCCAGATCATCTTCTCTTTGCTTCTCTGCATCATCATCTTCCTTATCCCTGCTGCTGCCGCCGCCATAATTGAAAATCATTTCTAAAGGATTCTTCGGCATATTGTTTTTTTGTGCAGAAGGTATAAGAATTTCCGAGACTTTTTCTGCTGCAGCTTCAAATGCTTTTTCATTAACCTGCGAAATTTTCTCCGCCTTGACCATTCTGACAGAGAATTCCACCAGATCTCTTATTATTGACTCTACATCCCTTCCAACATAACCGACCTCTGTAAACTTAGTAGCTTCAACTTTTATAAAGGGCGCGTTCACAAGCTTGGCCATCCTTCTGGCTATCTCAGTTTTACCTACACCTGTAGGGCCTATCATCAATATATTCTTAGGAGTAACCTCTGCTCTCATTTCATCATCAAGAAGATTCCTCCTATATCTGTCCCTCAGTGCAACTGCTACGGATTTCTTGGCTTTCTCCTGTCCTATTATATATTTATCCAACTCTGTAACAATCTGCTTTGGAGTTAACTCGTTCATAGCATCCTCCTAGTTTTAATTTATTAAAACATACCTTCATTTAACCAGTCAGTTAAGCATCGCTTAACTGCTGACAGGCTATGCCTGGAAGGGTTATAATTCCTCAACAACGATGTTATTATTTGTGAAAACACATATGGAAGCAGCTATTTCCAAAGACTTTTGAACAACCTCATTGGGTTCCATCCCGGTGTTTTGAGTCAATGCCTTTGCTGCTGCCAGAGCATAATTACCTCCTGAGCCAATTGCAATTACCCCGTCATCCGGTTCTATTACCTCTCCACTTCCCGAAATAACAAGAAGTGAATCATTATCAAGGGCTATAAGCATCGCCTCAAGATTTCTCAATACTTTATCGCTTCTCCATTCCTTCGCCAGTTCAACAGCAGCCCTTTTAAGATTGCCGCTGTGCTGTTCCAGTTTTTCTTCCAATCTCTCAGATAAGGTAAAGGCATCAGAAACTGATCCTGCAAAACCGACTATCACCTTACCTCCAAACAGCCGCCTTACCTTCCTGGCAGTTGCCTTTATAATAGTACTCTGGCTCAGAGTAACCTGACCGTCACCGGCAATGGCTCCCTTTCCATCTCTTTTGACTGCTACAATAGTTGTACCGTGAAACATATTAATCCTCCAGATAATAACCGTCGCGCGTTTCGGGTTTCGCGTTACGCGCTCCGGGTTAATTCTTCGAAGCCATTCCCCATTACTCGCAACTCGCAACTCGTAACTCGTAACCAAATTCTTTTACAAATATTTTTATAATATTTATTTAATATTATATGCTTTTATTTTGTCACAAACGTTTTAATATTCATAAAAGTCTAAAAACTCATCAAATTTAATATAGCATAAGCTTTTTTATATTGCAACCACTAGAGCCCTGACTGGGTAAATTTTTCTAAATCCCTGAGCGCCCTCTCTGCATAGTAGCCGCCCTTTTCCTTTTTATTCCTTATCTTGTATTCCGGCTGTGGAAATATGCCGAAACTGACATTCATAGGCTGAAAGTTCTTTATCGTGTTATCAGTAATATAGCGGCACAAAGCTCCATGAGCCGTAGTGTCCGGGAATACCAGAGGTTCCATTCCCTTAATGACCCTTGCGGCATTTATTCCTGCCACCAGACCCGAAGAGGCGGATTCAACATAACCTTCAACCCCTGTTATCTGACCTGCGAAAAACAGTCTGTCATTGCCCTTTATTTGCAGAGTAGGCCTCATAAGCTTGGGTGAATTGATAAAGGTATTTCTATGCATGACGCCGTACCTTACAAATTCTGCATTAATCAGCCCTGGTATCATACTAAACACTCTTTTCTGCTCACCCCATTTGAGGTGTGTCTGGAAACCAACGATATTGTACAAGGTGCCGTCCTTATTGTCCTGCCTGAGCTGTACCACTGCATGAGGCAGCTTTCCCGTCCTCGGATCTATAAGCCCCACCGGCTTCAGCGGTCCGAAAAGCAAGGTCTGCGGACCTCTTTTTGCCATGGTTTCAACAGGCATACAGCCTTCAAATACAACTTCCTTCTCAAAACATTTTACCGGTGCCACCCCCGCATTTACCAGCTCTTTGTAAAATGACAGGTACTCCTCCTCTGTCATCGGACAATTGATATAATCACTGTCTCCTTTATCATATCTCGATGCTTTGAATACCTTGTCATGATCTATCGATTCATAAGTAACGATCGGAGCTGCCGCATCGTAGAAATAGAAATATTCGCTATCCATCATCCTGCTTATGCTAATAGACAGCCTGTCTGAAGTAAGCGGACCTGTTGCAACTATTACAAGTTCATCCTGAGGCAGCTCGGTAATCTCTTCCCGCACTATTTCTATCCCCGGATGATTTGTTAGCCTGTCAGTTATTTCCTGGGAAAAACCTTCCCTGTCTACAGCCAGCGCGCCACCTGCCGGCAGCGCTTTACTATCGGCACATTCCATTATAAGTGAACCGAGCCTGCGCATTTCTTCCTTCAAAAGCCCTACTGCATTTTCAAGCTGATTGGAACGGAGTGAATTGCTGCATACCAGTTCTCCAAACTTGTCTGTATGATGAGCCGGCGTATTGTTCACCGGCCTCATCTCATACAGCCTGACCCTTATGCCCCTCCGGGCAAGCTGCCATGCTGCCTCACTGCCGGCCAACCCTGCGCCGATAACTATCACATGATCCTTCAAATCTATTCCACCTTCTTATCCCCGCATGTTACAAAAAAAACTTCCTTAATAATATCATTCAGAGCCTTTTTTAAAACCACAGGCTTCATTAGTGCATTTATGCTCGTTGCCCTTTTTGGTATACTTTTTCACCATCAGACTGCCGCATTTCGGGCATTTTTCCGCAATCGGCTCATCCCAGGTGACAAAGCTGCATTCCGGATACTTGTTGCAGCCATAAAACTTCCTGCCCTTTTTTGTTTTACGGGCAATAAGCTCTCCTGAACACTGGGGGCAGCCGATACCTGTGCTCTCTACTATTGCTTTCGTATTTCTGCACTGGGGGAAGCCCGGACAGGCCAGGAACTTGCCGAACCGGCCCTGTTTGTATACCATATTCCTTCCGCACAGCTCGCAGATCACATCGCTTACTTCATCCTGTATCTCAATTTTTCCTACTTTTTCTTCTGCGCTGCTCAGAGTTTTCTCAAAGGGCATATAGAATTCCTTTATCACCTGTACCCAGTCCTTTTCGCCCTCTTCTATCTCATCCAGCTTGTTCTCCATATTTGCAGTGAATTCTACATCAACAATATCTGTAAAGAATTCCTTCATGATCCCTGTCACTTTTTCACCCAGGTCGGTCGGTGTAAGGAACTTCTTCTCCCTTATTACATAACCTCTGGCAAGTACCGTGGAAATTATCGGGGCATATGTGCTCGGCCTTCCTATACCCTTCTCTTCCAGAGCTTTGACAAGTGTCGCTTCTGTATATCTCAGAGGAGGCTCAGTAAAGTGCTGTTTGTGATCCAGCTTCTTGAGCTTAACCGTCTGCCCTTCTGAAAGATTCGGAAGAGTTATTTCCTCCTCATCCTTATCATCTCCGCCCTCCTTGTAGATGCTCATGAAGCCTGCAAATTTCATGATGCTTCCATAGGCCTTGAAAATATATCCATTGGCTTCAATATCCGCCGTAACCGTATCAAATACGGCAGCCTGCATCTGGCTTGCTACAAACCTTTCCCATATCAGCTTATAAAGCCTGTATTGATCCTTATCAAGGGATTCCTTAATATTCTCAGGCTCCCTGCCTATAGAAGACGGCCTAATGGCTTCGTGGGCATCCTGAACCTTTTTACCTGACTTATTCTGTTTTACATCAGCTCCAAGGTAGTTCTTACCGTATTTTTCAGTAATATATTGGGCGGCATCTTTTTTTGCTTCATCAGAGATTCTTACTGAATCTGTTCTTATATACGTAACAAGTCCGAGGGTGCCTTCACCCTTTATATCGACTCCTTCATACAGCTGCTGTGCCACCATCATTGTTTTCTTGGTCGTAAAGCCCAGCTTCCTGTATGCCTCCTGCTGAAGAGTACTGGTTATAAAAGGATTGGGAGCATTTCTTCTCTTCTCTCCCTTTTTTATTTTCTTAACAGTATACTTTGCGCCTTTAAGCGCCTCAAGCACTCTGTTCATTTCGTCCTCACCGGATATTTCCTGTTTTTCATTTTCAGTTCCGTAAAACTTGGCGTCAAAATTCTTTTTGGTATCAGGATCATTGAGCTTTGCTACAAGGGACCAGTATTCCTTTGGAACGAAGGCTCTTATTTCATTTTCCCTGTCGCATATCATCCTTAAAGCAACTGATTGTACTCTGCCGGCACTAAGGCCCTTCTTCACCTTTTTCCACAGCAGCGGACTGATCTTGTAGCCTACCAGCCTGTCAAGCACTCTTCTCGCCTGCTGTGCGTCAATCACGTTAAAATTAAGCTTTCTCGGATTCTTCAGTGCAGTAATGACAGCAGTCTTTGTTATTTCATTAAATTCAATCCTCGAAACGTTCTTCATGTCAAGATTGAGTATGTTCGCCAGATGCCAGGAAATAGCCTCCCCCTCCCTGTCAGGGTCGGTTGCAAGAAATATCCTGTCACAGTTCTTGGCTTCCTTGCGAAGCTTCTCGGTAATCTCACCCTTGCCCCTTATAGTAATATATTTGGGTTCAAAATTCTTCTCTATATCAATACCCAACTGACTTTTGGGCAAATCCCTGATATGCCCCATGGATGCCTCAACCTTATAGCTTGAGCTTAAAAACTTCTTTATAGTTTTTACTTTAGCAGGTGACTCAACAATTACCAAAGATGTTTTCAAATAATTCACCCCATTTTAAAAATTCAAATCATATTATAACAGAATATAGAAAAAAATCAAATTAAAAGGTAATTTCCACCAATCTGCTGAATTAATCCCTTTATTTCCAGCTTCGTCAGAGCAGCCATGACCTTTCCCGGCTGAAGCTCCGTTGCAGCTGCAATTTCATCCTTGTCTCCCCCCATTTTTTTCAGATATGCTAGTATACGCTCTTCTTCCGCACTTATGTCAGACCTCCCACAATTATCCGCATCACTTTTTCCCTTGTATGTCAGATTCAGATTCAGCTCTTCAATTATATCTTCAAGTTCGCTTACAAGCTTTGCACCGTTCTTAATCAATGTATTCGTACCCTTGCTGTTTGGCGAGCTGATATTTCCTGGAACGGCAAAGACTTCTCTTCCCTGCTCCAGGGCAAAATCGGCGGTGATCAGGGAACCGCTTTTCTCTCCGGCTTCTACTACTATTACTCCTAAGGACATTCCGCTAATAATCCTGTTTCTTGCCGGGAATTGCTGCGGAAAAGCCTCCCTGTCAAAGGGGTACTCAGAAATCAAAGCGCCGCATTTCTGAATTTCCTGACTTAACTGATAGTTGGTCATAGGATAGACATGCTTGAGTCCACAGGCAAATACGGCAATCGTCCTTCCATTTACCGAGACGGCCCCTCTATGTGCAGCAGAATCAATTCCCAATGCCATTCCGCTTACTATTGTAATTTCTAATTCTGCAAGACGCGCCGCAATTCTTTTTGCCATCCTCAGCCCGTAATCACTTGCTTTTCTTGAGCCGACTATTCCAACTGCGAGAGAGTCGCTTTCCTTAAGCTCTCCCTTGACATACAGCACAGGAGGCGGATCATATATGTTTTTCAGATTATCAGGATACTCATTATCAAGTATAGTATAAACTTTTATACCATTTTCTTTCACTGTTCTTAAATAATCATTAGCATTTTCAAGATTTCTATGCAAAGATACCGTCTTAGCAGTCTGTGCATTTATTATTCCCGTTTCCAGAAGCTCACTGCAAGAGCACTGATATACATTTTCAGCAGAACCAAAATGCCTGATGAGATTGAGACAGCTTTTGCTTCCTACTCCCGGAAGCGAGGACAGCCATATCCAATATTTTTTGTCTTCCATATAATCCCCTTTCCATTACATGCTTTATGGTAGGTAATGGATACAATTTTGTTACAATCTTCATTAAATTGTTACACTATGATAACAACTTTGTAATAAAGTTTTGATATAATAAAATCAGCAAGGATGACAAAAGTAATTAATTCTTCCCCCTCCTATTTACAACCGGTAGATATTTCTACCGGTTTTTAGTTTTACCTTAAAACGGATCTTTTCTTCTCAGTTTTCTTATCCCGTACAGTACTGAGTAGCCTGCAAATTTCACTGTGTTTGAAATTACCTTGACAGTACCTTTCCCTATGGATTGTAAAGTATCCCCTGTGAGCTTTATATCCTCCTTTATCTCATCTAATGATATGCCTGACTCCTCCAGATATTTCCCCGTAATTTGCCTGTCTGAAGCTTCAATTACTTTTTCCAGGCAGTGAAGCATAACCAAAAGATTGTCCAGCTGTCCTGCCACAGGTATTATTCCTGGTATAAGCTCTATGGGAGACAAGCTGTAAGCGATACCCATGGAAAGCAGCACTTTATGCCTCCTGCGGATCCCATCGCTTTTATACAGCTTTATAAGCAGCTTGCTGTAGCGAGGCAGCTTACCGATAACTGAAAATATATCCCTTTCTTCATTATTGCCCATTATCCCATCTCCATAAATATAAAAATTTCCGTATCCCTCCGTGTAAAAGAGCCGTGTGATCCGTGTTACCCGTCCCTGGACCTGTGAGGAATACCCGAACTTTCCTCGTATCTCGCATCTCGCATCTCGTATCTCGTATCTATAATGTATATTTCCTGTCCAAACTTCTATGCTGTATTGCTTCTGCCAGGTGGTCCAGCTTTATATCGTCGCAGCCCTCCAGGTCGGCTATGGTCCTTGCCACCTTCAGTATCCTGTTGTATGCTCTTGCACTGAGGTTGAACCTTTCAAAGGCATTCTTCAGAAGCTCTTTTTCCTTCTTTCCTATGGCGCAGTATACTGTCATCTGCTTCGGTTTTAACTGTGAATTGAAATAAATACCTTCATTTTCATATCTTTGAAGCTGAAGCTTTCTTGCCTTGTTTATCCTCTTTTTTATACTTCCGGAGCTTTCTCCCCGGGAGCTTCCCGATATATCATTAAAATTTACTGAAGGTACTTCTATGTGTAAATCTATCCTGTCCATAAGCGGACCTGATATTCTGCCAAGATAATTTTTTATCTGGAGCGGACTGCAGGAGCACTTTCCTGATTCATCCCCGTAGAAGCCGCAGGGACATGGATTGATCGAGCTTACCAGTATGAATTTTGCAGGATATGTAATTGTCCCGTTCACCCTGGATATGGTGACACACTCATCCTCCAGGGGCTGCCTCAGTACCTCAAGCACATTCTTAGGGAATTCAGGCATCTCGTCAAGGAATAATACACCATAGTGTGATAAAGACACTTCCCCCGGGTGGGGTATTCTGCCGCCCCCAATCAGGGATGCGGCCGACATTGTGTGATGAGGCGACCTGAAAGGTCTTTTCCTCACCAGGCAGAGCTTGTCTTTAAGCAGACCAGCTATACTGTATATCTTGGTTACTTCAAGACTTTCCTCAAAGGACATTTCAGGCAGTATCGAGGGAAGTCTCCTTGCCAGCATTGTTTTACCGGAGCCTGGCGGTCCAAGCATGATTACGTTGTGTGCACCGGCAGCCGCAATTTCCAAAGCTCTTTTTGCCGTGTCCTGACCTCTTACATCTGCAAAATCATACTCTTCAACGGAATTATTATCAAGTATGGCTTCAATATCCACCTTATGGGATAGTATAACCTTTTTACCATTCAGGAATTCCACCATGTCCAGTATGCTTTCCACCGGATATATCTCCATATCATTTACCAACGCCGCCTCGTCTGCATTATCCTTAGCCAGTACCAACCTTCTGAATCCGTTTTGCTTCAAGGAAAGACACATAGGCAGCACTCCCTTTATGCCCTTCACGGTACCATCCAGAGATAATTCGCCCAAAAAGGCAAAGCTTTCAAATTCCTCATTAATTATGAACATTGATGCTTTCAGTATTCCGGCAGCAATTGCCAGGTCAAATATTGAACCTTCCTTCCTGATGTCTGCCGGAGCAAGATTTATAGTTATCCTTTTCTGAGGAAACTGAAACCCCGAATTCTTTATCGCAGCCCTTACCCTTTCCCTGGATTCTTTTACTGCCGTATCCGGTAGTCCAACAATGTCAAAGCCGGGCAGCCCTAAAGACAGGTCGGTTTCAACCTCTATCACATGTCCTTCGATTCCGTACAAAGCGCAGGTATTAGTTTTATAAATCATCATACCACTCCAAATATGTATTTATTTTTATTAAATATTTCTATATATACTATTTTTTTCCTTCTTTTATAAATATTTAACGTAAAAAAAGAAACATGTCGGTTATTCTGCATGTTTCTTCCTTATCGAAAACTCGTACATCAATATGGATGCCGCAATACCTGCGTTAAGGGATTCCGCATGCCCCGGCATTGGTATTTTTACATTGGTATCAAGGAGTTCTTTAATTTCATTCCCTATTCCCTGAGATTCATTCCCTATTATAATTGCCGACCTTTTATAGTCAGGGAGGGTAATACAGCTTTCACTGCTGTGGGGGTCTGCGCCTACCGTCATGATATTTCTGCCCTTCAGCCTCATAACAGTCTCTGCAGTATCCATATTCTGAATAACCGGGATGTGGAACAAAGAGCCCATGGTTGCTCTTATAGTCTTTCCATTGTATAAGTCCACACTATCTTTTGACAACAGCACAGCATCGATTCCACAGGCATCTGCAGTTCTTATTATTGTTCCTGCATTTCCCGGATCCCTTACTTCATGAAGCAGCACTATGCACAGCTCATCTTTTAAAATGATACTGTCAAGGTCATGCTTCAGCTTTCCGGCAACAGCAACTATACCCTGGGGCGTATCAGTTTCACCGGCTTCCTTGAATACCCTGTCTTCAGCAATATGCATAGGAATGCCGTTTTTATTGAAGGCAGCTTCATACTCGTTATACTTACTCTGCTCTGCAAAGCTTTGACTTACCAGTACCAAAGATAAGGATGCATTGTAATCCAGCGCTTCTTTCAGGAGCTTTTCACCTTCAATCAGGAACTTGTCGTATTCATCCCTGAACTTCTTCATATGAAAGGATTTAATGTATTTTATTATCTTATTGGAGCTGCTTTTTATCACTTCATTCATAACGCCTATTCTGTTTTCCTCTCCAATTTTTTCAGGTCATCATTATCACCGATGACGATAAGTATGTCTCCTTCCCTGATTTCCAAATCGGCTTTTGGAGATATATTTATGCTGTCATCATTCCTGTTCCTTATGGCAACTACAGTAACGCCGAATTTTGCTCTCAGATTCAGGTCTCTGAGATCCCTTCCTATCCAGCTTGGCAATATTGCAAATTCTATAATGCTGTGCTCCGGCGACAGCTCAATATATTCCAGTATATTTGTCGCGATAAGGTTATGAGCTACTCGTTCTCCCATATCTCTTTCAGGAAATACTACCCTGTCAGCCCCGATTTTCAACAGCACCTTTGCATGAAGTTCATTCTGAGCCTTTGCAACAACATACTCAACACCCAGCTCTTTAAGCATGAGGGTTACAATAATACTGGATTGTATATCGGAACCTATTGCAACAACACCTACATCAAAATTTCTTACACCCAATGACTTTAATACACTTTCATCTGTTGCATCAGCAGAAACTGCGTGAGTCACCTTGTCAGATATTTTCTGTATTACATCCTCTTCGGTATCTATTGCCAGAACCTCATGGCCTAATGCGTACAACCTCTCGGCCACGGCTTTTCCAAATCTTCCTATACCTATAACAACAAATTGTTTCATTCTGATTCCCCTTTCACTTAACCAACCATTATCCTATCTTCCGGATATTTCATGCTTCCCTTATTCTTACTTGCCCTCTGAGCTAAAGCTAATATAAGGGTTAAAGGTCCTACCCTTCCCGCAAACATTGTAATACTGATTATTATTCTCCCTAATAAACTCAGATTAGGGGTAATCCCTAATGAAAGCCCAACCGTACCAAAAGCTGATGTAGCTTCAAAAAACAGAGTCATGAAATCCGCTCTTTCTGTTATGGACAAAACCATGGTCACAATTACTACCAGACTCAGGCTTACTGCAACCACAGCCATTGCTCTGTAAACCAAATACTTCGGCAAATGTCTTTTAAACACCTCCGTGTCCTCTTTTCCTTTTATTACAGCCAATACAGTCAGGAAAAGAATTGCAGCTGTGGCTGTCTTAATACCGCCGGCTGTAGAACCCGGGGAGCCGCCGATAAACATCATAATTATAGTCATAAACTTCGTAGGCAAGCTCAATGCTCCGGTATCCAAGGTATTAAAACCAGCAGTTCTTGGTGTTACGGAGTGAAAGAAGGATGCCATCACTTTCCCGGAAAGAGGCAAATTCTTTATAGTATCCGGATTGTTTATTTCTAAAATAAACACAAATACCGCACCAATGATGATAAGTATGAATGTCGCCGACAGAACCACCTTGCCGTGAAGTGTGATATTTCTGAGACTTCTTTCCTTTATTGCTCTGTAAATATCCATCCATACCGAGAAGCCAAGACCACCTGTTACAATTAAAAGCATTGCATTGGTATTGAGAATGAAATTGTTTGCATAAGGCGTAAAGCTTCTAAAGTCTCCAAGCAAATCAAATCCCGCATTGCAGAAGGCAGATATTGAATGGAATACACCAAAGGCTATTCCCTTTTTCAGACCATAATCCGGTATAAAAACAAGTAAGAAAAATACCGCTCCTATAATTTCTATTGCAAAGGTTGCTATAATGATATTCTTGGTAAGCCTTACCAATCCTTCAAGATCAAACCGGTTCAAAGATTCCTGTATCAGCAACCTTTCTCTTAAGGTTATTCTTCTTCCCAATAAAAGAGACAGAAGTGTGGACATTGTCATAAAACCGAGACCGCCAATCTGTATTAGAAACAAGATCACAACCTGGCCGAATACCGTCCAATAAGTACCGGTATCAACCACAACAAGACCTGTAACACACACCGCAGATGTTGACGTAAAAACCGCATTAATAAACCCTACAGGCTGCCCGTCTTTTGATGCCATTGGCATGTTTAGAAGTAAAGCACCAATAAATATAATTGCTGCAAAACCTACAACAATCATCTGCGTTGGTGTAACCTTCAATCTTCTTCTTAGTAAACTGAATTCAATTATTTTTATCACCTCGCCGGGTAGTATCCTATGTATTGTTAAATATTAACTATCTACTATTAACTATATAATTATAACACTGTTATATAGAGAATCAAGCTCTTATTAATTTTTACAAAAATGCATTTATATATGACATGAAAAGAAAAAAAGACCTTATCGGCCTTTAAGAAAAAAATATATAACTAAGCGTTAAGCTTCTCTTTTGCTGTATCAACAAGCTTTGTAAATGCTGCTGCGTCGTTTATTGCAAGCTCTGAAAGCATTTTTCTGTTTATTTCTATGCCTGAAAGCTTGAGTCCGTTTATGAGCCTGCTGTAGGATATTCCGTTGTTTCTTGCTGCTGCATTTATTCTGGCTATCCAAAGCTTCCTGTAGTCTCTCTTTTTAAGCTTTCTTCCTATATATGCGAACCTTAAAGCCCTTATAACTGTTTCATTGGCTATTCTATATTTTTTGCTTCTGGCGCCTACATATCCTTTTGCCAGCTTCAATATTTTTCTACGTTTCTTATGTGCGTTTAACGCTCTTTTTACTCTTGCCATCTTCTGCTGCCTCCCTGTCTATTATTTGTATGGAACTAATTTTCTTATCATTTTTGCTTCAGTAGCACTTGCATAAGCGCCTTTTCTAAGTTTTCTTGTGCGCTTTGTGCTCTTCTTTGTGAGAATATGCTGCTTATATGCGCATGCTCTCTTTACTTTACCTGTTTTAGTAAAGCTGAATCTTTTTGCTGATGCTCTGTGGGTCTTCTGTTTAGGCATTAAAAATCCTCTCCTTCTGTACTATCCATATTTTGAATTGTAGTATTTA
This sequence comes from Clostridia bacterium, assembly GCA_035627615.1. Lineage (GTDB taxonomy): Bacteria > Bacillota > Clostridia > Lutisporales > Lutisporaceae > BRH-c25. Next base: position 44,310 of record DASPLL010000074.1, read on the forward strand.
ATCTGTATAACGGCTTACTGCTTCGGTGCCAAAACCATCGTCATGTTTCTACCTTCCAGCTTGGCAGGTTTTTCAACGACGCAGTCGTCCTTTATAATATCATAAAATCTTCCCAAGGCTTTTTCTCCAAAGGCAACGTGATCCACTTCCCTGCCTCTGAACCTGATTGTGACCTTGACCTTGTCACCCTCCTGCAGGAACCTCTGAGCATTTTTTGCTTTGAAATTCAAGTCATGGTCTTCAATTTTAGGTGAAAAGCGGATTTCCTTGATATTGATAACCTTTTGATTCTTTCTCGCTTCCTTTTCCTTCTTACTCTGTTCAAACTTGAATTTACCGTAATCCATAATCCTGCACACAGGCGGTTTTGCCTGAGGTGCGATTTTGACAAGATCAAGCTGTCTTTCTGATGCAAGCTCTAAAGCCTGTCTGGAAGACATTATACCAAGCTGATCTCCATTGGCGTCGATGATCCTCAATTCTCTGTCTCTGATTTCTTCATTGATCTGCAAGTCTTTGTTACTACTTATAACCATTCACCTCCATTTATAATACAAAAGCAGGTAGAAATATCCACCTGCCCATAAAAATCACGCTTTTGGACTTTAACCTTACTGACAATATCGTAAGGTGAGAAGTGGAACTTCTTCTTAACCTTTGAAAAGCTTATATCAATATATTTAGTTGACTTTCACATATTTGTCTGTCGCTTATATATGTTACCATTGTACTTATTTAATGTCAAGGAATATTTTTAGTTGTGCGTTACGCGTTTCGAGTATTCAAAAAGGGCTTCGAAGCACCGGCAAAAATCGCGTAACTTGCAACCCGTAACTCATAACCAGCCCTTAAGGAATACCTACCTGACCAACTCATATATCGCCTCAGCATATATTTTTGTGCTCATCAGCAGGTCTTCAATCCCTATGTACTCATCCTTCTGGTGTGCAGTTTCTTCTCTTCCCGGGAACAAGGGACCGAAGGCAACAGCATTTTTTATTGCCCTTGCATAGGTTCCTCCGCCTATGGATATCAGTTCCGCCTTTTGACCTGTCACATCCTCGTACACCTTTTGCAGTATCTTTATCATAAAGTTGTCCGCAGGTACGTAGAGAGGATCCTTAGCCGCACCTTCCACAAGGCTTATACCGGAAACAGCGGTTTTCTCCCTGATTATATCATATACATCATTCTTTGTCCTGGTTACAGGATATCTTATATTTATTCCCACACTGCCCTTTTCTTCAGTAACATCAATTGTGCCCAGATTGAATACCAGCTTCCCTGATACTTCATCACTCATTGCAACACCAAAGGAACTGCCGTCAGTTTCCATTCCGATATGCTCATCCAGGAAGTTTATGTATGCTATCTGTTCCGATACACAAAGAGGCAGCTTGCAGAGGCAGGAAATAAGCTGGGCTATTGCATTGGTTCCCTTGCTTGGTGTACTTCCATGGGCTGATACTCCATAGGATTTTATGATGCACTTCTCACCGTCAATTACAGCCTCTAGTCTGGCATTCTTTTTATCTTTCAAATATTCTACCGTCTTTTTGATTCTATCTGCAAAATCCTTCTTCATTTCAAGCTCGCATTCGCAGTAGTCCGGAACCATATTGACCTTGTTTCCGCCCTGGATTCGTTTTATCTTCAAGCCGCAGCAGCAGGATTCCTCATTTTTTTCAAATTCCTTCTGCAGATTAAATATTAGTATACCCATTTCACTGTTGATTATAGGAAAGTCTGCATCGGGTGAAAAACCACATAAAGGCATCTCTGCATTTTTAAAATAATGCTTCATACATGCCCAGCGTCCGCTTTCCTCATCACAGCCTACTATTATTCTGACTCTTCTGTTGAATTTTTCACCAGAATCCATAACAGCTTTCAGGCCATATATGGCAGCAACTGCCGGCCCTTTATCATCGCTGCTGCCTCTGCCGAATATCTTGCCGTCTGCAACTTCTCCGCCGTATGGATCGTGAGACCAGCCGGAGCCTTCAGGAACTATGTCAACATGAACCAGAATTCCTACTACCTCATCGCCTTCGCCAAATTCCGCATGACCTGCGTATCCATCAAAATTCTCTGTCTTCATTCCAAGGCCGCTGCATATTTCCAGTACCCTGTCCAAGCATTGACGTACTTCTTTGCCAAAGGGTGCGCCCGGTTCCGGTTTTGACTCCAGGCTCCTAATCTGTATAAGCTCCTTGGTGCTCTTAATAATTTCATCCTTCATAGAGTCGATTCTTTTGTCCAATTTCATTATATATCACCTACCTATTATTCTTTTCACTTTATATTATATACAATACTAATCATTGTAAAATGAGTGACGGCAGACTGAACTGCTGTCACTCATTCATTAACCTTTTTATTTATTCCTGCTCTGCCTTTTGCTTAGCCATTGCTCTCTTCTGGAAAGCATGGAGTACAAGAGACATTGCGATAACACCATATGCCACAAAGGCTCTGAAGAATTCTCCCAACTGAGCGTCTCCAAACAGGTTCTTGCCTGCATTAGGAGAAACAATAAACAGCAGGTGGAACAGTACTGTACCTATTATTGCCTGCCCTATCGTAGCCTTTGTTACTGTAGCTCCGCCTACAAGAATAGCAGCAACCGCAAACATGCCAACCTGCTCATGACTGCTGTATGTCTGAAGTGTTCCTATATTTTGCAGGAACATAATCTGACCCCATGCCGCCATTACTGTAGAAATTGTTATAGCAATAAGCCTTGTCTTGTCAACATCTATACCTGAGACCTTGGCAATATGTATATCCTGTCCCAGGGCTCTGAAATCCTGTCCCATCTTTGTCTTTACAATGAATCTTGTAAAGTAGCAGAAGAATATTATTATAAGTATGGAAACCATCGGAATTTTAATACCGAAAATATTCAGCTTCCATATATTGTCCAGTGAGTATTGTATGAATTTGAGATCTACGGCATTTTTAAGTCCAACGCCACCAGGCAATATTATCTCAGGATTGTTCACAGGAATGATCGTACCCATAAATAGCAGGAATACCAGCTGGTATAAGCCCATTGCGAAGTAGCCCAGTATAAGGCTCGTTATCATTTCCTGGCCTTTTGTCTTGTTCAATATCTTACCTGTTCCAAGTCCGAACAAAAGCGCGAAAGGTAAGGCTATCAGCAACGAAAGCAAAAGTCCCGGTATACTGCCGACATTCATAAGCTTAATGACTACCAGAGCGATTTGCCCCGCCATGGCACCAATTACCAGCGCAAAGTTAAGGCCCATACCTGCAATAACCGGTATAATCAGAGAAAGTACCAGAAGCAGATTTCTGTCAAGTCTCAGAACCAACTCGTTTATTACATAGTTAAGATTAAGTTTTGAAGCATATACACCTGCTAAGCAGATTATTATGAACATTATGGGAACAGAATTCTGGACCAAGATATTCAACAAATTAAAGGACTTTTCCTTTTTGTTTTTCAATTCCATTTGTGTACTCATTAGTCATTACCTCCTACCTTGGTCAGAGCGTATAGGATAACACCGTTCTGAACAATGATCCTGATTACTTCTGAAAGATTACCTTCAGGCATCAATTTATTGATAGTAGGAAGGGATATCGTCAAAAGCATTTGGAATAATATAACACCTGATATAACATTGGATATTGATGCTTTTTTTGCGCTGGCTCCTCCAAGAAGAATTGCTGAAATCGCTACAAAGGGCATCATCAGTGGGCCCTGATATAGCTGGAAGAAACCATAGCTCTGTGCATAGACAAGAATTCCTATACCGCCTAGTATTGTTGATATTACCATACCTACAGTCCTCTGCTTGTCAACATTTATCCCTGACGCCTCTGCAAATTTCGGGTTATCACCTGCAGCAAGCATTGCGGCACCTGTTTTGGATTTCATAAACAGCCACATCAGGAAGCAGAGTATTCCAAAGAAAATAAGAGTGCCAACTGGTATATTCATATCAAACAGCTTTATATCCATAAAATTATCCAGTATCTTATCATATCTTCCGGCAAGGGAAATGGTCTGACGCAGACCCTTTCCGCCTATTGCCCATATCATCTCCGGGCTTTTGAAAGGAAGCAGCAGCCAGGCTATGCTCATGAGGAAAACAATAGCCCATCCCATGTATGTACCTATAGTCATCTCATCACCTTTAACCTTGTTGATGAGTTTTGAGTACAGATATCCTGATATAGCAGACATCGGTATTGATACTAGAACTGCCAGCATAAAAGCCGACATTCCTGTCATATCCATTTCTATAGATATACAACCTGCAAGCAAGCCGCATATTATACCTATTGAAAGCGCAAAATTAAGACCCGTACCTGAGGCTATACTGGGTACCATTGCCAGTACCAGAACGCTGTTCATTCCTATTCTGACAAGTGAATCCCTGAAAAGCCCTGGGATATCCTGTTGTTGTATGATTGCTGTTGCTATAAGTATAACAAGGAAAATTACAATAAAAACTTTTGGGTAGCCATACTTATTGATAAGCTTATTCCATGTACTTTTCATCTAAATAACCTCCTTTGAACGGGCACTATATTCCCCTGCCATCATGAGGCCGAAATCAACATCTGATGCCTTGGGGCTCAGGATGCCTTCAATCTTGCCTTCATATACAATAGCTATCCTGTCACATATTGATCTCAATTCGCCCAGTTCACTGGATGTCATTACAATTGTCATACCCATCTCCCTATTTAATTTTACGAGTAAATCAAGTACAAGTTTTTTTGCCCCAATATCAATACCTCTTGTAGGCTCGGATACAAATAATATTTCCGGTTCCAGCGTAAGCGCTCTTGCAATGCATACCTTCTGCTGGTTTCCACCGCTGAGTCTTCTTGTATACTGTGTAGGCCCTGTACATCTTATGTCAAGGTCCTTGATCATCTTGTTTCCCCATTCCCTTATACCTTTAGAATCCTGCATAGAGAAGAACTTCATTCCAAGCAGCGGCTTCAGGTACTTGTCCTGTATCTGCATGCTGGTCATAACTATATTCATTTCAATAGAAGTATCCAGAAGCAAGCCTACACCTCTTCTGTCTTCTGAAACAAAAGCAAGTTTGTTCTCTATTGCTTTCTTAGGATTATTAAGCTCAATTGTCTTATTATTCATCAACACATCACCGGAAGCCCTGTATAAACCCATAACACCATTGGCAATCCCTATCTTTCCTTGTCCTGCCAATCCGCCTATACCCAGAATTTCACCTTTTTTTATTTCAAAGCTTATATCCTTAACAATTTCTCCCGGCATATCTACTTTTAGGTTTTTTATTGACATAATGATTTCATCAGATTCATTCTGCTGCATTATCTCATGCTCAATTCTATCAACCTTTCTGCCAACCATCAGCTGCGCTATCTTTTCTACGGTAGCATCCTCATGAGTCAAAGCCCCTACCTGTTCCCCGTCCCTTAAGACAGTTATATTGTCAGCAACAGCCAGTACCTCATCCAGTCTGTGAGTTATGAAAAGAATGGCTATACCCTGTCCGGCAAGCTTTTTCATAGCATCCAGCAGCTTATCGGCTTCACTTTCCGTAAGAACTGCAGTAGGCTCATCAAATACCAGAAGCTTCATATTTTCCTTGTCTATTTCCCTGGCAATCTCAACAAACTGCATATATCCTACCGGAAGACCTGCTATCGGCAGCCAATCATCAACATTCATCCCCAACTGTGCCAATGCTTTTTGAGAATCCTTTCTCATTGCATCAACATCCAGTGATTTCAGACTGGGACCAAGTATCTTGCTCAAAGCATTGTGCTTTGTAATTTCCCTGTTCAGTTTTATGTTCTCTGTAATAGTAAAACCCGGCAGCAGCATAAATTCCTGATGTACCATGCCTATTCCCAGATCCATGGCATCCTTCGGTGATTTAATCTCAGCCTTGTTTCCGTCAAATTCAATCTCTCCGTTAAAGCCACCGGTACTATGTATGACCGGCATCCCAAAAATAATATTCATCAGCGTCGATTTTCCCGCACCGTTCTCTCCGACCAGAGCATGTATCTCTCCTGCTCTGACCTTTAGATTAACACCCTTCAGAACTTTATTGCCGAAATATTCTTTTTCAATATTGCTTAATTTCAGTACAATCTTTTCTTCCATTTGAATCCTCCTTCAAGGGAATACTCCTGTACTATATATAAGGTTGCCGGAAGTCCGGCAACCCTACATATATTATGGTATGTCTTGCTATATTAGAACGTTATATAGTCACAAAGCAACAGATAGAAGTTATCCTGATTGTCATAATTGCTGAACTGTATATCATATCCGCCTGAAGCATTTTTGTAAGCAGTCTTTAATGCTTCAGCATCGTTCTTTCCTATTTTGCCTTCAGCATACTGCATTGCATAATCAACTGCTGCAGCTGTGGACATCATGCTGAATGGTACCGGCCATGTTGAGAATCTTCCTGTGCCGTTCTTTTCAGCTATCTTTGTCTTAATCTGCTCGATAAGGTAAGCAACGTCTCCGGCCTTGTCTTCAGGTATCTGAAGTCCAAGTGCTCCCGGATATCCATGATATGGGCTCGGGCAGCACTGCTGTGCATCTATGGCGCCGCTCTCAAGTGAAGCCTTTATAAGGGGCTCCTGCATTGCGCAGTTTGTGCTGAAGAAATTAGTGTCTTTGCCAAGCTCTTTAACTTTTCTTGGAACGTCTTCAAGTATGAACTGCTGTGCTCCCGGTATACCTGCATCCCCTGTCGGGTCCGGAGCTGTTGCATCAACAAAATTAATACCGAGCTTTTCGCATTCGGTCTTGAATATATCTCTTCTCTGAGCGAGAAGCGGATATGACATGTGTCTTGGGAATGAATAATGAACGAAATTCTTTGCGCCAAGCTTCTGAGCCTGTGCTGGAATTGTGTAGCCCATTGCAAGTTCATCAGGCTGGAGAAGTATGTCTGCTTTGCTGCCTATTACGTCGGTTTCAGCAGGAGTAACAGCTATCAGCAGCATGTCAGGTCTCTGTTCCCTGATCTTTTCAAACATGGCGGCTGTGCCCTGAACACCCTGATTTACTACAAGAGCCATAACTTCCGGATCTGAAGCCAATGCCAAACCGTTGGATATGAAAACTTCCTGTTCCTTCATGAAGTTATCAGGCATTGTCTGAGTGACTATTTTGTCTGCGCCGTATTTCTTTACAGCAATTTCACCAGATCTGAATTCTTCTTCATTCTGGGATACTGTGTTTGTGTAGATAGCTACTTTGAAATTCTTTGCTGCCGGTTCTGCTGCGGCTGCTGGTTCTGCTGCAGCTGGTGCTGCTGGTTCTGCTGGTTTTGCGCAGGCTGCAAGGCTTAACAGCATTACAACTGCCAAAACAAGAGCTAATACCTTTTTCATTTTTTCCCCTCCACTTATTTAGTTTATTTATTAGACTGGAAAGCTCAGCCTTCCAGATACTAATCCATACATAATAACATATTATCTAATTACGTGAATTATCCGATTATTCCTATTTTTATAACATATTTCTCTGAAGTTTTTTTCAGATTAACCTGTACTTATTTTTAGGCCTGCCGATCTGTCCATAGATGGGGATGATCTCTATCTTTCTCTCCTCAAGTAAATACTGCACATATCTATGCACCGTCTGATATGCAAGGTTAAGTCCATTTGTAATATCATCTATCGTAACACCCTCGCTCTGCTCCCTCAGGTATTCACAGATAATGCTCAGGGTGGCGGGACTGATTCCCTTGTCAATATAAACCTGATGCTTTTCTTCAATATATTTTTGCTGGATCTCATTTATTCTCAGATTCATCTTTATGCGGGAAATCAGATCAGGTGATTTTATCGGTTTTATTGCAAAATCCGTTGCACCTGAAGCAATAAATTTCTCAGCGGTTTCCTGCCTTTCGTCAACAGTAAGTACCAGTATGGATACGGCATTATCCAGCTGACGGATTTTTTTCACCGTCGTAAGCCCATCCCAATCCGGCATATGATAATCAACAATGGCCAGGTTCGGCTTGTGTATCTTGCATAGCTCATAGCCCTGCCTGCCGTTTGTGACGGTTACAGCTTCCCAGCCTCCATGCAGGCATATCTCATTAATGGTATAAAGAATATCAGGTTCATCATCTATTATTACAATTTTGGGTGTAGTCATTTTTTTCAATTAAATCACCTCATATATATAAGATCAATGATTTTATTCCTTACCTGAGTCAAAGGCCGGAAGGAAAATAGTTGCCTTCGTTCCGACATCAACCCGGCTTTCAATTCCAATTGCCCCTTCATTATCCTCAATGATACTTTTCGCGAAGGGCAGTCCCAGACCGGAGGTATTATTAGTCGAATAACCTGCCTCCCAAATCCTGCCGAGGTCTGACTCCCTTATACCTATGCCGTTATCCTGAATTATAATATTTATCCCCTTATCAGCAGGCTTCACAACTACATTTATAAGCTTATGCGGATTCCTGCAAGGCACAACGATAGCATTTTCCAATATATTTATAACAGCCCGGGCAATTCTTATTTTGTTTACATATATGTCAGGAAGCTCTTCGATAATGCTGAAGGTGAATTTTATCTCCTCATCCTCCAGCGGCAGCTGTGCCCTTATATAGCTTATAAGTTCGGAAGCCTTCAGCTTCTGCCGCGAAGACTCATAAAGAAAGCTTGAGATCATTTCACTCATTTTGCTGACAGAGTTTTCAATACGGTCGCTGTACTCCTCCAGTTTCCCCTGACCGTTGGCAGAAACAATCAGTGAATTCAATCCCCGTATGGTAACCAGCGGCGTCTTCAAGTCGTGAACCAGGGACTTTACCTCCTGATATACACGGTTCTCAAGAGCCTTTATCTTCATATTCCTGATTTCACTTTCCTTTTTATAATTCTCTCTTACCATATGTATGTTCCGGGAGTAGCTTATAAAAAGTGTCGCTGTAATAAAAGCTGATATTATAAAAGGCAGGAAGAACGCAAATCCGCTGAAATTAAGAACTGCAGCAGCATCCAGATACATACCTGCAATTTTTATACTGTAATGCAAATCACTTTTCCCGAACTGGTATGCAGAAAAAAGCGGCATTATATTCAACCAGTGGAATGCGAAGAATACCTGTATTGATACTATAAAAACCTGAATAAAGCTGTTTGTTTCGCCAAATAATTTTTCAAAAAGAAACAGCGTTATGAGTAGAGCCGATATTGTAGACACAGGCTCCCATGGCAGTTCAAACAAAGCAGAGTTTGTCCAATGTAAAAAAATAATAGCAGTAAGCGAGACAAGGAATATGTCAAAGTGCTTTAACCTGTACTTAATTTCCGAATGAAATATAACAAGCATTGTTCCCATAAAAATGAAGGTGCTTTGTATAGCGTACAGGGAATTGATCACAGCCGATGCCAGTATAAGGTGTCCGCTGTCCCCTTTATTTATTGCTTCCCTTATCTTCAGGATTATGTTGAACCAGACAGGCTGCGTAGAAAAAGGAAACAACAAACCGAGACAGATCAGCATAATACCAACCGCCACATATATCCTCAGATATTTTGTTTCACTCATTTTCAGCTTTAATGTTGTCATAATATGACCTCTTCCAATAATCATTATCGGAAAGCTGAAGCAAAAGGTCCGGATATTTCTCTTATCCCTCCAACTAATGTCATGGGTATATCTCTTTCCTTTGCCAGTTCGATAAGAGTACTCTCATTGTTCGATTCCCGCAGGCCGATCAGATAATCGGAGCTACCTCCGACAAGCCTCAGGAGCTCCTCCGTCTTCCTGTCGTAGGAATGATCTTCTCCCAAAGCAACAGTCAGAACCGTCAGGCCATTTTCCTCCGCTTCCTTGAGAAGTTTTCCGATACGTGCATTTTCTTCCTCATAACTCATATTCTGAAGCTTCATGCCCAAAGAGCTGTAGCCTACTACGAACACTATTGATTTTATATCCTCCAACTCCGCAGCTTCTGCCTGAGGCATGAAAAAGCTCCTGATCATTAATTGGTTTGAGATATCCCGTATTATATATGTATCGGTGCTTTGTCCTGCAGAGGTTATGACAATTGGTGCACTGGCTATTGGACGGGGCAGTCCGGGTAAAGTAAATATCTTGGTCCCGTTTCTGCTTCCCATTGACATATCAGTAAAAAAGATCATTGAAATAAGGGCTGCCAGGAGTACAGCTCTAAAGATTTTCGGCTTCATATTTTGTATCCTCAATCCTTTCATTGTTCTATGTCTATATCCACAGCCTCCAGAGACTCAACTCCGGTCATGTGGGGCGTATATCCCTTCACAGACAACCGCGACGCCAATACTGGCATCGTATGTACCAGAGGTACGGATGGAGCATCATAATTCACTATCTCCTGCAGGCTTCTATAGAGACTCCTCCGGAAAACCATGTTGGTAGTCTGTCTTGCCTGTGCCAGAAGCTGATCGGCCTCTCTACTCTTATAGAAGGAGTAATTTCCGGCAAGTCCCGGTTTGGCATTCTCTGAAGCCAGCATAGTGTAAAGAAAATTGTCCGGATCGGCATAATCCCCTGTCCAGCCGATCAGAGCCATCTGATGCTCTCCACTATGTATCTTGGAAAGATAGTCATCCCAGTTGAAAACCTTTATTTCTACATCTATATTGACCTTTTCCAGGTTCTCTTTTATGAACTGGGCTGCCTGCATTGGTTTTGGGAAGTAGTCCCTGGTTGCATCCATCACCCACAGAGTTGTTTTTAAACCACTGGCAAATCCCGCAGCTTTCAGCAGCTGCTTTGATTTTTCAATATCATATTCGTATGGCTCAAGATTCTCGTTATATCCCCAAAGGTAAGGCGGTATAAATGTGTTCGCAGGCTTTGCCATATTATCAAACACATCATTGATGAGCTTTTCCTTGTCAATGGCATGGTTGATTGCAACCCTTACCTCCCGTTTGTTAAAGGGATATTTTTCATTGTTCATGGCAATATAGCCCACATTAAAGCTTGGTCTCATGTGCAGGTACAGATTGGAATCATACTTGATACCGGCAATATCCTCCGGGCTGAGATGATCTGCAATATGTATGGAGCCCTGCCTCAATTCCTCCAGTCTGTCCTTGCTTGAAGGTATGACCCTGAATTCCACTTCATTAAGCTTGGCGGTTTCTCTCCAATACCTGTCGTTACGCACAAGTACTATGCTCTTTTTGGCTTCCCAGCTTTTCAGCATAAAAGGGCCTGTTCCGACCGGATGCTTATACAAATCATCCTTATATTTTATAATGGCTTCCGGACTTGCTATGCCGAATGCCGGCATGGCCAATGCATTTAGAAACGGTGCATAGGGCTTGTTCAATTTTATTGCCACAGAATACTCGGATACTGCCGTCACGCTGCTCACATATCCGGGAAATCCGCCGAAAACACTATTCCAATAGTAGAATGGGCCATCATGATACTCATTATTTATGTACATCCAGCGATGAAAGTTAAAGACAACAGCATCGGCATTAAGAACTGTGCCATCGTGAAATCTGATGCCCTCACGCAGCTTGAATATCCACGTCAGTCCATCCTCGCTTGACTTCCAGCTTTCTGACAGGCAGGGGATAATCTGATCCCCCTCCTTTTCACACTTTACCAGGGTTTCCAGTATATTTACCGTTACCTTAAAGGAACCCATTTCATTAGTACACGCAGGATCCAGTGTGACTGAATCGTTAGCCCGTCCTATCACCAGCCTTTTTGTTGTATTGTATGAGCTGGCTTCTTTTTGGAAATTCCATTCTCTGCCTGTTATTCCATTTGCAGAGCTTAACATGACAGCGGCAATAACTATAAATATAAAAAATACTGTATATAATTTATACCTCTTAGTCATGTCTCCACCCCCCAAATCTCTTCTGCATGTCCATTAATATGATTTTAGCCTAAAACCCTGAAAAAATCAAAGGCAGATAATAATATCACAATGGAATATTTTATCTGCCCTTTTTCATTTAAAATATTTCTTATTTGCTTATTCTGTTATTTATCTCATTAGTGATCTGAGCCAGGAAATCCTCTACCTTCATTACTCCCTTATCCCCATCTTTCCTGTCTCTGACTGCCACTGAATCCTCTTCCATTTCCTTATCTCCGACAACAAGCATATAAGGTATCTTCTGAAGCTGTGCTTCTCTTATCTTATATCCTACCTTTTCGTTTCTAAGGTCTGCTTCAGCGCGGATCTCAAGCTTTTCAAACTTTTCCCTGAGCTTTACCGCATAATCCTGCTGCTTTTCCGATATAGGAAGTATCATTACCTGTACCGGAGCAAGCCAAACCGGAAATGCACCTGCATAATGCTCCGTAAGTATCGCTATGAACCTTTCTATACTACCGAAAATGACCCTGTGTATCATCGCCGGCCTGTGCTTTTCGCCATCAGGACCCACATATGTGAGGTCAAACCTCTCCGGCATCTGCATATCAAGCTGGATGGTGCCGCACTGCCACGTACGTCCGATACTGTCCTTCAGGTGGAAGTCGATTTTAGGTCCGTAGAAAGCACCGTCACCCTCGTTTATCTTATAAGGCTTGCCCAGTGAATCCAGTGCATCTCTCAATGCCTCCGTTGCCATATCCCATGACTCAATTGTCCCTATGAATTTTTCCGGCCTTGTGGAAAGTTCCATATGATACTGGAAGCCGAACAGACTGTAGAAGGAATCGATCATCTTAGCGACGCCTATGATTTCTTCCTTTATCTGTGACGGCATCATGAATATGTGTGCATCATCCTGTGTAAAGCATCTTACACGCATAAGACCGTGTAAGGCTCCTGCCAGCTCGTGTCTGTGAACAAGTCCCAGTTCTCCCATTCTTATTGGAAGCTCTCTGTAGCTATGCATCTGTCTGGCATACATGAGCATACCGCCTGGACAATTCATGGGTTTTACTGCATAATCACTATCATCTATTTTAGTAAAGTACATGTTTTCCTTATACTTATCCCAATGACCGGACCTGTGCCATAGTTCTTCATTCAATATAACCGGAGTTTTGACCTCCAGATATCCGTTCTTCCTGTGTTCTTTTCTCCAGAAATCCTCCAGAACATTTCTCAGGATCATCCCCTTGGGATGGAAAAACGGAAAGCCCGGGCCCTCTTCAAGGATACTGAACAGGTCAAGCTCTCTTCCGAGTTTTCTGTGATCTCTCTTTTTTGCTTCCTCCAGCATATTAAGATATTCATCCAGCTGACTTTTCTTCACAAAGGCAGTACCGTAGATCCTTTGCAGCATCTTGTTCTTCTCGCTGCCTCTCCAGTATGCTCCTGCCACATTCAGAAGCTTAAGCGCCTTTGCTTTTCCTGTCGATGGAGCATGCGGTCCTGCACACAGATCAACAAATTCTCCCTGTTTGTAGAAGGATATTACAGCATCCTCAGGAAGGTCATTTATCAGCTCGACCTTATAGCTTTCGCCAAGCCCGCTCATCATCTCAAGGGCTTCCTTTCTCGGAAGCTCAAATCTTTCAAGCTTCAAGTCCTCTTTTACGATCTTCTCCATTTCTTTCTCTATAGCGGCAAGATCCTCTTCGGAGATTGATTTATCAGAATCTATATCGTAATAGAAGCCTGAGTCAATAGCCGGACCTATTGCAAGCTTTACTCCGGGATAAAGCCTCTTTACAGCCTGGGCAAGTATATGGGAGGAAGTATGTCTTAAAGCCCATTTCCCCTCATCATCATCAAAAGTCAGGATCTCCAGACTGCTATCCTCATTTACAGGTGTGCTCAAATCAACTACATGGCCGTTCAGCTTTGCTGCCATAGCAGCTTTCAAAAGCCCGCTTCCGATAGAGGCAACAATCTCTTCAATTGTAGTGCCTTTTTGATATTCCTTAACCGAACCGTCCTTTAGAGTTACTTTCATCATATATTCCTCCTCGCTTTTATTTTGAAATCCTTCATAACACTGTATTTTTTGTAATGCAAAAACAAAAACTCCCGCCCCGAAAGGGGCGGGAGATGCTCCCGCGGTTCCACCCTGATTTGGACTCTTGATTATAACGTAATCAACGACCCGGCTTAATAAAGCCTAAGCTATTTCAGCCTGCTGCTCAGAGGTGGTTTTCAAACAAACTTCCAAGGAATGTTCCCAGCCTATGGCACTCCCTCTCTTGTGAAAGAATTTGTATTACTCGTCCTCATCACTGCAATTAAACACTATTATTTCCTTAAAATTATACATTATTCATTATGGCAAGTCAATTACATAATTCTTACTATAACGGCCTGAAGCAATCCGATTATTCCGCCAAGAAGCCCTCCAAGCAGTTCGATATACTTCAATTCCCTTGAAGTCAGGCTGAGTATCAGCTTCTCCATGTTCTCAAGCTCAAGCTCATCAATCTTCTCTTCCACCATCTCGCCTATTTTGATTTTATGTAAGGTATTGTTTATTATACCATCAATGGAGCTGTCAAGAATAGTCATGGCGTCTTTGTTTATCTGCTCTTCAAAATAATCAATGATCTTGCTCTTTATTGAAAACGGAATGATGGAAGGAATTTTATAATCAATTACCTTGAGCAATTTTTCTTTTATTATACATATGACTTCCTGCTTGTTTTCTTCAGTTACCAGTCTGTCAAAAATCTCATTGATAGAAATAAGCTCTTTCTCCACAACCTCTCCGATACTCTTGGATATATCATGTCTCCTTTTGGGTATAAGCCCCTGTATTGTTATATTCAGAATGGGTATCCTAAAGGGTCTTATCGGTCTGAAAAGCATTTTGATTGCAAGTACATTTGTAAGCCAGCCAATGATTGCTCCTACAATTACAAGAAAAATAGCCTCATACATTCAACTGTCCCCCGATTGTCATTTGTTTAATACATTATAGCATATTTGTCAATTACAGACTATAATTGTTTGTTTCCTTACTCTCCACCTTACTGCCGCATAATTCACGGTCACTGCATATTGTAATTCTTTCAGTAAATACATTCATAATTGTCTGGATCAATTCTTTGTTCTTAAAGCTTTCAATATCATGGATATTTATCCGTTTCGGTGAAATCGTTATCAGGGTACTGATTAAAAGGTCATCGTAGTTGATGGTTTCATCCAGCATCTCTGACCTCAGCTCGTCAAAATACTCACTGCTTATACGGTTTCCATTTTCATCGCATATTAAATATCTTCCATCTTTGGATTGAAACAGGTGTACGATTTCTATCTTGCATTCCTGTATTTCAACAAAATACCTGAGAAGCTTGATAAATTCATTATATTCCCTTTCAGCCACAAAAATCTCCAAAGCCCTTTCGATTGTCTCGTTCAACTCGTTTATATACAAATTAAGTCTGAAATTGATAAAACCTTCTATATTAAACTCATTCTCTGCATCCAGATATTCAAGTATGCTTCTCATGATCCTGTTTCTTCTGGTTGCCCTGTAAAAGCCCTCAGGCTGCGGCTGCCTCTCATCCCTTAACAGCTTGCATGCATTGTCCATAACACTTGCTCTTTCCCGGTCATTCAGGTAAAAGAAGTTGGCTTTGGCGATTTTTCTAAGGAGCCTCATCTCATAATGCTCGATTATTACTTCTGTCAGAGCCTTAGACAATATAATCTTGAATTCTTCATTAGATTTTTTTTCAGTAATTCTGGTAAGAAGATTATCCTTTATACCACAGCTTATAAAAAACGCGTTGTTTACATAGTAGTCCTCATAAACAATGTCAATGCCATTCTTTCTAGCTTCATCAAAATGTCTGTATATATCAGCCTTGATTATCTCAGCATGTTCATATTCACCTATAGCTACAAGAAACATTTGTCCAACTCCTTTCTTTATCGGATACTGCTTGAAACCTCATATAAATGAAGGCATCCAATAAAATTTAAGAAATTAAATAAGAATGGTCTTTCACATATAACACGATAATTGTATAGTGTTATATTTAGTATTTGCGCAAATATTTCTTGTATTCAAAGCCATTTGGCAGGTAATGCTTTATAAAATGTGACTGTGGCTCACTTTTTTATTCTGTTGTTGTTATCTAAATACACGGTTTGTAAATGTTTCAAATTTTAATGACATTTTAATGGAATGATCGATCCGTAATCCACCGGTCTTTTCTCACACAAGGCTGTTGATTCAAAACCTTTTCTGCTCAAATATTCCTTTAACCTGTTGCTGTCTTCCATGCTTTCCATGCTCCCTGTGAAAGCGATCTGATTTTTTGACAATAAACCGCTTGAGCCTCCGATGAATCCGTAATTCAGCCCTTCCAGGTCAATTCCTCCCGGTTTGATCAAAAGGCTTTCTATCCCGTATTTTTCTGCTGTTATCGAAATTTTCCTGTCCGAGGTGATTAACGTCCTGCTGTCGAGTATACATACAGAGCATTTGGTATAACCCTGACTGACATTTATTAGGGTTGCATTTTCCTTTTCCAGCATTCTTACTACTTCAGCATCAGTGTATTTGACATTATGAAAAACCAAATTTCCCATTCTCAATACATTATATGCGATATTGCCTGGATAGTTTCTAACCAGCCAAGTTGCACCCTTTGTCACTGCAAATCCTTTTTTTTCAAGCCTCGGCGCCATTTGATCATATACATTCGGGGCCAGTACTATTCTGTCTTCGCCCATATGCAGCATAAGCATGTCCGGATGTCCGTCGACTGCTTCATATAGCTCTTTACATTTAACAGTCTTGATACATTCGATTCCCATTGTATTAAGCTTGTCTAAAATTGCAGGATTCATCCTGTAATCCACAACCGCAAGACTTACCCTACCCTCGGGAATAAACGGTGTACCTATAAAACTCATATGTACATTCTCCTCTATTGTATTTACTAAACCTTTGCATATAATGTTTACTTCAAAGCTCCGCAACCCGAAACGCGAAACGCGCAACAGGACCCCTTTGCTACCCTCAAGTATATATTTACAAAAAACAAAAAAACTTATTGTATCCAATAAGCTGATATTACATATATGGAGGCGACACCCGGATTTGAACCGGGGAGTAAAGGATTTGCAGTCCTCTGCCTTACCACTTGGCTATGTCGCCGTATAAACAATTATGGAGCGGGTTACGAGATTCGAACTCGCGACTTTCACCTTGGCAAGGTGACACTCTACCACTGAGTTAAACCCGCATTTTTAGTGGTGCCTTGGGGCGGAATCGAACCACCGACACGAGGATTTTCAGTCCTCTGCTCTACCGACTGAGCTACCAAGGCAGGTAAGATGGCGACCCAGAACGGGCTCGAACCGTCGACCTCCAGCGTGACAGGCTGGCATTCTAACCAACTGAACTACTGGGCCATCTTTTAATTATTACAAGTTTCTCCTTTATGCTACGCTTCACCGCTCTGCTCGTTTAGTGCCTCCGCGGTGCTGCGGCGTAAATTAAGGAATGTTGGTCTTTTTACTCCGTGCTACGCAGGTCAATTGCCTACGAAGTACTATGTAAAAAGTTGGTGGGGACAATAGGGCTCGAACCTATGACCCTCTGCTTGTAAGGCAGATGCTCTCCCAGCTGAGCTATGCCCCCGCTGAAACTTGCGACTTACTTAGTATAACTTATAGGCAGTTTAAAGTCAAAACTCGAATTTTTATGTTTCTCACATTTATCATTTTATTGCACAGGTTTTCTTTTAAAAGCTTTGGTATACTACATTATATACTAATATAAATTTCACAGAAGCTGTATTATATATTAAGTTTATACTTGTTTTCTATTTTTATACAATGAAAATAGCTTATTGCCTATTCTTGCTTATTGGGTGGCTTTCTCCAGCAGCTTTGACAGCTCATCCCTGTCAAAATGATACTTGCTGTTGCAGAAATGGCAGACCAGTTCAGCATTTCCCTGTTCCTCAATTATCTCATTCAGTTCTTTTTTCCCTATGCTGATAAGTGCTCTCTCCAGCCTTTCCTTACTGCAGTTGCACCGGTATCCGACTTGCTTTTCCTCATACACCCTGATCTCAATATCACCCAGGATGCTCCTGATCATTCCTTCAGCATCCAGGCCTGAGCTAATCATTTCAGTTACAGAGCGAATTTTTCCGAGCCTTTCTTCAAGCTTTCCGATCACAGCTTCGTTTGCCTCCGGCATCAGCTGTATGATAAAGCCTCCTGAAGCAGCCACATGACCGTCAACCTCTACCAGAACACCAAGACCCACTGCTGTGGGTGTCTGCTCCGAGGTTGCAAAGTACGAGGATATATCATCCCCGATCTCCCCGCTTATGATGGGTATCTGCCCCATATACGGCTCCTTCATGCCCAGGTCCTTTATCACAGTAACCACTCCGTCTACTCCCACTGCTCTCCCCACATCAAGCTTACCGTCTTCCCTGTGCATCAATTCCACATTGGGATTGTTTATATATCCTCTCACATTACCTGTATTATCGGATACCACCACTATATTTCCGGCAGGTCCTTTTCCGTTGATCTGCAAGGTCAGGGTATCCTTATCCGACTTCAGCATAATACCCATCATGCTTCCTGCAGTCAGCATCCTGCCTAAAGCCGCAATTGAAACAGGGCTGCAATTATGGATCCTCCTTGCTTCCTCCACCATTCCTGTTGTGATGCAGCTGAAAAACCTTATGCTCTCGTCTGTACTTGTTCCTCTGATTATATAATCATTCATATTTTTCCTCCAGTAAATTATCTTTATCGGTATTTTTTATTCTTTATATGTTTTTGCCTCGTGCTTCGTGCCTCGCGCCTCGTGCGAAGCCCTTCTTTCAACCTCGAATCTCGTATCTCGCATCTCTAATCTATTATTATCCTTTTCTTGCGGCGAAAAATATTCTGTCGCTGTTTTCGTCGGGCTTGTTAAAGCTGAAGCCCTCGAAAATCCTGATGTCCTCAAAGCCCGCTTTTTCCAGCAACTCATATAAATGCTCACATTTATGTGCTTTTTGCACATGTTGTTCTTCAAATTTCCTGTATAAGTCTCCTTGCGGTACAAAAAAAATCAAATCCATTTCTATGATATCAGAAGTCTCATCAAAATTATTATTCCAAATATAATGGCTATTATTTTTTTCTTCATGAAAGGTATTGTTTCCCAAAGTATAACGGATTTTATTATAGCTGCTTATATCAAAAATAAAAACACCATTTTTCTCCATATTTTTACAGACCGAATCAAAATAGCTCCCAAGATATTCATCCTTATGGATATAGTTTACACCATCACACATACAGATTACGGCTTCATATTTTTCTTTCAAATTCATATGCGTCATATCCTGGTTAAGGAACCTTATTCTCTGTCTCAATGTTCTTGCCTTGCTTTCAGCGATGGCCAGCATTTCATAGGATTGATCAAGTCCCCATATCTCATATCCCTTTACGGACATCGGGATGGTTATATTACCGGTACCACAGGCAGTCTCCAGTATTCTCCGGGGTTTGATCCCATATGCTTCAAAAATCTCCTCTATATATTCACACCAGGAACCGTAATCCACATCCTCCATAAATAGGTCATAAACCTCGGCAAACTCATTATAACTGTTCATATATACTCCATAATCCTCTCCAGAGCTGAAGAGATATTTTCTCTGATAAATATATCGCTCCTCTTATCAAAGCTTGTCTCACCTATATTTAATATTATCAGCTTCTTACATATGTCAGCAAGATAGTTAACAGGAGATACAGACAGGCTTGAGCCGATCACCACAAGCAGGTCTGAAGCTTCCACCTTCCTTACGCTCTCATAGAAGCAGCCCGGAAGCATATCTCCAAAAAGCACGACATCAGGTCTGATTATTCCTCTGCATCTGCATCTTGGAGGTATTTCACCCGCTTTTACTCTTTTTTCTATCAGGGCTGTATCGTATTTCTCACCACAACTGTCACAGCTGCAGGTCCTTGTTGTTCCATGGACTTCATATACCTTCCTGCTCCCGGCCTTGTTATGCAGACCGTCTATATTCTGTGTGATCACAAGATCGACCATTCCCAGCTCTTCCAGCTTTGCTATCAGGTAATGAGCCTTGTTCGGAGCAGCATCCTTCATTGACTTAATAATATTAAAGCCCATACTGTAGAATTTTTCAGGAGCATTATACAGTACTTTTGCTGATAAAGCCTCCATTGGATCTACCTTCTCCCACAGTCCGCTGCCAGGGCTTCTGAAATCCGGGATTCCGCTGTCTGTCGATACACCTGCGCCGGTTAGTACAACAGCAGGCTTATTATTTTTTATCATTTTTGCAGCCTTTTCATATATATCCATAATTCTATAACACCTCCCAACAACAACAGCCGCACCAGGCGGCTGTGAATAAGCTTCAGTATACAGTTATCCCTGGGTTGCAGTACTCTTTGGTGACAAGTGCCTCTTCTTCCTTGTAATAAGTCCTCCTATCCTGCCTGTCTCCTCAGCTGTCAATCCTCCCCAGCCAACTTGGGAAAGCTTCTCACCAAGACCCAGCTCATTAGCTATTTCATATTTCATTGCATCCTCGGGGGTCAAGATCAATTCCTTTTTCTTTTTTATTTTTGCCTTCATAATATCACTCCTTAAGACTTGTTTTGTAGTTAGAAATTCTCTTATGCGGGTCCCCTTGCGGGAGCAACGGGATAGAGCAAAAGTTCATAGAATTTCTTACGAAAAACATTTCTACATTTATTTAGCAATATTATGTTTCTTTATGCTAATATTATACAATTGCCGTCTGCTAGTGCTTATTAACACAACAAATTTCTAATCTTTCATAGTGTTAATAAGCACAACATTGATTCAGTGCCTCGCATGCCCTAGATGAGATATACGTTACGAGGCACTAATCTCTGAACAGATAAACGGATTTTTTCCGTTTTCCCCTTTTTGTAAACCTACCAAGCAAAAATCCTACCAGAAGACCTAATATCGTATATGTCCACCGGCTTTCTCTCAAAGCAGTGATAAAGTTAATCAAAGCTCCAAGAATATCAAAGCCTTTGCTTTTTTTTGAAATGACAGGATTCTCGGGCTCAGTTAGCGCAGCTGCATCCACCTGTTCATTTTCTGAAAGTGTATAGCCGTTCTGATCCAGCCAGTAAAGCAGGTATGGATTACTTTGCTGTATTTCCGGTATGAGCCCCTTAAGTATATTGCCAATACCTTCATCGTTATTAAGATTACTATATGCATCCAATCTGTCAAGCAATATCTTGTATCTGATCCTGCCCGGATAGAGCTTTGATATATCCAGCTGTTCCACGGCACTCAGATACTCATCATATTTGCCAAGCAGCCTGCTGCTTTCAGCTCTGATGTATTTGACCTGCTCAAGGTTCAAGCTGCTGTCCGCAGGACTCTTTATATATTCATCGCATAGTGTTACTGCATCGTTGTATTTTTTCTCATTAAAAGCTTTGACTATCGCTTTCGGCTTCTTATATGTGCTTGCATTCACTTTTCCTGCAGCCATCCTGTCAATAGGCTGGTATCTTATTGATGCACCGTTTCCATAGCTTTTATCAAAGGAAAGAGTAATACTGCCTTCAGCTGATATTTCCCCAGGCTTTATCCCATCCAGTTCATATACGCTGTAAGGTTTGAAATCAGCAAGCTTAAGTGAGAAACTGGTTTTTTCGCTTTTTATTGCATAGGAGTAATTCCTATCCTTGAAGAAGCTTAGCTTATATGTATCATTATCTTCTTTTTTCATCTCAGCTCCGATGGTTACCTTTATCGTCCGGGTCTGGTCCGGTGTGAACACCATATTGAACAAATACCATCTGCCATCGGGGGTCTGAAGATTCTCGACCCCATAATTACTCACAAGGTAATCCGGGTTTCTTGTCTTATAGCTTAGAAACTTACTTCCGTCATGAACACTGAACTTGTATATGCCGTTATCCGGATAGCCGAAATTTACAGTGATATTCTTACCTGATTTGTTTGTAATCGTATATTCATAAACAGCGGAAACATCTTCGCCGTTTATTGTAATCGTATCTGATTCGTTGTATATGATGACCTGTGATTTGTTCAGATTATACAGCCCATAACCCTTCCAGCCCGTATCAACCCTGTCTGCATATACTGCTGCTGCAGATATTACTACCACCAAGACAGTGAAAATCAAAATCCTAATTTTTTTATACATATTTTCACCCCTGTTCATTATTTTATCCTGCATTCATTACAACATTCACACTAAAGTCGGAAATATGAACTTTATGATACGCTGAATCAAATTTTGCCATTATTTGTTTCTTTTAATTAGATTATAGAACATTTGTATTCCCAAAATCAATATTTCTTCGTTAAAATTGAACTTATTGCTGTGCAATGGATATACATATCCTTTTTCCTCGTTTCTTGATCCTAGCATCAGGTACAATCCAGTCACCCTTTTTTGATAATATGAAAAATCCTCAGCCAGAGTAAGCGGGTTCAATTGAACAAAATCTCCTTTGTCAACACTGCCGGCCAGTAATTCATAGAGCTCGGCGTCGTTATGCACTGCAGGATACATATCCCTGAATTCATAGGTCCCTTCACAGCCATATGCATCACTTACTGAGCCCACCAGCTTAATTATCCTGCCTCTCAAAATATTATACGTAGCCTCGTTAAAGGCACGAATAGTTCCTTCCATTACTGCTTCTGCAGCAATCACATTCCTTCTCTCACCACAAACCATTCTTCCTACTGTAACTACTGCAGGCTCTATCGGATCCACACACCTGCTGACGATTGTATTCAACGCCATTACCATGTCTGAAGCAGCTACAATTGCATCATTTCCTTTGTGAGGCATAGCTCCATGACAGCTTCTGCCTTTTACCAACAGGTCAAATTCCCCTGTCTGAGCCATCAGGGCTCCCGGCCTGCTGCCTATCTTCCCTTCCTCCAGGTCTGGAAATATATGCAGTCCGAATATACTGCCTACATTGTACTTTTCCAGTATTCCGGCGTTTACAATAGTC
The DNA here is from genome assembly GCA_035627615.1 of Clostridia bacterium. GTDB lineage: Bacteria > Bacillota > Clostridia > Lutisporales > Lutisporaceae > BRH-c25. The sequence goes on from DASPLL010000074.1 coordinate 67,265, forward strand.
TCTGCCCCTCCCGGGCCTTCTTCTGCCGGCTGGAATATCAGAAGCACATTATTTTGCAGCTCTTTACCAAGCTGCTTTAAAAGCTTCGCAAAACCTAGAAGTATGGCAGTATGTCCATCATGACCGCAGGCATGCATATAGCCTTTGTTCTGTGAACAATATTCCACCCCGGTCTGCTCCTCCACCGACAAAGCATCTATATCTGCCCTGAAAGCCACAGTCCCAGCTCCCGGCCTGCCTTCAACATAGGCTATGACTCCAGTCCCTCCGGGACCTATTTCGCAATTTATGCCTATTTTACTCAAGCTCTCACATATATACCTCGTGGTTTCGTATTCAAGAAGCCCCGGCTCCGGGATCCTATGCAGCCGGCGCCTTATATCAATTACTTCATCCTTTAGTGCTTTTACTTTTTCATCGATTGTTATCAAATTATCACCTCTAGTTTTAAGTTAAAGCTCACAAATTACTCATACAAATAATATTGTATATTATATAGTGCCGATTTTCAAATTTTTGTCTGCCTGATGTATTGCACCAAACAGCTTATTTTGAATATAAATGTGCAGAACATTTTCCTCTATTCATATGCTGAAGAACTTTATTCTTATAGTGCGGAAGTAGATAATACTATTATTTATGCAAGTAATATATCTTTTTTGCAGTGTATATCTCAAGTGATATGAATGCTTTTGCAAAATATTTCATAATTATTCATAAATAAAACATAATTTAGCTGTTGACACCTTTTTTCCCCTGTGATAGTATTATTCTAATTTATTCAAAATCTTCTATTCTTGGATAGAGGTGCGCTTCTAATCAGTAAGGATATTCTATCATAGGGATGTGGTTTCCCGGATATTCCGAAAGGTACAAGCGCCGAAGGCAGAAATATACCACTATGTTCTGACCTGGTCCATTCGCAAACAGCGCTTGGACTGTCACCGGAGCGTCGATGCACAACCTCCGGTGGAGAGCTATACATGAATAAGTGTGTTTATTCAGCATTATCCTGAATAGATATATTTTTCATGTCAGCTTTTATAATGGGGCTGGCTTTTTTCAATTTATTAAACAATTTTTTGGAGGAGGACTATTTATGAACAAGTATGATGTAGCAGTAGTTGGCGCAACGGGAATGGTGGGAAGAATGTTCCTCAAGGTGCTTGAAGAGGAACAGTTTCCGATCAATAATTTCTATGCTTTCGCCAGCGCAAAATCAGCAGGCAGCAAAGTTACCCTGAACGGTAAGGAGTATGTGGTTGAAGAGCTTACCGAAAGCTCCTTCGACAGGCATATAGATATTGCCCTGTTTTCTGCAGGTGGAGAAACAAGCAAAAAATTCTCTCCCATAGCAGCAGCTAAAGGTGCTGTAGTGATAGACAACAGCAGCGCCTTCAGGATGAATGAGGATGTACCTCTTATTGTGCCGGAGGTCAATCCCCATGCAGTAAAGAAACACCATGGAATAATCTCCAACCCCAATTGTTCCACTATCCAGGCAGTGGTTGCACTTAAGCCTCTTCATGACAAATATGGCATTAAAAGAATCGTATATTCCACTTACCAGTCAGTCTCAGGTACGGGCCAGAAGGGTGTAATCGACCTGGAGGAAGGAATAAAAGGAGGCAGTGCAAAAACCTATCCTCATCAGATAGCCTACAACTGCCTGCCGCACATTGATGTATTCCTCGAAAACGGATATACAAAAGAAGAAATAAAAATGATTGAGGAAACCAAAAAAATATTCGAAGACCAAAAGTTGAAAATCACGGCAACAACAGTCCGGGTTCCTGTATATTACGGTCATTCCGAATCAATTAACGTGGAATTCGAAAAAGACTTTGATATTGATGAGCTTAAGGAACTCCTGAGCAACAGCCCTGGAATCATACTCCAGGATGATCCCGCAAATAACATATACCCCCTCGCAACAAGTGCTGCAGGCAGAAATGAAGTTTTTGTAGGCAGAATAAGGCGGGATTACTCGGTAGAATATGGAATAAATCTCTGGGTAGTTGCAGATAATGTTAGGAAAGGTGCAGCAGCAAATGCTGTACAGATTGCTGAATTATTGATCAAAGATGGTATGTAGCAAAATTATATGTAAGGAGAGTATTCGATGGCACTATTCAAAGGCTCCGGGGTTGCAATAATTACCCCCTTCACTGACAAGGGAATCGACTTTGATAAGCTTGGAGAACTTTTAGATTGGCACTTAGCCAGCGGCACAGACGCTATAATAATATGCGGCACGACAGGTGAAGCACCTACTATGTCCGATGATGAAAAGAAAGCTGCTTATAAATATACCGCAGAAAGAATTTCTGGAAGAATTCCGGTTATTGCAGGCACAGGCAGCAACGATACCCATCATTCCGTCGAGCTTTCAAAATATGCTGAATCGGTTGGTTGTGACGGAGTATTATGTGTGACGCCTTATTACAACAAAACTACTCAAAAAGGGCTCATAGCTCATTATACAGCAATAGCCGACTCCATCAATATTCCTGTGATAATCTATAATGTTCCGGGAAGAACAGGCTTGAATATTAACGCAGACACTCTGAAAATCCTTTCAAAGCACAAGAATATCGGCGGCGTTAAGGAAGCCGGCGGAAACATAAGTCAGGTCGTTGAGATAGGTATGTTCTGTGATGAAAACTTCTGTATGTATTCCGGCAATGATGACCAGGTGGTCCCCCTTCTTTCAGTCGGTGGAATTGGCGTTATTTCTGTTGTGGCAAACATCGCGCCTAAAGAAATGCATGATATGGTTTCAAGCTATCTGGATGGTGATTCAAAGCATGCAATGGAGCTTCAGCTCGGAATCAAGCCGCTTAATGATGCACTATTCTGTGAGGTTAATCCTATTCCGGTAAAAACGGCGATGAACCTTCTGGGTTATAATGTCGGAAATCTAAGACTCCCTCTTGTCGATATGACTGATAAAAACCTGGAGCGTCTTAAGAAGGAACTTGTTAACTATGGATTTGAGATTAGGGGGTAAAGGATTTGATCAAAGTACTAATGAACGGCTGTAACGGCAAAATGGGCCAGGTGATCACCAAACTTGCCAATGAATATGATAATATAAGCATAACGGCCGGGGTGACAAGGAATCCGCTGAAACTTCAGAACCCTTATCCTGCATATAGAAGCTTCAAGGAGGCTGAGGTGGCCGAGGTCGATGTTGTATTGGACTTTTCAAACCCGGAAATGCTTCCTGAAGCAGTGAAATACTGTGTTGAACATCGGACAGCCCTGGTAACAGGTACAACAGGACTGTCCGATAAAGACTATGCAATGCTGAGACAAGCATCGGCTTCCATTCCGGTATTCGTATCCGCCAACATGACCTTTGGAATCAGCGTACTTGTCGATCTCGCTCTGAAGGCTGCCTCAACCCTTGGGGATGGCTATGACATAGAAATACTTGAAAAGCATCATAATGAGAAAATGGATGCACCAAGCGGTACTGCCATTATGATAGCAGATGAACTGAAGAACAGCCTCAGCGGTAACACTAAGTTTGTTTATGACAGATCAAAGCAGGATGAAAAACGTAAACCTAACGAGATAGGCATTTCATCCATCAGAGGCGGCACTATTCCCGGTGAGCATACAGTATTTTTTGCAGGACGGGATGAAATAATCGAAATAAAGCATACCGCACTCTCCCGGGATATTCTGGGTCATGGTGCGATCAGGGCGGTCCAGTTTACCGCTGCAAAATCCAATGGATTTTACAACATGAAAAGTATGCTTGAGGAGTTGATATAATGAATCAGAAATTTGAAATAACCGATCCCTATAAAATAGCTGCTTATATAAAAGAAGCTAAAAAAGTCACCCCTGTAAAGGTCTATGTCAAAGGCGACCTTAAAGGTGCCGATATGGGCAGTATAAGGTCATACGGCTCAGAAAACTTCTGGGTGCTGTTCGGCGAACATTCAGAAATAGAAAAATTTCTTGCTGATAACAAAAATATTATAACCAGCTTTGAAATTGAGTTTGATAGAAGAAATTCAGCCATACCCTTATTGGACACCAGATATGTGGATGCCAGGATCGAGCCGGGTGCTATCATAAGAGATAAGGTGCTGATACGCAAAAATGCAGTTGTCATGATGGGCGCAGTAATAAACATCGGTGCTGAGATCGGTGAAAGCACGATGATCGATATGAATGCGGTGCTTGGAGCAAGAGCTACAGTAGGAAACAACTGCCACATAGGCGCCGGTGCTGTGCTTGCAGGTGTACTTGAACCTCCGAGTGCCGATCCGGTGGTCATAGAAGATAATGTTCTGGTAGGAGCCAATGCCGTCGTGCTTGAAGGAGTGCATATAGGAAAAGGTGCGGTTGTAGCCGCGGGCTCTGTTGTTACAAAGGATGTTGAGGCTGATACAGTTGTAGCAGGAATTCCTGCAAGGATAATAAAAAACGTTAAGGATTTAGGCGGAGACAAAAAGAAGATATTGGATGATCTAAGAGGTTAGGATGTGATAACAGATGGCAATTATTGTACAAAAATATGGAGGCACCTCCGTTGAAACAATCGAAAAGATAAATAGGATCGCAGAACGTCTGATAAACAGGAAAGCCGAAGGCAATGACATTGTTGTTGTAGTTTCGGCTATGGGAAATACTACTGATAAGCTAATACGCATGGCATATGATATATCTCCTGATCCCCATAAACGTGAGCTTGATGTTCTTATGGCAACCGGGGAACAAGTATCCATGTCCCTGCTCTCCATCGCACTTAACCATGCCGGTGCGGAGGCTGTGTCCTTTACCGGACAGCAACTGGGAATAATAACGGAAGGCTCTCATACAAAGTCCAGGATACAGGATATAAACGAGAGTAAGATATTCAATGAGCTTTGTAAAGGTAAAATAGTCATCGTTGCGGGCTTTCAGGGAGTCAATGAAGATAATGAGATAACAACCTTGGGCAGAGGCGGTTCGGATACAACTGCTGTTGCATTGGCTGCAAAGCTTCATGCCCAGTGTGAGATATATACCGATGTCGATGGTATTTATACCATTGACCCGAGGCTTTATCCCAATGCCAGGAAGCTTGAGTACATAAGCTATGAAGAGATGCTGGAAATGGCAAGCTCCGGTGCAAGTGTGATGCACTCCAGATCAATAGAGCTTGCGGAGAAATACAAGGTTCCTGTACTTGTAGCCCTCAACACGGGTGATATACCAGGTACCCTCATAAAGGAGATGGATAATACAATGGAGAATACAGCTATAACCGGTCTTGCGGTAAACAACGACGAAGCGATAATTACCCTGAACGGCGTACCCCATGATATAAAGGTAATCGCAGAAATATTCCAGAGCATTGCAAATAAAGAAATTAATATAGATATGATAAGCCAGACCTTCCCGGTCAACAAGCTTGTAAGCATATCCTTCACCCTTCCCAAAACGGACTTATACCAGGCTTCTATTGTACTGGACAGCTTTAAGAACAGAATATTCACCTTCAGCTATGAGGCCTGTGAAAACATCTCAAAGCTGTCGGTAGTCGGCCTTGGAATGAACAGCCAATCGGGTGTTGCGGCAAAGGTGTTCAACCTCCTCGCTGAGAATGAAATACCTGTAAGCATTGTTACCACTTCCGAAATCAAAATATCCTATGTTATAAACCCCGATGATACAAAAAAGGCCATAGAGGCTATAGCCAGGGAATTTGATCTGTAAAATCAGTCGCTGGTCGCGAGTCTCTAGTCACTAGCATGCAAGAAAGGCTTCGAAGCAATGCATAAGCAAAAACTTCGAAGCCTTTCCCTAACTTTAGCGACTAATGTCTAGTGACTAGAGACTTAATCATATCCCTTTTTTTGCAAAGCCGTGGCCCAGTACCTCTGAGGTATCGCTCACCGCCATGAATGCATTGCTGTCCACCGCTCTTACTATCTGCTTCAGCTTTGCCAGCTGGTTCAACGTCACTATGCAGTATATGACCCTCTTCTTGTTGCTTGTATAAGCCCCCTCACCTTCCAGATATGTAACACCCCTGTCCAGGGTTCTGAGTATTTCATCAGCAACCTGCTGCTCATTGTCTGTTATTATCATCACTGATTTGCTGCTTCCAAAACCCTTCTGCACCTTATCCAGGACAGCTGATGCCACATACATCGACACCAGAGTATACATAGCAAGCTTCAGGCCGTAAAACAGTGATGCAATTGCCACGATCCCAAAATTAATCATTAGTGATGTGCTTCCAAGATTCATTGAAAAATACTTCTTTATTATGACTGCGATAATATCAATTCCACCCTGCGAAGCCCTGTTCCTGAACACTATCCCCATACCTATGCCGTTCAGAACTCCGCCGTACAGACACGATAACAATGTATCATCTATATAAATAATGTTTCTCAGGAATGAGAACATATCGATGGAAACAGAAAATGCCGTCATCCCGACAAGGCTTAAAAGGATGAATTCCTTGTCTACGAATTTATACCCTGCAATAAATATCGGTATATTGAAGACAAATAACAAAACACCGGGATTCAGATCGAAAAGATACTTGAGAATCAGTGCAATGCCGCTGACGCCGCCGCTTAAAAGCTTATGCGGTATCAGGAACACATTGAAGGATATTCCCCCTATAATACCTCCCAGTATTATCATTAAAAACATAACAACATATTTGTACTTGCTATTATATAGCCTATCGATAAATTTCATGCTTTCCCCCCTCGTATCACCTGTTATGATTCAATACCTTCCCTTGCCGGTATTCCATTATTGAAATAGTGCTTTATCTCCTTCATCTCGGTTACCAGGTCTGCCGCTTCAATGATTTCCTTCGGAGCATTCCTGCCTGTAACAATTATCTCCATTGTTCCGGGCTTTGACTTCAGGAGCTCCACCACTTCATTGATTTCCAGGAGCTTGTTGCCCAGTACCCCCAACAGTTCATCAATTATCAGAATATCACATTCATTGTTTGTAACTACGCCTTTAATAAAATCAAAACCCCTGTTTATATCCTCCTTCAATTCACACTTTTCCTTTTCCGAAAGTGTCCAGAAGAAGCCCCTTTCTCTTTCAAACCTGAATATCTTAAACAAAGGCTGCAGCTTTTCCGTACTATGGAGTTCACCGGTGTCCCCACTTTTCAGGAATTGCACCATGTACACCTTAAGACCCCTTCCGCAGGATCTCAGGCCTTGCCCCAGAGCAGCGGTGGTTTTGCCCTTGCCATCTCCTGTATATACTTGAATGAGCCCCTTTTGAAGCTTCATAATCATCATAACCTCCGTTCATTTTGCATAAATCCTATGTACATATATATTCATTATAGCTAATATGCAGAAAATTTTAAACCAAAATATATAAAAAGCGCATTGCCGCAGCACCTGCGCTTTTTATTCTATTCCTCCGGTTCCTCTACTTCAGTGCTCTCACTTTCACCAGTCTCGGCATCATATACCTCCATTTTGGAGATTGATACCTCATAGGCCGTTCTGGTTATAACCTCTTCCTCGGATACTTTCTTCTGATAATTTCGGCTCTGGATTCTACCCCATATCCTTATCCTGTCGCCTACCTTAAGATTTTCAGAGTACCTCGCATTTCTTCCCCATGCTATGCACGGTATGTAATCAGATTTATTATATGGTCTGTTCACTGCAAGCAGCATGTCTGTTATCTCACGGCCAAAGGGCGTGGTCCTGTATATAGGCTTCTTGCATATGTAGCCGTCCAGATAAATCTGATTTGGATTCTTCACTTCCTGTTCTACCGGCTTCAAATTCCTTGCAAAAACTGTAAGTATAAGCTTATTATTCCCTTCCTGATACTTATTGTACGACCTCAGCTGCCCTTCTACCAGAAGAGTTGAGCCCACATCAATATTCAGTCCGAGTACTAGCCGCTCTGATATTGTAATGGGAAGCATGTCAGAAATATCGCTCAGTCTCGGAACCTCCAGGTATACCGTATAAAAACCCTCACCATACATTTCATGACTAAACTCCGGTTTGGAAGTTACCGTCCCGTATACGGTAACATTGTTGCTCTCAATGACCTTGTCAGTCATAAGCCCACTCCCTTCCTTGTTCTTGCGTATTTCAGGTTTAACCTACAGTATACATATTCACTTGATACAAATAATATGAATTATTTTTAGCATAAAATTACCCGCCGCAGTAACTTATTCAAGTTTCTGCGGCGGGTATATGTAAGCTTTTCAGCTTTTTTGTTCACTCACAGGCCTTAACCTCCTATGGAGCAGCTTATGTGCGATATTCATTTCATCGCCCCCCAGCATGATCATCAGATCCCTTTTGTTCAACAAAGATAAACCTCTTTCGATTGCATGCTGCAGTAAATGATAATATCTGAAGGAGACTCCATTTTCTTTTAAGATTCTTTTATAAATTCTCATACTTTTAATAGGAAGCTCACCCACACGGAAATCCCCGTCCATGCAGCTGGTCAGGATAACCTCCCTGCACTTCAGTATCCCTGCCCACTCTGTTATCAGCCGGGCTTTCTCCCCATGAAAGCTCAGGTTTGCATCCTGGGAAACGGAAATAATAGGTATCAGATTCTCATAGCTCAGTATCTGCATGGAATCAAAGACCTCTGTATAATCATGGATCGAGCTGCAGTAATTATCTATAATAGTAAAATCGCCGTCAAATATTCTCTGAAAATGCCTTGCTGGAGCTTTATAGCTTTCAACAGCAGCTTTGATCCTTCCGATATCTTCATCATAATACAAGCCGCAGGTAATGGCAGCCAATGCATTATATATATTATGACCGCCCAGGGAATTCAGGTGTACTGGGATTTCAAAGGGCTCGATCCTCTTGCCGCTCCTTGTCTGGAAGCTTCTCTGCACACAATAATTGAAGCAGGTTATCTCATCAACATCTATACTTGATGCTGTGACAACAGCCTTTGTATTCAATCCATAGGTTATAATCCTTATTTCTTTGGACTCCTCTGCTGCCTTTATCCCATAATTCTCATCATTATTCATTATAATGGATTTCTTCTCATTTGAGCTTGCTAAAAAGTCTATAATTGAATGCCCTTTATAGTTTCTTTCAATTGAACCCTTATCAGTCAGAATTGCACAGTCAAGGCTTATGTTCCCTGAGTAAAAGAGCCTGCCTGCATTGGTATCGATAGCAATCGGTATAATGTTCATACCTGATTTGTACAAATCCGTAAAAGCTGAAAAAAAATCTTCAAGGTTATGCCTGTTCCCAAGGCTGGTTTTACTTCTGTTCCAGTTGTTCATCCATTCCTTATCTGTTTTCCCATACAATATACACTGTATCAACTCGATCAAAACACTTTTATCGACGTCTCCAATCACTCCGATAAGCTGCGGATGGTAGCCCTGCTTCCCTAAGAACCTGTCTACCATCATATAGAATGTATCCCGTGGATTCCTGACCTTAATTACCGGAAGCTCAGGATCTGATATATTATAGGGAGTAAATATCAAGGATGCTCCATTGCTGTAGGCCTCGTATATTTGTCTTCTGTTCCTTGTGCCGGATAAATCTACATATATCATTCCCGGTCTTACCTTTTGCGGATCCGCTGTTACCCCAATGCTTCCCATACTGTCCACACTCATTTTACCAGCTCCTAGTCGTTTTGTAGAAATCATATTCGCTTTTCATTCAAATGTCCGAAAACGGTGATTTAATACGGGCTAAACCTACATATCCTTAATCGGCTATCTTCTCTATGATTGACAAACAGCCCTGATTTTATGTATTTCGCCCGAAAATAACTATATTTATCAAGCATTAATTTGTTAATAGTATTTATTTTTTACCTTATGTTCTTAAATAGTTTGTTATCGCGAATACCCTGCACATTGACCTTTTTTTCAAGATACTTCATCATTTCCTCCAGTTCATCCTCCGTTTCACCAAACACCCTTGACAACGATGTTGCTCCCGAAAATAGCGTTTCAATAAGAAGCACCTTCTGCAGCTGCTTGATTATTTTCCTATCCATGCTTACACCCCCTTGATATATTATATTGAGGATGCAGGCTCCATGTTCTCATGAGTATTTCTCTTCGGAGGCTTCGGCCCGAAGAACTGATATAGGTCAGTCCTCATCATTCCGTTATACAGCTTTCTTTTTTTGTCAGCTCTTCTCCCGAAGAATTTTTCAAATTCTTCATGGGAGGTTATTATATAGAACGACCAGGTATCAAGCTTTGAGAATACCTTTCCCATTTCCTTGTAAAGGCCTTCGACGCTCCTTTGATCAGACAGCCTTTCTCCGTAAGGGGGGTTGGTAACTATGAAGCCGTAGTGTTCCCTGCTGCTCAGCTCCTTCATGTCTCTTTTCTGAAAATGCAGCTTATTTTCCAGACCGGCCAGCTTGGCATTGATCCTGGCCACTTTGAGAGCATTTTCATCAATATCATAACCCTGTATATTCAATTCAACATAATTTAATATAAGTGACCGTGCTTCATCCTTTGCTTTATCCCGGACCTTCCCTGTTATCCAGCGCCAGTTGTCCGATACAAAGCTCCTGTTAAGCCCCGGAGCCATATTGAGTCCTATCATTGCAGCCTCTATAGGTATCGTACCTGAACCGCAAAAAGGGTCAATAAAGGCTCTGTCCGCCTTCCAGGGTGTCAGAAGCACCATGAGGGCGGCAAGGGTCTCTTTTATCGGTGCGGCATTGGATAATTCCCTATACCCCCTTTTGTGCAGGGACAGACCGCTGGTATCCAGGTACAGCGCTACCTTGTCCTTGTTCAGAAAAACATGAATGGGATAACGTTCACCGGTTTCTTCAAACCACTGGACCTTGTACTTGGCCTTCAGGCTTTCAACCACAGCCTTTTTGACTATTGCCTGTATGTCCGAGGTGCTGAAAAGCTTCGATTTTATGGAAGCTGCTTTAGCTACAGGAAACTCCGCATCCTTGGGTATCCATTCGTGCCATTTCAATCTCTTGGTCTTTTCAAAAAGCTCCTCAAAAGAAAAGGCTTCAAACTCACCTATCTTAAGAAGCACCCTTTCTGCAGTGCGAAGCCACAGGTTAGACCTGCATATACCCTCTTCATCTGCAAAAAAGGAGACTCTTCCATCCTCCACCTTTGATATTTCATAGCCAAGGTTTTTTATTTCCCTTGATAGTACCGCTTCCACGGCAAAATTGCATGGTGCTACAAGTTCGATCTTAGACATGGTCATCCTCCGTATTTATTATTCCTTCTTTTATTTTTCATCATATACTCTTAAAAATACATTATTCGCTGACAAACTGATTTTATGCCCTATTCTAAAATATCACAAAATGCATGGAAATGGTATTATTAACAATTTTTATTACTATTTCTCTGATGCACCGGTTACTTGATTATGGTAAAATATATATTGTTTTACTTTGATTACTTTTATAGGGGTGAGATTAATGAGCAGCTGCGATACTGTAAAATCCATTGTAGCAAATATCGAAAAGGTAATTATAGGAAAGACACCGGAGGTATATCAGATACTTAAGGGTATATTTGCCGGAGGACACATACTTATCGAGGATGTTCCCGGTGTAGGCAAGACCACCCTGGTGAAAGCTCTTGCGAAGTCCCTTGACCTTACTTACAGCAGGATACAATTCACACCGGACCTGCTTCCTTCTGATATTCTTGGAGTCTCGATATACAACAAGAATACCGGAGCCTTTGAGTTCAAAAAAGGACCTGTTTTTGCAAACATAATTCTGGCTGATGAAATAAACAGGACTTCTCCCAAAACCCAGTCCGCCCTGCTGGAGGTTATGGAAGAGAGCCAGGTATCCGAGGGCAACAATACCTACTACCTCCAAAAGCCCTTCATTGTATTGGCCACCCAGAATCCCGTAGAGTATCAGGGCACCTTCAACCTGCCGGAAGCGCAGCTTGACAGGTTTATGATAAAGACACGCATCGGCTATGCAGATGAAAAAAGTGAAGCTGACATACTGCAGACCTACAGCAGCTGTGAACCTATGAATGATATCGGTAAAGTGGCTGAAGCCTCTGAAATCATTGATATTCAGAATACAGTAAGGAATATCAGGGTATCAAGGTCCATAACCGAATATATCGTCAGGATAACAAAAGCCACCAGAGAAAGCAAATACATAGCCTTAGGAGCCAGCACAAGGGCTTCCATGGCACTTCTGCGGATCGTACAGTCAAGTGCCTTTATAGAAAACAGGGATTATGTGATACCGGAGGATGTAAAATCAAACGCAGCAGCAGTTTTGAGTCATAGAGTGACAATTTCCTCTCTTGCCCGGGCAAATGGACTTGACGGGGAAAAAATAATAAAGGAAATCCTTGATAAAACCTATGCTCCGAGAGTATACGGCAATGATTAGGATTGACAGGCGATTCATAATACTGACTTTCGGCCTGCTCTGCTTTTCACTGCTTTTCGGCGGCAGCCTGCCCTTCCGTATTTTCTATGCCATGCTTTTCATGCTGATTATTTCTTATTTGTATATAAGGATCGTCCGTTCAGTTTTTGATATGGAGATCATATGCAGTGAAACAGTTCTTAGCGCAGGCTCCTCTTCGAGAGTGCTCACGAAGATCAAATTCGACATGCCCTTGCCGGTACCCTATATTGAAATACGCAGTGATGCTTTCACTGCAGCCAGGAGCCATTATTCCGGCTTTGTCAGGGATACCACCTGGGATGAAAACATCTGGATCGAAGATGATATACAGTTCTGCCAAAGAGGAATCCACAGTCTTGATAATATAAACATAAAAGTATCAGATCTATTTCATATTACCTGTTTTGAGAAAAATATGAATACGGGAATAAAAATTAAGGTCTATCCGCTTATATATAAAATCAAGCCCCTTACCCTGGGCGGTATTGATATATATCAGGAGACAGCCGATCTTAAGAGCCGGAGCGAGGATCAGCATACCATAAGAGATGTCAGGAAATACAGGGAAGGGGACAGCCTGAAAAAGGTACACTGGAAGCTCAGCGCCAAGCAGGATGACCTGTACGTGAAGAATCTGGATACCATATCCGGTGAAGAAATCGTCCTTTTTGTGGATATGAACAAAAAAAACTACACCTTTGATGATACCGGAATTATCGAAGAAAGCATTGTCGACTTCTCTTCTTCCATCGTTAATCAGATGATCAGAAAAAATCTCAGTATCAAGGTCTTTTTGAATACATCACCGGGCAGATACTTTGAACTGGAGGACAAACCCGGGTACAACAAGCTGATGGATTATCTGCTTTCCCAGAAAAGTGACGGAACCCTGGAATTATTTCAATATATATACGAAAACTCCTACCGTCTGCATAAGATGAATAAAATCGCAATCGTAGTTTCAGAATTGGATGATAACCTGGCAGAAGCCCTTATCCGTATGAGCAGTTCAGGTTATCTGATCTCAGTATTCTACTGCATTGATAATCAGGCGCAGAAAAACTATTCTTCAATGCTGAGAGATTCGCAAATAGAATGCTGCTATTTCAATGATTATATCGAGCCTTAAAGGAAGGTGAGATCATGGTGCTTCAAAAAACAAAGGCGGCTCCTTCAGGAAAAGGCTTCACTGATTTCTTCTACAGGCATTCACATCTTATTTTTATATATGCATATGTTATTGTCATATGCAAAGCAATGGTTGCCTGCTATAGGATCAATGACTTCAGCTATCTTAATATTTCCATTTTATACCTGTCGGGAATACTGTTGTACAGGCTGTACTCCCTCCTTGCCGGAAAAATTCCTGCCAGGCCCGCTGTACTCCTTGTTTCATCAGCATTTTTGCTTCTGCTCATTTTTAAATTCCAATATCTGAAATCCCTCTGGGAAATATTCATTATACAGAACTTAAACAGCATAAACCTGGCGATATATTATGAAACAGAAACATACTATCATCAATTTCTCCCTTTCCTCATTTTATTGATACCCATTACCTCCGCAGTCTGTTATGCACTATCCGGAAAGGGGGCTGCAGAGCTTTCGATATTAATACTGTCACTATATATGTTCTCATTCTGGAATAACGGATTAGACAAGCTCATTTCACGGTATGTACCCGCTTACGTAATGCTCACCGTTCTATATTACTGCATAAGCAGATATGTTAAAACTGAAATCAGGTATAGAAACTCCGATACAAAGGTTACAGTAACCTTCACGAATATACTCCTCTATTCCCTTTTATTATCAGTGCTGGTCACACTTTTAGCAGCTGCTGCACTGCACATATCCGGCAGTAAAAGCATAGTGCAGATAAAAAGGAATTATGATCTTAGGGAAATGCGGCTTGCGAACAGCAGTAAAAAGTCCTCCTTTGACCTTACTTACAATATCTATGGCGGGGACCCAGGAAGGTTAGGCGGTCCTATTAATTTGAACACCCTGATAGCACTGAAGATAAAAGCTGACCGCCCGGTGTATCTGAGAGGCACTGTCAAGGACCACTACGATGGTCACAGCTGGAGCAAAAGCTTTGATGATTATGCCATAAAGGGCATGGGCTCCCTCATGGAGACAACCCCTGAATTCAATCTTCATATGACCGGCAGCCATAATAAAAAACCAAATACAGAAAAAATGTCCATACAGCATTACGGACTTGCGACCTCGACCCTGTTCACACCGAATAACACAGAGAGTATAAGTGCAAAAGCAGGAAAAATAATGTATGACTCCTCCGGTACTTTTCTTCTCATGGGGAAAGATACAGTCAGCGGATCCTATACCTTGAAATACTATTACAGCGACACCGGCATAGAAAACTGTGACGGAATGACAGGAACAAACCGAAGCATAGCCTACGAAAGCTCAAGTGTGGACGCGGCGGAAATGGAGTATTACAGGAATAATGTGCAGCTGCCCTACAAATCCTACCTTCAGGTACCGCCAAGCATAACCTCGCGCACTTATGCGCTGGTGGATGCAATAACAAAAGACTGCAGGACGACAGAAGAAAAACTCGGGAGGATCATTAACTACCTATCCTCAAGCTACCCTTATTCCCTGAATGTATCCCAGGTGCCTGAAGCTTCCGATTTCGTCGACCATTTTCTATTCACCGAGAAAAAGGGCTACTGCACTTACTTTGCAACTGCTGCGACAATAATGTGCAGGATTGCCGGAATACCCGCAAGGTATGTAGAAGGCTTCAATATGGACGGGGAAATGGATACTGCCGGCTTATACATAGTAAGGAACCACAAGGCGCATGCCTGGACAGAGATACTCGTATCACCCGGAAGCAACCTCTGGTCGATAGCGGACTGTGTACCACAGGGAGCTTCAGTAGCTGACATAAGTAATTCAAGCCAATACAGGGACAAATTTGATGATGACCGTTACAAATTCGGAGACGGAAGATTTTTGAATATGGAGGTTACAGGATATATTGAAGGTATAAAAGATTATACTTCAGTACTGTCCGTACTCCTTTATCCTTTATTCATAATCCCTGCAGCCATGCTCCTGCTCCTATCGGTATATATAATTTTCCGGCTTATAGTCTTCAATAGAATGACAGCCAGGCTTCTGGCAGATGAAAGCATGATACCCTTTTACAGGCACCTGACCGCCAGGCTGAGTGTAATAGAAGAAGGTATTTCGGAAGAATGCTGCGAGCTTGAATATGTGAGGAACCTGGAGGACAAGGAGTTGTCCATGCAGCTTGAGAAGGTCGTGGAAGCATGCTATTCTGAGTATTATGGGGGTAATGCAGATTTGCCTGTTGTCAATAAGAAAGCCTGTAACAAGCTTATCGAAAGACATATGCGCAAAAAGTCAGGCTTTTTCAGGTACTGGTATTGCAGAATCCGCTTTTCTTGATTAAAATTATTATGGAATATAACCAAAATTCGCCTTTGGGAGGTAAAACAATGAGTAGACTATTTGACCCTTATACCCTGAAGAACCATAAGATAAAGAACCGGGTTGTGCTGCCGCCTATGGTATGCTTTGGCTGGACTGATGAATCAGGCTTTGTCTCTGACCGTCATGTGAAGCATTATGAGAAGATCGCAGAAAGCGGCACAGGCCTGATGATAGTTGAGGCGACCTGTATAAATAAGGACGGCAGGCTCTCGGACACCCAGCTTGGTATATGGTCCGACGAGCATGTGGAGGGCCTCAACAAAATTGCAGCCGCATGTCATAAGCATGGCGCTGTAGTATTGATACAGATACACCATGCAGGATTTATGACCCCAAAGACAGTTGCAGCGCTTTCCGTAGCCCCTTCCGATACGGTCTCTGATAAATTTAATGCACGGGCTTTGACAATCCCGGAGCTGAAAGCCATACAGCAGGATTTCATAATGGCTGCGCAGCGGGCGGAAAAAGCCGGGTTTGACGGCATCGAGCTCCATGGAGCCCACAGCTATCTCATAAATCAATTCATGTCGCCTGTTGCGAACAGGAGGACGGATGAATATGGGACAGACTTCTCCGGAAGGTCAAGGTTTGCCGTGGAGATAATCAAAGGTATCAAGGAAGTAGTAGGCAAGGATTTTATCATTGACTACAGGATGGGCGGAAATGAGCCGCTGCTTGAAGAGGGTATTGAAGTCGCAAAGGTACTGGAGAAGGCCGGAGTTGATATGCTGCATGTCTCTTCAGGCATCAGGTCCGAGGTGACCCCCGTGGCTCCTGACGGCTTCCCTTATCACTGGATCGTATATAACGGTACGGAAATAAAGAAGCAGGTTAATGTTCCGGTTATAGTCGTCTTTGATATAAGGACACCTGAAAGGGCTGCATACCTGGTGGATAATGGAATGTCGGATTTTGTAGCCATCGGGAAAAGCCAGCTTGCCGATCATAATTGGACCAGGCATGCAATGGAGCAGGTTTCTGTTATATCCTGCCTGAAGTGCCCGAAATGCGCCTGGTACTGGGATGGAGAAAAATGTCCCAGATATGAACTGTAATAAAGGCTTCCATTGAAGCATTTTAACAATCAAGGAAGCCTTTATTGAAACTCGTTGACGGAAAGTGGAACATTAGGGAAATCTATACTTTCCTACTCGTTATAAAAAAAAGTACGCTCTCTGAGCGTATTTTTTTATGGGATTATCTCCTTCTGGCCGGCAATCTCATCTATCGTAGCATATGGATGAGTATACCTTCCGTTTTTCTCGGTATATGATTTGATCTGCGCAGCTTGTGCAGGACAATAGTTCAAACAGGCACTGCACTTATAACACTTAATATCCTTCTGCCAAACAGGTTTTCCTTCTTCCATCCTGATCTTTCCTGACAGGCAGACCTTTTCACAGCTGCCGCAGCCTGTGCATTTTGAATCGGCGTACAGGTTATAGTCCATGCCGCCCGTAAGGTCTGCCAGTGAGGACAGCAGTCCGACAAAAGGCACCTTCTGAGTATAATATATATCTTTCTCCCGGCTCTTTTCTTTAGCCAGGATGATTTTTTCTATGGAATCCAGCCGAAGCTTTGCTTCCGCCTCCAGCTTTGTAATTTCATCCTCCGTTGGGGTCTTGTAATCAAATTTCGGATCATTGCTGGGCATATTCAAGTTAAAAAATGCATTCAATAGCTTACCTTTTCTTCCAAGGACTTTATCTATTCCTGAGAAAGCACCATGCATAGTACCTATCCTCGTTGCCACCGCAAAGGTATATACGCTCTCATCCAGCTCAAGCTTTTCAACAAACTTTTTTACAGGAATGGGTAAAGCCGCCATATAGACGGGAAATACAAAGCCTACCCTTTCACCGCTTGTTTTTATGACCTTTTTGTCCAGAAGACCAACTATTGGTATTATCTTCGAATCTGGAATACGCCTTTCCAGTTCTCTCGCTATAAAAAGCGAGTTGCCGGTTCCTGTGAAATAATAAATCTCTGTTTTGCTCATATCTTTTACTCCTGCTCCCCTACTTATTTTCACCGCTAAGTGCATTGCTTATCGCTTTCAGTATTACCTTGCTGCTGTAAGTAGCGCCGGATATCGTATCCACTTCCAGTGTCTGGGCTTTTACAACCATTTCCGGAATCACGACTGCCGCGGCTCCCTGCCCGTTATTGTGCTCCAACAGCACAATATCCGTTATTTTATGATCCTTTACAGTCACTTTAACCTCCGCAGCCACAGGAAAAACCTTATGACTGCCGGTATATACCCCATCCTCAACATTCTCCAGCTCCAGCCTTGGTATTGTTGAATCCGCGAGCCGTTCCAAATTTCTCTCAATACCTGCCTTCAGACCTGCTCCAAGCAAAAATATCCCGACTATCACTATCAGCAGGACTATCATTATTTTTTTTATCCTCATGGAATAACTCCCTCCCTTTATTTAATATTTCTTCCCCCTCCGGGCCAACATTACCAATTCTATTGTATTTCCAAGCCCGGATACAATAGGGATTTTATCCTATATGCGGTTTTTTTACGGTTATATTCAGCATTTCAGCTTCTCTATATAATAAAAGAAGCCTGCAGGATTTGATATGCTATACATATATTACCATGCAGGCTTCTCTACTTCAATTATTTACAAAAATATAACCTTTATAGGGTGTGTATTGGCAGCTACCTCAGAAGCTTCTGCATTCCCGTATGGTCTATGTAGTAATTGTCCTTGTATATAAGCTCCGACACGGGCACTACCTTGTACCCTTCCTTCTGCAGGTTTTCAAGCACTACAGGCAGGGCATCCTTTGTATAGGTTGCATTGTTATGGAACAGCACTATTGAGCCGTTCTTGACCTTTGAGAGCACCCGCTTGATTATTGAATCGGCTCCATAATCCTTGTAGTCAAGTGAATCCACATCCCACTGTATCACCTGTATGCCAAGCTCCCTCGAGGTTTCTATAAGCCTGTTGTTGTAGTCCCCGAACGGCGGGCGGAACAGTGTGACCTTCTTATTGGTAATCGCTTCAATTTTATTTGAAGTCTTTGTAAGCTCCTCTATGATCTGCTCCTTCGATAGCTGGGACATGTGGGGATGCTTTGATGAGTGGTTGCCTATCTCGTGGCCTTCCTCATCTATCCGCTTAACCATCTCAGGATATTTATCCACCCAGAAGCCTACAAGGAAAAAGGTAGTCTTCACATCATACTTCTTAAGTATGGCAAGCAGACTCTCGGTATAGTCGGAACCCCAGGCTGCATCAAAGGAAATGGCGACCTTTTTTTCTGCTGTATCCACACAATATATGGGCAGCTCCCTGCTGTTGTTCCTGAATACATTCATAAGCTGATCATAACCGGCGTAGTTGTATATGATGGAAATGCCGACTATCAACATCACCAGCATTATATTCAATGTATAATTGTTCTTCCTGAATCCTAGCTTCACGTCGCACCTCCAAAATCATTCTTATATAAATAATTCTATTCAGGTGATCCATAAGTAGAATATGAAACAGCCTTAATAATTGTAATTCCATTTTCCTGCTTTCATTGGGACAAAAAAACGACATTATTTTTCGCGAAATTAAAATTTCGCGCAAAATATGTCATAAATATTCAATATATATTCACATATTTCAATAGTTGATCTGGTATTATTTGAGGTTATTTTGTAGACCTGAAGCGTAAAATCAAATATAATTGATGTATACTAAATATATATGTTGCAAAAGGGAGTGATATAAGTGGCTGATACGCATGAAAACACCTTTGATATCAAGATCAAGCTCAGGATGATCGATTATTTCCGGTATTATTTCTCTCTTTTCAATCTTAAGCTTTCAGGCCTGATAATCAGTATATTGTCTGCCGTCATTATTATGGTTTATTCTCTTAGTTTGATTTCATTGATTTATATTTCTTCTACAACAGGGGTTCTTAACTGGACTGCCGGCAGGGGCATGCTTATCGATCTGGTTGTGATCGTTCTCTTTTCTACTCCCTTTGCAAGAACTTATCTTATCGCATACAAGGATGCAAAGGTCCATAGGTTCCTCGACAAAGAGATTTGTGTAACAATCACCGGGGAAAAGTTCATAGTATCCCCTGAGGGTACAAAGCTTGAGTATTCCTGGAAAAAGATGTACCGGATATTAGAGTTTTACCACGGCTTTGCACTTTTTATTGATAAGAAGGATCTGAGCTTTGTTCTCCCGAAGAGATGTTTTCGGAACAAACAGCAGATAAAGCTGCTTAGAGAAATAATCGCAAAATATAAGAAATAGATACAAGAAAAGGAGCTTACGCTCCTTTAATTTTTCGGACACCCACTTCATCGTACTGCTGCTATGCAGCAGTACCGGCCTTGCCGTATTAGCCGCCGCCACGTGACGCCGGCACCAAGCTCCTCCATGAGTGTCCAAGCTTTCTATTCCCAATCATCCATCAAGTCATGATTGTATGTATCAGCTCAATTACTTCTCTTGGAGTAAACCTTGCGTAGTTTACCAGCAAAAGCGCCGTTATAGCTAAAGCAACCAACCTGATCAATGTTGAGAATGTAAGGGTGTTTATCACTTTAAACACGTTCTGCAATGTTTTCCTACAACTGCGTTTCATAGTGACTTCTTT
>DASPLL010000075.1:0-8194 GCA_035627615.1 Clostridia bacterium
TCTTCTACAGATACGAGATTCGAGATGCGGGATACGAGGAGGTCTTGGTATTCCTTAAGGGTATCGGAAAAAAGGGAACCTGGACCCGTAAGAAATACCAAAGCTTTTCTCGCATCTCGAATCTCGTATCTCGCATCCTTCCACTTTTATGATTTAATTAAAGAAATTTGGCAATATTAACAGTGGAGAGTAAAATAGAATAATTAGGAAGTATATGAGAATAAATAAACTATGTTAAAATATGCTTTGTATGTTACAATAATTATGTTTAAGTTATTTTGGGGAGGTCGCAAATGAGTTCTAGGAAGCAATCATTTATCAAGGGAGCTGCGATACTTGCAGTAGCAGGTATTATATCAAAGATTCTAGGCGCGATTTACAGGATACCTTTGGGCAGGATAATAGGCTCTGAAGGTATGGCATATTATCAGACTGCATACGAGCTTTATATACTTATGCTTACAATTTCGGCATATTCCATACCTATAGCAATATCCAAGCTTGTGTCGGAGAAAATAGAACTGGGACGGCGGGATGAAGCTCATAAGACCTTCCGGGTCGCGCTTACATTAATAGCATTCCTGGGCTTTACACTATCGGCACTATTGTTCTTTAACGCCCAAGGCTTTGTAGCATCGGTAAAGAACCCCGGAGCATATGTTGCTGTCCTTTGCGTTGCGCCGGCAATATTTACCGTATCTTTAAGCGGAGCCTTCAGGGGATACTTCCAGGGTATGCAGAATATGACTCCCAGCGGAATATCACAGGTGACAGAACAGATTGCCCGTGTAGTATTCGGCTTCATACTGGCAATAATATTTCTGCCTGCAGGCTATGAGACCGCAGCCGGAGGAGCGGTTTTCGGCACAACAATCGGCGGACTGGTGAGTTTTCTTACACTTATATATATTTATAGAAAAAGAAGAAGTGAGATTAAATTAGGTATACGCTCCACAGGCAATATGAAAATGGATTCTGCCTTAAGTATCGCGAAAAGGATAGTAATTTTTTCGGTTCCGATAACGATTGGCGGGAGCATAATGCCTGTTATGACAGTAATCGATACATTTATTGTAATGGACAGACTTCAATCGGCAGGCTTCTCTCTTGAAACTGCTACCAGTTTATTGGGACAGCTTAAGGGTATGGCAGGTGCCTTTATAAATCTGCCCCAGGTGTTTACGATAGCTCTGGCTGCAAGCCTTGTTCCGGCAATATCAGAATCCATTGCCAGAAATGACTTTGGCGGAGCTGCCAGAAAGTCGGAGCTGGCTATAAGGGTAAGTCTGATGATTGGATTGCCCGCTGCTTTTGGACTTTTTACCCTTGCCGATCCTATAATGAAGCTTATGTATCCTGCAGAACCCGCTACTTTGGGAATGGTACTAAGATATCTGTCAACGGCAGTAATATTCCTGACCCTTGTACAGACTATGACGGGGATACTCCAGGGTATGGGAAAGGAGAGGATTCCTGTAATAAACCTTGTAATAGGTGCGCTGGTAAAAGTAGTGGTAAGTTATACACTGACGACAGTACCGTTCATAAACATCAGAGGTGCCGCATTGGGTACCGTTGCAGGTTATGCAGTATCTTCGGCACTTAATCTGTCTGCAATAATAAAGTATCAGAAATCCAATATGAATATAACCAAGATAGTCATGAAGCCTGCAATAGCTACAGGTGCAATGATGGCTGCGGCATATTTCAGTTATAGGCTGCTGTTCGAAGCTATAGGGAGGAATTCCGTAGCAACACTTATAAGTGTTGCATTTGCTGCATTGGTATACGTAATTGTGCTAATACTTATAAAAGGCATTGCTGCAGAAGAACTGGAAATGGCTCCAGGCGGCAAAAGGCTTTCAACCATAATGAAGAAAAAAGGATTGCTATAAAATAAATCGGGTTCGGGGTTCGAGGTACGGGGTAGGGGCGATTCATGAATCGCCCCTACAGGCTATGGACTGTAGGGGTGAACAGTGTTCACCCGGATGATACAAAAGAAAAGAGGCGAAAATCAAATATGCCGGAAATAATTATCATGGGACTAGGTCCGGGGGATTACAAACAGCTTAGTTTGGAAGCCCTGGAGATTTTGAAAACTGCAGAGACCCTGGTTATGAGGACTGAAAAGCATCCTGTAGTAGACCGCATCAGAGAGTCAGGCATCAGCTTTACATGCTGTGATGATATATATGACAGCGGTGAATCCTTTGATGAGACCTATGAGAGGATAAGTGAGCGAATATTGAACCTTTGCAGTGAAAAAGGCCGGGTAGTGTATGCCGTACCGGGACATCCCCTGGTGGCTGAGAAGAGTGTGGAGCTGATTACAGCAAAAGCGGGAGAGAGTATAAAGGTGAGCATCATTCCTGCACTTAGCTTTATAGACGTCATATTAAGTGTCTTAAGGATAGATCCGGCCAATGGGTTGAAGATCATTGACGGACTTAGCACCAGAACACAAAAGCCCGATAAGAGCTGTGGAAATATAATAACACAGGTATATGACAGACTTGTGGCTTCTGAAGTAAAGCTCATGCTCATGGAATATTATAAGGATGATTTTGAAATTTGTGTTATAAAGGCCGCCGGAGTGGAGAAGCTGGAGCGTATCGAGTGGATACCGCTATATGAGCTGGACAGGATAGAATGGGTGGATTATCTTACCAGCGTATATATTCCGCCTGCATTAGAGGAAGCCAGGTATAAGAGCTTTGAAGATCTGGTAGAGCTTATGAAGAGCCTGAGGAGCGAGAATGGCTGTCCTTGGGACAAGGAGCAGACAAGAGAATCCTTGAAGCCGTATCTTCTTGAGGAAACCTACGAGGTGCTGGATGCCATTGAGAAGGACGACCCTGACCTCATAGTCGAGGAGCTCGGAGACCTGCTGCTGCAGGTCGTATTCCACTCCCAGATAGCCAGGGAAGATGGAGAATTCGATATTGGCGAGGTCATTACCAACATAGTTAATAAGCTTATTATCAGGCATCCCCATGTATTTGGCGATGTCAAGGCTACCAGTGAAAGCGGAGCCTTAAAAAGCTGGGAAGCATCAAAGCGAAAGCATAAAGGCATAGATACATATACACAGACATTAGTAGATATACCTGAAGTCCTCCCGGCATTGATGAGAGCGTACAAGGTGCAGCAGAAAGCAGCCCTGGCAGGTTTTGACTGGGACGACATAGAAGACGCATTTTCAAAGGTTTATGAGGAGACAGAAGAGGTCAGGGAAGTATATAATACAGGAGAAAAAGGCATAATAGAAGAAGAAATTGGAGATTTACTGTTTTCTGTGGTTAACATATCGAGGTTTTTGAAGATTCAACCTGAGCTCGCCCTTAGAGTCACCACGGAAAAATTTATCAAAAGATTTAGGTATATTGAGGAAACAGCCTTGCAATCAGGGAAAAAACTTGATAAAATGAGCTTGCAGGAGATGGATAAGCTCTGGAACGAAGCAAAACAGCAGGTTTAGGATAAATAGGAAACTAGAACTACAACAATAAATCATTTTTCCTAGATCAGTATCAAAAAAGTCTCCGTAGTCAAAAAAATCCTTAAAATTAAGCCTTTTCTGCAAAAAAAAAGATAAAAAATGGCGGAAAAAAGAAGGATTTTTGCGAAAGAGGTAGAATACCCATAAACAGTAAATATTTCCTACAAAATAAAAAATGGAGGGAAGAAAATGAATAAATCAGATCTTATCAGCAAAATGGCTGAAAAAAGTGCAATGACAAAGAAAGATTCCGAAAAAGCTCTTAAAGCACTCATAGAAAGTGTTGAAGAAGCTCTTGCAAAAGGTGACAAGGTTCAGCTAGTTGGCTTTGGAACTTTTGAAGTTAAAGAAAGAAAAGCAAGAGTCGGCAGAAACCCAAGAACCAGAGAAGAGATCAAAATACCAGCATCAAAGGCTCCGATATTCAAAGCTGGAAAAGATCTTAAGGATCTCGTAAATAAGTAATAAGTACATATTTTAGAAAAATCAGGCCTTTAAGGCCTGATTTTTCACTATTAAAGACTTGTTTTGAAATTAGAAATTCTCTGTTGCGAGTCGCTGATGCGGGAGCATAGCGTAACAGCAACAGTTCATAGAATTTCTTATTGAAAAACAATTCTACATTATTATATTTAGGATGTGATTTGTTTGAGGCTTGATAAGTATCTGAAAAACTCAAGGCTTATAAAAAGAAGAACCGTGGCCAAGGATGCCTGTGAAGGTGAGAAGGTCTATCTGAACGGCAAACAGGCGAAGCCCGGCGCTGAGGTAAAGGTTGGAGACATAGTAGAAATAGTGTTCGGCGAAAAAAGTATAAAAGCTGAAATTGTGGATATATCCGACAATGCAACAAAGGCAGCTGCGAGAGAAATGTACAGACTTATAGAGTAGTGCTGCCTTTGGTTAAATTATTCATATTTGCAGGTACCCGGCATATAAATATATAAAAAAGGCTTCCATTGAAGCATTTTAACAATATAGGAAGCCTTTTTTGAAACTCGCTTACGGGGCATGACAAATTAAGGTAGAATTGATGCCCCTACTCGTTATAAACTATTTATATGCCGTTTTAATTGCACTGAAAGTTTTGAAAAGCTGCGATTTATATCGGCCAAGGAAATGTTCTGCAATGTCTGTAAAGTGTATGGAGGATATATTGCTAGACTTATTGGGGGTGTTTTTATGGAAGATAAGAAGCTGATAAAGTCAAAACCTCACAATATTACGATAGAAGGACGAGAAAGGCTTATGATTACCGGCGTCAGAGATGTAACAAGCTTTGACGACAATACCGTCGCGCTGGATACTGAAGCAGGAGGCCTCACTATAAGGGGAACAGATTTACATATTAACAGGCTGAGCGTAGATGATGGCAATCTGTTTGTCGAAGGGTACATAATATCTTGTGTTTATAACGACAAAATAGATGTCAAAAAAACCGGAAGTTTTTTGAGCAATATATTCAAATAAAGCTTGATACATTCGGTAATAGCTCACTGTCCCTTAAAGCGGCATGGTTGATTACAGTTTGGAATGTAGTTGACGATGCCTTTTAGTCTACACATACTGTGTATGGAGGAGGTCTTTTAGTGGAAACCGTTCAATTTCAGAGTTATGTATTCTCATATTCAGTTTACGGAGGAATACTTATAGGTATTTTATATGATATTTACAGGGCTATAAAGGGAAGGAAGAGGAGTGAAAGACTGGTCACCTCACTATGGGATGTGTTATTTCTATTTTCAGTATTTATTGTAATAATATGGGCAGTTTTTTCCAGCAGCTATGGAGATATCAGGGCTTATGTTCTTATCGGCTTCGTGGTGGGATTCTATTTATTCGAAAAGCTTCTTGGCAGGATCGTGGTGGGAATATTCTGCTTTCTATACAGGAGTATCGGAAGCTTCTTAAAGAAAACCAACTTTATTCTTGTCTTTCCAATAAAACTGCTCTGCTCCTTTCTTTATACATGCTATAAAAGTGCCGTACTTATTTTAGGAAAAGGGAAAATCAGGTTAAGAAAAGTGCGGAAATTGCCGAAACAAGTAATATATGATTATAAAAAGTATTATAATCTGATAGTGAAAAGAAAAAGCAAAAAAGATCATGGAAATTAAATTACTGTACTAAGCCTCTATTTAAAAGGATTTTTGTACCCACCGTCGAATAGATATAATACTATGTATTAGATAAAGCATGGGCTTCAGTCGCTAGTCGCCAGACCCTAGTCACTAGGTTAGGGCAGTGCTTCGAAGACTGAACTAAGCTAATACTTATCAGGAATACCCAGGTATCTAGAGACTAGTGATCAGTGACTAGTGACTGAAAACCAACGTCTTATTTAAGACAATTTTTTATACTGTTGAGGGGATGCAGATGAAAAAGCGGAAGCTAAAAGTCAAAAACCTATTTATGGTTGTTTTTATGATTTACGCTATATTTACAATAGTTAATCAGCAGTTTGCAATTTCTGAGCTTAGAGAGGCTGAACAGGCTGCAGTCTCAAAAATAGAATCTGTTAAGAAGGATAACGACAAGCTGGTAGAAATGATAAATAATGCGACTTCGATTGAATATATAGAAAAAATGGCCAGAGAGCAGCTAGGCTTGGTCAAGTCCGGAGAAAGGGTATATATAGATCAGTCTTCTGTTGATAATAATATACAGAATAGGGATAATTAGACATAATATTGACAGCAGAAGGGTTTTAATATATTATATCCATAGCAGTTCTATTGCTTATTAAAGGAGGAGTATTTTTTATATGCCTATAGAGGAAGGTAAGGTAGTTGAAGGAACAGTCTCAAGCATCACAAGTTTTGGGGCCTTCATTCAGCTGCCGGAAGGTAAAATGGGTCTAGTCCATATTTCAGAAATTGCAGATACCTATGTAAAGGACATAAAGCACTTTATCAAGGAAAAAGATAAAGTAAAGGTTAAAGTATTGTCTGTAGAAAAGAACGGGAAGATAAACCTCTCAATAAAACAGGCACAAGTGATCAAGAGAATCGTAAGGCCAATGGAAATCGACTGGGAGCAGGAATCTAGAAAGAACCAGGGAAGCTCATTTGAAGACCGCCTTTCCAAGTTTTTAAAGGAAAGTGATGAAAAGCTTCAGCAGCTTAAAAAAAATACTGACTCAAAGCGTAATGGCGGATACAGGAAAAGTGATGGACTGCAAAAGAGTTGATGCAATTTGACAATATAAGAAATTCGTAATAACCGCAATCATTTAATTATATAATTAGGCGTAAATATACTGTCAGCAGGTCTGGCAGTTTATTGTTTGTATTGGGTTAAAGGCCTTAATTCCTTATTGATTTTAGTATTGGAAATATAAATTTTATATTTTATATTAAAGAAAATGGAATAATAAAAGGAGATGCAAATGAAAAGATTAGCTGCTATTGACATTGGTACAAACTCGATGAGATTGATGCTCTGTGAAATTGTAGGCAATTCCATAGCAAAAAAAGAGAAGGAGCTCATTATAACCAGAATAGGGAAGGATGTTTCAAAGACAGGGCTGATAACGGAAAAATCCATGGCAAGAAACATTGATGCGCTGAAATACTTCAGAAACAAAGCGGACAGGTATGGAGCAGAAGAATTGTTTGTCATAGCAACCAGTGCTGTACGTGATGCATTGAATGGAGAGGTTTTTGCTGCTGACGCTTTAGCCCAGGCCGGAGTGAAGGTCAGGATCATAAGCGGAGAAGAAGAAGCAGAGCTTGGACTGAAGGGTGTAATGAGTGAAACTGAAGATCCGGAAGAATGCGTGCTTGTAATTGATATCGGTGGTGGAAGCACCGAGCTGGTGCTTGGCAGCAGGGATAAAACCGACTATTCCATAAGCGTACCTGCAGGTGCAGTCAGAATGACGGAGCAGTTTATAACATGTAATCCGATAAGCAATGAAGATGTGGCAAATATGAAAAGAAAGCTTGATGAGCTTTTTAAAGAGCCTCTGGAATATTTGAACAAGAAAAGAATCGACAGGATAATTGCCATCGGAGGAACTGCAACTACCACAGCTGCCATATTTCACAATTTGAGCATATATAACCCTGAAATTGTGCATAATACAGTCATGGACAGCAGCTTCATACAAGGTACCTTTGAAAGTCTGAAGAGCATGAATCTTCAGGAGCGGTACAATGTCAGCGGACTGCAGAAGGAAAGAGCAGATGTAATACCGGCAGGCATATACATATTACAGTATTTGCTTGAAGGCCTGAAAAAAGATAAAGTCACTATAAGTGAAAATGATAATCTGGAAGGAATCATAGCAAAATACATATCGAATAAGGCCGGCCAATAAAAGTCCTGGTAGTAAAAGGGTATATGTACCAATAAAAAAGGTATTGACGTTTAAGGGTAAAGACGATATAATAATATTTGTCGTTATGACACGGTATCATTTCCGGTTGAGCCGAAGTGGCGGAACTGGCAGACGCACAGGACTTAAAATCCTGCGGTCCTTAAAGACCGTACCGGTTCGATTCCGGTCTTCGGCACCATAAACATCGCGGGGTAGAGCAGTTGGTAGCTCGTCGGGCTCATAACCCGGAGGTCGTGGGTTCAAGTCCCTCCCCCGCAACCAATTAAATAGTTTTTTCAGAGCCTGCGCTACTTAGTGGTGCACACCGTCAGGTGACAGGCATTAAAATATATGGCGGCGTAGCTCAGCTG
>DASPLL010000076.1:0-30888 GCA_035627615.1 Clostridia bacterium
TCAAGCCATATCCTGTCGGAGGTGGAGACTCTTTGCGACCGGGTAAGCATTATCCGTCAGGGGCAGATCGTAGAATCAGGAACCTTGTCTGAGCTCCGGCATCTTACCCGTACCACCGTTAATGTCGAGACAGAAAACGCTGCTATTGGGCTGGGTAAGCTGTACGGAGTTCATGATCTGTCCCGGGATGGCCTGAAGTACCGTTTTTCTGTGGATTCCAATGCAATGACGGAAGTGATGGAGGTGCTGCTGCCGCTGGGGATCAAAGCTTTGACAGCTGAACCGCCCAGCCTGGAGGAGCTGTTCATGCGCCATTATGGAGACGATATCCGTGAAAAAGGAGGAATTGGAGATGAAAACCAGTGATTTTACGGGTACCGGAATGCTTTTCAGGCTATTTTTGCGCCGGGACCGGTTCTTGCTGTCCGTATGGGTATTCCTTCCTTCGATTCTGCTCTTGGGAAATGCAGCTACCTTCATTGCTATGGGCAGCCGTAGCGAAGGACTTCAGAGTGCGCTGACCCAATTTAACAATGACCCTTTGATCTCTGCGGTTCTTGGCCCGGTCATGTCCATCGACCTTCCGGGAGCAATCGTATGGCGGACTGTTTCACTACTCTCACTGGCATTGGGACTCAGCAGCCTGCTTACTGTAATCCGGCACACCCGTACAGCTGAAGAAACAGGCCGCAGCGAGTTGATCCGTGCCTATATAGTAGGCCCTTATGCAAATCTGACTGCTGCGCTGATTCTGACCGTTGTTGGGAATCTGGCAGCAGGGGTGCTGATCGCCTTAAGTATTATTGGCCTCGGAGGTGCTGCAGGTGGTTCCTTTCTGTTTGGAGCAACCATGTCGGCAATTGGGTGCTTTTTTGCCGGAATAGGTGCTTTAGCTATTCAGCTCCGGGATAACAGCGGAAGTGCCCGTGGAATCGGCATAGCAGCTTTGGGCTTGGGAATGCTGATGGCGATCTTAAATAACTTCGGAGGCGGCTTTACCCTGTTAAGATGGATGACTCCCATGGCATGGCAGCGTGTGATCAAGCCATTTGCCGGCAATCATGGATGGGGACTGCTGTATTATACTGCTTTTGCGGCTGTACCCAGCCTTATTGCCTATGTACTTTCTGCCCGCAGAGACCTGGGGGCAGGTGTTCTTTTGGCCCGTTCCGGGCCCCGGGAAGCAGCTCTCCATCTTTCCAGTCCTTTGGTATTGGCCTGGAGGCTGCATAGGAGAAGCTTTATCGGTTGGCTTGTGGGGACAGTATTGTATATTGTAGTGTTTGCTGCAATCTCTCCCGTTTTATCCAATGCCGGAGGAATGAGTGATTGGCTGTCGAACCTGGGCGGCACAAGCTGGACTCATGAGGTGGGTTTGGGCTATATCTTTATCAGTATCGGCATCTATCTGATGTCACTTATTGTGGCTGTCTATGCCATGAGCACTGTATTGCGTCTGAAAAAAGAAGAAAATGAAGGCAGAACAGAAATGCTGCTGGATAAGCAGGTCAGCCGGATCCGATGGATGAGCAGCCATTTGATCGTAGCAACTCTGGGTTCTGCTGCATTGCTGCTGGTCATGGGCATTGCAGGGGGACTTGTTTACGGGCTTGCTGCCGGCGATTTGAGCATCGGATTTTGGCATATTTTTGTAATGAGCGTTTCAAAAATCCCACCTGTATGGTTACTGTCAGGTTTAGCCACTTTATTATATGGCTTATGGCCTCGAATAACAGCACTGGGGTGGGTGGTCTGGTTATCGTTTACCTTATTGGAGGTTACATGGGAAATGCAGCTCATTGATTGGTCACTGATGCGTATTTCCCCCTTCTCTTATGCCCACTATACTATTAATATTTCAGATCTGCCGCTGTTTAAGTTGTTCTGGCTGCTTTGTCTTTCAGCTGTACTGACGGGGATCGGATTGCTTGGATTCAGGAACAGAGATGTTCTGACAAAAGCATAAACAATATAAGTAGGTTGTTAATTTTAGTTAACAACCTACTTAACAAAGCATCAGCGAAGGTTATTTTTGCTTCTTTAGCTAATACTTAACAAAATATGCGCTCTGACTTTAGATTTATGCAATTTCAAACAGTATTTCTATATTGAAACTGCGAAGCTGCCCTTATATTTTAAATATTTTTATTTCATCAACTAATTCACCGGAGACATGCTGAAGATTTTGGGCTGCAGATGCAACCTGCTGGGTTGTGGCGCTCATTTCCTCTGATGATGCTGTAATTTCCTCCGATGAAGCTGATACTTCTTCAGCTACAGCCGAAACAGACTGTATTTTTTCAATGACTAGATCCTTATTCTGCACTATACGGTCAGCTGCGGCAAATGTTTGTTCCAGTTTTGGGACCGCTTCATCTAATGAGTTCAATATACCATCAAAGGAATGATTTGTATTTTCAACTATTTCAATCTGCCCTGACAATTTATCCTTCACTTCATCACTAGTTGTCACGACGTTTTGTACACCTTCCAATATTTTACCAATCATATCTCTAATATTGTCTGTCGAATGCTTCGATTGTTCTGCAAGCTTCCTTATTTCGTCAGCTACTACTGCAAAACCTCTTCCTGCTTCACCTGCTCTCGCTGCTTCAATCGCTGCATTAAGTGAAAGAAGGTTAGTTTGATCCGATATGGATTGGATTACTGCGTTTATTTCATCTATTTGTTTTACATTAGCGTTCAATTCGCCAATATTCCGGAACACAATTGCAAAGGCGGCTTTTGTCTCATTGATAGACTGTGTCAATGAATGCAGCAGGCTGTTGCCTTCCTTTGAAAGCTTGCCGGTTAATTCGGTATTGCCTTTTACAGCAACAAGGGCTGTATAAATATCATGGACTGATTCGTTAAAATTCTCAAGAGCTTCTGTTATGACTGCTAGTTCCTGGGCCTGCTCTGTTGCACCTTTAGCAATCTCTCCAATGGCATTGGCAGTTTCTTCAGAAGAGGCGGCTATCTGTTGCGAGGTGGAGGTCAGGTTTGTGGCAAAAGCTTTTACATCGCCTGATTTCTTATATATATTACTAATCATATTTGAAAGAGTTTCTACAAGTACATTGACATCCCTCTCAAGCTGGCCGATTTCATCCTTTCGTCTGCTTTTTATCCTTATAGTCAAATCACCTTGCCGCATTAATTGAACCTTGGACTGCAATTCTTTCAAAGAACGGACAAGGAAAAAGGAAAAGATGCTTGCGATAATTATGCCTAAAAAAGCCACTATTATAGCATTGATCATAATATTTCTGCCCATTGCCTGAATGCTTGCCGCAACATGATCTGCACTCAGATCGGCACCCAACATGCCTATTGCTTCTCCTGAAGCATTTTTTATCGGCACATATATAGAAATTAAGTAGCCCCATTGTGAATCGTACAGTTCATAGGACTCTTTCCCATCGAAGCTTGCCATCCATGCATCAGTCATGTTTTCGGGGTCTTCGATGTCTCCTAAATCCGATCTGTCAGGATTGTCTATTGCCGAACCGTCTACTACATACATATACTTGCCGTCTGCAGTTTTTCTCATTGTATACAGGAATTCCAGCCCCAACGATCTTCTGAGGCTGTCCAGATTATTGTAAAATTCCTTAAATGTCTCTTTTGACATGTCTTCAGCAGTCTTCAATTCCTGAAACCTCTCACTGTCGAGGCTGCCGGCGATACCTTCCGTAATGTTTAATATGGACTCCCCGATAGATTTTTCAATTGCTTTCTCTGCGGTATTGTACGAAACCCCCGCTATTGCTACCGAAGAGAGTATTACCAGCCCCAGGCAAATACCTATGATTTCTACAACAAGTGAAACCTTTACTTTATTTGGCATTTTGACTTCCCCCCATTATTTGTTTTGTAAATTTTTTCTAATATATATTTTTATTCAAAATAAAAAACAGGCAACCGTTAGTCAGCCTGTTATAATCTTAAAAAGGCTATCAAAAACTGCGGTACATAAAGCTGCCGGAATTTCGATTGTGATATGTTCCCACACTGCCTCCCCATAGCACATTTTATTTTAAATTCATTTTATCAACGGGTTTTACCTGTAAACACATTATCACGACTTTAGCCACTAGCTGATAGTTTGATAATATTATATCACACTGCCAAATCGAAGTAATGTATATTATGTTAAGTTTTATATTTTTATGTATATTTTTGTTGTGGATCGTCGAACAAAGAACCTAAATCTTCATGATGATGTATCAGTCTGTCCTGGTTTATTATATTCATAGTTTCCATCCCGGCGTATCACACCACCGACCGTCTCTTCTGTGCGATATATGTCAGCAGGCAAGCAGCCGCGCTGAGGGCAAGACATACTGCAAAGGTTACCGCTCCGTATGACACCGGCATACCGAATACATTGTATGTTTTGACCAAGCCAAAAGCCATCGCAACAAGTATTAGCCACAAAACACCCAGCATAGCAACATACTACTGTCGTGTCAAGTGTTGTCCACGCAAACCCTGCAAAGCAACGGGCAGGCGCGTCAAAACCGTTTATATTACCGTTGAATATATAAGTACCGAAAAACATCCCCAAGAAAAATATGGTGGTCAGGATAGCGGAAGTCGCACAGACGCACAGCAGTTTGGCAGTAACAATCTCACGACGGCCTTTGACCGAGCAAAGTACAATACTGTCCATATCGGTTTTCACTTCCTGTGTAAATACAGGGGAGATTATGAACGCCAAAAACATTAGGAGCAGGAACCCCACTCTGGAGGGATCAAACGCAAGGGAAAAGTTATTCCAAAAAAGCGTGTTCTCAAAAACAGGCTTGCCCAGGGAAAGCTCGGTGTCCAAACGATTTTTGTAATATTTGTATTCATATATGTCCGTTTTATAGGAAAGCTCTTTCAACTTCTCCTGTATGGGATAAACTCCCATAATATTTGCTTCATTTTGATATTCCGGGCCGTTCCAGTATTCGTGAACTCTTTCACCAAATTTAGTATAATCGTTATGGAATTTCTGAACAGGGTTATGATGCAGGTACATATAAAATCCATCTTCATTACCTTTGCGATATTCTGCCTCGGTCGCTTCGGATATTGCTCTGAATTCAGCCAATTGTTCAGGGTTTAATTTTCCGGTGTTTTCAGAAACCAGCCTGATGTACTCGCTATAGTCATCGCTTTTTCTGAGCGCTAAAGACCCTTCAGCTGAGAGAAGTCCCATAAGCGTACAAATAATAAATATTACAGCCAGCAGAATTAGGCGACTTTTGTTAAACAGAAGCTTCTTCATTTCATACTGAAACAGTTTCATCATTCAGTCCTCCAATCAGAATTAAATTCGTAAAGATAAGCATCTTCAAGTGTTGGTATAGTGGCTACGGCATCGGGCGCAGGTTTCTTATCGGACACTACCCGCACCTCCATACGATTGCCTACGGGTATGACATTGCTAATGATGTGGTTGTTCTGGTAAACGACCAGTTCGTCAACTAACATTATAAGAAGCCAAACCTTGCCTTCCATCGCATCCACGAAATGTTCGTTTCTCTCCATCCTGCCAACCATGCCGTCTTTGATCATTACAGTCTGTTTAGCTATAGAATTGACGTCGGAAACGATGTGCGTGGAGAGAAGCACCGTCCTGTCTCGGGAGAATATCGAGATGAGGTTGCGGAACTTGATGCGCTCATGGGGGTCAAGCCCTGCCGTGGGTTCGTCAAGTATGAGTATCTCCGGATTGTTTAAGAGCGCTTGCGCAATACCTAGCCTCCGCTTCATGCCGCCGGAATAATTTATACATTTGCGGTGCAAATCCCCCGACAGCCCTACTTGCTCGGCCAATCCCTTGATTTTATTTTCCGTAGCCGCACCTTTCATCCCTTTGAGTGCGGCAATAAAGCGCAGATAATCAAGCCCTGAAAACTCGGGGTAAAAGTCCAGCGACTGCGGAAGATAGCCCAGTTTTGACCGGTACTCCCGGTCGCACGCCTTTCTGTTCTTTCCATTTACCATAACCTCGCCGCCGCTTGCCTCCATCACTCCGGCTAAAATACGGATAAGTGTGCTCTTACCTGCCCCGTTAGGCCCCAGCAGGCCGTAAACGCCATTTTCCATTTCAAAGCTGATGCCATTTAAGGCTTGCTTTTTACCATAATTTTTACTTATATTTTTGATTGTAAGTTTCACTTATAAGCCTCCTTTTGCGTTGATAAACTCATTATAGGAGTAATTCATAAATTACTGGATGAAAAGAGATAAACATTTTCTAAATAATGAGGCAACAAATTGAACACAAAAAACCATGCGGATATAGTCCACATGGTTATAATACTGCAAATCATATTTTCAAAGGTTAAGCCGGTATCCAGCGCCCCATACGGTTTCTATGACCTTCGGCCTGGATGGGTCATCCTCGATTTTCTCACGGATACGGTTGATGTGCACAGTGACGGTTGCGCTGTCGCCCACATAATCAAAGCCCCATATCCTTTCAAAAAGCTGTTCCTTCGAAAAAACCGTATTGGGGTTCTCCGCGAGGAATAATAAAAGCTCAAACTCGCGGTTGGGCAATTTGATTTCGGTTTTTCCCTTGTGGACCTTCCAGCTTTTGGGAAGTATTTTTAAGTCCCCGATCATAATAGTGTCATCCTTGCCGCCTTTTGCAGAACC
Organism: Clostridia bacterium; assembly: GCA_035627615.1. Lineage (GTDB taxonomy): Bacteria > Bacillota > Clostridia > Lutisporales > Lutisporaceae > BRH-c25. The sequence continues at coordinate 6,658 of DASPLL010000076.1, forward strand.
TGTCAGCCGCTCATAGCGGTTCAGATGTGATTTGACCCTTGCCACCAGCTCGGCTGGGTCAAAGGGTTTGGCGATGTAATCATCCGCCCCAAGGCCCAGCCCGCGAATTTTATCGGCAGACTCCGTGCGGGCTGTTACCATAAGGATATCTATGAAGTATTCCCAGGTGAAAGAGAATAGTAAAAAATAAACGGCTATTGAAAAATTTCAGCAGCCATTTATTTTTACTGAATCCTATCATTATTCCAGCCTCTTAGAGGAAAATACCGGTCATTTTGCCGGTCTGCAGATGATCTGTCCAGGTCTGACCATATCCCACAACGGCTGCCCCATCTGCTAATCAATTTTTCATCAATATAAAACTCATTCACTTCACAGGTATTTGAACAATCTAAACAAGAAAAAGTTCTTGGTTTGCATTCAAAGGTGCTAATCCGGTTTATTCCGTAAAAGTGAGTCGGTTCATTGGTTCTTTCTTTCCACTGCTTTGCCAGCAGTGCTGCCCCCCATGCTCCCATAACTGAATGATGTTTAGGAACAACTACCGGCATCTTGAGCTTTTGCTCAAATGCTGCTTTTATACCAGCATTTGCTGCAACTCCTCCTTGAAATAATACAACAGGCTCTGTTTTTTTACCTCTTGCTACGTTGGAAAGGAAGTTACCAACAAGGGCAATACAAAGACCTGCAATCAGGTCTTCTTTCTTGTAGCCTAGCTGCTGCTTATGGATAAGATCCGATTCTGCAAACACACCGCATCTTCCGGAAATCTTCACAGGACTCATAGACTCCAAAGCATAATCTCCAAATTTTTCAATAGGAATTCCTAACCTCTGGGCTTGATGATCCAAGAAAGACCCTGTACCCGCAGCACAAATCGTATTCATATTAAACCCTACCGACACACCGTTTTTGATAAAAATAATCTTGGAATCCTGCCCACCAATATCAATAACCGTACTGACTTTTGGTTCCACATATTTTGCAGCAGCAGCATGTGCAGTTATTTCATTTTTTATGATATCTGCTCCTACCATTACAGCAGCTAAATGCCGACCACTGCCTGTTACTCCGACACCGCTGATCTCAATGTTATCATATTTTTCTTTTGAAAGCCCTATAAAGGTTTTTTGTATCGCTTCAATGGGCCCGCCTTTTGTTCGCATATATGTATTCCAGAGCATGCTGCCATTTTCATCTATGAGGGCTAGTTTTGTCGTAACGCTCCCAACATCAATTCCAATATAGTTTTCCATCTGTTGTCACCTCAAATTAAGCTTTTTTCAAATCGTTTTTCCATCAATAAATCTATAAAAGCATCTAATCTTGTTTCAACCCCGGCTTCTCCGGTTTGGTCGCTGACAATATGCGAAAGCACCGGAATATCAAGCTTGTCGCTCACTTTAGTTATGATGCTCTGAGCCACAATTTCCGGCATACAGGTGAAAGGCATCAAGTGAACTACTCCGTCTATCCTTTCTTTAGAAGCGAGTACCGTCAACCCGACACTTTCCTGCCCATGCCCGCCTACCGGTTCACTGAGATACGGGGCTGCCGCTTTTTCAATTTCTCTTTTCCTGGCCAGGGCTTTCTTATTATGCAAAAGATTACCCTGCAGCCAATGGCTAATGCTCACTTCCCTTTCAACCAGAATACGCACACCCTCACGGCTCCCAAGATGCTTTTCTATTTCCATATTGATAAAAGGTTCCATTAGTACCCAAAATTCCCCTACAAGCCTTATCCTTAAAGGGTTTGTGTCCTCGGTTTCAATAGATATCATTTTTTCCTCAAATTCTCTATGAACTTTGGACATGGACTGATAATCGCACGCCATATGAATATGATGTTTTAATGCGGTAAAAAGCCTATCGGCTTCTCCACGTCTCTTTTCAAAAGCACGAAACCTTCTGCAAAGAATCTCAGCCTCATCAAGTATTCTTAATTTGTGGTATCCAAACAGTGTACTCTTTATCACTTTTTCCCAATCCGCACCGCCGGTGACTTTTTTTAATGTATTTACAAAATTATTGCCTTTTTCAATCAAAGGAAACGGTGAATCCAGCATTAACACATCAAAGGATAGTCCTTTCCTCTTAAGAAGCAGTTCTTGTATTTGCCCATACCATCCCAATCGGCACTTGCCCTTCCCGCCGATCATAAAAATGTGATCGACCCCTAATTCCAACATCTGCAGCATTTGCCCAAGGGTTGCAGTCATAGGCAAGCAAATAAATTCAGGTGCCAATTCTTTTCCTAGTTCAATAGCTTGCCGGGACAACGCAGGCGGTTTTATGGTCTTGACTCCACATTCCTTAAAAATTGAGTCCATTACAATGTCAAGATGACCCATGGAAGGAAATCCAATAACTGGTTTTGTACTGGCTTTTTTAGAAATTCTCATTTTTGAACTGTGATTTTTTTCCGGTTCTACAGTTACATCTGCCGAAGTATCCATAAAAGCTTCTATTCTTGTAATTAAACCTGCCTCTCCGGTTTGGTCATCCATATACAGTTTAAGGAGGGGAATTCTAAACTTTTCTGCTTCCTCCTCAATATATACTTCAATGATTGATTCGGGACCGCATTCAAATAATCCAACCAACACAAGCTTATCTACCAAATGGTTTCTTATAAGGTGTAAAGCCGCCCCAAGCATTTGTGCTTCAAAACTCCAAAGCTTGTGACCTTCGTAAATATGCTTCATTTGAGCTTTTATCTGCCCTTTGTCAATCATCTCAGGCGTAATGACCTTACCGTACTCTCGTAAACGTCTTGTTAAATCGCAGCTGATCCATTCATACAGAACATACGGATGTCCTATTAAACCGATAGCAGCGCTAATACCTTCTACACCTATCCGAGGGTTATAGACATTTAAATCCCCTCTCCTTTCGAATATGGTATAGGCTTCTTCTGTTGTAAGCCGGTTATCAACCATGTATTGTAAAACATTCTTTTGAACCTTCCATGCATGGGTGATAATCTGAGAAATATTATGTTTCCTATAACCTAACCTATGTGCAAGCTCTGAGATATCTTCCATCATACAGCGCTTCTCTGACAAGTTGATTCGGGGAGATAATATCCTTTCTTTCATGTCATATGCACTTTTTACCATATCCGGTATGCCGATAAACTTTGGACAGCAAAAGGTCCCTTTTTCCACACTGACTATTTTAGGCAAAAAAATATAATCATTCTTCTCTTCGGACAGCTGCTTTACATGGGCAAAATATAGCTTAACCGCCAAACATGGTTCATCAGTAGGACATTCCGATATTAACTGTAATGTAGCCTTTGTAGTAGGCTTTGATAGAACAGTATCAACCTTAAAATCAGAAAATAAAGTCTTAAAAAAAGGATATAGGTAGTAATAGGACATAGCCCTTGGAATTGCTACATTAACCATAATACATCTCCTTGTGCATAAAAAATAACCGTCTCAAAGATAATCCTTACTTAACAAGCGTAGCAGAAAAAGAGAGCTTGTTGTATAAACAAAGCTGTCGATACTGACCATGCACTTTAACTCCATACCATTTCGGCCTTACAAACCAGTTATATAACCTTGGTGATAACTCCATATGATCTAAAACCATCCTTCCTCACGTAAAGCTATACAACACCTTTGTTAGTATATCCAGCTTTCAGGTGAAGTATAGTATAAAACTTAATACTGTAATGATATAAAATACAACGTAGAGACAATATGAGATGGTGATTTATTGAACAAAAGCATTTGTTAATGGAAAGCAGAAAGAAACCGTCCCAGCTGCTTGGTAATGCTGCTAATCTATCTTCTGGCATTGATAATTACATCACCAACATGTATCGCCGCAACTTCATCCATGGGAATTGTTTCAGGAAACCATGCAATGATGTTTTCATCTTCATCAAGTTTGCAGTCTTTTTGTTTGGATACTCTTCCGTCAGTATATTCCATTTGGATATATACACCATAGTATGAACCGCTCGCTGTGCTTACATTACTTAAAGGATCAAGCGGCATACCGGAATCGTTCAGCGTAGTTGTATCGACAATTAAAAGCATGTCAGTTAATGAAACACTATCAATTTGAAGTTCTTTTCCACACATAATCACAGTTTTTGATTTATTGGGGTTTTGTACAGTTATAGTATTGTCTTTATCTTCCAACATTTCGAAGCTTACAGACCAGTTGCCGCGAATGAGTTTATCCGGCCATGACTTTTCGGGTACCTCAGACCAGTTGCAGCATAATTCATCAACCTTAAGAGTAACAGTTTTTCCGGAAAAATCCCTGGGGAAGATCCATGTGTAGTAGCAGAATAAAGTTTTACTATCCTCCGAAAGCTCCGTATAAATGCCGCCTGTCATACCTGATCCGAAGATGTTCTTACCCTTTTCATCACATAAGATGATGTTAGGATTCATACCATTTCCAAAAGCCTGACCGTTTTCTTTTTCAAAGGTAAGCAAGACAACGGCTGTCTTTTTACCAGTATGTGAGGATACAACTTTCAAGGTGATACCATTATCACTATCAGAAAGTCCTATATAATGTGTGTTTTCGATATCCAAATGAAGCACCTCAGCCAATAACCCTCTAAAACTTAAAGAGACAGCATATGTAATCAAGCTCACAGCAAACAACAGTGCAAAGAATGCAGCAAATATTCTCTTTCTTGATGATTTCTTTTTATGCGAGGCTTTTACTGCCATGCTCTCTTCATTTACTCTATGAATAAGTTTATCATCCAGCATTCCAATAATATCAGGAGGGCTCTCGTTTTTCATAATGTAGTCCCTTCTTTCTAATCTTTAAGTATTAGTCTGTCAACTTGTCAACTTATTAATGAAAAACCTTGGGGGTGAAGTCTTCTAGAGTTTTGTTTCAAAGAAACTCACAATATGGTATAATGTGGAATGTAATGTTATTCTGTATGCAGGCAAGAGAAACATAAAAGGAAGGGTTGATATGATCATGAAGCATCTTAAAGCATTTATCCTTGCTGTGACCGCAGTGGTTCTCATTGCTGCCGTCTGTGCAGGATGTACCTTTACCGGCACTGCAGAAGACAAATGGCAGAAAGAATCCGTAGGTGATACCGCGGATACGGCTGATAACAATTCTGCCACTGAAATCGGTATTGTTATGGACGGCATTGATGTACCTGATACTGTACTGGAAGCTGCAAGGGAAAAGGTCGGTCAGTCCTTTGAAGATATGCGGGCGTACTTTACGGATTACGGGTACGTCAACTGGCGAATTGAAGCTTTGACATACAGCTATACCTACGACGATTTGGACGGGATGAAGCTGGTTATCTATCAAATGAACTACGAGTTTCTCTCCGAGTCACCGGAGAATATTGTTCTGGCCGGCGGTATGTACATAACTGAGGATAATTGGGTCATGCCAGGTTATCCGGACTGTACCTATCTAATTTTCCGGCAGGAGGGTGATACGCTCGTCTTTCTCAAATCCATTATAGAAAACGACTGCTCGCCGGGAACTCAACTTTTCACCGAAGATTTGCGCCAAATTCTCTCCCTGTCCGAAGAGGAATGATATAGTCATGCCGGAAACAGGAGCAAGAAATCAGCTAATATGAAAAGATTAAGTATAAGTAGATACTGGTGCAGGCACCGAACAAATACAGTTATGTACCGCAATTATTGAGACTTTAGTTATTGAAAACTACGGAAAAATAGTTATTAAATAGGAAATCAATGTTGTAATTATTCCGATTATGAAAAGCGTCATGTTGAAATTGATGCGGCTAGAGTCATCAATATTTTTTTGGTTAGAATCTCTTAACCAGATCATTGTGCTTTTCGTTCCGGCATCCATCCCCCCCAGAAAACACATCCCTCCAATTGCAGCATACACTCCCCCTATAATTAACATCACATCAGAATATGAAACTATGGACATTTTTTTTGTTATTAAGCAGTATATCAGCCCAACCAGCAAATTTAACGGAAGTGCAATCAAAAGAGGTTTAGCCAGTTTTAACAAATGATACTTTATAGCATTTCCACGCATATCTTTCCACCCCTAAAATAAATAGCTTCATCAATATTCTATCATTCCATTTACAAATATTCCATAATATTGCATTAGTAAGCTAAAATAAAAGATAGGCGAACCTCCTTTTACCAACGAATTTATTATTATATGCTGTTATTTATATTATATCCAGGATTACTGGATACTCACGTATTACCCTCGGAATTTCCGATATTGGTTTTGATGTTAGAAAACCTTTATCCCTATTTTCCTGAATTAAGGCTAGCTATCTCCTATCTGTTCTTGGCCATCCGTTGCGCCAAAAAATCAAAAAAACGACCTGCCGACTTTTTGATAAGGCCTAAATTCACATCATAATAATAATCGGATTTAAACCAGCCTTTTTCTTTATAATAGCGATAATCCCGGGATTCCTCATCCCGAAACAGATTCATAGTTGTTCGGCTCAACCGGAATATCATCAGCCTTAAAAAAGAAGGGGTTGGCGGCGTTTGACGCATAAGCTCCTTATAATATCTCATGGATGCCTTCTCGATTTTCTGCGATATTTTTCTATGCTGACGCTTAGTCATGGGGCTTAACGTCATCAGACTACATCCTCTTGCTGCGTGAAACCCTAAGTTCTCTCCCGTAAACTCCAGATACTTTACAATAGAGGCTCCTCCGAATATGCCGTAGGTGACAATAGACGTGAAGCTCTTGCCCATAAATCGCGGCCGGTGATGAACAAAAGCCAGTCGGTCCAACAGGTTCTTCATGGGCGCCGTTACCTGAAACGAGTAACTGGGAGTGGCAAAAATAACTCCATCTGAACCATCCAGCCTCTCTAGCAGTACATCCCGGTCATCTTTCAAGGGGCAATATTCCTCTCCCTTATCAAAACATAAGCAACAACCACTGCAATATTCAAGGTGATAATCTTTTAAGAAAATATACTCGAAGTCAATTTCCCCATATGACTTTAAATTCTTTTCAAATTCTTGGACTGCCTGGTAAGTTGCCTGCTTTCGCGGGCTCCCGATAAATACCGTAACTTTTTTCATTTTTATGCTCCCCCACATTAAAAATAATCCTTACTTCTTATTCTGTTCTACCGCCCCGAACCAGTAGTCGTTCCAGAACGCCTCGATGTATTCCTCTCCCAGTTGTTTCACGACTATCCATGCCAGCACCCCGTCTCTGGTGATCATTAGCGACCAGACCTTTTTCTCCGGATCACCAGGGTGGATGATTCCCTGCTTCATACCTTCTGAAAAAACATCCTTCAACCTTTGTCTGTAATAATCTGCAAGTTTTTCATACTTGGGAAAGAATTGTTCTATCAGTTCATCAGGTACAAACCGAACACTCTGCATCGCAAAATTGATCAATAGTGGATTTCTCAAGTAATGAAGAATATACTCTTTAAAGATGTAGTACAGTTTATCCGGTATATCCATGCTTTCCGAGGTCTCATACATACGATCACTGAGCTGTTTGAAATCCTGGATGAAGTCTTCGGCAACAGCCAGAAACAGCTCATCCTTTCCCGAGTAGTGAGAGTACAGGGATGCTTTGACAATACCCACAGCATCTGCTATGTCGTTCATGGACGTTCCATAGTACCCTCTCTTGGAAAAAAGTGTAATAGCAACCTGTTTAATTCTTTCTTTAGTTGAAATAATCTTTTATTCCTCCTCTCACCATCATTCACTTCCGACCGTTAGGTAGTTAAACTATACCATACACTCAATCCAATTGTCAATATATTACTTTTTTATATGATTATGGTGGCAGTTACAGAACATAAGAACATATTACTGCAATAGATAGTGAGTCTATGCAAAATAAAAGATAGGTACTGTAAGTACCCATCCCAAAAGTAATTAATATATGCACTTTTCTGAATTATATGCAAGTTACTGAGATACTCCCTTATTACCTTCGAATCTCATGGTCCTGTTCCGATTCCACTGATACGCCACCCAATATTTTCTGACTCTTTTTCAATTCCAACAAATCGTGGCTGGGGACCATCGTCACTTGTTATCATCCTCTTAAAATCAAAGTCTATTTCCACCGGATACATTTTATAATTTATTTCATCCCGGCTATTTCCTATATTAAGTAGTTTTGCTTTATTAATATTTGACTCCGGAAACCCCTTATTATACAAGTCAGAAAAATCCATATTGCCGGATAAATAAGAAACTAGCCTTTTTATAGTAAAAGTAGCATAATATCTTTTATAATCTCCTTTATCCAGGGCATCAAAACTTGTCTTAATTACTTCTTCAGGAGTCATGACACTTAGTTCTTTAAGAAGCTTGTTATCAAAATCAATATAACTATCCAGCCATTCTGCCCAGCTTTTACCTGTGATTTGCTCCAATGTTTTTCGGTCAAGAGAACACGCAAAGCTGGAATGCCGCCCTCTGTTCATATAAGCGCCAATGATTTTTCCTTGGCTTCTTATGACTACTCCCCTTGCTTCTATATTAGGCTCAAATTCCTCCGGCAACCCTTCATTTAATCTATATATCTCAATATCTACCGTCCTTCCAAGATACTGGTTCAGATCGCCTGATCCAATTGCTTTGGCCAGTGCAAAATTATATGCCCAATATATTTTTACCGGAAATTCTCCTGCTTGATATTTTAGATCACTTGGGAGCTTCTCTTTCATCTCATTTACTTTGAAAGAAACTGTCCACCCATAGTTCTCAAACAGACTTACGACATCCTCCGGAACATCATAACTTGATCCGGGATATCGTGGATAGCTTTCAAGCAGACGGAAAAAATCCAGATCTGCCCTCACCTTTAATCCGTTTATATCAATATATCCCAGGTCGTATAAACTATCATACACGGTATCGTAGCTTACTGTTGTACCGTCCTTGTTCCAGAGTCTGAATTTGATTATGGACGATCTGTTCACCCTTATTTTATTGTCATTTGGAAGCAAAGTCATATTATCCAGATAGGATGAAAAGTTTTTTAACTCAGCAGTCTCTTTAATTGTATAAATTACCTTTTCATCCTGCTCAATGGTCACCTTTTCTGTTCCGGACATATCAATTCTATACGCTTTTTCCGCATCTTCCGGAGGCGTTGATGATTCAACAAGCTTACCGGACTCTTTTAACGCATTGAAAAGCTCAATCTGATTCAGTAAATCCTGCCGGTTTTTCATATTTGGAGAAAGAACCAATTGTAAAAGGACCTCATCCCTCTCCCTCTGAATGTACAGTTCTTCTTCATTGGGTACTCCTTCTATATCTATTAATGGCGTTGCAGGAAACGATACCGAAGACAAAGAAGTCCAAAAATAGCCTTTATACAACCTCTTGCCATTAGATACCAGCACAAATGGTCTTCCGGAAACGGGAGTATATTTTCTGATTTTTTCCAGATATTCTCCTGCCTTAACTTTCAGGATGTGCGCATCCCAATAGTAAGCAATCAGCTGCTCTCCTCCAATAACCGGCTTATCATCCAGAGGAAGACCATTTAATTCCAAATTGTTCTCTACATTCTCCTGAACCATGTATATCTCAAATGGCTCTGCAGCATTGATATTTGACACTTGTTTCATATTATCATTTTTATCTCCCTGATACCCGCTTATAAGCACTCCTTTTTTATCAGCATCTGAATTTTGACCATTTATTAGCAGTGCAACAATAACAATAAAAACAGTAAGAACTGCAGCACCTATCAGAAAACAGTGCTTTCTAAAATTCATAATCCTTTAATCCTCCTATCTCGTGACATTGTTCTGGGACAAAGGGACCGATATGCTGTTCCTAAATTCTATCTATTTTTTCTCATCCTCTGACAAAGCGCTAAACAGGATCCGCATATAATCTCGCCTACTGTATAAAATTCTCAAAACAAAAATATTTTCACCTTCGCACCTGTAAAGTATCAAGTAATTGGCACAAACAAGAAAACGACAGTCTGTCTGAATATCTGCAACAGAAGTGAGTGGCGCGCCAACTTGAGGATACTCTGATAATCCACGTATTTTTCTCGTGATTTTAGAAACTAAATTGACAGCCGCTTGCGGATCACAAAGTTCCTGAGAAATATAGCTTTTAATTTCTGTCAAGTAATTCGCTGCTTCAGGCGAAATTCTTAACTCATACATTTTCAATCCCCAGTTCTGCTTCCACTTCCTCGATAGTCATCCATCCTTTTTCTCTTCCGGCCTGCTCTCCCTGGGCAAGCTGCGACATCAGCTTCAGCAACGCCTTTAATTTTTCATATTCATTAATATCGATAATAGCAAATTTCCCTCTGCCATTTTTGGTTAAAAACACCGGCTCACCTATGGCAATATCCCGCAGGACTTCATTGTAATTCCTTAAATCAGAAATAGGCTTGATATTTGGCATAGCAAACAACTCCTTTCCTTGTTGTTATTATTATACCTTTATTATTCGTAAAATTCAGCGTAAAATCATGCAACATTATCACATCCATGACTAAACACAAATTCATTACATGATAGTAATTAGTTAGGCTTTGAGTTCTTGCTTGTCTGGGCATAGTTCTCACTCCCAAGATCATTTTAAGATTTTATTCCATATGCACTAAATATAAGCAAAAATAACCATCCCTTTTGCTTATATTTCTTGTCTCAAAATAGCATTTATACTTCTGATAATATTCACTTCCAGCTTTTCAAAACGCGTTTTGATTTGGTTTTGTATTTTACAATATTTCAATGCCTAATATCAAAATGCTATAATATATTCATAACCCATACATGTAATGTATTTAAATTTGTATTTTTACATTACTCAAATCTACAACTTTCATTTAACCAACACATAAGATGTAACCCAAAAAGCTGCAGCCATTAACCGCAGCTTTTTACCGTCCGCTTATCTTCTTTTCCTCACTCCTCGCCATCTTTAATTGTCAATTTATTAATTTCATCTAGTATTTCCATCATCTGTAGTATATGTTATAACCCGACTTTTTCAGTTAAAAAAATGAAAATTCCCGAAAGCGTTGAGAATTCGGGAATTTTCAGGTTTTGCACGTTAGTAATTATTGATATGCTCTACCAATGCTTTTCAGAAACTTATTAAAAACTTCTTGCCTCAGATATATGTCATAGAAATTTGTTTCAAAGTGTTTTGTATAGTTTTGTAGTCCAATGCAATCGCGCCGCTGACATCATCAAGATGAATAATCCCACCTTTCAGCACCTGGCAATTGGCAGCGCCTAGAGCCGCTATGGAATATGATGCCAGATACAGAACAAAAGAACATATTGCCGAAGAAATTTGGATAGGCTACTTGAGCTTATCCAAATTTACAACTAATTATTAAATGCATTTTTCGCATAATTATTAAGGTTACTGGGATGCTTGCATCATACCTTGAAAAGCTTGCATATTGGTTTTGGTAGATAAAAGCAGAAGGATAGACTCCCTCTGCTTTTAAATGAATAAGTTAATAAGCTGACAGACTGGCACTAAACTTCATCTATTCAGCTTATTGATGTGTGCCCAATATACGGTCGACCAGGATTGCAAGCTGAGCTCTTGTGAGTATTTCATTCGGATTGAAGGTACGTATCCCATCATTCAAATAGCCCTTTATGATGCCCAGGTCATACATTGCCTTAATAAAACCCCGTTCCTCTGGGGTAACCGAGTCAAAATCTGCAAAGGGGTATTGATCCCGGGATATAATAGCATTTGTTTCCACACCTAATGCCTGCCCCATTAGCCTGGTAAATTCCAACCGGCTCATATCCTGACTTGCACCAGTACCGGTTCCCATCAATCCTGCTTCCTGCATTTTAGCTACAGCTTGAGAAGGTGCATCATCCTTTGCTGCAATCCCAAGAACCTTTGCAAAGACGGAAATACCCTCTTCTAAAGACACATTTGCTTCAGGGTGAAAATTGCCGTCTGTATCAGGTCCGAGCAGACCACTCTGAACCAAGACCGTTACAGAACCTGCAAACCAATCTGTTGGCTTTACATCCTTTATGCCCGCCTGCTGTAATTCCTGCTGTATCTGTGCTACCGGCTTGTTTACTCCTGCTGCCTGCTGGTCGCTAAAGACAACACCCGGAACATGAGATGGGCTGTCTGGCTGAATGACGGACAAACCGTCATTATTGCTTGTACCATTACTTGTATTATTGCCGGAATTATTATTGGAATCGGGAGAGTCATCTTCGTCGTCGTCATCATCTCTACCGGAAGGTCTTGTCACAGTAATAACAAGTTCTGTTTGATCTGTTCCTCCTTTGCTGTCACTAACACCTATTACGATAGTATATAAACCTGCTGGGGAGGTGCTTGTAGTGCCGGAAAAACTACCATTTGAATTCAGCGTTATGCAGTCAGGCAGCACTCCGCTTATCACGCTGTAGGTGAGAGTGTCCCTGTCCGGGTCAGTAGCTTCAAGAGCTGTCAAACCCTGTCCTGCCAGTATGGTTTGGTTGGTGTTGGCAGCAGCATCGGAAAACACCGGAGAACGATTCACATCATTAACCGTAATGCTCAACGCCGTCCAATCCGCTCCGCCATTATCATCATATACTGCTGCAGTAACCGAATATGCACCGGCTGAAGAAAAGCTTACAAATCCTGAAAAGCTGCCGTCTAAACTCAAAGAAACATTGTCAGGCAGACTCCCTCCAGTTATTGAGTAAGTAAGGGTATCACCATCCAGGTCAGTAGCTTCCAGAGCTGTCAGACCCTGCCCTTCATTAATAATCTGACTGGTGTTAGTAACAGCATCTGTAAATGAAGGGAGCCAATTTACAATAATAACGAGCACTGTATCAGCTACTCCCATATTACCATCATTAACATTTATTCCAACAGTATAAGTACCTGCTGAGAAAGTATCTGCAATTCCGGTAAAGCTGCCGTCGACATTCATGCTAATTCCCCCGGGCAGGGTCCCGCTTGTAATGCTAAAAGTAAGAGTATCACCATCCTGATCGTATACCTCCAGGTCTGCAAGTCCTTGCCCGACTAATATTATCTGGCTGGTATTGGCAGCAGCGCCTGTAAATTCCGGCGTATCATTTACAGGGTGTACAATGATCATAAGTCCTGCTGTGTCAGTTCCACCCTTGCCATCGCTTGCTTCCACTTCTACATAATATGCATCATGAGTAGGGTTGCCTGCAGTTCCGTCAAAGCTTCCGTCATCATTCAGGGTAATGCCGGGTGGCAAGCTTCCAAAAATAACAGAAAAGGTAATAGTATCCCCATCCGGATCTTCCGCTTGCAGATTCGGTAAACTCTCCCCCTCATAGATCTCAAATGTTTCCACATATTCCAAGTACGTGAAGTAAGGTGCTTGGTTGACACCCTCTTCGGCGCCAACAGTAGCAGGAAATATTAGCCCGGCAATTATTAGGACAATCAAAGATATCTTGGAAATAGCGAGCTTTTTCATTTCAATCATCCGAGAACCTCCTTTCATTTTACTATTCACCTGTATTTAGGAAAATCTTATATTCAATATAACTATCTGGGTGGTTATTCGTCTAAAAAATTCAAAATCCTCCTTTTAAATCAGGAATAGTTAGTTTTTTTCTAATTTTCCAAGATACGTATAAATGTTGAAAAATCCTTCTGAACCCTTATGCTAATACTCATATCCTTCTACCATGTTGACCTAAAGTCTTGAATGTAATAGATAGTGGATTTATAAAAAATAAAAGATAGGCAACGATAAATTATGCCTATCTTATCCAAATATATTAGTTTGTGCGATTCCATTAATAATATTCAAGGGAATACTGGGATACTCCCATATTATCCTCAAAAATTCCGATATTGGTTTTGATGGCTACAGGCTGCTCAACTTGGCATTCTTGTCATACTCCCTTGGCTCTGCGTCTCTGCCAAAATCAAAACAATCACAAGCCTACACCTCTAAAAAGGTTCCTACGCAATGAGAAGTAGAACAGAATATCCAAGACGGCTAATAATCCGTATAGGACTAGAACTTGCTGCATAAGATTCCCTGGATCCAAGACAGATAATAATAAAATGTTCACAAAATATAACCCCAAAATTCCACCGATAACGAAAGGACAGGCAAAGACCACCGCAAGATGCGACTGGAGATAGGACCGGCATTCTTTTTGGCTCAAGCCTACTTTTTGCAGGAGCATGATCTGCTCCTTTTCCCCATCAACATCGCTGGCAATTTTATAATATAAGACCACAATAGACGCCAGCAGGAACAATATACCTAAAAATGCGAGAGAGAAAAGTATAAATCCTGCCATCCGAAATACAATTTTATGGCGTTCAGCTTTATAAATAGGTCGAAGATGTTGTATATTATCTTTTTGACCAAAGTCAATTTCTTCGCTTGCCCATAAGCTGTCATCCGCATTATTTTTTATGCGTAGGGAAGCAAGGATTGCATTGAATATTTTTTCCTTATTATCACTTTTTACGTCAAACAGATAGAGCATATAACGAGGCGTATTGATACTTTCATAAACGACATCATCAACAACATTTGCTATAACAGTATCAAACTCGGCATTGCCATAGGAATTAATAAAGGCGGCATACATGCTATCAGTATTTTCCACATGATAAAATAAGAAGGGAGTATCTCCCAAAGAGTCTTTGAAAGTTTCTATATCCAATGGATTATCACGAAAAGCATTGGCACGGTCTATTCCTTCCCGCCAGGGTTCAATAGTTATAAGTGTATCGTATGTTATTGGTTTGGCAGCCAGTTCCGGTTCATTATATAAAATTAAGATTTCTTCTGGAGCTAAATCAATTGACAATCCCATATGCTTGTTAAAATTCGATTCACTGATCAAAATACTATCAATATCCGAGTAAATGAATCCATCTTGTGTATCCATATAATTTACATTATTCACAAACTCCAAAGCGGAAAAAGACTTGAAAATGCCGCCGTTGTCCGTAACAATACTCTTTACTTCCTGTTCACTGATATCGTTAATGCCGCCATTTGTTTCAATCATGAAGTCATATGGTACATAATTCTCAATTCTAATGTCTGTAAAGGCATAAAATATATAGCCGACACCTATAAAGAAAACACCCATTGCAATAAGCATAGATACTATATAGAGATTTACCTTGTACGAGAAAAAGCGATGCGAAAGATTAGATAATAAGAGAAGAGCCCTATTATACAGCTTAGGGAATCTCTTTAAAATTACTCTTATGCCACCGATGGAAAAGGATAATATAAAATACAAAGATACAAATATACCAATTAAAGACAACATTAAAACTGACATGGATGTTTCTCTGATAAGTTCTCTTACCAGCTCGTTACCCGAGAAAGCAGCATTGGAAAACCAGAGCGATGACCCAAATATTAATAAAGAGACACAGCCTATGATCGGATGGCTTTTTGAAATACCTTTTGTACTTGTGGATTTTGTTATTTCAACAATGGAAAGCTTGCGAATAAATCTGTATGCGAACAGCATGTTGCATAGATATACCAATCCAAAAGTTCCAAGGCTCAACAAAAAGGTTCGGTAATCGATATAATAAATCGATGTTTCAATAGCAAGTATTTTCTCAAGAATCATGTAAAACAACCCCGATAAAATCCATCCGGATAATAACCCGCAAAGGGATGAGCCGATGACAATGACAAGGCTTTCAAAACCAACCATACGGATTAAATCCTTTGTCGTCATGCCGAGTGTAAGATACAAACCAATTTCCTTACCCCTTGACTTGATAAAGTAGATGCCGGTATAGGTCACGAAAGCAATACTTAACAAGATAATGGCAATAGCAGCCATATTTATAAAGCTTGCAGATATACGTGTAGTCGGATTGTTTGACAATATTTCATTAAAGAGTAAGCTGCCATACATAAACAATGTTGCAACGACGAAAGCGTTAACAAACAGGTAAGATAGAAATTTCTTACCATTGTATTGGAGGTTTTTGATCACAATATGCCGAAATGTCATTCATTATCGCCTCCCACTATGCTCAAAGTTTCCAGTATCTTGTCAAAGAATGTCTTTCTATTGCCCGAACTCTGTATTTGTACATTAATTGTACCGTCCTTGATAAATATAATTTTCTGGCAATAGGAAGCGGCAAAGGCATCGTGAGTAACTATTAATATAGTACAGTGCTTTTGGGTATTCATCTGCGTCAGCATTTCCATTATATTGGCCGACGATTTCGAGTCAAGATTGCCGGTCGGTTCGTCGGCAAAGCATACCGCCGGATCGGTGGAAAGCGCCCTCGCAGCTGCGACGCGCTGTTTTTGACCGCCGGAAGCATGGTACTGATATTTTTCGGCAAGGTCGCTTATGCCGAAGAAACTCATCAGCTCATTCACGCGGCTTTCAATTTTTTGCGGCGGCAACTTGTCCAATATCAATGGTAAAGCAATATTCTCTTTCAAGGTCAGACTATCAAGAAGGTTGAAGTCCTGAAATATATAACCGATTCTTTGCCGGCGAAACAGCGCCAGTTCATCTTTTTTAAGCGTATCAATTGGCTTGCCGTCTATAATTACTTTGCCTGATGTTGCAGTATCAACTCCGGACAATATATTTAAAAGCGTGGTTTTTCCACTGCCACTTGGCCCCATAATGCCGATAAACTCGCCCTTAGAAACAGTGAGATTCACGTCTTGTAAAGCGCGAACCTCCTTCGCTCCCTTAAAAGAGCGGTATACTTTTGTCAAATTTTCTACTTTGATAATGTCATTCATATATTCATCTCCTTTTACTTTAGTATAGCTAAAGGACCACAAGGTCAAAATCGATTTGGCTTACAATAACCTTACAGTTTTGAAAGGAAAGAAAGGCTGACACTTGTTCCGGTACCAACAGTAGAGGCCAGACTTACCTCAATACCAAGTTGCTTTGCGATGTGGCGAACCATAAAAAGCCCTATCCCTGTGGCGGCTTTATGGTCTCGTCCGTTTTTGCCCGTAAAGAACAGGTCGAAAACTCGCGGAATATCTTCAGCTTCGATGCCTATGCCTTCATCGCGTATTGTCAGCACTGTGCGTTTTTCGCCCACCGATATTTCCGTATATACATTTTTACCGGGAAGGCTGTACTTGATTGCGTTTGCGATAATTTGCTCCATGATATAGGCGCACCATTTTTTATCGGTGTAGATATAGGTAGTCTCTCCGCTAAGCTTCGGAAACACACCCGCATATATAAAGTCGCGTTTCTTTTCATTGATAACCTTGCTGACTAAAGCGTGAAGGTCAACGCGCTCCGGCGCATAATCATTTGAAAATTCATCAAGCCTCAGAATATTCAGCGCCTGCTCTAAATTGCTTTTGAGCTTTTCATTTTCAAGTTCAATATCGTCAAGCGCACCTAATGATTTATTTACGCAAGCAAGTTCTATTACAGCCACAGAGGATTTCATGTTATGAATAAAGCTGGAAAACATCGAATTTCGCCCCGCCAATTTTTCGTCCATGGTAGTGATTCTATCATTATAATTTGCATGTATTTCCTCGATCGTTTCAAAAACATGGGATTCCTTGCTGGTCTCAGGAGCAGGTTCGTAGCCTTTGCTTTGCTTTGCGCTGTTCAAGTCATTCAAAAAGCCGTGTAAACTCACGGCTTTAATGGTCAGGTAAACTGCTAATATCGTCAAGCTAATCAAAGCCGGATAAGCAATAACGGCCTCCGTGACAGTTAGACTAAATATCAAAAGCAGAACGGCAGTATTGACAATATAGAAGATAATCGCTTTCTTCTCACTGTTGATCGTTCTGCAGAACAGCCGTATCAAATACATAGCCAACCCCCCTTTTTGTGGAAATGCAGCTTTCAAGTCCCAAATCCAAAAGCTTCTTTTTCACACGGGTGATGTTGACAGTTAAGGTATTGTCGTCTACAAAGCTCACATCGTCCCAAAGCTCTTCCAAAAGCTGTTCACGGCTGACAATCTGCCCCGAATCTTTAATAAGTGCATGTAAAATCTTATACTCATTTTTGCTTAATTCCATTGATTTATCTTTATATTTCACAATCATTGTATCGCAGCATAGGGTCAAATCGTCAATGGAATAGCAATTCACAAAAGCATCAGCCCTACGCAGCACTGCATTGATTTTAGCCAGCAGGACACCAACCGAAAAAGGCTTTGTGACATAATCATCTGCGCCAAGCTCCATACCGCGTATCTGGTCGCCTTCCTCACTTCGAGCAGAAATAATTATGACAGGGATTGAATATTGTTTCCTAATCATTTTCAGGTAATAGAATCCATCAAACTTAGGTAATGTCACATCCAAGAGAATAAGCCTCGGTGGTACTGCGTTAATTGTTTCATAAAGCGTATCATAGTCAGTTAGTATATGTACTTCAAAACCATAAGTATTCAGGTATTCCCGGATATACTTTTGCAGACTTTCGTTATCCTCAATCAGTAAGATAGAGCTCATATGCCTTCGCCATCCTTTGTCTTATTATATTTATAACTTCCATCAACAGGCTTTTCCGCAGCACTCGGAACAAGCAAAAGATTGCCTTTCTTAATCGCGCCTTTTATTCGTCCGGCGCCGCAATAAGATGTTACCATCCGACCAGTGATAGCCCACTTTTCTCCCGCTTCTTTTACAGTCATATGTTCCAAAAATATTATCAACTCGCTAAAATTCTATACCTAGTATATTTCAAAAACTTAAAATATACAAATGTATATTGCCTAGCAGCAGGCAGGCTATCATAGTGTAGCACTTATATTTTAATTATTAATTTTTTTGTTACCAGGTATCTCAGTTTTATACGTATTTGCTTGATTGTCATCACAATATAAAAGATAGGCATTATTGAACAATGCCTATCTCATGCAAATCTATTAGTTTATGCAGTTTTTTAAATTATATACAGGAACTAATTACACTTCGAATACCCACAGTTCCTGCATATTACGCAGCCGCCTTCGTGCTGTATTGTGCTGCCGCACTCGGGGCAGTTCTTCAGGTTGTTTTTGGAACTTGGGGAAGCTTCATATGCTGTTCTGCTTTCTTCCACTGTGGCAGCGTGACATGGTGTTGCGCATAGGGAGCAGTTGCCTATGCAGCTTCCTCTCTCCTCAATCTCAACCGCAAGCTCATCCATAGTCTTTATATCCTTACGCTCTGCATTGAAATTCATATACCTTTCAAGAGCCCTGCCGATCGCATCCGGACAGGACAGGACTTTTAAGCCCTTCTGCCTCAAGGTCGAATGACACCTGATGCCTCTCAGCTGCTCTATTATCTCGTTTATATCTATACCGGCCCTCAAGGCTATTGAAATAAGGCGGCTGGTTGCTTCCGACTGACTTGGGCAGCCGCCTGCCCTTCCGAGATTGGTGAATACCTCGCAAATGCCGTTTTCATCGGAGTTTACCGTTATATAGAGATTGCCGCAGCCTATTTTAACCTTTTCCGTTACTCCCATCGTCACTTCCGGTCTGGTCCTTGGGGTAAGGATATCACATGCTGCGCAGCCTGATGTCTCAGCTACTGCCGCTTCTTCCTTCTTCTCCTTATTGACCGAGCCTATGTTCAGCACCTGAGATTCACGGCTGCCGTCCCTGTATATCGTCACACCCTTGCAGCCCATTTTGTAAGCCATCATATAGACGTCGCTCACATCTTCCCTGGTGGCTGAATTGGAGAAGTTGACAGTCTTGGATACGGCATTGTCGGTATACTTCTGGAAAGCCGACTGAATCTTTATATGCCATTCCGGCTCTATATCATGAGCAGTTACAAATACTCTCCTTATATCCGCAGGTATACTCTTAATATCATGAATGGTACCATGAGCTGCTATCTGCCTCATCAGCTCGTTACTGTAAAAGCCTCTTTCCCTGGCCACCTTTTCAAACAGCGGATTCACTTCGGGCAGTTCATCATTGTCCATTACATTCCTTACAAAGGAAAGTGCAAATAATGGCTCTATGCCGCTGGACACCCCTGCTATTATGGATATTGTACCTGTGGGCGCAATAGTTGTAGTTGTAGCGTTTCTAATTGCCATGCCCTTTTCTTTAAACACACTGTCATCATAGTATCTGAAGGTGCCTCTTTTTTCAGCCAGCTTTATTGAAGCTTCCTTTGACCTGTCGTTTATGAATTTCATAACGTCTTCCGCTGCTCCGACTGCTTCCTCAGAGTTGTATGGAACACCGAGCTCTATAAGCATATCTGCAAAGCCCATAACACCAAGGCCGATCTTTCTTGTTCCTTTTGTCATCTCATCAACCATAGGCAGCGGATATTTGTTAACATCTATTACGTTATCAAGGAAGTGCACTGAATCATCTACGATGCTTCCCAGCTTATCATAGTCTATAACTGTCCTGGATTTACTCTTCTTCAAACAGCTCATCAGGTTAATGGAGCCAAGATTGCAGGATTCATACGGGAGCAGCGGCTGTTCACCACACGGATTGGTGCTCTCGATCTCACCGAGCTTTGGTACTACGTTGTCCCTGTTTATCCTGTCCAGGAATATGATGCCGGGCTCGCCGTTATTCCAGGCCATATCTACTATGAGGTCATAGACCTCTTTTGCGTTAAGCTTGCCTGTAACCTTCTTGGAAGCGGGATCAATCAAATCGTAATCCTCGCCCTTTCCCGCAGCTTCCATGAATTTTTCGGTAATTGCGATGCTTATGTTGAAATTGGTAATATCACTGTTATCCTTCTTGCATTGTATAAATTCAAGTATGTCCGGATGATCCACGCGGAGTATGCCCATATTGGCGCCTCTCCGGGTTCCTCCCTGCTTTACTGCTTCAGTTGCGGAGTTGAACACCTTCATAAAGCTTATAGGGCCTGATGCCACTCCGCCGGTTGTCATCACCGTGGAACCCTTGCCCCTTAAGCGGCTGAAGCTGAAGCCTGTTCCGCCGCCGCTTTTATGTATCATTGCAGCATTCTTGATCGCATCAAAAATACCCTCCATGGAATCTTCAACAGGAAGCACAAAGCAAGCAGACAGTTGTCCAAGCTCTCTTCCTGCATTCATCAGGGTAGGTGAATTTGGTATGAATTCAAGATTGCTCATCAGCTTATAAAACTTTTCCTCCGTTGCTTTAGCATCAACTGAGCTGTCGTACATATTATCTGCAGCAGCTATAGTACTTGCAACTCTCCTGAACATCTGTTCAGGGGTTTCAACAGACTTTCCGTTCTCATCCTTTATTAAATAACGTTTTTCCAATACTTTTATCGCGTTGCTCGTTAACACAGCTTATCAGCACCTCCAAACCATATTTTGTATGTTACTGCGTCTCGTTGCACTATATATTGTATCATATGGTAAAATATAATACTATTGCTATTCATCAAAAATATCGACATTTTATCGACAAAAGGCTATATCAAATGATAATATTTGATATAGCCTTTATAAATATTTTTATTCTATTCTTTATCCAGTGCTCCTGCAGTAAACCTGTTTCCTGCATTCCAGAGCAGCCATTCCTCCGCTCCGGCGTCGTATGTGGCCTTAATCTGTGCCTTCACCTCAGCAGGACCGTACTTTTTATATCTCGGAAGATAGGAGGCTGTAAAATCCTGAAGCCATGGCCTGAGTATCGCTTTTTGTGCCGCCCCCTCTACCGCAGCAATTCTCCCCTTTGCCACTGACATACTCCGGTTCACTATCTTGTAAGGTTCAAAGTCCGGCTCTGCCACTCCATAGCTTCCTTTGCCGTAGTGGGACGGGTAAACCATCGGGCAGATCACATCAACACTTTTGGCTATTGACTCAAGATGCTGTCCTATGTGCATATCATCCTTAGTAGTTGTCACAAGACCGAAAACATCTGCCGACACAACCACTCCCATATTTCTGAGCCTATCCCTTGCATAAGCCAGGAATTCTGCAATTGCCTCTGCTTTGGACTTACCTGCTGCGCTTTTGCCGTAGTCGATTATTTTTACATTTCCATCGGTAGGAAACCTTACATAGTCAAATTGTATCTCATCAAAGCCTTTTATCGCAGCTTCTTCTGCTATGTCAACAAGATAATCCCAGGATTCTTTATTATATGGATTAAGCCAGGACATTCCGTGCCTGTCTCTCCATATTCCCCCGCTATTGTTTTTCACAGCCAGGTTGGCGTATTTGTCTCCCGCAACTCTGTCCTTGAAGGTGACTATTCTGGCAATTGCATATATGTTGTTTTCCCTCAGCACCTTCATAACCGCATCTATATCCTTTATACGGACCTTCTTATTGGCTCCGGTGAACGCCACATCAGGGAGTTCGCTGGAGTATGTCATAAGGCCGGTATCATCCTTGACATCTATCACCACTGCATTCAGTTCAGTGGTCTTTACCAGATCGATCAGCTTATTGAACCTGTCGGCGCTGCCGACGGTATAACCGGTCATATATATACCTTTGACCTTAACTCTATTCTTCATAAGCTCCCAATCGGGGCTCACCTGGTCTATGTAATATTCAGTACTGTCTCCCACTGACTCTACAGTGCTGGAATACACCGGAACCGGCATATTCTTTAAGCTTGTGAGTAAAACCATTGCACAAAACACCATGAAACCCACCAATAAATTTCGACTTTTTGCTGTCATCACTTATGCTCCTTCTAAATGTTTTACACTAAGCAATCCTCTTTTGCGGGTCGCTGTGCGGGAGCACCGCGATAGAACAAAAGCCCATGGAATTTCACAGAGTAAAACATTGCTACCATTTTGTTTTTTAATTTTACTTTGTTTCATATAAATTATGTAATTCCCTAGAATAATATTAACAAACAGCTTAAAAAATAACAACAAAAAAAGATATAAAACGACAACCAGGTGTCGTTTTATATCAATAGATATATTATACTTCTTATAATATCAATCCCGGAATCAATAACGGCAAATATACATATATCAGGAAAATCACAATCAGGCTGATCAGATACGGCAGTACCGCTCTGGCTATGCGTTCTATCGGCAGACCCGTAATACTGGAGCCGACAAATAGATTGATTGCTACCGGCGGCGTAATCATTCCTATGGAGATACCCACAGTGAATATGATTCCGAAGTGCACCAGGTCAACGCCCAGGGCTTTTACCAGCGGCAGGAATACAGGTGTAAGCAGTATAACTGCTGAGGATGTTTCCATAAAAACACCTGAAATAAGTATAATTACCGAAATTAAGAATAAAATAACATATTTATTGCTGGAGATTGAGAGTATCACTTGTGCTACTGCCTCCGGTATCTTCCAGTTGGCAAGCACCCAGCCGAATATACCGCTGCATGCGATAATAATCATAATGACTGCTGAGGTTTTTGCACTGCCCAGCATGATTCTGCCTATATCCTTCAATGTAAGATCCCGGTACAGGAACATTGAAACCAGCATTGAGTATACTACTGCTACTGCAGCTGCCTCAGACGGTGTGAAGTAGCCTGAGAATATACCGCCTAAAATAATGAGCGGCATTAGCAGACCCCACACAGACTGGGTGAAGGTTGTCCATACATTCTTCCATGAGAACGCCGTCCCCATGGGATAGTTATATTTATATGCCTGGCGGAGTGAAATGGCGATCAGGATGCCCCCCATCATTATTCCAGGCAAAAATCCGTTTTTAAAAAGCTGAGTAACGCTTTGATCGGCAATTACCGCATATAGTACCATCGGTACTGAAGGCGGTATAACTACTCCGATGCAGCCGGCCGATGCGATGAGTGCGGTAGAGGAATCCTCCTTATAACCACGCTTCTTAAGTTCAGGTATCAGTGTTGCACCAACCGCGGCAGTGGTCGCTGCTCCTGAGCCGGAGATCGCTGCAAAGAACATGCCCGCAACGACCGAAACTACCGAAAGTCCGCCCCTTACCCTGCCCAGAAATGATTCTGCAAAGGTAACCAGCTTCTGTGACATAGCACCCCGTGCGAGCAAATCACCCGCAAGTATGAAAAAAGGTACCGCAATAAGCGGAAAGGAGTCTGTGGCTGCAAACATACGCTGAACTATGATAAGCAGATTCACATCACCTTTCAGGAGCACGGTGACACCGGCAATTGCAATGGCAAAGGCAATCGGCAGTCCGATGGCAAGACCTATAAGGAATACTGAAAACAACAATCCCGCCATTATTTCACCACCTCCCTGGTAACAAATATCTGTGTGATCCCATTAAGCGCATGTACCAGCATCACGATACTACCCACAGGTATAGCCATATACATGAGGCTCATAGGTATA
>DASPLL010000077.1:0-54573 GCA_035627615.1 Clostridia bacterium
TAATGGTCAAATACAAGGATACGGATTTAGTTGAATGCCTGCAATGGATTTTTGCAAAAGTGGGGAATTTTACACTTGCAAAACTGGGGAATTCCGTTTTGCAAAAGTGGGTATTTTTATCTTACAACAAACACCTATTCATTTTTTTCTATTGATAAAAATCCTAAATAATATTAACATTAATAATAAATATGTAATACTATATGGACTAGGGGTGTTTGTAATAAAAGACGGATTTAGAGTTATAAAAAAAGGTGAACTTGCCTACCTTGTCGTCCCATCCTTTGAGGCTACCGGCATGGTCAGGCACTGCTTTACCACAAGGGTTGGCGGTGTGAGTCAGGGGATATATGAATCTCTGAATACTTCAATAATCAAAGAAGATCCTATGGAAAACGTACGGAGGAATCTTGATCTGGTATGCGGTGCGATAGGTATAGATTATACAAATCTGGTGTTTTCGGACCAGACCCATGAGGATAATATAAGGGTTGTCACTGTAGCGGATATAGGTAAAGGGCTTACTATACCCAGCGATATCACCAATACCGACGGGCTTATGACCAATGTTCCGGGTATACCGCTTATCACCTTTTACGCAGACTGTGTTCCGCTGCTCTTTCTTGACAGGAGGAACAGGGCAATTGCAACGGTCCACTCGGGCTGGAAGGGTACAGTGCTCAAAATTGGTGCCAAGACAATAAAGCAGATGGCTGAGGTCTATAGTACGAAGCCGGAGGATTGCCTTATAGGGATAGGACCATCACTGGAGATGAGTTGCTTTGAGGTTGGGCCTGAGGTTGCAGAGCAGTTTGCTGAAAACTTCGGAAGCCGGCCCCGTATCATAAAGCCTTTGAATAATGGCAAATACATTGTTGATCTGTGGGAAGCAAACAAGCAGCTGTTGATGGAACAGGGAGTTCCTGAAAAAAATATCACAATAAGCGGATTTTGTACTAAATGCAATGAAGAGCTGTTTTTCTCATATAGAAGGGATAAAGGGAGAACGGGAAGCCTGTCGGTAATTATGGAATTAAGGTAATAAGCTGCAAGGAGGAATATGTTCGATGAGCAAGAGGATACTTGTTATAGAGGATGAAGCAAACATACAGGAGCTTATTAAGTATAATCTTGAAAAAAACGGGTATAAGGTAACTGTTGCAGATAATGGAGTTGACGGTTTGGAGGAGGCTCTTGCCAATGTGCCGGACCTTATCCTTCTTGATCTGATGCTTCCAGGGCTTGATGGCCTTGAGGTATGCAAAAGACTTAGAATGGAAAAACAGACAAAGAAAATACCAATATTCATGCTTACTGCAAAAAGTGAGGAGCTGGATAAGGTATTGGGCCTGGAGCTTGGAGCTGATGATTATATCACAAAGCCTTTCAGCATAAAGGAGCTTATTGCAAGGATCAGGGCTGCAATGAGAAGAATAAGTGATGACAATACCAGTGAAGCATCAGAAGGGAAGGGTGTAAAGATACTCAAAGTCAACGATATAGAAATTGACTGTGAAAGGTATGAAGTGCGGAAAAATGGTGAAAAGCTGGCACTGACCCTCAAAGAATTTGAGCTTTTGAAAATGCTTATTGAGAACAAGGGGAGGGTATTGACCAGAGATTTCCTTCTGGACAAGATATGGGGATATGACTATGTTGGCGAGACCAGAACGGTGGATGTGCATATCAGACATGTAAGGCAGAAGATCAATGATGATGAAGGCAGCAACCAGATGATTGAGACCATAAGAGGTGTGGGCTACCGGTTTATAAGTGAAGGTGAAAGATAATGCAGCGGAGGATTTTTTTCAATACCGTAATAGTGCTTCTTCTGGGGGTAATTATCTGCGGCGTATTTTCTGCAAGAATAATAGAAAAGAATCTGGTGAGCAGCATTGAAGAGAGTCTGACTGCAGAAGCCGGCCTTATCAGGGAGCTTGTTGGAGAATCCCTGATAAGCAACAGCAGGGATATCGATTTGTATATTAATAAAATAAAACAGATAACCTATTCAAGGATCACAATAGTAGACATTCTGGGCAATGTGATTATTGATACTGATAAGGATCATTCTGAGATGGATAACCACTCCGGAAGGCCGGAGATTGTAGCTGCTTTAAATGGGAATGTGGGAAAATCCATAAGATACAGCAATACTCTGAAGGTGGATCTGATGTATGTAGCACAGCCAATTGTCAAAACCGGCAGTGTTACTGGTGTTGTAAGGCTGGCAAAGCCTCTCTATGAGATAAATACTATGCTGAACAAGCTTTATACGAATATTCTTATCGCAGTAATTGCAGGTATCCTGGTAGCTTCAGTCATAGGCTACAGGATGGCTGTGAACATTACAAGGCCGATAAAGGAAATCACCTATACCGCATCAAGGATCGCACAAGGTGAGTTTGACAGACAGATAAACATTACCGGCAGGGATGAAATTGGAATACTTGCCGATTCCATCAATAACATGGCCTTCAAGCTGAATGAGACAATAACAAGCCTGCAGGACAAGAATATAAAGCTGGAGTCCATAATGTCCAGTGTGGTTAATGGAATAATTGCCATAGACAATGCGGAAAGAGTGCTTTTTATTAATCCTGTGGCGGAAAGGCTTTTGAATATCAATGATAGGGCGGTTGTAGGAAAACACCTGCTTCAGGTTGTTAGGAACAACTCAATAGATAATTACCTTAAAATAATACTGAAGGATAAAAAATTCTTTGATACTGAGATAACTACCGATGACCCGGATGAAAGGATATTAAAGCTTTATGCCAGCCCTATCAGGCAGACTGATGAGAACGACATTGAAGGAATAATTATAACTATACAGGACATAACTGAGTTGAGGAAGCTGGAAAAGGTCAGAACCGAATTTGTCGCAAATGTTTCCCACGAGCTTAAGACCCCGCTGACCTCCATAAAGGGCTTCGCAGAGACACTGAAAACAGGAGACATAGAGGATAAAGAGGATACCATAAGGTTCCTCAATATTATTGAGGATGAGGCAGACAGACTGTACAGGCTTATTAACGATATACTGTCGCTGTCTGAGCTGGAGCAGAAGAAGGTAAAGATAGCAAGCTGTGAAATAAAGGTAGGAAAGGCTATTTGGGAAGTGTTGTCAATGCTGAAAAGCCAGAGCGAAAAGAAGGATATAGAGCTGTCCATGGACGTGGAGGAAGGACTCAGGACCATTACTGGAGATATTGACAAATTCAAGCAGATGCTTATCAACCTGGTTGACAACGGGATAAAGTATACCCCAGAGAAAGGGAAAATTCTTGTAGAGGCATATAATTTGAAACGGGACGCCGATAAGGACGAAATACTAATTAAAGTGAAGGATAATGGGATAGGCATACCCAAACAGCATATCTCAAGGCTTTTCGAAAGGTTCTACAGGGTGGACAAAGCAAGATCCAGGAATGTCGGAGGCACCGGCCTTGGATTGGCCATAGTAAAGCACATAGTCATACTTTTCAATGGAGAGATAGAGGTAGACAGCCAGGTAGGAAAAGGTACTGAATTCAGGATAATACTTCCTGTACAAAAACAGGAACCGCAAAAATAGAGCGGTTCCTGTTTTTATGTTTAACACTCACTTAACATATACTTTATAATCCTTTAACCTTTCCTTTATTTGACCTTAACAGTATTACTGTATATTTTAATTGTGGGGAGAAAAAATAACATAATGAAGTTTAGGGAGGAATTATTCAATGAAAATTAAAAAGACATTAGCACTTATCTGTGCAGCAGTATTGCTTATCGGTGTTCTGACAGGCTGCGGAAATCCTGCAGATACAAACGAACCGGGGGCAGAGCAGCAAGCAGCAAATGGGGCAAATGGCAGTATCACAATAAATGGATCAACTTCAGTACAGCCGTTAGCTGAAGAACTTGCAAAAGCTTTTAAGGAAAAGAACCCCAACGCAACAATTGATATACAGGGCGGCGGTTCCGGTGTCGGAATAAAATCGGCAACAGACGGAGTAGTAGATATTGGAATGTCTTCAAGGGAACTTAAAACAGAAGAAAAATCACTTAAGGAATTCAAAATTGCAATTGATGGAATAGCTGTAATAGTAAATCCGGCAAATGGTGTTTCAAACCTCACTTTGGAGCAGGTACTAAAGATTTATACCGGTGAGATCACAGACTGGAAGGATGTAGGAGGTAATACGGGCAAAATAACAGTTGTAACAAGAGAAGAAGGTTCCGGTACAAGAGGAGCTTTTATAGAGTTAACAGGAACTCTGAAGGATGACGAAGATAGGACGATTGCTTCTGCAATAACACAGGGTTCCACAGGCGCAGTAATGACAACAGTTGCAGGTGACCCTAACGCCATAGGCTATGCTTCCTTCGGTTCAGCAAAGGATAAGACGGAGATAAAAATGATAAGCGTTGATGGAAAAGTATGTACGGAAGATAATCTGAATTCCGGAGAATACAAGATATCAAGACCCTTCCTGATGCTTACAAATGCAGATCCAACCGGTCTGTCAAAGGAATTCCTGGATTTTGTGATGAGCGAAGCAGGACAGGGAATAGTTGCAGAACATGGCTACCTCAAATCCGTGAAATAGATATATAGAACCCAATTAATCCCCCCTCTTTACGAGCTTCTGGCTGAAATGCAACGGCCAGAAGCCTTTATATATTTTATGGAATGATGCGACGCATCGCATCATTCCGTTGCGAGCTGCAGGCATTGGGTCGTTCCTGTGTGGTCCCGTTTCGCGTTTCGCGTGTTCCGGCAAGGCTTCGAAGCCTTTCTTGCAATACTCGTAACGAGTAACACGCAACTCGCAACCAATGCGTTTTATTCTTAACATTTACTTAACATTCAATTAACGAATAATTAATTACCTGCTTAGGGTATTATATTACAATTAATTAGGTGGTATTGATAATGTCTTTAAAAATCACATAAATGCACATTATATATACAGAATACAAAAATTTGACTTGAATTATTGGGGGAGTGAATATGAAGGCTTATGAACGGGTAATACAGCTTATACTTTTTATCAGCGCAATAATTGCCATACTAGGAGTAATATTAATTACGTATTTCATAATCAATGAGGGCTACCCTGTGATCCGGAAGGTTGGCCTTCTGGAATTCATAGCCGGCCGGAAATGGGCGCCGACACGGGGAGTCTACGGGATATATCCAATGATAATCGGATCCCTTACAGTTACAGCAGGGGCATTGATTCTGGGCGTCCCTGTCGGGATTGGCTGTGCGATCTTTCTGGCGGAGATTGCAAAGCCGGGAATAGTCAGGATAGTAAAGCCCGGTATTGAGCTGCTGGCAGGAATACCTTCGGTAATATTCGGATTATACGGTCTGACCGTTATTGTACCCCTTATAAGGAAGCTTTTCAACAATCAGGGTTTCAGCATATTGTCAGGAAGCATAATATTAGCTATTATGATTCTTCCGACGGTAATAAATATTTCAGAGAGTGCAATAAGGTCAGTACCAAAGGACTACAAGGAAGCATCCCTGTCTTTGGGCTCGTCCCACTGGCAGTCAATAAGTAATGTAATAGTGCCTGCCGCGCGTTCAGGTATCATCGCAGGAGTAATACTTGGGATGGGCAGGGCTATCGGAGAGACTATGGCGGTTATAATGATAGTCGGAAACAGCCCTCTGGTGCCTGAAAGCATATTATCATCAGTAAGGACTCTGACGGGTAACATAGGTATAGAAATGGGATATGCCAGCGGAGAGCATCAGCAAGCGCTGTTTGCAACAGGTATAGTGTTGTTTGTCTTTATTATGCTCCTTAATATCGCTGCGAACTTGATACCAAGGAAAGTAGGTGAATAGAATGACTGATACGAATATAACCTCCGGCAGTGTAAATAGAATAAAGAGGAATGAGAAGATAGCATTTTCATTACTCTGGGCAACTGCAATAATTACTGTTCTGGTGCTGGCAGTCATAGTGGGAAGTGTAGTTGTAAACGGAATCAGTCATCTGAGTATAGAATTCCTTACCCGGGAACCAGAAAATATGGGTAAAGGCGGAGGAATATTCTCCATAATAATAACGACCATCTATCTGGCATTGTTTTCTCTGATAATTGCCGCACCAATAGGTGTATGTGCAGCAATTTTCCTGACTGAGTATGCCAAAGAAGGCGCTGTTATAAGACTTATAAGATTCGGAACCGAGTCGCTTGCAGGAATTCCTTCCATTATTTTTGGACTTTTCGGTTATGTTTTCTTTGTGGTGTTTTTAAAATTCAGGTATTCCATAGTATCAGGAGGGCTTACGCTTACGCTTATGATACTGCCTACCATTATAAGAACAGCGGAAGAAGCTATTAGAATGGTTCCAAGATCCTACAGGGAAGGCAGTCTTGCATTAGGGGCTACCAAATGGCAGACAATATATAAAGTAGTCCTTCCGGCGGCAATTCCCGGGATACTGACAGGGATCATACTAGGCATAGGCAGAGTTGCCGGTGAAACAGCAGCAGTCATATATACCGCCGGCAGTTCACTGGGTCTCCCAAGCTCCATCTGGAGGCCCGGAAGAACAATGGCTGTCCATCTTTATATACTGGCGTCAGAGGGATTGTCAAAGAACAATATGTATGCAACTGCAACAGTTCTTATAATAACTGTGCTCATAATAAACTTTACAGCCAACAGGCTGATAAGACACTTTATAAAAGCTTGACAGGGGGAAAGGTAAATGACTGATAACAAGATAGAGGTTAACAAGCTGAACTTATACTATACAGACTTTCATGCATTGAAAAATGTTGACATAAGCATAGCAAAGAATGCGGTTACGGCGTTCATTGGTCCTTCGGGCTGCGGCAAGTCGACATTTTTAAGGACGCTTAACAGGATGAATGACCTTATTGACGGAGTAAGGATTGACGGAAAAGTGACATTGGATGGTACTGACATTCATAAATATGATGTGATAGAATTAAGGAAAAGGGTAGGGATGGTTTTCCAGAAGCCCAATCCCTTTCCGATGTCTGTATATGATAACATAGCCTATGGACCAAGGGTCCATGGTATGAGAGACAAGAGAAAGCTGGATGAGCTGGTGGAGAAGAGCCTAAAGAGCGCAGCAATATGGGATGAAGTCAAGGATAGGCTTAAAAAATCGGCCTTGGGCTTATCCGGAGGGCAGCAGCAAAGGTTGTGCATTGCGAGGGTACTTGCCGTAGAGCCTGAAGTGCTTTTAATGGATGAGCCGACTTCAGCCCTGGATCCGGGTTCCACTCTCAAGATTGAGGACTTGATGGAGCAGCTTAAAAAGGATTATACGGTAGTGATCGTCACGCATAATATGCAGCAGGCAGGCCGTATTTCCGATTATACCGCTTTTTTCCTGAATGGTGAGATAATTGAATGTGATCTGACGGAGAACGTGTTTTACAAGCCAAGGGACAAAAGGACAGAGGATTATATAACGGGCAGGTTTGGATAAGTGATGAGTGAACAAAATGGAGGTGAAAGGATGACGCGGAATTATTTTGACCAGGAACTGCAAGAATTGCAGGTAGCTTTGTTGAAAATGAGCAGTATAGTTGAAGAGACACTTGGAAACTCCGTAAAGGCCCTCAAGACTCAGAATGTTGAGTTGGCGCAGGAGGTAATAGATAATGATGATATTATAGATGATATGGAGAATACAGTGGAAGACAAGTGTCTGAAGCTGATAGCACTGCAATCTCCTCTTGCTAAGGATCTCAGGATCATCGCCACAGCTCTTAAGATAATCACAGACCTGGAGAGAATAGCGGATTATGCAGTGGATATATCAAAAATAACAATCAAGCTTGCAAATGAGAAATATATAAAGGAACTGATCGATATACCAAGGATGGCTGAAATCGCTGTGCGGATGGTAAAGGGCTGCATAGATGCCTATGTGCATCTGGATACCGAAAAAGCCAGGGAAGTAGCGAAATGGGATGATGAGGTGGATGGGCTGTACAAGCAGATTTTCAGAGAGCTGCTGGTAATAATGATGGAGGATCCGAAGACCATACATCAGGCTACGTACTTCCTGCTGATAAGCAGATATCTCGAGCGGATAGGGGATCATGTGACGAATATCTGTGAGCGCATTATATACTCGGTAACAAGTGAACATGTGGATTTGAATGACTAAAGGATGTTTCCAGTAAGCATCCTTTTTTTACTATAAGAGGAATGTTGCGACACTTCAGGTACGAGGTACGAGGTGCGGGGTTCGGGGAGAACGGACTTGGACCTATAAGGAATACCCGTCCATTCCTCGCATCTCGTATCTCGCATCTATTCTAATACTGTAGTATAATATAAAGTTGGTATGATATAATATTATGTAAAAGTTCAAGGCCTATTAGAGTAATTGGGTAGTGTGAGGACTTTTCATTATTACAAGGAGGAAATGGATTTGGTGAATACGGGCGTAGAAATAGTGGAAGTACGTCCTTCAAGTATAGCCGAGGAGCTGGGCATCAGAAAAGGAGATAAACTCATAACCATAAACGGTGCAGGTATCAAAGACATACTTGAATATAAATACCTTACTACCGATGAGTTTCTTGAAGCTGAGATAGAGCATGCCAATGGTGAAATATGGATTTATGAAGTAGAAAAGGAATATGATGAAGATATCGGCATAGTCTTTGAAGGAATCATAGACAAGCCGAAGTCCTGCCATAATAAGTGTATATTCTGCTTCATAGACCAATTACCCTCCGGAATGAGGGAAACTTTGTATTTTAAGGATGATGATACAAGATTGTCCTTCCTGCAGGGGAATTTTGTGACTTTGACCAATCTTAGCGAGCGGGAGATAAACAGGATAATAAAATACCGGATAAGTCCGATAAATGTCTCGGTACATACCACAGATCCGGAGCTAAGAAAAATGATGCTGAACAATAAGAATGCCGGAAAGCTGATGGACTATCTTGAAAGACTGAAGGAAGGCGGGATTGAGGTCAGGGCACAGATAGTCCTGTGCAGGGGAATCAATGATGGTGAGAAGCTTTCCAGGACATTGACGGACCTTAAGGAGCTGCATTCGGAGCTTTCATGTGTTGCGGTTGTTCCTGCGGGTATAACCAGACACAGGCAAGGGCTCTATGAGCTTGCGGAATATGATGGAGCTTCTGCTGCTGAAGTTATTGAGCAGGTTACGGTATTGCAGGGTAAGTTTCTTTCTGAGCTGAATACCAGGTTCGTATTTCTGTCTGATGAGTTCTTTCTGATTTCAGGAAAGAAACTGCCGGGGTATGATGAATATGAGAACTTCAAGCAATTGGAAAACGGAGTAGGACTTATAACACTTTTCAATGAGGAGATAGAGGCATCACTTATCAGGCTGGGCAGCTATAAGAAAAAGAAAAGGGCAGTGTCAATAATAACAGGGGAATATGCTTTTGCCAACCTGAAAGAAGCAGCTTTAAGAATAGAAAAAAGTATAGGAGACCTGGAAATAAGCGTATTTCCGGTAGCCAATGATTTCTTCGGCCGTGGTGTGAAGGTGGCTGGTCTGCTTACAGGAAAAGACATAATAGATCAGCTGAAGGGTAAAGCTATTGGAAGTAATATATTCATACCTGAAAGTATGCTGAAAAGGGATGAAAGAGTCTTCCTTGATGATGTTACTGTCGAGCAACTGGAAAAGGAGCTTGGTACAAAGGTCACCATATGCAAGGAAGACGGAAGCAACCTTGTAAAGAATATATTATCTCTCTAAGGATTTACAGGACATAATGAAGGGTGGATAACATCCGCCCGTGAGGAGGTGGGGCTTTTTGGCAAAGCCGATAGTAGCGATAGTAGGACGTCCTAATGTTGGAAAATCAACTCTTTTTAACAAGATGGCAGGAAAAAGGATTTCAATAGTGGAGGATCAGCCGGGGGTCACGAGGGACAGGATATACACAGAGGTCGAATGGTTGGACAGGACTTTCACCCTCATTGATACAGGAGGGATTGAGCCTTACAGTGAGGATCTGATATTGAAGCAGATGAAACAGCAGGCTGAGGTAGCTATAGAAACTGCAGAGGTCATTGTTTTCCTTGTCGACGGGCAGGAGGGGATAACCTCCTCTGACCAGGAAGTGGCCAATCTGCTGCGGAGGACTAAGAAGAAGATTATTCTGGCAGTAAACAAGATTGATGCTCCAAAGTACAAGGACAATGTATATGAGTTCTACAATCTCGGATTGGGAGAGCCAATGGGCATTTCCGCCGGTCAGGCTTTGGCCCTGGGGGATCTGCTGGATGAAATAATCAAGAACCTGCCGGTTGAGGAGGAAGAGTCCTATGACGAATATACAATCAAGGTCGCTGTCGTAGGCAAGCCCAATGTGGGGAAATCTTCTCTGGTAAACAAGATACTTGGCGAGGAGCGGGTAATAGTAAGTGATGTGCCCGGCACTACAAGGGATGCAATAGATACACCCTTTACAGTGGGAGAAAACCAGTATGTCTTTATAGATACGGCAGGAATGAGAAAAAGGGGCAAGGTATTTGAATCAATAGAAAGGTACAGTGTGGTCAGATCGTTAACCGCAATTGAAAGGGCAGATGTCTGCCTGATGCTCATAGACGCAAAGGAAGGGGTAAGCGAGCAGGACAGCAAGATTGCAGGTTATGTCCATGACCAGGGCAAGGCTGTTGTCATTGTGGTAAATAAATGGGATATAATTGAAAAGGATGAGAAGACAATAGAAAGATATAAGGCAGATATAAAGAATGAGCTTCCATTTATGGATTATGCCCCGATGCTCTTTATTTCTGCTTTGACAGGACAGAGAGTAAATAAGGTAATAGAGCTTATTAACCATGTTTCCAATCAACATGCCATGAGGATCTCCACGGGTATGCTGAATGATATTGTGAATGAGGCTGTGCTTATGAACCAGCCTGCTATTTCGGGAGGAAGAAGGCTGAAGATATACTATGCGACACAGGTTTCTGTAAAGCCTCCTACATTTGCTCTATTTGTGAATGAGCCGTCACTGATGCATTTTTCATATCAGAGGTATCTTGAGAACCAGATCAGGAAAGCCTTCAGCTTTGAAGGGACTCCTATAAGATTCTTATTAAGGAAAAGAGAGTAGGATTATTTATCAGCAATGGAGGAGATCTAGTGAACAATTTTATTACTATAATAGGAGCCGGCAGCTGGGGAACGTCAATAGCGGTACTTCTGGCAAAAAAAGGCTTTAACGTGAAGTTCTGGGCAAGGGACAAGGAGCTAATAGAGAAAATCAAGTATACCAGGGAAAACTCCGAATATCTGCCGGGAACAATTCTTCAGGATAACATACTTGCTTCTTCAGATATGGAGTACTGCTGCAGGGATAGTGAGGTTGTTATAGTAGCAGCTCCTTCCCATGCAATGAGAGACATTTGCAGTCAGATGAGCAATTACACCTCCAGGGACCAGATTATGGTCAGCATGACAAAAGGTATTGAAAATAATACTCTACTCAGGATGTCTGAGATAATTAATGAGTTTATGCAGCAAAACGAAGTTGCTGTGATATCGGGCCCAAGCCATGCTGAAGAGGTGGCAAAGGGTATTCCTACTGCTGTAGTTGCTTCCTCAAAGAAAAGGGCGGTAGCCGAATACATACAGGATGTTTTCATGACTCCCCTGTTCAGAGTATATACCAATCCTGATATAATAGGGGTAGAGCTGGGCGGAGCATTGAAGAACATCATAGCGGTAGGTGCGGGGATCATAGACGGTCTGAACCTGGGCGACAATACAAAAGCTGCGGTGATGACCAGGGGTATAGTGGAGATAGCAAGACTCGGCGAGGCTATGGGAGCAAGCAGGAACACCTTTGCCGGCTTGTCGGGAATAGGCGATCTTATTGTTACCTGTACAAGCATGCACAGCAGGAACAGGAGAGCAGGCATAGCGATCGGGCAGGGAAAGTCTCTGGAAGAGGTGCTTGGAAGCACAAGGATGGTGGTGGAGGGCGTAAGGACCACCAAATCCGCCTGCCAGCTGGCAGAGAAGATGCAGATTGAAATGCCGATTACCCAGGAAATATATGATCTGCTTTTCAATAAAGCGGATGTCAGGGATTCAGTAATGAATCTCACCATGAGATCAAAGACCCACGAGATGGAAGATATAGCGGAGCTTAAAGGCTTCGATTGGTAGGCATTTTGGCTCGTGGCATCGTGGCTCGCGGCACGTGGTCTGAGAAAAGCCTGCGAAGTCACATTTAATATAAGAGACAAGTGGATAAGAACTAGAGATTAAGAGTAGCGGCCGTTAGGGTCGCTTATTTTTTTTGTAATAAATGCCACACATGCACATATATATTAAGAGAAAGTGTCTATGTAATTATTTCAACATTATTAAGGAGGGAAGAGTGTGGAAGGATACGATGTTTATCGCGATATAGCAGAAAGAACTGAAGGCAGTATTTACATAGGGGTCGTGGGACCGGTCAGAACAGGAAAGTCCACCTTCATAAAGAGATTCATGGATTTACTTGTACTTCCCAATATGGACAATGAGTTCAAGAGGGAAAGGACCCGTGACGAGCTTCCCCAGAGTGCAAATGGAAAGACAATAATGACAACAGAGCCTAAGTTCGTTCCTAATGAACCTGTTGAGCTGGTTCTGAGGGAAAATGCAAAATTCAAGGTAAGATTGGTTGACTGTGTGGGCTATTTGGTAGAAGGTGCGTTGGGACACCTGGAGGACAGCAGTCCAAGAATGGTCAACACTCCATGGTTTGAAAACCGTATACCCTTTGAAGAAGCTGCAGAAATTGGAACCAGAAAAGTTATTGCAGACCACTCGACAATAGGCCTGGTAGTAACCACCGATGGCTCCATTACAGACCTTCCCAGGAGGAGTTATATAGAAGCAGAGGAAAGGGTCATAAAAGAGCTGAAGGAGCTGGAAAAACCTTTCATAATAGTATTGAATTCAGCAAAGCCAAAAGCTCAGGAGACCATTGAGCTTAGAGAGGCCCTTGAAACAAAATATAATACTCCTGTTATGATAGTTGATGCACTGAAGATGGAAATGGGTGATCTGGATGGAATCCTTGAAAAGGTGCTCTTTGAATTCCCTGCAAGAGAGATAAACTTCCATATACCCCGCTGGATGGATACCCTGGAGCTGGAGCACTGGCTTAAGAAGGGCATAGTCGGCAGTATAAGGAACAACCTCAGTGAAGTAAACAGGATAAGAGATGTAGACGATGCAATAAAAAGGTTTGACGGTGCGGAAAACATTCAGGCTGTGGAAATATCCGATATGCGCCTGGGTGAAGGAGTAGTGAATATAACTATAGACCTTGAAGAAGGTCTGTTCTTCAGGATACTGGGAGAAGTTTCAGGCTACAGCCTTGAAGGGGATTATCAGCTTATATCCCTGGTAAAAGAACTGGCTCAGTCAAAGCGTGAATATGACAAAGTGAAATCAGCCCTGGGTGATGTCAAGGAGTTCGGTTACGGTATGGTTGCTCCTTCTGTAGACGAAATAAAGCTTGAGGAACCTGTTATTGTGAAGCAGGGAAGCAAGTTTGGAGTAAGGTTAAGGGCCAGCGCCCCATCCCTGCATATAATAAAAACTGATATTGAGACTGAGATTGCTCCGATAGTAGGTACAGAAAAGCAAAGCGAGGAGTTTATTAAATATTTCATGGAGGAGTTTGAGAATAATCCGCAAAAGATATGGGAATCCAATATGTTCGGGAAGTCCCTTTATGATATGGTCAAGGAAGAACTCCAGGGCAAGCTGTATAAGATGCCTGACGACATCCAGACCAAACTGCAGCTTACACTGCAGAAGGTTGTCAACGATACAAAAGGCAGCCTGATATGTATAATCATATAGCAGATTAAGCAGTAGCGTTCCGGTTGGTTTTAACCGGAACGCTAAATTTTTTCAGAAAGTCTGAAACATTTTTGATTTTTTGTAGTATCTAGTTATGGATATAATAAATTATGTAATTATAAATTAAGGGGGTTATCCGATGACGGAAGTACTGAAAGGCTATAGAGATCCTGTACAGTTGAAGATAGCAGCAAAGGAAAACCTTGATGGAAAATGGCTGGTGGCAATTGCTGTAACTCTGGTCGCATGGCTTTTGGTAGAGGCTTTTACTTACAAAAACGGAGGTAATACCTCATTCAGGCTTGTAATGGAAAATGGGAATCTTGTAAGGGCTGCGAATCCAAACAGTTCGACAAACAATCTCATGTCCCTGGTGAGCTTTATAATAGGCGGGCCTATTTACTATGGTGTGGCAGGCTATTTTCTGAAGCTGGCAAGACGCATACCGGCTGAGTTCACTGATATGTTTTCAGGGTTCAGCTTGTTCAAGACGAACTTTGTACTTAACTTTTTCATTATCCTTTTTACCGCATTGTGGACACTGCTGCTTATTGTACCCGGAATCATTGCATCGATTAAATACTCAATGGCCTACTATATTGTAAATGATGATCCAGGTACAGGAGCCCTGGAGGCTATAAGAAGAAGCAAGGAAATGATGGATGGACACAAGATGAGGTTTTTCGAAATGTGGCTTGGCTTCCTGGGATGGTTCATATTAGGTATCGTGACCTTTGGGCTGGGTATGATATATGCAATTCCTTATTACAGGGCGGCAAAGGCTAATTTTTATCTGGATCTGAAAGAAAACTACAGTGTATAAAAAAGGCTTCCATTGAAGCATTTTAACAACCAGGGAAGCCTTTTTTGAAACTCGCTTACGGGGCATGACAAATTAAGGTGGAAATGATGTCCCTACTCGTTATAAAGAAAGTGATAGGTGAGCCTATCACTTTCTTCCTTCTTTTTTGTTCTTCTTGAGAGTGCTCTCTGATGCAGGTACCGATATGGAATCGGTATATTGGATTCTTGTGGTCTCGTTCCTTCCTTCGTCAATATGTCCGGTGCTGCTGGTAGTATAGGTATTTTTTGTATCCTTTGAATGCTTCAACGAAACAGCTCCTTTCTGAAAAGTGCTATAATTATTTTGTGGCTATTATCGAGTTTTATGCGGTAATATATACTAAAAATATTTTTGGTTATTTTTGAAACAAATTGGGGACAAATGCAGTATATAATATAGATAGTAAATTCATTGACAGGAGCGGATTATTATGGGATGTCGAAGGGGAGAGCACAGACCCGGGAATTTTGGTGACATGAACATGAATTGCAATAATCGCCATGGAGGCTGCAACTCCCTGGTGGGGCTTATATTCAGTATTATATCTTTTTCTATCACCCTGGCATTTAAAATTGTTGGAGTAGTTTTTCAAGCTTTGTTCGGACTGCTTTCTGGAATAATAGGATCGGGTTCCCGTGTTGCACAGGCTGCAAAGGACGATTCTGAGAGAGTGTGGAATGACAAACAGACTGCCAGCTATACGGTAAGCGGCAGCAAGCAGGAGTCTGCAGGGAAAAAGCCTGAGGGCAAAGGTGGCAGCGACGCGAAAAGCAAGGTGAGAGAATTTAAAAAGCCCGACAGCGGCAGGGCACAGGCTGAAAAAGCAAAAGCGGAAGATATGCATGACAATGAGGTAGTGCAAAATAAGGATTTTTATGTTGTTTTGTTTGTTTTAACGATAATACCGGCAACAGTGGCACTCGCGATGGGTAAGCTGCTTTATGCTGGTGCTATAGGGGCAGTGGGCTTCGGACTGATGCTGATTGCAGGAATTGTATCAGGTATTGCAGCAAGTATGAAGAAGAATGCAGCTGAGAAAAAGGCGGAAGTGGTGGAAGAAGAGCCGGAAGAGAAGGATTCTGTAGAGAAGCTTATAAAGGATGCTTTTGAGAAGCTCTTTGAAATAAGAAAGGACGTCGACAAGATAAAGGATGCTGACATCAGGGAAAAGATAGAGGCTGTATGCTGCACCGGAGAAAAGATAATAGGAGAGGTCAGGACCAATCCTGAAGGACTCACCCATGTAAGGAAATTCTTCTATTATTATCTTGACGCCTTTGCCGAAATAGTAAAGAAATACCTGAGATTGTCAAGCTTCGAGGAATCCTCGGAGGAAGTCGGAAAACTGGTGGCGGAGACTGAAAGATCCTTCGCGGACATAGATGCAATTTTCAGGGAACTGTGTGAAAAGCTCCTTGAAAAAGATATGCTTAATCTGAAAGCAGAGATCAATGTAATAAGAAATAGTAATTAAATTTCACATTGTTATTTACATCCTGAATAATTGCGGTTATACTAATAGTTAATTGAATATATTTTATAGTGCTTCGTGACGTATATCCCTTCTTGAGCATGCGAAGCACTGAATCAAGGATGTGCTTTTTAACACTATGAAGGATAATAAATAAGTTGTGTTAATAAGCACGATATCTTCAGGGATGGGTGAAATTCCCTACCGGCGGTAAAGCCCGCGAGCTGATGCAGCTTAATGCAGCATCGGCAGATTCGGTTAGATTCCGAAGCCGACAGTACAGTCTGGATGGAAGAAGGTGTATATACGACACTACCCTGGCTTTTGCCAG
The DNA here is from genome assembly GCA_035627615.1 of Clostridia bacterium. Classification (GTDB taxonomy): domain Bacteria; phylum Bacillota; class Clostridia; order Lutisporales; family Lutisporaceae; genus BRH-c25. The sequence goes on from DASPLL010000077.1 coordinate 16,515, forward strand.
GTTTTTTTGTTGGTAGGAGTGTTGTTCATCAAGCCCTGGAGTGATTTTGCTTCAGGGCTTTGTTTTATTTTCTCCATTCATGGGATACTAAAAAAGTAATATTAGTGCCTCGTAACGTATATCACTTCTAGAGTAGGCGAGGCACCAAATCAAGGATGTGCTTTTTAACACCTTGAAAGTTTAAATTTTGCTGTGTTAAAAAGCACTAGATAGGAGTGATGGTGTTGGATGATTCTTTTTATATGCAGAGAGCGCTGGAATTGGCTGCCAGGGGAAGCGGAAGCACAAGCCCGAATCCTCTTGTGGGTGCAGTTATAGTAAAGAATGGGGAGATCATAGGAGAAGGCTGGCATGAAAGAGCAGGGGAACCCCATGCTGAGATAAACGCTATAAGAAATTCAAAGGAACCGGTAGAAGGCGCAACCATATATGTGAATCTGGAGCCCTGTTCACATTTCGGGCGGACGCCTCCCTGTGCCGCCAAGCTTGTTGAAAGAAAATTCAAACGCGTTGTTGTGGCTATGGAGGATCCAAATCCGCTGGTGGCAGGCCGAGGCATAATGCTGCTGAGAGACTGCGGGATACAGGCGGATGTGGGTATTAACAGGCTTGAAGCCTTGAAGCTGAATGATATATTCATAAAATACATTACCAGAAGAACACCTTTTGTGCTTCTCAAAGCAGCTATGACACTTGATGGAAAAACTGCGACAAAGACAGGGGATTCGAAATGGATAAGCGGAGAGCAGTCCAGGGAGTATGTACACCGTATGAGAAACAGGTATTCATCCATTCTGGTAGGGGTGAATACGGTGATAAAGGATAATCCGGAGCTGACTGCGAGGCTTCCTGGAGTGAAAACAATAAACCCTGTCAGGGTAGTTGTTGATTCAAAGGGGAGGATACCGGCCGACGCAAAAGTGCTGGAAATAGATGAATATAGGAGGACTATCATAGCTGCGACCGGGGAAATCACTGAAGAGAAGGCAAGCTATTTGAAGGATAAGGGAGCAGAGATAATCATCACCGGTGAAAAGGATGGGAAGGCAGACATCAAGCAGCTTGTAGAGGAGCTGGGCAAAAGGGGAATAGACAGCCTCATGGTAGAGGGCGGAGGAACAATGGCAGCAGCTTTTTTGGAGGGAGGGCTTGTAGACAAGGTCGCGGTCTTCATAGCACCGGTAATAATAGGAGGCCGATCAGCACCCACACCGGTTATGGGGACAGGAGCCGACTTTATAAGGGATGGATACCGCTTGAAATATCAGAGTATAACCACCTTCGGACAGGATGTGCTGGTCGAAGGCTATCTGAAGGTGCCATGGAAGGAGTGATTTGATACGTTTACCGGAATCATTGAGGAGATAGGAAAAATAAACGGCATAAGAAAAGGGGAAAAGTCGGTAAGTCTTACTGTTCAATGCAGCGATATACTTGAAGGTACACTGACAGGTGACAGTATAAGTGTCAACGGAGTCTGCCTTACTGTTACAGCCCTAAAAGGGAACTGCTTTGATGCGGATGTAATGCCTGAAACTATGAGGGCGACAAACCTTGGATATCTGAAGCCGGGAGATGCCGTCAACCTGGAGCGGGCTCTCTCTCCAATTAGAAGGTTCGGAGGGCATATAGTATCGGGACATATAGATGGAACAGGAACGATATGTGAGATCAGAAAGGAAGACATTGCAGTCTGGATCACAATAGAAGCAGGCAGTGAAATACTGAAATATATAATACATAAAGGTTCCATAGCAGTCGATGGAATCAGCCTTACAGTTCAGTATGTGGACGAGAGGGTTTTCAAAATCGCAGTAATCCCCCATACCAGGGATTACACAACTCTGCCCGGTAGAAAGCTTGGCTATAAAGTAAACCTTGAATGTGACATCATCGGGAAATATGTTGAAAAGCTTTTAAATATGGAAAGTAGGGGGACTAAAGGCGGTATGACCTTGGAATACCTGCTGGATAATGGTTTTTAGGAGGGAATGGAATGTTCTGTAAAATTGAAGAAGCTTTGGAAGAGCTTAAAAAAGGAAATATGATAATCGTTGTTGACGATGAAGACAGGGAGAATGAAGGGGATCTGCTTATGGCAGCTTCAAAGGCAACACCGGAAGCTGTGAATTTCATGGTTACCCATGCAAGGGGGCTTGTATGTGTTCCTATGACTGAAGAACGCATAAGTGAGCTTAAGCTGGAACCTATGACCAGCAAAAATACCGATGCAAAGGAGACTGCTTTTACAGTCTCAGTTGATTCCAGAAAATGCACTACAGGGATATCTGCCTTTGAGAGAGCAGATACAATAAATGCTTTGGTAGACCCCGGTACTAATCCGGAGGATATGACAAAGCCAGGTCACATATTTCCCTTGAAGGCAAGGAAAGGAGGCGTACTGAAAAGAGCCGGACACACGGAAGCAGCAGTGGACCTTGCAAGAATGGCAGGACTATATCCCGCCGGGGTCATCTGTGAGATCATGAAGGATGACGGCACAATGGCGAGGCTTCCTGACCTGATTGAATATTCGGAAAAGCATCAGTTGAAGATAGTTACAATTGCTGATCTGATAAAATACAGAAGCTGTGAGGAGAAGCTGATATACAAGGCTGCAGATGCATATATGCCTACGAAGTACGGTGAGTTCAGAGTCATGGCCTATGAGAATGCAATAAACGGCGAACACCATGTGGTCCTCGTAAAGGGAGATGTAAATACAGGCGAACCTGTAATGGTGAGGGTTCATTCAGAGTGTCTTACAGGGGATGCCTTTGGTTCATTAAGGTGTGACTGTGGCGAGCAATTTGCGGAAGCTGCGAGAATGATAGAAAAGGAAGGCAGAGGTGTACTGCTGTATATGCGTCAGGAGGGCAGAGGTATAGGCCTTGTCAATAAGCTAAGGGCATACGAGCTTCAGGATGAAGGAGCGGACACTGTCGAGGCAAATGTGATGCTGGGTTTTCCTGCGGATCTGAGGGATTATGGTATAGGAGCACAGATATTGAAGGACCTCGGAATAAGAAAAATAAGACTGATAACAAATAATCCGAAGAAGCTCAAGGGACTATCCGGATACGGATTGGAAATCGTAGAGCGGATACCTATAGAAATAGGCGCTAATATTAAGAATGAAAGGTATCTGTATACGAAAAAGGAAAGAATGGGGCATATGCTCCACAACATATAAAAAAGGCTTCCATTGAAGCATTATAACAACCAAGGAAGCCTTTTATGAAACACGCTTACGGGGCATGACAAATTAATGTGGAATAGATGCCCCTGCTCGTTATAAAAGGTTTAAAGGAGGCAATATAAATGAAAGTATATGAAGGAAACCTGATTGCGGGTAACAGGAAATTTGCTGTAGTAGTTGGCAGATTCAATGAATTTATCAGTAACAAACTGCTGGGAGGCTGCATCGACGGGTTAAAAAGGCATGGGTGTAATGCGGAAAATATAGAAATAAGCTGGGTTCCGGGAGCTTTTGAAATACCGCTGACCGCACAGAAGCTGGCGAAGTCAGGCAAATACGATGCGGTCATATGCCTTGGTGCTGTGATCAGAGGTTCTACCCCTCATTTTGATTACGTCTGCAGTGAAGTGTCCAAGGGAATAGCTAAAGTAGCGCTGGATACAGGTTTGCCCGTCATATTCGGGGTGCTTACAACGGAAAACATAGAGCAGGCCATAGAGAGGGCCGGTACTAAAGCCGGCAACAAAGGCTTTGATGCAGCGGTGACTGCAATAGAAATGGCAAATCTGCTGAGCAGTATAGGATGATATAAGGGCACGTAAGAGGAAGTGCTGAAATAATTGCAAACAGAAAACTGGAGCAACCATGTAACAGCCACATATGGATATACAGAAATTGATGGCACTAAGAAACTCAGCCTAAGAAAAACCTAACGGCTTTAAATGGTCATCCGTGACCTTAAAGCCTTGCTTCGGCATCCGTGCCTCGCATACGGTTTTTCTAAGGCTTCGTCTCTAAGAGCCATTAACAATTTCTGTATAAACCATACTTAGGCTATTGCATGGTTGCTCCTAAGTTTGCAGTAATGCTAAAAGCACGGGGTAAGCCGTGCCTTTGACATTTCTATTTCAGTTTTTCAGGATTCAGCACATCCAGGTCCTTGTGGACGAATTTGCCGTCTTTTCTTATGAGCACATCGTCGAACCAGATTTCACCGCCGCCGTACCCAGGGGTCTGTATGCATACCAGGTCCCAGTGTATTGCGGATTTGTTGCCGTTGTAGCACTGGTCATAGGAGCTGCCGGGAGTGAAGTGGAAGCTCCCCATTATTTTTTCATCAAAAAGGGTATCCTTCATCGGCTTTATTATGTATGGGTTGACTCCTATGGCAAATTCACCTACATATCTTGCACCTTCATCTGTGTCGAACACCTTGTTTATCCTCTCGGTATTGTTTGAAGCGGCATCTATGATCTTCCCATTTGCAAACTCAAGCCTTATGTTATCGTAAGTGTAGCCCTGGTATTCTGCCGGGGTATTATAGGTTATATAACCGTTTACAGAATCTTTTACAGGTGCTGAATACACCTCTCCGTCTGGAATATTCAGTTCCCCATCGCATTTTATAGCGGGCAGGTTCTTTATAGAGAAGCTTAAGTCAGTGCCGACCCCTTTGATTCTTACCTTGTCGGTCTTGTTCATCAGTGCTACAAGAGGATCCATAGCTTTGGACATTTTTGCATAATCCAGATTACATACATTGAAATAGAAGTCCTCAAACTGCTCTGTACTCATATTGGCCATTTGAGCCATTGAATTGTTGGGGTATCTCATTATACACCATTTTGTTTTTGGAACTCTGATCTCAGAATGGACTGTCTTGAACCAATGAGATTGATATATGCTCATCTTGTCACTTGGAACATCAGACCAGTCGGAGGAATTATAAGCTCCCCTTATACCTATGTATGCCTGCATTTCTTTCATTCTTTCAGCTTCAAAGTGCGCGATGCGGGACATGTGTCCGGTATCGGTGCCCAGCATCAGCTCTCTCATGAGGCTTCTTTTCTTAACTGAAAGGAAGGGTTTGCCTCCCATTCTGTAGGCTTCTTTGATGAGCTCAGCCGCCAGCTCCTCGCCGGAGTCGAAAACTTCTATAAGGATGTTCTCTCCGGGCTTAAGCTTTACGGAATAGCCTAAAAGGCTCTTTGCCATCTGTGTTACTCGTGGATCTTTCATTAATACAGCCTCCTCAGGGGTGATTATTTAAGATTTTCAGGATTCAATACATCCAGTTCTTTAAGGACGAATTTACCGTTCTTTCTGATCAGAACATCGTCAAACCAGATTTCACCGCCTCCGTACTCGGGTGTTTGTATGCACACAAGGTCCCAGTGGACGGAGGACTTATTGCCATTATTGCAGTTTTCATAAGCTGCACCGGGAGTAAAGTGAAAGCTGCCCATGATTTTTTCATCAAATAGTATGTCCTTCATGGGCTTTACTATGTATGGATTAACGCCGAGAGCGAACTCTCCGACGTATCTTGCTCCTTCATCCGTATCGAATATCTGATTTATTCCTTCGGTATCATTACCTGTTGCGTTTACGATCTTTCCATTCCTGAACTCGAGTCTGACATTTTCATAGAGTTTTCCCTCATATTCGGAAGGGGTATTGTAGGTAATATAGCCATTTACCGAATCTCTTGCCGGCGCCGAAAAGATTTCACCGTCAGGGATGTTAAGCTTGCCGTCACATTTGACAGGAGGCAGCCCCTTTATTGAAAAGGTAAGCTCAGTACCGGCTCCGGTTATTCTTACCTTATCTGCTCCTGCCATCAGCTTAACCAATGGGTCCATGGCTTTGGACATTTTTGAATAATCAAGGTTGCATACATTGAAATAGAAATCCTCAAACTGCTCAGTACTCATATTTGCTGTTTGTGCCATTGCTTCTGTAGGATAATTCAGCAGGCACCATTTTGTATTAGGTATCCGTATGTCAAAATGCACCGGCTTTACCCAATTGGCTCTGTATATGCCCATTTTCTCACCGGGGATATCTGAATATTCAAGAGCGTTATAAAAACCTTTGATAGTTATATACGCATCCATTTCCTTCATTCGAAGGGCTTCGTAGCTGCCTATCTGCGACATATGCCCTTCATCTGTTCCCAACAGAAGCTCTCTGTGCAGTTTCCTGCTTTTTACATTGACAAAAGGTCTGGCACCTATCCGGTAAGCTTCCTTTATCAGCTCTTTAACCAACTCCTCACCTATATCATAAAGCTCTATTAGTATATCCTCTCCTGCTTTCAGGTCAAGGGAATAAGAAAGAAGATTCTTTGCGAGCTCAGTTACTCTGGGGTCTTTCATAACATACCTCCTAACTTACATAATACACTAGTGAAATTAGATGATAGTAAAATGAACCTATATTTAAATTATAACTTTTTGACAAAATTTTGTAAAGGAGAACAATACAAACAGTATCATAAAGGATGTGAAATATGCAGAATATATATTAAATATGCAATTTGGTATATGAGATAATAAATACTGGATGTTTGTTTCAATGATGTGTATAATTTTGTCAGGAGACAATATTCGAACAGGAGATGAAAAAATGGGTGCAATAGAACGGGCTTATGGGAAGACGTTCAAAACAATACTATGGGTCGTAAATCCTTTGAAAAAGCTTTTTAAAAAGACTCTCTGCGAGGTTCATGTATTTATAAACGAGCAGGCTGTTGAAATTCTTAAAAATGATGGTTTTGATGAGGCTTATGAGTTCTATACCCTGAACAAAGGCTGCCTTAATGATGGCACAGTGTGGGTGGATCAGGACTTTAAGAGCAGAGAGCACTTTTATAACCCATATACCCATAAGGGTCTTTACGGCTGTAAGTCATCAAAGCAGAGGTTCCGGAAATACTACGGCTGTGCGCTTGTCCACTGGGACTGCGGAGACAGGGATAAAGCTATGTTTTATTTAGGTGCGGCTGTTCATCTGGTGCAGGATTCAACTATTCCACAGCACGGAAGCGTTAAGCTGTTGAAGAGTCACAGGAAGTATGAACAGTGGATTCACAAGGTTCATGATGATTTTCTTCATTACTCTGTTTCAGAAGGAGGCATGTATTTTGACAGTCCGTACAAATACATAGAGAGTAATGCAAAAGAAGCAATTTCAGCTTATAGAAAGTATTCGATGATTAAGAGCCCTTCTGAGAAATTCTTCAGAATTGCAAACAGCACTTTCCCTCTGGCCCAGAAAACCACAGCTGGGTGTCTGCTGAATTTTTACAAGGATATTAATGAATAGAATCAGGTGAACAGGTGAGGGATACAAGGTTTGAAGCCTCGAGCATTTTGAATAAATATCGCTTTTCTGCTAAATATAAAGACATCAAATGAAAGATAGGAGATGATCGGGTGTCGGATGTGAACATCAGCGATAAGGCGGAAAAGCATATAAAACAGCTGCAGATAGGTGAAAAGGTAAAGGTCAATAAAATATTCAACGATAATAATGAATACGTGGTAGTAGATAAAAAAGCCCACCCCAGTGCAGGTGCAATAGATTATACTGTTGTGCTGCCACAATATGCAGAAGACTATAAGAATCACAGAGACAGCTTTGATGAGGATAAGAGCCAGCTGATATATGACAATAGAATGGTAGGTTATGTGAATATTACTGGAGATGCATATTTCGCAGGGGAACAGGCCGAAGGCAGGATAACAAGAGCATAGAGACAATAACAGGGTTCCGGTGGTTGCCGGGACCCTGTTATTTTAACATTGAATATAAATATACGAATCTTGTTGCATGCTCCTGCTCGTCGGTTATGATCTCATACAGCATATTCCTGTATTTCTTTCCCCGGAGCATGGCACGTATCTCCCTATAAAGCTCGACTGCTTCAAGCTCGGCATTGATGCTTGCCTTTACTGCATCAATGAGTCTGTTTTGATGCTCCTGATCAGGAGACAGAATTTTGTTGTTGCTCCCTGCAAGCTGCTCGTAAATTTCCTGGAACATCTCATAGTGCTTGGCTTCATCTTCATAAGCATATTGTATTTGCTCTATTATCTCCTTATTATCAGTCATTTCCATCATCTGTCCGTATTTTCTGTGATCCTTACTCTCGTCCGTCATTGCTTCCCTGAGGAGATCCAGAAGCTTCCTGTCATAATCACCGTAATATATGCCGTTGTTATTGATATTGGTAAACAATATGGATGCCTCCTTTGAAAAAAGCTACCTTCATACATTATATGAAAACAGCTTTCCATTGATACTCAGGAGCTTCCGTGTCATCTATAAAATTTCTTTAAGGGGTACTATGGAGAAAAGAGGCTTTGTACTGACAGTACTCTGTTTAAACGGAAAAAACATGACCACCCGGCATTCACATGGGATATCTCCAAAGATATTCCATGTGAATACCTCGTAGCCCACATGCTTTAACAATTCGCGCATGGGCATATTTTTAAAGGCTTCAAAGCCCTCTGTATTTGTGAGATGGTTTTTCAAGTATTCCTGAAGTCTTTCCTTAATATGTGTATGGTCAAACCGCATGATGGATCCGGGCATACTGCCGCTTCTGCAGTAAAGCAGCCAGTCAAGCTTCATGTACTCATTCAGCAGGCTGAATTGATCAGGACCCAGCACATCTGAATACACATCAGAAACAAATTGCCTGAATATCATATAAAGCTCATTCACACTTTTGGATGAACCGAAATGCTTCTCCAGATTCCAGAAGTCAGACATTCTGCGATAAAAATCAAAGGGTGCAGTCGGGAGCGTCCTGAGTAAAAATTCCAGGGTATGTCTGAATTTTCCGCTGTTATGGTATTGCTCCAGAACATGCTCAATATCCTTAAGCAGAAGCAGCTCTTTATATGACAGCCAGTTGGTCTTCAGAACCTCATAAGGAGGAAAGTCATGATGTTCCATACCATAAAGCGAGAGGCGTTCCCTGATGCCGGAGCCTTTCAGAAGCTTCAGAAATCCGAGTTGAAGCATATCTGCCTTCAGGGCATAAACATCATTAAAGGATTTTTCAAAACTTTTGATATCTTCAAATGGCAGTCCTGCGATAAGATCGGTGTGAACGTGTGTATTGCCGAAGGCTATCAGCTCGCGGACATTAGAGGATACCTTCCCAAAATCCATTTTCCTTTTTATTTCGGAAAGAGTTTCGGGATTAGTGGACTGAACACCTATTTCAAATTGAAACATGCCTTTCGGTGCTTTTTCCACAACCTCAAGAAAGCGCTCATTTATAAGGTCGGCAGCTATTTCGAAATGAAAATTTGTGGCTGAGTTCAACTCAATTATGTATTTCATTATGTCTATAGATCGGCTGATATCACAGTTGAAGGTCCTGTCAACCAGCTTGACCTGATTTATCCCGGAATCCGCAAAGCGTTTTATATCCTGGCGCAGTCTGTCCATTGAAAGGTACCTTACCCCGTGAGTGGTGGAGGATAGACAGTACTGACAGTTGAAGGGGCAGCCCCGGCTGGTCTCATAGTATATGATCTTATTCTCAAATTCATCAAAGCTGTCATAGGGAAAAGGAAGCATGTCGAGAGCCGGAATAAGAGGCCTTGGTTGGTTTACCGATATTTTACCGCCATCCCTATAGGCTATTCCGGGAATTCCGGAAAGACCGCACCCGCTTTCTGTGATACAGTCAAGCAGATCCAGCAGAGTTTCCTCCCCTTCTCCGGCAACCACATAATCAACAGAAGGATTGTCAGAAAGCAGACTTGCCGGATCGTAGGAGACCTCAGGCCCCCCCAGAATTATGACAGCCTCTGGCCTGACCTTTTTAAGACTGCTGCAAAGACTTCGTATCTGGCTGATATTCCATATGTAGCAGGAGAAACCATATATTCCGGCGCCTGAATTATAAAGCCTTTTCAGTATGTTGTTCATATTGTCGTTTATGCTGAACTCAGCAATCTCAATAGCCTCAAATTGAGCTCCGCAGTATTTTTTAAGATACCTGACTGCCAGGTTGGAGTGTATGTACCTGGCGTTAACTGCACACAGCAGTATTTTATTTTGCATGATTAATCTCCCCAAACACCTTTTTGATTAAGTTTTGACATTTATAGATTAATTATAACATACTATCTTTTGCTTTATTGATTATTGGTATGGTATTAGTTACAGTATATTTGGTAAAATAAAGTCATGTGAAGAATTATTAGACTGCCGCCGGAGGGAATATATGGATAAACGGGAAGTTGTCCGGATTTTGGAGGAAATAGCACTGCTTCTGGACATACAAGGAGAGAATCCTTTCAAAATCAAGGCATATGTAAATGCCGCCAGGTCAATTGAGCTTCTGGAGGGAGAACTGCAGGATTATATTAATGAAGGAACACTGAACGGTGTAAAGGGTATCGGCAAGGCAATAGCGGAAAAGGTTACTGAGCTTGTTGAGACAGGTGTACTTGAATACTATGAGGAGCTCAGGAGATCCATTCCTGAAGGACTGCTTGAAATGCTCAGGATACCGGGAGTGGGGCCTAAAAAGGTTAAGGTGCTCAATGAGAAGCTGGGTGTGAGATCCATCGGGGAGCTGGAATATGCATGTCTGGAGAACCGCCTGCTGTCCCTGGAAGGCTTCGGTGAAAAGACCCAGGAGAACATATTGAAGGGCATCAATCACATGAAGATGTATAAGGGACAGCATCTTTTCGGTGAAGTGTATCAGGAAGCCATGGAGGTAAAGGATATGCTGCTGGCTGTTCCATATGTACAGGAATGTGAAGTGGGAGGAAGCCTGCGAAGAAGAAAAGAGGTAGTAAAGGACATAGATCTGGTTGCAAGTACTTCCGAACCTGTAAAGCTGATGGATTACTACACCTCTCTGCCGTCGGTGTTGGAGGTTGTAGCACGGGGGGAAACAAAGTCCACAGTCAGGCTTGGAAGCGGCATAAACATGGATCTCAGAGTTGTCGATGTGAAGGAATTTCCTTATGCACTCAATCATTTCACAGGAAGCAAGGAGCATAATACAGCCATACGCCACAGGGCGAAGGCAATGGGGATAAAGGTGAATGAGTACGGGCTTTTCAAAGGTGAGGAGCTTATACCCTGCACCAGTGAAGAAGAAATATACAATGTACTGGGGTTAAGCTATATTCCTCCGGAGCTGAGGGAGAACACCGGTGAGATCGAAGCCGCAGAAAAAGGCGGATTGCCTGAACTGATAACCCTGGAGGATGTCAAGGGTACTTTTCATATGCATACTGCTTACAGCGACGGCAGCAGCAGCATTGAAGAAATGGCTGAGGAAGCAATCAGGCTGGGGCTTCATTATATCGGAATAACAGACCACAGCAGAGCTGCTTATTATGCACGGGGCTTAAGCATAGAAGAGGTAAAAAGGCAGCTGGAGGAGATCGATGAAATAAACCTGAAGAACAAGAGCTTCAGGATATTCAAGGGTATTGAATCGGATATTCTGCCGGATGGTTCTCTTGATTATGAGGACGAGGTGTTGAAGCTTTTTGATTTTGTCATTGCAGCAGTACATTCGAACTTTAAAATGGATAAAGGCAGAATGACAGAAAGGATAATAAATTCACTGAATAATAAATATACTAAAATATTAGCACATCCGACAGGAAGGATACTGTTAGCCAGGGATGAATATGAACTGGAGATCAATGCTGTTATTGACGCCGCGGCAAGGTATGGTAAAGTAATCGAGATCAACGCTGATCCCCACAGACTTGACCTGGATTGGCGGTACTTGAAATATGCAAAAGAAAAGGGAGTCAGGATATCGATCAACCCTGATGCGCATAATGTCCACGGACTGAGGAATCTGGTTTATGGCGTGGGCATCGCACGGAAGGGCTGGCTGGAAAAACAGGATGTCATAAACACTATGGATACAGCAGGAATAGAAAGATTTTTAAAGGGGGACAACTCATGAGGAATATCGATGATTTGAGAAAAAGAACTAATGAAATTACAGAGGTATTGTACAAGGCCTATCCTGAAGCTACCTGCTCCCTTGACTACAAGGAGCCTCTGCAGCTACTGATCGCTACCATTCTCGCAGCCCAATGCACAGATGAGAGAGTCAATATTGTTACAAAGGACCTGTTCAGGAAATACACCTCGGTGTATGATTATGCCAATGCCGATCCTGAGGAGCTGGAGCAGGATATAAAATCCACAGGCTTTTACAGGAACAAGGCAAAGAATATAATAGGCTGCTGCAAAAAGCTAATCAAAGACTTCGGCGGCAAGGTGCCGTATAATATGGAGGATCTGCTCAGCCTCCCGGGAGTCGGAAGAAAGACGGCAAATGTGGTATTGGGCAATATATATGGAAAACCAGGGGTCATTGTTGATACCCATTGTAAAAGATTGTCGAACAGAATAGGGCTGACAGATAAGGATGATCCGGAAAAAATCGAGTATGAGCTTATGGAGGTATTGCCTGAAAAGGACTGGACCGCTTTCAGCAACTGTCTGGTATATCATGGCAGGGCAATATGCGATGCAAGGAAACCTAAGTGCGGAGATTGTTCCATAGCTCAATATTGTGACTTTTTTAACAATAATTGAAGGGAAAAGGAATAAGAGGGTGTTAATTTAAGAATTTTATTATATTCGACCCATTTTCAATTTTATAAATATTCTAATATGTATTAAAATTTTATAGAAGGAATTTGTTCTTTTTTACCGAATAAGACTTCTAGGGGTTTTATGCATTTATAAATATTAATTCTGTAGCATTATTATAAGTTTTGAAAGAGGTGGTGAGGCATTTGACGACGGAAATCATTAAAGAAATCAAAGAGACAGAGCGTGCTGCGGAAGAGAAGCTCAAAGCAGCGCACCAGGAAGCCAAGGACCTTTTACTTCGTGCAGAGGAGGAAGCTGCCAGAATTATCAAAGCAGCAGAGGATCAGGCGATTCTTGAGGGCAGACGGCAGCTTGAGGCAGCAGAGAAAGAAGCAAATAACGAAGCGGACATCAAGAGAGATCAGAATAGTAAGGTGTGTCAGGAATTAAAAAGCAAAGCTGCAGAGAAGATGGAGGAGGCAGTGAATCTGGTGATGGAGAGGATTGTGAAAATGAATGGCAATAGTTAAAATGAAAAAAGTTACCATGATAGCTCTCCAGTCTGAAAAGAGTACTATAATCCAGAACCTGCAGAAATTCGGCAGCCTGCAGATAGTAAACCTCGAAGAGAGGATCGCAGAACAGGGCTTTGAAGAGCTGCAGCCGGACAATGACAATGAAACTGTGGGAAGGCTGGAAGCGAAGCTTTCACAAGTAAAATATTCCCTGGACTTTTTGGGAAAATTCAATAAGGTAAAAAAATCCATGTTTGCTCCAAGGATTCAGGTGAATGAGTCACAGCGTAAGGAGTATATTGACAATGAGGAAAAGCTACGTATCATATATGAAAATTGCAGGAGCATAGACAGTAAGTATACAGAGATTAAAAGCGCTGAAACAAAGCTCCAGAATACCATTTCCCAGCTTAATCCCTGGATATCCTTGCAAATCAACCTGGAGGACATTGGCAGTACTCAGAACACAAACACCAGTATCGGCTTTATACTTACAAAATATGTGGGGGAGTTCAAGGAAGCAATACAGGATGAAAATCTTGAAGCATATCTTGAAATTGTGAGTGAAGAGAAAGAAAACACATATATGATGATCGTATATCATCATGCTTGTGAGGAGAGGATGCTCCAGCTTCTGAAGCAGTCCGGCTGGACAAAGGTTTCCTTCAGTGAGTTCACGGGTACCGCCAGGGGGAATATTGAAAGATTGGCGGCCGAGAGAGAAGAGCTTGACAAAAAGAAAGATGAGTTGACAAAAGAAGCTGAAGGTATGGTACCAGAAATAGGCTTCCTTGAGATACTGTTTGATCTGCTTACAATAGAAAGGGACAAGAGCAGCGCAGTAAATGATCTGGGGAAGACAGACAAAACCTTCATGCTTAAAGGCTGGTTGCCTGAAAGGTCCTCTGATGAGCTGGTAAAGCTCATGGAAGGCATAACGGATAAATATACGCTTCAGTTTGAGGATCCGAATGATGAGGATGATATACCGGTGCTTCTTGATAATCCGGCTGTGGTGCAGCCTTTGGAAATGATAACGGAGCAGTACAGCTTGCCGAATCCGAGAAGCATAGATCCTAATCCCGTTATGACGCCGTTCTTTGTTGTGTTCTTTGGAATGATGATTACAGATGCAGCATACGGGATCATAATGGCCATCGCCACGGCGTTTGTTTTGAAGAAATTTAAGCCGGGCGGCGGTATGAAAAAAATGATGGGACTCATGTTCCTGGGAGGTATATCCGCATTCATCTGGGGAGGGGTCTTCGGGGGCTGGTTTGGTGATCTGATCAAATTCAGGGCCTGGTGGTTCAATCCTCTGGAAGAACCGCTGAAGATGCTGATATTCTGTCTGATCCTGGGAGTGATCCAGTTGTATACCGGTTTCATACTGCAGGCTTATAAGAGCATCAAAGCAGGAAAAGTAATGGATGCAATCTATGATCAGGTACTTTGGCTGATGCTGTTGACGGGGCTGATGTTCTTAGCACTGCCGCCTCTTGCTGCGGCAGGCAAGTATATGGCCATTGTCGGAGCAGCAGGTACTGTATTGATGAGTGCCAGATCTGAGAAGAATATTGTAAAAAGATTGCTGTCCGGTGTTTTGAGCTTGTATAACGTTACCGGATTTTTAGGTGATGTACTTTCTTATTCAAGATTGTTTGCACTGGGCTTGGCAACCGGTGTAATAGCGCAGGTTTTCAATGCCATGGGCGCAATGATGGGGGGCAGCCTGATCGGAAAGCTGTTCATGGTTGTATTCCTTATCATAGGTCATACTTTCAATTTGGCACTGGGTGTCCTGGGTGCATATGTACACTCCAGCCGTCTCCAGTATGTCGAATTCTTCGGGAAATTCTTTGAAGGTGAAGGAAAGCCCTTTGACCCGCTTAGAATCAAAACGAAATATATTCAGAATGAATAATAAAAAGAAATTTAATGTAATTAAATGCAAAAGGGAGGCAATATAATATGAATTTTGTAGAATTAATAGGTAACTCAGGTTTATTTCTTGCATTTTTAGGTTCGGCTATAGCAGTAGGTCTGGCAGGCTGCGGTTCCGCAGTCGGAGTTGGTATTGTCGGTCAGGCAGCATCCGGTGTTGTTACTGAAGATCCGGGTAAATTCGGTAGAACACTTCTTTTACAGGCACTTCCGGGAACACAGGGCATATATGGTCTGCTTATAGGCTTCCTTATCTGGTCCAAGATAGGCGTATTCGGCGGATTATTGCCAGTTACGACAGAGCAGGGTTTTATGCTTTTGCTTGCAGGCGTACCAGTTGGATTGGTCGGACTTATTTCCGGCATATATCAGGGAAAAGCTGCAGCTGCAGGCTGCGGAATAATCGCAAAGAGACCTGAAGAGCTGGCAAAAGGTATGGTTTACGCAGCAATGGTTGAAACTTACGCGGTGCTTGCATTACTGGCATCATTCCTCATGCTTAACGGCATAGTACTTTAAGGGAGTGGCTTAGATGGCAGGAGTAGAGAAGATAAAGGAAAAGATCCTACAGGATGCAGAATTAAAAGTAAACGAGATATTGGAAAAAGCGAGACTCCAGGCCAAAGAAGTATTAGAAAAGGCAAACCAGAAAGCAGCGGTAAGAGCTAAGGAGATTTCGCAAAAGTCAGCTCACGATGTTAGTGAGAAGAAAAGAATAATCAATTCAATAGTTGAGCTTGAGATGCGCAAGGATATTCTGGCTGCCAAGCAGCAGTCAATCGAAGAGGTTTTTAATAAAACTCTTGAAAGAATGAATAATCTCGATAACAGTAATTACGAGAAAATGATCCTTGACATGCTTGTAGCCTCAGTAGAAAGCGGAGAAGAAGAGGTCGTAATGTCCGGAAGCAGAAAGAGCAAGCTTTCTGCCGGCTTTATCGGCAAAGTAAACAAAGCCCTCGAAGCTGCAGGCAAAAAGGGTAATATAAAAATATCGGATGAAACCAGGGATATTTCCGGAGGGTTCATTTTAAAGAGCCAGGGAGTGGAAATAAACAATTCCTTCGAAGCGGTAGTGAGGCTCTATAGAGATGAGATTGAACCGAAAGTGGCTGAGATTTTCTTCCGTGTGTAATGAAGAATTGAGAAATTTGTTTACTGGAAGAAAGGAGGAAAAGCTCAATGAGTGAAAATAAATACCTATATTCTGTTACCAGAATACGAGCATTGGAGACAAAGCTTCTGGATAGGGCAAAAATCGAAAGAATGATTGAAGCCAGGAATGCAGATGAAATTATTAAAATCCTCTATGAAACAGAATATGCAGGTTCAATTTCTGAAATGAAGGATAACGAGGATTATGAAACTGTACTTTCCAAGGAACTTTCGAAGACTTATGAGCTATTGAGGGAGATATCTCCGGTTCCTGAACTCACCAATCTGTTTCTTCTGAGATATGACATACATAATTTGAAGACTTTATTGAAGAGCAGCTACCTGGGTGAAGAGAATGACGGGCTCTTGAGTGACATAGGTACGATACCTCTGCAGCACCTTAAGGATATGGTAAAGGAGAAGGATTTCAAAGGCCTGGACCCTGTACTTAGAGAATGTGCAGAGGAAGTAGTCGGAGAATTTACGGTGAATCCTGATCCGCAGCTTATAGATGTGGCTATGGACAAGTGCCTGTACAATCTTATGCATAAGACAGCTTTAAAAAATAAAAGCAGCTTTTTGACCGACTATATTTCAAATCAGATAGACCTGATAAATATTAAATCCCTTGTACGGGTAAAATCAATGGGTTACGGGAGAGACTTCCTTAGAAAAGTCATACTGGAAAACGGCAAGCTTGACTATGCATTCTTTAATGATATTTTTGACGAGTCCCTTGAAACGCTGGTCGACAGATTGGCATACAAGGATTACAGCAAGGTTGTCGAAGAGGGTATATCCAATTATATGAAGACAAAATCCCTGACTAAATATGAGAAGCTTTCCGACGATTTTATTTTTGAACTTGCCAAGAAGGGTAAATATGTTGCATTTGGGATCGAACCTCAGGTCGGCTATCTTATGGCCAAAGAGAATGAGGTAAAGATAATCAGGATGATCATGGTCGGGAAAATGAATGAGATTCCGAACGAATTGATAAGAGAAAGGCTACGTGATGTATATGTATAAGATTGGAGTTATTGGAGATAAGGACTCCATACTTGGATTCAAGGCTTTGGGGATATCAGTATTTCCGACCACCGATATCAGGGAAGCCAACAGATTGGTTCACAAGCTGGCAAAGGAAAAATACGCAGTGATTTTCCTTACTGAGCAGCTTGCCAAGGACTTGGATGAAGCGATCAATGAATATAAGGACTCCTTGACTCCGGCAATAATTTTGATTCCTAACAACAGAGGAACCTTGGGCTTGGGGATGAAGGGCGTTAAGAACTCAGTAGAGAAAGCTATCGGTGCAGATATATTATTCGGGAAAGAAGGTTGATAACTTGAACGAAGGTAGAATTATAAAAGTATCAGGGCCTCTGGTCATAGCAGAAGGCATGGATGATGCAAAGATGTATGACGTTGTCCGTGTTAGTGATAGAAAGCTCATAGGCGAAATCATAGAAATCAGAGGAGATAAAGCTTCCATACAGGTTTATGAGGAAACATCGGGCCTGGGGCCTGGGGAACCGGTCGTTACTACTGGTGAACCTTTAAGCGTTGAACTGGGGCCGGGGCTAATAGAATCTATATTTGATGGTATACAAAGACCTCTTGACGTTGTAAGAAGCGCATCCGGCGACCATATCGCAAGAGGTGTGGAAGTAGAAAAGCTTAACAAAACAAGAAAGTGGAAATTCCAGCCTACTGTGAAAAAAGGTGACGCAGTAAAGGCAGGAGACATAATAGGAACAGTACAGGAAACCTCCATAGTATTGCACAAGATCATGGTTCCGATCGGTGTGGAAGGATCTATTGAAGAGATCAGCTCCGGTGAATTCACCATATTGGAAACAGTAGCAAAGGTAATGACAAAGGATGGAGCTAAGGATGTCCAGATGCTTCAGAAATGGCCGGTAAGAAGGGGAAGACCATATAAAGAAAAACTTTCTCCCTCAAATCCCATGACTACCGGACAGAGAATAATAGATACTTTCTTCCCGGTGGCAAAGGGCGGTACTGCCTGTATCCCCGGACCATTCGGAAGCGGTAAGACGGTTGTACAGCACCAGCTTGCAAAGTGGGCTGATGCAGAGATAGTTGTATATATAGGCTGCGGAGAACGTGGAAACGAAATGACTGACGTTCTTATGGAGTTCCCGGAACTAAAGGATCCAAAGACGGGAGAGCCGCTGATGAAACGTACTGTGCTTATAGCCAATACTTCAGACATGCCGGTTGCAGCCCGTGAAGCAAGTATATACACAGGTATCACAATAGGTGAATATTTCAGGGATATGGGCTATTCCGTAGCTCTTATGGCAGACTCAACCTCCCGTTGGGCGGAAGCGCTCCGTGAAATGTCCGGACGTCTTGAGGAAATGCCTGGTGAAGAAGGTTATCCTGCATACCTGGGTTCAAAGGCTGCTGAGTTCTACGAGAGAGCGGGCAAGGTTATATGCGTGGGAACAGAAAACAGGGAAGGCGCTCTTACTGCCGTAGGTGCAGTTTCACCTCCCGGCGGAGACCTTTCAGAGCCTGTAACACAGGCAACTCTCAGAATTGTTAAGGTATTCTGGGGTTTGGATTCTGCACTGGCATACAGAAGACATTTCCCGGCAATAAACTGGCTTCAGAGCTACTCCCTTTATCTTGACAGGCTGGGTGACTGGTTTACACAGCAAGTGGCGCCCGACTGGCATGAATTGAGGACAGAGGCTATGAGATTACTTCAGGAAGAGGCGGAATTAAATGAAATCGTAAGGCTGGTTGGCTTTGATGCCCTGTCAATAAAGGACAGGTTCACTCTTGAAGTGGCAAAAACAATCAGAGAGGACTATCTGCATCAGAATGCCTTCCATGAAATAGACACTTACACATCGATTCATAAGCAGTACAGAATGCTTAAAGCAATCCTGCTGTTCTACCATGAAGGGCAAAGAGCATTAAGTGAAGGCGCAATCTTCAAGGAGCTTTCAAATCTGCCGGTAAGAGAGAGTATAGCTAAGTCAAAGATGATACTTGAGACTAATATCAGCGAATTTGATGCTCTGGAAGCCGAAATAAAGAAACAGGTAGCTTCCACCCTTTCGAATGGAGGAATGTAAGATATGCTGAAGGAATACAAAACCATTAAAGAAGTAGCAGGACCACTGATGTTTGTCGACCAGGTCGAAGGTGTTAAGTTCAATGAACTGGTTGAGATAGAACTGAAGAATGGAGAACAGCGCAGAGGCAGAGTCCTCGAGGTTTCCGGTGACAAAGCACTGGTACAGCTGTTTGAAGGCTCACAGGGCCTGAATATCAATGAGACAAAGGTCCGCTTCACCGGACACAGCCTGGAGCTTCCTGTATCCACAGACATGCTGGGTAGAGTATTTGACGGACTGGGAAGACCAAAGGATGGGGGACCCAAGATCATACCCGAATCAAGGCATGACATAAACGGTAACCCTATAAATCCCGCAGCCAGAGACTATCCATCAGAGTTCATACAGACTGGTATATCTGCGATAGACGGACTCAATACTCTTGTAAGAGGCCAGAAGCTGCCTGTTTTCTCGGGCTCCGGTCTGCCACATGCAAGGCTGGCTGCCCAGATCGCCAGACAGGCAAAGGTGCTGGGTACGGAAAGTAAATTCGCCGTTGTATTTGCAGCTATAGGTATAACCTTTGAAGATGCGGATTATTTCGTATCAGACTTCAAAAAGACAGGCGCCATAGACAGGGCGGTACTTTTCATGAATCTTGCAAACGACCCTGCGATAGAGCGTATATCCACACCTCGTATGGCCCTTACAGCAGCAGAGTATCTGGCTTATGAAAAGGATATGCACGTACTTGTAATAATGACGGATATAACAAACTACTGCGATGCTCTTCGTGAAGTATCGGCAGCAAGAAAAGAAGTACCTGGAAGAAGAGGCTATCCGGGATATCTCTATACCGACCTGGCCACTCTATACGAGAGAGCAGGTAGGATAAGGGACAGAAAGGGTTCCATAACCCAGATCCCGATACTTTCCATGCCTGAGGATGACAAGACTCATCCTATCCCTGACCTTACAGGCTACATAACAGAAGGTCAGATAATACTGAGCAGGGAGCTTTTCAGAAAGGGTGTAATGCCTCCTATTGACGTACTTCCATCACTTTCACGTCTTAAGGATAAAGGTATAGGCAGAGGCAAGACAAGAGAAGACCATGCCGACACAATGAACCAGCTTTTTGCCTCCTATGCAAGAGGTAAGGAAGCAAAAGAGCTTGCTGTAATACTTGGTGAAGGTGCTCTTAGTGATACCGACAAGCTTTTTGCGAAGTTCGCAGATGAGTTTGAGAAGAGATATGTATCCCAGGGAGATAATGAGGACAGGAGCATAGAGGAAACTCTGACGATCGGCTGGGAGCTGCTTTCCATACTGCCTAAGACCGAGCTCAAGAGAGTAAGAGATGAATATATTGATAAATACCTTCCTAAAGGGGATGCGTAGCCTATGGCCAGACTAAATGTAAATCCTACCCGAATGGAGCTTACCGGTCTCAAGAGCAGGCTGAAAACTGCCAAAAGAGGCCACAAGCTCCTGAAAGACAAGCAGGATGAGCTTATGAAAAAATTCATAGATTATGTGAAGAGAAACAAGGAACTGCGGGAGGTCGTTGAAAAGGAGCTTACCGCTGCATTCAAGAACTTTCTCATAGCCAGAGCGGTGATGTCCTCGGAGGTGCTGGAGGAAGCGATAATGTATCCTACTCAGAAGATCAACCTTGAGATGACTACTAAAAACATCATGAGTGTTAATTCTCCGGTGTTCAATCTTCTGAAAGAAGAGAACAAGGAAGCTTCCAGCATTTATCCCTATGGCTTTGTGACAACCTCAGGGGAGCTGGACAGCGCAATATACTCCCTGCAGGAGGTCTTCGACAAGCTTATTGAGCTTGCGCAGGTGGAAAAGACCTGCCAGCTTATGGCCAATGAGATCGAGAAGACAAGACGTAGGGTCAATGCTCTGGAATATGTCATGATTCCACAGCTCATCGAAACAGTAAAATATATCACAATGAAGCTTGACGAGAATGAGAGGGGAAACAGAGTAAGGCTCATGAAGGTCAAGGATATGATGGAAGGTCAAAGAGCAAATGTATAAAAAAAATCCGCAGGGTTCCTGCGGATTTTTTAGCTGTTGTGGGATTCTACAAAGGTTGTGCATGCAGTGCCGTCAGTTGAATGTGCAACGCCGTCACCCTGAGGGTTTACTTCTATGACATTAGCGCTGCAGTAATGGTTATCATAATAATAGCAAGTGTTTACGTTACATTTTATACTATGATTATGAGCATGCATTTTATTATTTGTAAGGTCGTTGCTTGTAATATTGTTATGCATAAACACACCTCCATATTTCTCTTGGGTATTCCTATAGGGTATGGTTACGCGTTTCGAGTTTCGCGCAACACGTAACGCGCAACCAGCTTCTGCAGTTAAACTGCTGACACTTATATTTTTTGCAGATTTTTTTTATTAATGCAAATAATATGTGTTAAATAGTGGAGGAATAATAATTATTAAATAAAAATAAGTATTGTGTTATATGACCATATATGTTAATATAGTAATAAATAGGGAATCAGAAATTATTAGTTGAAAGGAGAATAGTATATGTGGAAATGTAGTGTGTGCGGTTACATACATGTAGGAGAGGATGCTCCGGAGAAATGCCCGAAGTGCGGTGCTCCCAAGGAGAAATTTGCAGAGCTTTCGGAAGAACAGGCTGCTTTGATAGCGAAGTCGGAAAGGACCAACGATCTGCATATGATTTTCTGTCACTTGATGGATAAGGTCATAAAGGTCTGCGAGGAAGGCATTGAGCTTAACCTTGATCCGGGCTGCGTAGCTGCCTTCAAGAAAGGGAAGGAGCAGTGCGGGGTACTGAAAAACATATCCAAAGCAGAGATGGCGGCTCATGTAATGAAAAATAAATGGTAAAAATAAAAGATCCGGTTTTGACCGGATTTTTTAACTTTTACTTATTGATAAGCTTTTATAATTATTGGGATATTGTCCGGTATACTTTTTAAATAAAATGGAGAAGTAGGTAGGGTTCTTTATACCCACCTGATCTGCAATCTCGTATATTTTCATATCGGTATTGTTCAGAAGCTCTTTTGCCCTTTCTATGCGTATATTCGAGATCTTTTCATTAATGTTCATACCGGTCTCCTTTTTATATAATCTGCTTAGATAAGAGCTGTTCATATGAACATGGTTGGATATGGTTGTAAGGTTGATTTCATCACCATAATGACTCAGTATGTATTTGTCAATCTTCTTGATAACTGTATTGTTTGTATTGGTGAATTTACCTGCCGGTTCAACAGCATTCAAAATGGACTTCTCCAGTATGTCACGGATATCTGCAGCCGATTTGCTGTGCCAGATACCTGAATACCGGTCATTGCAGGCTGCGGAGAAGACTGTATCAAAATGCCCGTTCTTGAAAGTCATACCGTCAATCGCAGCAAGCAGCTGCATGGAAAGGCTCTTTATTGTCTCAATGGAAGCATATGCAGCCTTAAAGCTCTCAAACACATCTCCAAGTATACCTCCAAGCTCTGTCATCATGCCGGATCTTGCATATTCTATGATTCTGTCAAACTGCTCCCGGAGTTCAAGGGGATTGCTGCTTAAAGAATCACTGCTGCTGCCTGAATGGATATGTACTTTAGCTTTATTGTAGAACCTGTCGGTAAGGGCAAGCATGGCTTCACCATAGGCTTCGGGGATTTCATAAACATCACTGTGAATGGCGCTGATCCCGATATTGACCTCTGCCTTTTCCAGGTTGCTTATTATATAAACCAGCTCTGAAAATATGCTGAAAAGCTTAGGGGTATTGTCCTCATATCCTGATTCAGCTTCCAGTTCAATAAATATGCATAACTGATTCGCACTTACTGCGGCAATATAATGGCGGAAGCCGGACAGCATGGAGGAGATCAGATTGTATAAGGAACGGACATTGCTGCCTGTGCTGTCATCATCAAGGGACAATACTGCGGCACAGTAACGGGATAGCCTGATATCAAGCAGGTCCATGCGCTTCACTATCTTGCTGCGGTCTGTTTCTATGCGCTTTAACAGGTTCAGCAGAAGATGCTCCTGAACTTCCTTTGTCTGGTTCAAAAGCTCACCTTCAAGCTCTTTTATCCTGGCTGCATTCTCCCTCTCCCTGCTGATTATAGTCTTGGCTTTTTCAACAGCATCAATGATTTTTTCCGTTGAGGTCAGCTTGAGGACAAAATCGACAACACCATATCTGATTGCGGATTGTGAGTAGTCAAATTCGTCATAGGCAGTCAGTATTATGGTCTTTATATGAGGATACTTGTCATAAATATGCTTGCAGAGCTCTATGCCATCCATTTCAGGCATCTTTATATCGGTAACTACAATGTCGGTCTCCCCCTTCTGCAGCTTCTCCACAGCATCCACACCATCGGTTGCAACAGCAGAGATCATGCAGTCATGTGCCCTCCAGTCTACAAAACTGGCCAAACCCTTCCGGATAGCCGGCTCATCGTCTACAATCATAATGTTATACATGGCTGTCGCCCTCCTTGTCGATTGGAATCGTAACGGTTACCTTTGTCCCGTTGTTCTTTTCGCTTTCTACCTTCAGGCCGTATTCACTGCCATACATCAATGCAATCCGCTTGTTCGAATTATATAACCCAATGCTGCTGTGAGCATTTTTCCTGACCTCAATAGCCTCAAGCCGGCTTATATCAAGGTGCTCGGTGCTGAATCCGACCCCATCGTCTATAACCTCAATGATAATAAGTTCATCGGATTCTGCAATATTGATCTCAAGCCTGCCTTCGCCCCTTTTACTTTCAAGGCCGTGGACTATCGCATTTTCTACCAGGGGAAGTACACAGAGCCGTGGGAGGTAGTAGCTCTTAACCGAAGCATCTTTTATATTGACGCTTGCACTCATTCTGTCTTCAAAGCGTATTTTCTGCAGTGCAAGATAGTTCTCAATGTATTGCAGCTCTTCGCCTATGGTGATCTTCTCACTGCTGCTCCTGGTTATGCACGCCCTCATCAATTGACCCAGAGAGGCAGTCATATCAAATATCTTATCGTTTCCGCAAAAACGTGCCTCCCAGCTTACTGTCTCCAGTATATTGAAGAAAAAGTGCGGGTTGATCTGCATCTGCAGTGTAGCCAGCTCCGATTCCTTCAGGAGCAGCTGTTTCTCGTACACCTGGTTGATTAAATGATCGATTTCATCAGTCATTGTATTGAAGGTGCAGCTTAGTTCATCCAGCTCGTAATATTTGGAGGGGGGCATTTTTTCATGAAAGTGCCCGCTTTTGATTTTGTCAGAAAGCTCTGTAAGGAGCTTTAACGGCTCAACAACACGGGAGGAGAGGTAGAAGCCTATCAACAGTGAGAAGAGTATGCTTATCACGTACCATATAAAATAGCGCTGCATACTTGTGTCAAGGTTTGCGAATACCTGATTTTCCGGGATAGCCACTACGGCATTCATGCCATAATCCGAGATTTTCATTGAGGAAGCAATGTATTTTTCACTGTCCATAGTGATGGAATGGATACCAGGGAGACCTGTCAGTTCAAAATACGGGGAAGGCGCCCTTTTTCCAAGCATTTTCTTATCTGTATGGGAATAGATTATCCCATTATTATCAAAGCATATGATCTGCAGATTGTCATAGGCGGCAAAGCTTTTATCAACATAGGAGAGGGCATCGACGTTGATACCCATAACAAGCTTGCCCAGGTATTTTTGAGTGTTCAGATCATTGATGTTCCTTATGAAATAGATCGTCTCATCGGCAGTCGAGGGTGGGATGAACTGCCTTTCCTTTTCAGTCAGCTCCAGATATTTTTCTATACCCGTATTGTTCAGGAAGTTGGTTGTAATGGGATTCCTTGATATGAAATAATAGTTCAGGGGATCTTCGTAGACAAGTACATATTTCAGGAGCTTCCGTTCCCAGGCGCTGTTGAAAAGCAGGAGGTTATTCAGCTCCCTGTCCATTCTGTATGTCTTTTCGTAATGATAATATGCTGCATCCGGCTCCATCTGAAGAACTGAACGGATAGTCTGGTTGGACAGGAACAGGAATGAAGTCTGGTTAATGATATCGAACTGGCCTTCAAGGTCGGCTCTGATTATGCTTATTGAATCCCTGAGGTTCTGCTCTACATTCTCTTTGAGGCGCAGGTAAGTGTTATGATAAGCATAGGCATAGGAAAGGCTCATGGGGATAAGCACTATAAACACAATAACGATGGTGAATTTATATCTTATGGAGGTTTTGCACCTGTATATGAAATTTGATATGCTTCCTAAGAGCCTGTTCATTTTTTTGCCCCCGCATTCAATATGTGTATCTATGCCGCCTGATTTACTTTCAGTCCCTTCTTATATTCTAATATGACACGCTTTAATATTCAAACAGGAAATACAGAAGATCATAGTACGGGAAGTTATGCCTGCAGGGGAGATAGAGCAAGATAATGCAACATTATGTCACATAAATGACCTTTACATGCTTTACTTTTTACCTGAAAAGTAAAAATAAATAATAAAGAAGTAAAATAATTAAGATAAGAAAAGGAAACAGGCTAGTAATCTGAAAAGTTATGCCCATAAGTAAATGTTTGAGTAAAAATATTAAAATTTTCAGTAAATTCTTCTTATTAACCTGTGCCGGAAAACAGTATAAGATTAAAGTGACTTTAAATGTTAATTTAATAGATGGAGGGATAAGAAATGGGTAAAGGCTTCAAAAAGACAATAGCACTGGCTTTGGTTTTTGTATTGGTGCTGAGCCTTGCAGCTTGCGCTTCTACCAAACCAAGTGAGGCAAATCCTGCCAACGCTGAGGCAAAGAAAGAACCGGTAGTGATCAAATATCCTACATATCAGGTAGGGGTCAATGCTGCAGCTCCGCTGCTGAAAGTGAATGTGGAAGAATTCAACAAGCTCCATGAAGGGGAAATAGTCGTGGAGATCGAAGAGATCCCCGGCGACCAGGCATATGTGGACAAGATCAAGGTACTGCTCTCGGCAAACGAGCTTCCGGATCTGGTATATGCCGGCGGTTACAATCTTCTGGATTCAGCCCTTGAGAAAAGTGCCGTGGTAGACCTGACACCATATCTTGATGCAGATCCCCAGTGGAAGGCTATGTTTGCAGACAGAGATCTGGAATTCAACAGCAGGGAAGGAAAAGTATACTCTGTACCGGAAGAAAGACAGCCGGTAGGTTATTTCTACAATAAAGAACTGTTCCAGCAGGCAGGCATACCGGAGCCTCCGAAAACCTGGGATGAATTCTTCAGTGTATGCGACAAGCTGAAAGCAGCAGGCATCACTCCGCTTTCCATGGATACTGCCGATACAGGCTGGCTGACTTCCCTGTGGTTAAGCTCGATCATAGGCACCAGCGGTGACGCAGGCAACCAGTACATGAACACAATGAATGTCAAGGATTATACATCTCCTGAAGTACTGGACGCAATAGTAAAAATACAGAAAATGTTCCTTGAATATACAACCTCCGATGCGGTAGGCGGTAAATACGAGAATGGAGCAAACAATTTCCTCTCAGGGAAGACTGCAATGGTAGCAAACGGACCCTGGATGATATCAGATTTCAGCGACGCCACAAAAGCTCCAGAGGGCTTCGCAGCAAAGGTAGGCTCCGCAATATATCCCAACCAGGGCGTATTTGATGCACCGATGCTTGGATATTTTGTAGCCTCCAAGGATAAGGCCCATGCAGATGCTGCAGTAGAATTTTTAAAGTTCCTGACAAGTAAGGAAACCCAGCTCCGCGGCCTTGAAATGATAGGCAGGATACCGACAACCGATGCGATTGAAATAACAAGTGATATAGCAGCCAAGCATCCTCTTCTGGTCGAGCTTATAGATGCTATGAAGGATGCAAAATTCAGATACAATTTTTATCAGACACTCTGGTATCCAAATGTACTTGATAAGATGAGCACAGATTACCCGGCTCTGGCAATGAACAAGATGACTCCTGAAGAATTTGCAAAAAGACTGACGGAGACAGCCCAGAAAAACTAGTTATTATTAATACAACAATTTTCCATATGATGGCCTCCTCGGTGAAATGCATCGAGGGGGCTGTCCTTAGAAAGGGATTGATGCGATGAAAAATAGAGGAATATGGATAACTGTTTTCCTGCTGCCTACCTTTGCAATATTCATGCTTATATATGCCATACCGACAGCTACGGTAGTATCAACATCTTTCTTTAGTTGGAGAGGTTTTTCCGGAGAAATGCAGTTCGTAGGTCTTGCAAACTACATTGAGGCGTTTTCCGGTGACAGTTCCTTTCATGAAGCCCTGACCAACACACTTGTCTGGATATTGCTTCAATCTACTGTTCATGTTACCCTGGGGACTGTTGTGGCGCTTATGCTTGCAAAGAAGCCGTTCATATGGAAGCTGGTGAGGACATCCTATATGATACCGAATATAATATCAGCTTCTGCCCTTGCAATGATCTTCCTTAATGTTTTCAATCCCAATTTCGGTATAGTGAATTCAATTATAAGGGCATTGGGATATAAGGACTTCAGCATAAACTGGTATTATGACTTCAGCACTGCTTTCCCGACAGTAACGGTATCCTGGCTGGTATATGCAGGGCTTGTAACTATCCTCGTACTGGCAGAGATCATGTCGATTCCCGAGTCTGTCCTGGAAGCAGCCAGGATTGACGGGGCAACGGACCTGCAGGTGGACACCCTGGTCATTCTGCCGATGCTGAGGAATATAATAGGTACCTGTGTAATAGTTTCAGCTACCAGCATGCTTAAGGAATTTGAGCTGATTTTCCTGACTACAAAGGGAGGGCCTGCGGACCTGACTCTGAATCTGCCCCTGTATCTTTATAAGACGGCGCTCATAGAGAATAATTTCGGATATGCCAATATGATCGGTACTGTTCTGATCATCATGGGAATTGTCAGCATCATTCTGATATCAAGAATGTTCAAGCTGGGCAGTTCGGATGTATAGGAGGTCTTTTGCGATATGAAGAAAAAAAGGATGCAGATTACTACAGCCAGAGTGCTTAGCAATATTTTCCTGGTATTTATAATTCTTATTTCAGTTATACCATTTGTATGGATTTTTTTATCCTCCTTCAAGACAAACGCAGAGATCCTTGAATCAGCCCTTTCAATTCCATCCCACTGGAGCTTCGATGGATACATAAGCGCTTTCAAGCTTTCTCCGCTGCATAAATTTTACGTGAACAGCATAATAGTATCCCTGTTCAGTACTGCTGCAAATGTCTTCTTTGTGGGCATGGCGGCATATGTGCTGGCACGCTTTGAGTTCAGGTTCAAGAATGCAATACTTCTGCTGTTCTCTGTCACACTGCTCCTGCCAATGACCTCACTTATCCATCCGGTGTATATGGTGATAAGGAAGCTGGGGCTTTATGATACAAAGCTCGGGCTGATACTGGTCTATGCGGCGCTGGGACTGCCGACCACCCTATATATATTGAGGAGCTATTTCCTGAGCATTCCCCGCAGCCTGGAAGAAGCAGCCTATGTAGACGGCGCAGGCTTTTTCAGAACCTATGTATCGATCATAATACCGGTAGCAAAGCCAGGTTTTGCCACAGCTGCAGTGATGCAGTTCCTTATGGCGTGGAATGAATTCATATATGCCATAGTACTTACCAATACGCAGAACAACCGTACAATACCCGTAGCACTAAGCTATTTTACCTCCCAGTTCAGCTTCAATTATACGGCTTTGTTTGCCGCTATTATTATGGTGAGCATCCCCAGCATCGTTATTTATATCCTTTTACAGGAGCAAGTAGTGAGCAGCCTCACCGCAGGTTCGGTCAAAGGCTGATAAGTGATTAGACAGGAGTGATTATATGAAACTTACATTATTAGGCGGAGGGGGAGTGAGATCTCCTTTTCTTGCGAAATACATTGCAAGCAGGGCTGCCAGCCTTGATATAGATCATGTCGTCTTTATGGATAACGACCCTGACAGGCTGAGAATATTCGGAGGCCTGTCCAAAAAGGTTGCGGAGACAGTAAACAGCAAGCTGAGATTTGAAATCACCACTTCAGCTGTTACAGCCCTTGAAGCTGCAGATTTTATCATTACCTCTCTCCGCGTAGGTGGAGAAAAATCAAGGGCCGCGGACGAAAGAAGGGCCCTGGAGGAAGGCGTGCTGGGGCAGGAGACTACAGGAGCAGGCGGCTTTGCCATGGCTCTGCGCTCCATCCCGGTTTTAAATGAATATTGCAGGCTGGTAAAAAAACACTCCAGCCCTGATGCAGTGATACTCAATTTTACAAATCCATCGGGATTGGTGACTCAGGCATTGAGGAGCGAAGGCTTTGATAACGTCTATGGTATTTGCGACGGGCCAGGGGGGTTTTTCAAAGAGGTGGCAAAGCTGCTTGAAGCTAAGCCTTCGGAGCTGTCAGTCGAGTGTTTTGGGCTCAATCATCTTTCCTGGTTCAGAAACATCAGGCTTGATGGGAAAGAGATAACCGGAGAGCTGATATCCGACCCGAGACTATATACTGAAACAGAAGCAAAGGTTTTTGATCCGGAGCTGCTTGCGCACCTGGGCATGATCCCCAATGCATACCTGTATTACTACTATCACAGGGAGCAGGCGGTCTGCAATATATTGAAGTCTGCAAAGACCCGGGGAGAGATTATAAAGGATATCAATGAAAAAATGCTTCAGGCCCTTTGGAATATGGATATAGAACAGGACTTTGAAAAGATGCTCGGTATATACCTGACCCATTATTCCATGAGAGAGAGCAGCTATATGTCCATAGAATCGGGAAAGAAAATCAATGGGGATAGTGAAGAAGGGGCTATGGATATCTTCAAGGCGGAATTCGGAGAGGGTTATGCAGGTGTTGCACTGGATCTTGTTGAAGCCCTTGTCACCCGCAGGAAAAAGGAAGTAATACTCTCAGTTCCCAATATGGGAGTAATTGAGGGACTTGCGGATGATGACGTGGTGGAAATTACCTGCATTGCAGACGCGAAGGGCGCTAAGCCTGTAAGTATCGGGAAAGTCCCGGAGCTTCAGATGTCTCTCATCCGCCAGATCAAACTGTATGAAAGACTTACGGTGGAGGCTATAAAAAACAAGAGTATAAGTACAGCAGTAGACGCATTAATGATACATCCCCTTGTAGGCTCCTATTCAATAGCTAAAAGACTGGTACAGGGCTATATTGAAGACTATAAAGAATATACCGGCACTTGGAGGTGATTTTATGTCCTGTGTAGCTGCAGTATCGCCACTTACCCTCGATTTGTTGTATTCAGGTCTTCCAAGGATACCGAACCTGGGTGAGGAGGTTTATGCAGGAAGCTTCGACATGCAGATTGGCGGCGGGCCGACTGCTACAATTATTACACTTGACAGGCTGGGGGTTCCGGTACGCTACGGGACCTTCCTATCGGATGACAGGATAAGCATGCTTGCAGGCGCATTATTGGAACAGCACGGAATTGCCTATGACAATATATACAAAGGAAAGGAAAGTCCTGTTGTTGTGACAAGCATAGCATCCTTTCCCGAGGACAGGTACTTTCTGACCTATGACCCCCGGATAAATGCAGTTGATTGCAGTGATGAAGAAATATACAGAGCATTAAAGGGAGCGAAAATATGCATAGGGGTGAAAGGACATGACAGGGTAATGAAACGGCTGAGGGAAGAGGGTACCAGAGTGGTATTCGACGTAGGCTGGGAGGATGACCTCTGCATTGACAGCCTGAAGGAAATGCTCCAGGGAGTGGACGTCTTCACCCCGAATGAAAAGGAAGCCCTTAAGATGACGGGCTGCAGCAAGGTTCAGGACGCATTGGATATTATAAGCGAATATGCAGCTTATACCGTAATAACCATGGGTAAGGAAGGCTGCCTGGCAAAGTACCGGGGCCGCACTGAATACATGCCCCCCATAAAGGGTATTCAGCCGGTTGATACAACAGGGGCCGGCGATAATTTCCTTGCAGGTCTGATATATGGAATGTACCATGACTGGTCTTTTTCCGAGAGTCTGAAAATGGCCAGTGCTGTAGGGGCATATTCGACGACGGAGCTTGGCTGCTGCAAGGCGGCTGTCAATGTTGAAAAGGCATTGGAATTGATAGAACAGACCTATGGATAATGCTGTGATAATCAATATACAAACGTTTACGAAATAAGCGGATTCAGCGGAAAATATATAAAAAATATACAAAAAAACATAGTACTGGGATATTGATAATATCTTGTCAAAGAATTGAATCACTGATTATTGACAATATTACACTATTAAAGTACTATATTTTTAGGGAGTTTTGTAAACGTTTACGTTATTTTTTATTCTAAAAATTAAAGAGGAGAGATTTAAATGAGCAAAACGATCAAGATTGGTATTATTGGCGCAGGAAGAATTGGGAAGCTGCATGCAGAAAACATCTCGTACAATGTTCCCGGAGTGGAAATAAAGACAATAGCGGATGTTTTCGCAGATAAAATCAGTGACTGGGCCTTGGGACTCGGTGTAAAAAATGTGGTAAAGGATTATCATGAGATCCTGAACGATCCGGAAATCGATGCAGTACTGATATGCTCCTCGACAAATACACACGCACAGATATCTGTTGAAGCGGCTGAAGCCGGCAAGCATATATTCTGTGAAAAGCCGGTAGACTTAAGTATAGATAAAATCAAAAAGGCAATTGATGCGGTAGAAAAAGCGGGAGTTAAATTCCAGGTAGGCTTTAACAGGAGATTCGACCATAATTTCAAGAGAGTGAGAGACCTTGTGCTGGAAGGTAAAATAGGACAGCCGCATATTGTCAAGATCACTTCAAGAGACCCTGCCCCACCACCAGCAGAGTATGTAAAAGTATCAGGAGGCATTTTCCTTGATATGACAATACATGATTTTGATATGGCAAGATACCTTTCCGGAAGTGAAGTGGAAGAGGTTTATGTCCAGGCAGCAGTGCTTGTAGATCCTGCGATAGGGGAAGCCGGGGATGTTGATACGGCTATAATTACTTTGAAATTTGAAAATGGTGCAATAGGGGTTATTGATAACAGCAGAAAGGCTGCTTATGGCTATGACCAGAGAGTTGAAGTATTCGGATCCAAGGGAAGTGCAGCTGCATCCAATGACACTCCTACAAATACAGTACTGAGTACTGAAGAAGGTGTTTACAGCGATAAGCCGTTGTATTTCTTCCTGGAAAGATACAAGAACTCCTTTATCGATGAAATGAAAGATTTCTTCAGTGCAATAATAAATGATAAGGCTACACCGGTTACAGCAATTGATGGTCTGAAGCCTGTACTTATAGGTCTTGC
Organism: Clostridia bacterium; assembly: GCA_035627615.1. GTDB lineage: Bacteria > Bacillota > Clostridia > Lutisporales > Lutisporaceae > BRH-c25. The sequence continues at coordinate 49,165 of DASPLL010000077.1, forward strand.
GGCTAAGAAGTCCCTAGCTGAGGGCAGACCTGTAAAGCTCAGCGAAATAGCGGAATAACCAATAATAGGAGGAATGTGTATGAAAGTATGTTTCAACCAGGCAACAACAATGAAAAACTCAACTCTGGAGAAGGATCTTGAGTTGTGTGAAAAACATGGTTATGAGCTTATAGAGATCAGACTGGATAAACTGAGGGATTATCTGAAGACCCACACTGTGGAGGATCTGGTCGCATTCTTTGAAAAGAGCAGGATGAAGCCTTATGCTTTCAATGCTCTCGAATTCATTACCTTCAGGGATGAAGCAGGCTACAAACAGATAGTGGATGACCTGGTTTTCCTCTGCCAGGTAGGGGAAAAGATCAATTGCAAGAAAATAGTTGTAGTTCCGACTTTTGATATCGGACAGTATACAAAGAGTCAGATAAAGGACGAATCTGTCAGAGTCCTTAATGAACTGGCCGATATTGCTTCAGAGTATGGAGTGAAGCTTGCTTATGAATTTGTCGGCTATCCTACCTGCTCAGTGAATACCTTCAACCAGACTTATGATATAGTGAAGGCTGTAAACAGGGATGATGTAGGACTGGTGCTTGACTGCTTCCATTTCCATGCAATGAATTCCAGGGTAGAAGACCTGAAGACCGTTGATCCTAAGAAAATATTTATATTCCACATTGACGACTCCGAGGATCTGCCGGTAGGAGCACTGCGGGACAACAACAGGCTCTGGCCTGGTGAAGGAGTGGTGGACCTCCATGGGATACTTAAGACTCTTAAGGAGATAGGCTATAAAGAGATGGTATCAGTAGAGCTTTTCAGGCCGGAATACTGGGACTGGGATATAGAGAAGACGATAAAGGTAGGCAAGGAGAAGACTGAGGCGCTGGTAAGCAAATATTTTGATATAGAGTAATAAAGATTTGTAAGGGAGTAATATAGTTATGAGGATCAGACAGGAAAAGTCTTTCGAATTTGGTTATAACAGTATTACCGAGATGAAGGGAAAACACAGCGACATGCTCATGGATTTCGGGATACTGAGACTGGCAAAGGGCCAGACAGAGACTGATAATGAAGCTAAGGAAAGAGCTTACCTCCTTGTAAAGGGAGAAGTGGTTTTTGAATGGCAGGATAACATAGTAAGAGCTACAAGAAAATCCTGTTTTGATGAAGAACCATGGTGCCTTCATGTACCTGCCGGGATAGAGGTCAGGATAAAGGGAATGGGCGAGGATTCGGAGATTGCAGTGCAAAAGACGGATAATGAAAAAACCTTCGAAGCGAAGTTCTACCTTCCGACCGATTGCCGGAGCGAACAGCGGGGCAAAGGTACCATGAAGGAGACCTCCACCAGGACGGTGCGGACTATTTTCGACTACAGCAATGCGAGCTACTCCAATCTGGTGCTCGGAGAAGTAATCGACCATCCGGGAAGGTGGTCCAGCTATCCTCCTCACCATCATCCGCAGCCGGAAATATATTACTACAAATTCTACCCGGAAAACGGCTTTGGGTATGCAGAGCTTGGTGAAGAAGTGCTCAAGGTACGGAACAATGATACTGTGAAAATAGGAGAGGGAATGACCCACCCCCAGGCGACTGCACCAGGATATGCCATGTACTATCTCTGGGTGATAAGGCATCTGGACGGCAACCCATATATAACTCCTACGTTCCTTGAAGAGCATTTGTGGGTGACTGAACCGGACGCAGTTATCTGGCCTGATAAATAAGGTGATGTTTGATTACCTTTATAGAATAATAAATATAGAGAGGAGAAGAGTATGAAAACAATCAGATTGACTATGGCTCAAGCTTTATTGAAATTTCTTGACAATCAGTATGTAGAGGTTGACGGAAAAGAGAATAAGTTTGTTAAAGGTGTTTTTGGAATATTCGGTCACGGCTGTGTAACCGGACTTGGCCAGGCGCTTGAGCAGGGAGGCCATGATCTGGTGTATTACCAGGGTCATAACGAGCAGGGAATGGTTCATGTTGCGACAGCATTCGCAAAGCAGAAGAACAGGAAGGAAATATTCGCCTGCACTTCCTCCATAGGACCGGGAGCCCTTAACATGGTGACTGCTGCGGCAACAGCAACAGTAAACAGGATACCTGTGCTTCTGCTGCCCGGCGATACCTTCGCCTGCAGGCAGCCGGACCCGGTGCTTCAGCAGGTGGAGCAGCCAACAAGCTATACGGTAACTGCCAATGATGCATTCAGGGCAGTAAGCAAATACTGGGACAGGATCGAAAGGCCGGAGCAGCTTATGACTGCTGCAATAAATGCTATGCGTGTGCTTACGGACCCCGCGGAAACAGGCGCAGTAACCCTTTGCATGCCGCAGGATGTGGAAGCTGAGGCTTATGATTACCCGGATTATTTCTTCAAGAAGAGAGTGCACCACATTGAAAGAAGACTTATAACCAAGGGCGAGCTTAGCAGGGCAGTTGAGCTGATCAGTAAAAAGAAAAAGCCCATTATAGTATGCGGTGGCGGAGTAGCTTACTCTGAGGCATGGGAAGAGCTTAAGCAGTTCGCAGAGGCCTTTAACATACCCTTTGGAGAAACCCAGGCTGGCAAAGGCCTGATACCATGGAACCACAGGCTTAACCTGGGTGGGATAGGAGTCACCGGGGGTCTTGCTGCAAATGTCGTTGCAAAGGATGCAGACCTTGTAATAGGTGTAGGAACCAGATTCTCGGATTTTACAACCTCATCAAAATCAGCTTTTAAAAACCCTGAGGTTGATTTTATGGCAGTAAACGTTAGCAGCTTCGATGCTATGAAGCTGGACGCTCTGACTGTGGTAGCCGATGCAAAGGAAGCCCTCAAAGCTCTCAGACAGGCATTGGAAGCAAGCGGATACAAGGCTGCTTACAGCAATGAAGAGATAGCTGAGATAAAGAGCAAATGGGACAAGGAAGTCGACAGGCTTTATTCTGTTGAACTGGACAACGGACTTTCCCAGACCCGTGTACTTGGAGAAATAAACAAGCTTATGGAAGAGGATGGAATTGTAGTAGGCTCCTCAGGAAGCCTGCCGGGATGCCTGCAGCGTCTGTGGCGTACGACAAAGCCCAAGACCTATAATATGGAATACGGCTTCTCCTGCATGGGCTATGAAGTAGCAGGAGCCCTGGGTGCCAAGCTGGCTGAGCCGGACAAGGAAGTTTACTCGATGGTTGGAGACGGAAGCTACCTGATGCTGCATTCAGAACTTTTTACAAGCATACAGGAAGGATGCAAAATCAATGTGCTGCTGTTCGACAACTATGGCTTCCAGTGCATAAAGAACCTTCAGGTATCACAGGGTACAGATGCTTTCGGCAATGAATTCCGCTATAGGGATTGTGCTACAGGACGGCTGACAGGAGCTGTCGTACCGGTAGATTTTGCAGCCAATGCAAGAAGCTACGGTGCAAAGACATATTCTGTAACAACTATAGAAGAACTGAAGGCGGCGCTGGAGGATGCAAAAAAATCCACCGTATCGACCTTGATAGATATAAAGGTTCTTCCCGGTACAATGACAGGTGGATATGAGTCCTGGTGGAGAGTCGGGGTTGCCGAGGTATCGACCAGCGAAAAAGTCCAGGCTGCATATGAGGCAATGGAAAAAGAAATAAAGAAGGCAAGAGAATATTAAAGTATATGGGGGAATTTATATGCTTGATAATAAAAAAGTAATGCTGGGTATTGCCCCGATAGCATGGACAAATGACGACATGCCGGAGCTTGGGGGAGAGAATACCTTTGAGCAGTGTGTAAGTGAAATGGCCCTTTCGGGTTTTACGGGCAGTGAGATAGGCAACAAATACCCGAGAGACACGAAGGTTTTGAAGAAAGCTCTGGAGCTTAGGGGCATAAGGATATGTAATGCATGGTTCAGTGCATTCCTGACAACAAAGCCTCTGGAGGAAACTGTATCCGAATTCATAAAGCAAAGGGACTTCCTGCATGAGATGGGCGCAAAGATAATAGGAGTCGCAGAACAGGGCCACAGCATACAGGGCAGGACGGATCTGCCGGTGTTTGACAAAAAGCCTGTCTTTACCGGCGAGGAATGGAAAAGGCTTACTGAAGGCCTGGAAGTGCTTGGACGTCTGGCGGCTGAAAAGGGTATGTCGGTAGCTTATCACCATCATATGGGTACGGGAGTGCAGACCTTGGAAGAGATCGACAGACTGATGTCCTCCACTGATCCTGAGCTGGTGCACCTGCTTTTTGACTCGGGTCATCTCACCTTCTCAGGGGAGAATCCTGAGGAAGTGCTGAAGAAGTATATAAAAAGAGTTAAGCATGTACATCTCAAGGATATAAGGAAGGATGTGCTGGACAAGGTCAAAAAAGAGAAGCTGAGCTTCCTCCAGGGAGTCAGGGAAGGAGTCTTCACAATCCCCGGAGATGGTATGATAGACTTTGTTCCGTTGTTCAAGCTGCTACAAGACAACAATTACAGCGGCTGGATGGTGGTGGAAGCCGAGCAGGATCCGGCAAAAGCCAATCCTTTTGAATATGCCCTTAATGCAAGAAAGTATATCAGGGAAAAGACAGGACTGTAAATTCAATAATTACAGGCGGAACATATAATCGGAGGAGTATATATGGATATTAAGAAAGAGTCTTTGAGGCTGCATGGAGAATGGAAGGGCAAGATCGAGGTCATAAGCAGGGTGCCTGTCAATAACAAACAGGACCTTTCCCTTGCTTATACTCCGGGCGTTGCAGAAGCATGCCTCGAAATACAGAAGAACGTTGATCTCTCTTATGAGCTTACCAGGAGATGGAACATGGTTGCTGTTGTTACAGACGGAACAGCAGTTCTCGGACTCGGCGACATAGGGCCGGAGGCCGGTATGCCGGTCATGGAGGGAAAATGCGTTCTGTTCAAGACCTTTGGGAATGTGGATGCATTTCCGCTTTGCGTACGCTCGAAGGATACCGATGAGATCGTCAATACTGTGAAGCTCCTGGCAGGAAGCTTCGGAGGAATAAACCTTGAAGACATATCTGCCCCAAGATGCTTTGAAATCGAGAGAAGGCTCAAGGCGGAATGTGACATTCCTGTCTTCCACGATGACCAGCACGGAACGGCGGTTGTGGTACTTGCTGCAATGCTTAATGCTTTGAAGGTCGTCAATAAGGATATAGACAAAATAGAAGTAGTGGTCAATGGTTCGGGCTCGGCAGGAATAGCCATCACAAAGCTTCTTATGAGTATGGGACTCAGGAAGGTGATCCTCTGCGACACCAAGGGAGCAATATATGAGGGCAGGGAGAACCTGAATACTGAGAAAAAGCTTATGGCCGGAATATCCAACCTTGAGAAGAAAAAAGGAATGCTCAAGGATGTCCTTGTCGGCGCTGATGTATTCATAGGCGTATCCGGCCCCGGAGTATTG
>DASPLL010000078.1:0-13753 GCA_035627615.1 Clostridia bacterium
CCGGGCATATGAACGCGGAACTGATCTTGGTCTGTCAGATGAAGAGTTTAGAGTTGAAATTTCCAACGCTCTTGATGAATGGCTGGGCAGTAAAGCTTGACATTATTTAAATGAGAGGTCTGGCAGTATTTGACGCTTACGTTTGAAGCAAGTTTTAACAAGATAAAAGAGCATAAAAAAGAGGTCATGGTATTGATTACCACAACCCCTGTAAGTACAACTATTTCATCTTAATCCTATCTTTATTTGTAGTACTTACACTCTCCAAAAGGTTGAACCTGTCTGCAACATCCTGTAAGTCTGTATCATATAGATTGCAGTAATTCCTTGTCATATTGAGTGTAGAGTGTCCAAGCCATTTCTGTAGTCTTATAGGGTCACCACCCATTCTTACAAAGTGCTTTGCAAATGTATGTCTAAATAGATGTGGTGAGGTCTTAGATACTCCCCTTGAAGTGTTATAGCTTGCAATGTCATGGTAGATGGAGTTTTCATATAGCTTTGTGTTTGACTCACTACAAAACAGGTAATCATCCCCAGTACCCTTTCTAAACTTCAAATACTCTTTCAGTATTGGTATTAGTGCCTTTGATATAGGCAATAGCTGTACCTTCTTGTTTTTCAATGTAGTCAGCTTCAAAAGACAGTTCTCAAAGTCTAAATCACATATCTTGATGTTGCTGACAGTCTTTAGCCTTATACCTGTTGCAACAAGGGTATTGATAATTGCCCATGTTCTGAACTCTCTGAATGAAGTGGATTTTATTTCTGGCTTCTTTAGCAGGGTAATTATCTCTTGTTCTGTGTAGCACTCTTTTACCTCCTGCTGTGCTTTCAATAGTTGAACCTTTGGGGATTTCTGAACCAACCCCACAGAATAAGCATAGTTGAATACTGCATTCATATGCCTTAGCATTGTATTTACTGACACAGGCTTTGAGCCTTCATTTAGCATAGCTTCAATAACCTGCTTGACTGTAGCTTCTGTGACTGTTGACAACATGGTATCAGATGGTAAATACCTTGTAAATACATTAAACTGCCATTGGTAAGACTTCATGGTTGCTTCTGACAGGTTCTTAACCTTACCCTGTAGTAGAAAATCTTTAAATAAGTCTTGCAAAGTAGTAGTGTCTGATTGGTTTGTTGGTAATTTCATAGAGATTTTAGCCATTTAATACACCCCTTGATTACATTTTTAGCAGACAGTTAATCAAGTGGTATAAGAGAGTATGAAAAAAGCCCTGTAACACTTCTGCTACAAGGCTTTGATACCTTTTTGGTGGAGATAAGGGGACTTGAACCCCTGGCCTCTTGAATGCCATTCAAGCGCTCTCCCAGCTGAGCTATACCCCCGTATTCTGTTGTATGCAATCTATAAAACCGTTGCAATTACTGCATTTCTCGTTTTTTCGGCGAATGCCATTCATTCGGGGGCCTTCCCATTCAAGCGCGCTCCCAACTGCGCTATACCCCCACTTTGCTGTTGTGACAATTTATATTCTATATCAATTCCGAGAAAAATTCAACTGAAATATTAATAACTTATTTATCCAGAAGCTCCTCCATCTGGTCGAGGAGACTGCTGAAGAGCTTGAGAGCATTGTTTACCGGCTCTGTCGTCGACATATCCACATTGGCTATCTTCAACAGCTCGATCGGGTAATCGGAACCGCCGCTCTTCAGGAAATTCAGGTAGCGGTCCACTGCCGGCTGTCCTTCCTTCAGTATCTGCTGCGATATGGACACGGCTGCCGAGAAGCCTGTCGCATATTTGTAGACATAGAAACTGGTATAGAAATGCGGTATCCTTGCCCATTCCATATCTATATGAGCATCTACGACCATATCCGGCCCATAGTACATAATATTCAGATCCCTGTATATAGAGCATAGTACCTCTGCAGTCAATGCTTCCCCGGCTTCCGCCTTTTCATGTATGATCTTCTCATATTCTGCAAACATAGTCTGCCTGTATACAGTAGTCCTGAACTGCTCCATAAAGTAATTGAGCAGGTACATTTTCTTCATCCTGTCCCCGGTATTCTTGAGCAGGTGATTCATTACCAGCGCTTCATTGAGTGTTGAGGCCACCTCCGCTACAAATATCTTGTATTGTGCATATATGTAGGGCTGATTTTCGTCGGAATAATAGCTGTGAAGCGCATGCCCCATTTCATGAGCCAGGGTGAACATATTGTTCAGAGTGTCGGTATGGTTCAGGAGCACATATGGGTGGGAATCATAGCAGCCCCAGGAATAAGCTCCGCTTCTCTTTCCCTCATTCTCATAAATATCTATCCAGCCTGAACCGAAGCCCTTTTCCAGATCCTTTATATAAGCGTTCCCCAGAAGGCCAAGGCCTTCTTTCACAATATTCTTTGCCTCTTCAAAGGGAATGTCCATCTTAACTTCTTTGACCATGGGGACATAAAGGTCATACATATGTAGTTCATCGAGCCCCATCATCCTCTTCCGGAGCCTTATATACCTGTACATCAGCTCCAGGTTGTCATGTATGGCATTTATCAGGTTGTCATATACCTCTACAGGCACATTATCGTCAAAAAGTGACTGCTCCCTTGCAGAAGCATACTTTCTGGCTCTTGAGCCGAAAATATTCGCCTTTACATTGGCATTAAGAAGTGCTGCCAGAGTGTTCTTCTGCTTGGAATAAGCGCCGTACAACCCGTCGAAGGCATCCTTCCTCACCCTTCTGTCGTTGTTTTCCATCAGCTGTATGTATCTGCCTTTGGTAAGCTCGATTTCATTGCCTTTTTCATCTTTTATATGGGGGAATTTTATATCGGCATTGTTCAGCATGCTGAAAATCGTCCCCGGAGCCTGGGCCATTTCCCCCGTCATGGCTAAAAGCTGCTCCTCGGCGGCACTTAATATATGCGGCTTAACCCTTCTTATTTCATCCAGATATCTTCCGTAGAACCTCAGTCCTTCGCTTTCCTTCAAATAGCCGTTCAACTGCTCATCAGGAATGGCAAGGATGCCCGGAGTAATAAAGGAATTGGCGCTGCCCACAGTCACTCCCAGGGAATCCACACGGTCTGCAAGGCTCTGATAGAGAGAATTATTACTATCCTCATGACTTCTCATATGTGCATATACATATACCTTCTCAAAAACCCTTGTCATTTCTGTACTGAGGTTGAGACATAGAAGCAGCTTTTCAGCACTGTCACCCATGATCTCCTTATATGGAGAGAGCTTATCAGCCATATCCTTAACCTTTTGATAGTCTTTCGCCCATAGATCATTGGAAGCATATATGTCCTCAAGCCTCCATTTATGCTCCTGCGGTATCTCATTTCTCTTGGGAATCCCCGAACTCTTATTCAGCATACTTAACCCCTCCGATTTATATTGATTTTAATTATTCAATTTATTATCCAGCAGGGGCGATTCATGAATCGCCCCTGCCTCTCCAACGTCCGGCTCAACCTAGCGACTAGCGACTAATGACTAGCGACTGTTTTTATATTACGCATTTGTCCCGCCATTTACCCTTTCTCACAAAGTAAAATATGATAAGGAACTGCACAATATACGCGAATATATATGTCAGCCACACCCATTCTATACTTAAATGCAGCAGTTGTACAAAAACATAGAGGAGTGGAAGCTGCACGATCCAGACGGATACCAGTGCTCCAAGCATTGACGGTGTATTATCACCCGCCCCAAAAAGTATTGAGGCCAGTGATGCGGCCGGTCCCATAAAAAGTGCAGCAATAGCAAAATATCTCAAAAATGATATTCCAATTCTTATTATTTCTTCACTATCAGTAAAAATATTCATTATATAGCCCGGAAAGCTTACAAGTATCAAGCCTGTAACAAGCATAAATCCAAAAGCAAGTCTGGCTGTTAGATATCCTGCCTTTTCCGCTCTGCCACAATCTGAAGAGCCCAGGCTCTGTCCTACAATAACACTGGTGCCCATCTCCAGGCCAAAAATAGGCATTGCAATAAGGCCGACTATCCTTGTACATATGCCGAAGGCTGCTACCACAACCACTCCATAAGAAGCTATGAATCTCATTACCAGGAAGCTTCCGATATTTCTGAGAAGTCCCTCCAGGCCTGTCGGCAGACCTATTGTCAATAGCTTGATATCTAATGCTCTGACAAAATAGATGCCCCTTTTGAAGCCTATCCGCACATAGGTCTTGCCGGCCATAAGTATATATAAGCCTGCAACAAAGGCTAATGCCTGGGAAATAACAGTAGCGTAGGCTGCGCCGGCTATACCCAGCCCCATACCCCTGATCCCTATAAAGGGTATGACATCAAATATCATTATGGGATCAAGTATCATGTTCAATGTCCCGGAGAAAGCCATGATATAAAGAGGTTTCCTCGCATCCCCTATACACCTTAAGGCGGTATTCACAGTATAGGAGGAAAATGCAAGCGGAAGTGTAATAAGCCTTATCCTTCCGTATACTGTTGAAAGCCCCAGCACTTCCTCATTTACAGCCAATGGACTTAAAATTAAAGGGATAATGAAACTCATCAGAATACCTACTAACAGTGCAAGCAGGAACTTGAATATTATGGTCTGCTCTATGGCTTCTATTGTCTTTTCCTTGTTTCCCGAGCCGTAGAATCTTGATATAATTGAGACGGAACTGGTCCCAACCACATCATTTACCATATTCAATATCCACCATATGGTAGCAAATATCGTCACTGCAGCCACCGAGTTTATTGATAGCTTTGCCACCCATGCCATATCCACTATTTCATAGAGTGTTTCAAAGACCATACCCAGCATTGTGGGTATGGAAAGTGTGAGTATACTCTTTAGTAAGCCCTTATGCTCTATTGTCTGCGTCATATTATTCCTCCAATACTTTTACTCCGGTAAAGCTACACCTCTTATTTTACCTCTTTTTAACAGTATTTTCTATATCAAATTTCATCCCAATCAAAGTACACTACCCCTTAACAGCTCTACCCACCACCCCCAGAACCTTGTAGGGGCGATTCATGAATCGCCCCTATTTTATGTTACAAATTATATACAACACCGTCGCCATTTTATGATAAAATATCTATAAACGCAGTTTATCTTATATTAATGAATTTAGGCAGGTGATTTTGTTGAAAGTACTCATTGTTGATGACGAACCGGCAATCGTTGATTTAATTAAGATAAATCTTGAACTGGAAGGCTTTGATACCTGTGTCTGCTATACGGGTCAGCAGGCTCTCAAAGCTGCGCCGATATTTGCACCGGATCTGATAATCCTGGATATAATGCTTCCCGATGTCAGCGGCTTTGAAGTGTGCAAGAATCTCCAGAAGCTCAACACCCCCATAATAATGCTTACTGCAAGAAATGACATCAAGGACAAGCTGTACGGCCTTGAGCTGGGCGCCGACGATTATATCACCAAGCCCTTCGACAGCAGGGAATTGACTGCAAGAATAAAGACTGTCCTCAGAAGGATCGATAAATCCGGTACCAAAGAGGATACAAGCATACAATTGGGTCCCATTATGATAAATACCTCCGAAAGGCAAGTCTATATTGACGGCGAGGAGATGATACTCACACCTAAAGAGTATGACCTGCTTATGCTTTTATGTGAGAATCAGCGTAAGGTTTTTTCCAGGGAGAACCTCCTGGAATTGGTATGGAAGTTCGAATACATAGGAGACAGCAGAACTGTAGATATGCATGTTCAGAGACTTCGCAAAAAGCTGGGTAAATACAGCTTTTTCATAAAAACAGTGTTTGGAATAGGCTATAAATTTGAGGTACAGGTATGAAACTGAAACATAAGATCATTGCACTTAATATGGGTGCTCTTTTTTTCATGCTTATCATATTGGGAACAATAATAACTGAAATAACCGATAGCTACAACCTGCGTACCACCTTCAGATATCTTGAAAATCAGGGAAACTACTCAGCCATATACATTGAACAGTATGCACTGAGCAAGGCGCCGAATGATTTTGAGATTCCTGCCGTTATGAATACAAGTGCCAATTATCTCGCAGCAGTACTTCAGGAGCTGGTCAAATGCAGGGTTCAGATATATTATGGCGACGAACTGCTTGGGGACTCTGAGGAGCTGACTACCTCCAATGAAACAATAAGACCGGAGGTCAAAGAGACCTTTAAGAAAAACAAGGCATATTTCATATCTCCCGGAAAGAACAGGGTATTCTACTATGCAGTGCCCGTAAACATAAGCAACAGATATACCTACTCCCTGGCCTTCATATATAGTCTCACGGAAGTAGACAATATGAAAAGCAATACAATAAGGATGTTCGCCCTAACGGGCTTGTTCATATCGATATTCATGATGCTGGGCAGCACTATCATATCCGACAGGCTAACCGACCCTATAAAGAATCTGAATGAGGTGACCAAGCAGTTTTCGGAAGGAAACCTTGAAAGCCGTGCAGCTGCAGTCACCAGAGATGAGGTCGGTGAGCTTTCCACCACCTTCAATTCAATGGCAGACAGCATAAAGGATATGATTACAAAGCTCAACTACGAAAAAGAAAAGCAAAAATATTTTTTCGATAATTTCACCCATGAGATACGTACCCCCCTCACAACGATACTGGGATATACCGAGCTTTTATGGAAAACCAACGATGAGGAGGTAAGGGATAAAAGTCTCTTCTATATTACTTCAGAGGGCAAGAGGATGCTGAAGATGATGGAAAGGCTTCTCGAGCTTTCCAAGCTCAAAAATTACAGCTTCGAGCTGAACAAATCCGATTCAAACCTTAAGCGGCTTATAGAGGATGCCTGCGATTCCATGCAGTATAAAATGAAAAGGTATAATACAAGCTGCAGGCTGAAGCTTGAGGATATCACCATGAAGGTGGATCCGGACCTGTTCAAGCAGGTGATTATAAATATTGTCGATAATTCAATCAAGTACAGCAAGTCTTCGGTTATTGATATAAGCCTGAAGAGGCATAAAGGCGTAAAACTTGAAATCACAGACTATGGCTGTGGGATAGACCAAAAAAACCTGAAAAATGTATTCGAGCCCTATTACATGGTCGATCAGTCCAGAAACAGTCACAATGAGGGCTGGGGCCTTGGCCTGTCGATCGTTAAGGAAATTGTTGATAAGCATGGGGGAAGCATAGAAATCAACAGTGCGCCCGAAAAGGGAACTAAAATAATAATAACTCTGGCCTGAACCTAATGGAGGAAGCTATGAAAAGACTAATTTTTTTATTACTGATAATAACTGCATTGCTGTCCGGATGTACGGTCAAGCAAGGCCAGCTGGTCGTCATAGAGGATGAAAGCCAGGCCGAAGCCCGTCCGGATAAAAGTCCATATGAACACTTGAATATGGAATCCCGCAAGTTTCCAATAGACAAGTATGTAGAAGCAGTGAAGAAGGTTGATCCGAACCTGAAGCCTCTTGCTGTTTCACCTGACTACAGCATGGTTCTGGCATACCAGACCACGGGAAGCTCTGCCGCAGATGCCTTCAACAGCAGGGTTGTGACAGGCAATATGGTGCAGGAAGTCAATCTATATATGGTTACTACAGAAAACGGTGAAAGCAAAAATCTCGGTAAATTCCTTTCGTTAAAGGATTTCCGTTTTGACGAGACCGGTAAATCCCTGGCCTTCATTGATGGAAACAGCAATATATACATCTATAACAGTATTCCCGGACAGCTTCAGAAACTGGTCTCAGCGGAAAAGTGGAACTCCTACAACACCTTGAGCTGGTCAAAGGATTCAAGAAGCCTTATGATAAATTCGCGCATGGAATTTGATATCGCTTCGAGGGAATTCATATCAATTGCGGTGGACAGCTATACTCCATTCATAAAGAGCAAATTCAGCGACAGTAGTTATATAGTTCAAATGAAGAATAATGACTACAACGATATGATTGCCTTCTATGATTTCAGCAGTAAAAGCTTTACCAGCATAGCCAACGGCATATATATCGATTCGGACAATTCGAACGTTATATATACAAAGGATTACATGAGCGTACTCAGTATGGTGAATTTGAAGACCCTGGAGAGCAAATCCATTGAAAATGGACCAATATACTGCTCATATATAATGAAATCGACAGGAGATATACTTTATACCACCCTGAACAATGATCTTGACAGTCCTTCAAGGTACTTGCTGGTAAAATTCAACCCGGAAACAACGAAAAAAACTACTGTCAAGCTTGGCTCTCCCACCTTTTACATGAGTCCTGCAGAAGATAAGCTGTATGTAATAAGCGGCTACAGTGAAAACAATACAGAAATTGATGCCGGTGACCTTAAGGTGCATCAGAATGAAATCAGGAATGATGACGCCGATATGTACGGTATCAAAACAGTACTGCTTAAGATGTTCCAATTGGACTACAAGTTTAATGATACCTATGAGAAATATGAGAATAAGGCTAAGGAAATATATACCAACACTTATGATCCTCTTCCCCAGGAGGCGCTTGAAAACAAGCTGGTCGACTTTAAAAGATACAATATGCCGATACCTACTCACCAACGGGAGGATCATATACCACCAACCATTTATTTTGATCAGCTAAGTATCACAGAGGATAAAGCTTCTATAAACCTTGCTCTATATTATATCAATTCAGTGGAGATGGTGAAAAAGGATGATAAATGGTATATTACAGGGTTCTCAACCCACTCCTCCTCCAAGGAAGTGACCGATGTAACCTCAATTGTCAGAAAACATCTTAACGATATAAAGTACAAGAACCGGGATGAAGCCATAAAACATTGGATAGCAGAGGAAGACAACGATTACAGGGCAGCCCAGAGAAAAATAGTCGAAGATCTTATAAGCAGCGCTGAAAAGCTTACCTTCGAAGTAGGCGAGATCGAGCTTTGGTCTTTAAGTGATCCCCACAGAGCAGAAAGTCCTGAAAGATCTACCTATGCAAAAGTGAAAATTGTGATAAACGACGGTAAAAATACAGTGAAATACAAGCTTGTGTTATCCAGAGATTATAAGCAGCAATTTGAAATAGACAGCTGGAACACCGACCCTCTCAGCATATCGCAGTTGTTCTGATAAAAGCAAATGTAGGGGCGCCCATTGGGCGTCCTTTATTAAATAATTTTTTTTGAACATACTATACCTGAGGTGAAGAAAATGTATCGTGATAGTGACGGCAAAAAAACCAGTGCCTCCATAGTTCCAATTCAGAACATGATCAGCGGCGGTGGTGTCATATTCTTCGGAGAAGATTCAGGCTTCATAGATGATCCCGATTATAACGAAGAACTACGGAATGAAAATATTAGAAAACTATCCAGGTAGTATTTCTGGCCTCAGTATCCTGCGGCGAAAAAAGGGGTATCTTCCTTTGCCGCAGGAAAATACCCCATCTTCTTCTTTACTAGTCCAAAGTCTTCTTGAATTTTTTCATAGTAATAAGAATTATCACTGCTATCTGAAGCATGAGTATGGAGGTCACTCCTGCAAGATATCTCAGCCCGACCCCTTTTACTATTATCCCCCGCAGTATCTCCAGGAAATAGGTTATAGGGAAGGTGCAGCTTATGGCATAGATAAGCTTGGGCATTGCTTCCCTTGGAAACATAAAGCCTGAAAGCAGCACGCTCGGCAGAATGAAAAGCATTGCAGCCTGCATGGCCTGCAGCTGTGTCTTGGCCACTGCTGAAATCAGCATTCCCATTGCAAGTGCCCCTATAAGGAATATGGTACCAAGCAATATCAGCAGCAGCAGACTTCCCTTTATAGCTACTCCAAAAAGAAAATAGCTTAGTATCAGAATTACTATAAAATCATAGAACCCAATCAGTATATAAGGTATAAGCTTGCCTACTATCAATTCCAGTGAAGTGACCGGAGTCATTATGAGCTGCTCTATTGTTCCTCTTTCCCTTTCCCTTACCATCGCAAATGCAGTAAGAATAATGGTTATATTCTGAAGTATCAGCCCCACTACACCCGGCACATTGAACTTGCTGCTCTCCAATGTGGGGTTGTACATTACCAATGGCTTGGCATTTACTGCCGGAGCAGAGACTGCAGAAAGCTGTGCTTTTTTTGTGCTGAGCTCCTTAAGCCTGATCGAGTGATTATTAGCCAGTATGACTGAGTATGACATTGCAGTCCTTGCTATAGTGGGATCTGAACCATCCACCAATATCTGAATTTCAGCAGCGCGGTTCCTTTTTATATCCCTGGCATAATCTATAGGTATTACCAGCCCCACCTTTACTGTCCCCTTGTCGATGTATTCTTCCACCTTATCTGATGACTCCACCATTTCAAAGGTTTTGAAGTAGTATGAGTTGTTGAACTTCTCTATAAGCTCCCTGCTCTCCTGGGTCCTGCTCTCATCACATACCACCAGCTCCACATGGTTTACATCGGTATTTACGGCATATCCGAATATCAGCAGCATCATGATCGGTGCAACAAGTGCCATCATGAGGCTTGCCTTATCCCGTTTGATATGTATGAATTCTTTTTTGGTTATTGTCAAAAGCCTTCTGAGTTTCATTCCTTCATCCCGCCTTCCCGCCTCTTGGCTTTGAGGTCTCCGAATGAGGATATCACTTCCTTGTTAGTCAGCTTTTTCACGTAATATATGAATATGTCCTCCAGATTCTGTGTATTATGCTTATCATACAGCTCCTGCGGAGTATGTATGGTAATAAGGTCGCCATTGTATATGAATCCGATCATGTCGCATATTGAGGCCTCATCCATGTAGTGGGTCGTTACAAGCACTGTTATTCCGCCGCTGACCAGCTGTGTTATGGAATTCCAGAATTCCCTCCTGGAAACAGGGTCTACGCCTGCCGTAGGCTCATCCAGAATAAGAAGGCTTGGATTGTGTATAAGAGAGCAGCCCAGTGCCAGCCTCTGCTTCCACCCTCCTGAAAGTGTCCCTGCAAGGCTCTTCTCCTTACCTTTCAGGTTGGCCATTTCTATAAGCTGCTGTTTCCGTTCCCGGAGCTGTTCCTTTGACATCATATATATATTTCCATAGAAATCCAGGTTTTCTTCCACCGTCAAATCCTCGTACAGGCTGAACTTCTGGGACATATAGCCTATATTCTGCTTAATCCTTTCCGTGTCCTTTTTAAGATCATAGCCAAGAACCTTCCCTTCACCGGATGTAGGGCTAAGTACTCCGCATATCATCCTTATGGTGGTTGATTTGCCTGAGCCGTTAGGTCCCAGAAAGCCGAATATCTTTCCCTTGGGAATATCAAAGGAAATGCTGTTTACTGCAGTGAAGCTGCCGAATTTCTTTGTAAGATCTTTTATCGAGATAGCATATTCCATAACCCTCACCCGCTACTTTACATAGACATCCAGCAGCATACCGGGCTTTATGCTGTCCAGATTGTCCAGAATCTTTACCTTTACTGCAAATACTAGCTTCATTCTGTCTTCCTTTGTTACTATATTGATCGGGGTAAACTCGGCTTCAGGTGAAATATATATTATCTCCCCCTTTATTTCCTTTCCCTTGAGGTAATCGCATCTGATATTTACTGCATTACCAAGCTTAAGGCCGGGTAGAGCCTTTTCCGGCACATATATCTTCACCCATAGGTCAGATTGATCAACTATTGTCATCAGAGGGCTCCCAACACCTACATATTCACCCTCGCTAAAATTCACAGTCTCAATGATTCCGCCCTTTGCCGCCAATACGTTGCTCTTATCCAGCGTAAGCTTTGTCAGCTCCAATCCTTTTTCAGCCTGCTCCACACTGTATCTGGAAGCAATCAGACTTCTTTCAGTTGCACCAGCTGCCAGTAATTTTAGCTTTTCCTCAGAAGCTGCCAGCTGGGACCTTGCACTTTCAACCTGCGCTTTTGAGGCTGCCAGCTGTGCTTCGGCGCTGTCCAGGGAATGCCTGGCGCTATCTGCTGAATTTGCCGCCGTATTCAATGCATATTCTGCATTGTCCAGCTCCTCCTGCGTTGCTGCGCCATTGTCAAAGAGTATCTTTATATTCTCATGCTGTTCTTTTTTCAGCTCATAAGTCTCCTGCGCGGATTTGAGCCCCTGCTCCGCCTGTCCGACCATTGCCTCCGACTGCTTCAGCCCGGCTTCTGCCTGGCTCAAAACAGCTTCTCCCTGCTGTACAAGGGCTTTTTGAATATTTATTTCTTCTTCCCTGTTACCTTCCTCAGTTCTGGCAAGCTCATTTTCTGCGCTGCCTAAGGATAGCTCCGATTGTTCCGCCTTTATCCTGTTTTCCGGAGTGTCTATGATTGCCAGCAGGCTGCCTTCATTAACCAGCTGCCCTTCCTGTACCTTTATTTCCTTTACTCTTCCGCTGACTTCAGTACTGACATTCATCTGTTCCGCTTCAGCCGTACCATAGAAAACAAAGCCGTTCTGTGCTTCAGAGCTTAACGACCTCACATATGTAAAACCTATGTATCCGATAACTGCTATTAATGTAACAGCTACAGGAACAATGAGCTTTTTCTTTATTTTCATGCTTTACCCTCTTTCTCAGTACATATTCCATTCATAAATATATCAAGCACCATATCCAGTTCCCTGTCCAGTTCAATAGGCTTTTTCAGTATATTATTTTCAAGCACTATCATATTCATCATTCCCATAAGGCTTCTTCCGGCTATATGCGGATCCACCTCCCTGAATACACCCTTTGCAATCCCCATAATAAAAAAGCCTTCTATCATTTTGATTACACCCGGGATGAGCTGTCCGGTATAATCATCCAGCAGATCCTCGTGATAAGGCAGCTCATTGATCAATATCCTGAAAGCATCGATATTTTCATTTACCCTCTCTATCCTGGCTTTCACAAATTCCTTTATTTCCTGTCTTGGATCCGTAAGACGCATCAGATTCTGAAACTCTTTTTCCGATCCGATCATTATACCCGGAACAAGTACTTTTGTTATCCTGTCCAGTACAGCCCGCAGTATCTCCTTCTTAGTGCCGTAGTATTTGAATACCGCGCCCTCGGATACCCCTGCATCCCGGGCTATATCCGCAGTCTTGGTACCATGATAACCTTTTCTTGCAAAATGCCTGGTTGCCGTATCAAGAATCTTGTCCTGTGTTTCACTGCTGTTTCCCATGAGCAATATCTCCTCCCTAAAAGTAAGTGAGAACTCACTTTTTCATTATAGTAAAAATAATCCTCCCAGTCAAGAGGGAGGATATCCAATTTCTTCACAATATTTTTACCAGGGTACCTTGTCATCATCATCTCCCCTGAGAACAGGAATAAGCCTGGATTTTAGAGGTTCCGGCACATTCTTGACCTTATGGTCATCCACCTTCAATATCAAAGAGACTCCAACCTTAAGCTTCTCCGCCAGCTCCTTTGCGGTATAGCCCCGGTCCATTCTAAGCTGCTTGATGGTTTTATTGTTAAAGCCAAAATTGAAAAACATATCATCACCTGCAGTTCTATAAGTATATGTCATATGTTAATTATACCATTAATCTTAAGACAGGACTGTATACTATGACAAAAAAGTTTACGGAATTGAGCAGATAATCTCATGCTATTGAAATGAAAAAGCTCAATTTTGATTTTACATACGAAGAATGTCATGGAGCCAGCGACTGGTACTTCTTCAATGAAGCGCTGCAGAAAGCTTTGAAGCTGTTCTTCGTGGCTTAGGTATTCCAATCCCCTGATGCTGCACAAGGTATAGAGTGACCTCTTGGTCCCGAACCAAGCGATTATCTGTTTCAATCCACGCTCCCATGTAGGGA
>DASPLL010000079.1:0-2531 GCA_035627615.1 Clostridia bacterium
TATCTAATACTTCTAAGAATATTTAATGATAAATATGTTGCACCGGGCATTTTTTTACTGCTCGGATTTGCTTTTTATGTAATATACTTCATAGCCTATATGGGAAGCTCCGGCTGGCCTTTGATACCGGCAACCATATTGATGTTTTTCGGAGTACTTTCTTATGCCTTTAGCTTTGAAGTAATAACCTGGAGTATGGTTTATATGAACAGAGATTTTTTATGGCCTTTGCTGCTGATTGGGGCAGGGGTGCTGGTATTGCTGAAGCTGCTGAAGAGAAGGAATTAGAAAAAGGCAGGGGTATTTTTGTATTTTTGTATGCCCTGCCTTTTTAATATGAATAATGGTACTATGCTAAATATTCTCTATGCTTATTGGTGCATTTGATGTATTCGCTTTAATTGTAACTTTACTGGATGCAGTGTCAAAGTTTTCGCTCCTGACCTGTGCTGTACTTTGCATGCCTATACTCTTCTTATCCATTGCAAAAACAAGGTTTGCAAGCTTAACATCAATACCGCTCATGGTGGTATGTGCATCTACCATGTGCTCAAAACCTTCTGAAGTTTTCAGTTCCACAGCGATTTTGCCATTGGTGGTATTGAGAATGTAATTTGAGCTTAAGGAATCCCCTTTCCGTGAGGTGCTTACCTGTATAGCCGCGTTACTGGTTTTTGCGTCTATATTGTCTAAAGAGCTGTCCTCTATTGTTATTCTGGAATTTGACGTCCTGATGTTTGCTGTTCTTGCAGACACCTTATCCATGATCACCTTTTCATTATCTGCAAGTACTTCTATCTCTTCGGCGTTGCATCCGGATATGATTACCCTTCCATTTGTTGTGCTGCAGTTCAGGAACTTGACCTCCATGCCGCTGATTTCACATTTTGCATTTTCTGTCGAAATGCTCAGAGTATCCATTCCTTTTGGCAATTGTATTTCGATTCTTCCCCAGGTCCTTCCGGGGAATTCGGTAGAAAGTCTGTAATTCCCTGCCTCTGTTATGAGCTTGAAATACTCATCGATGACCAGCTGGGGCATGTTGGAATTAGCATATATATTCACTGTTATTTCTTTTGCATCACTTGGAGTGGTCTTTATCGAAAAGCTGCTGGTTCTGAAAAAAATACTGGCGCTTTCTTCGAGCGGGTATGTATAACTGCTGCTATACCTGTATTTCTCATAACCGGCTTCAAACAAGCTTCCGAACTGGGTGGCAAAGGTATCTGCAAATTTAGTTGCAGATTCTGCAATATCCTGTCCCAAGCTTTCCATTCTTTTAGCAAACTCTTCAGTAAACTTTTCTGTGTTGTTGCCTATTTTGTCTGTATTGATATTTTCACCTAATTGTCCTGCCAGCTTGCCGGCTTTTTCTCCCAGAGTCTCAGCGAACTTGGTAGCCTTCTCGCCAAATTTATTGAGCTTTTCATCTATTTTCATCTCGTTCAGCTTGGCAGCAAGCTCATCTTTTATTTCGTTTATCCTGGAACCGGAGGGCGCTGTGTTTGCGCTGCCCTTTTCCAGTGCTTCCAAAAGCTTTACTGCTTCATCGGTCGTGATCTTACCTTCCTGAAGCATCTTAAGTATCAGCATTTTCTCTTCCATAATATTTTCCTCCTAATCATTTAATAATCTGACAGCTTCCTCAGAGGTGATCTCGCCTCTATAAAGCCTTTCCAGTACATCTTTCTTGTCATTGTTGTTGATAGCCTGGCTCTTATAGCCAAGTGCGGATATAAGTGAATCCAACCTGCTTTTAACAGTAGGATAGGATATGCCCAACTCTCTTTCTATCTCTTTTATATTCCCCCTGTTCTTTATAAATACTTCTGCAAAATCCTTATGCTCCTGAGATAAAGTACAGAATTTGCAGGGTTTGAAATGTCCCCGCACAGTACTTTTGCAAGAATTGCAGGCTATTTCAGTTATCTCTACTGGTCCGCTGCATATAGGGCATTGGCCCATAACCTCTCGTTTCATAAGCTCACCTCATACATAATATTTTTCCAGTTAAACTAATTATAGTCCTTATATTAAGATTGTCAACATATACATTAATATAATTAACTATAAATATGCATTTTATAAAATATATTATAGATAGTGTTAAATATATTAATTTTATATTAAATGCACTTCTGTAAATATATACTGTAATAGTCTCTGTTTTGTTTCAAAAAATCATAAATTTTTTTATAGACATTTAAAGATATTATTATGATATAAAATACCTTTTTGTGTTATAAATAAAGAATGGTATAATTTTTATAATGTATAACAATAAATACTAAGAATCTGTAGTGAAATAGGGTTCTGAAGAGGAGGATAGGTTGAAAGAAAAAAGAAGAATTTATTGCAAGCAAACAGGAGCACCAGGAACTGCTGCTCTTAAAAGTTGAAGATAATTATTTAGTATATCAGGCCGGTACAGTAGGAGGGGTAATGACGCAGCCTTCCTTTTCCAATAGTTTTATCGCATTTTTGATATATTCTGCCTTATGACTTTGAAATAGTGCTTCAGGTATTTCAGA